>CANJIL010000010.1 GCA_947474455.1 Hyphomonadaceae bacterium | reverse complement strand
GGGGAACGTCGTTGTAATCCGAGAAGGCGAGGCCGTAACCGACCCAGTTGCACCGGGGCCGCCAGCCTGGTTCGCCCAGGCCCCTGAGGGGCGGGGCAGGGTTGTCCGGCCCGAACTTGTAATGCCCCTTCGCAACTGCGGCCATAACGGCGCAGTCATTGCCCCCGACTTCGACGGAAGCCGGAGTTGGGGAGTTGACGGGGAAATCAGTGGAAGCGCAGGCCCAGACCAGCATGGCCGCAGCGCTCATGACGAGAAGGTTCGCAACACGCATCTGTATCTCCTTTGCAACCTGCTTCTTCCGGCCGGGTTGTCTGGAGGAGTCGCGGGCGTTGATGGCGGGATCACGGCAGGGCGGCGCCGTCTGTGGTGCGTCGAGATGAAAATCAAGCCATCATAGTCCGGAGCATTTCCAGCGCGGCGACGATGGTTTCGCGGCGGATCCTGCCGCGGCCGATGTCGCCATAGCGCATGGCCTGGTGGAAGATTGGCTTGTTCTCTCGGGCGACGGCGAGGTGGACGAGGCCTACGGGCTTGAGGGGCGTGCCGCCGCCGGGGCCGGCCACGCCGGTGACGGCAACGGCGAGATTGGCGCGGGATTGCTGCAGGGCGCCTTCGGCCATGGCGCGGGCGACGGGCTCGGAGACGGCGCCCGCGTCAGCGATGAGATCGCCGGGCACGCCGAGCATCTCTTCCTTGGCGCGGTTGGAGTAAACGATGAAGCCGCGCTCGACTGTGGCGGAGGAGCCGGGGATCTCGGTGAGCAGCCCGGCGATAAGACCGCCGGTGCAGCTTTCGGCCGTCGCGATCTTGAGACGCTCCTGCTGGGCCTCGTCGAGCGTGAGGCGGGCGAGCATCAGCAGGTGTTCGTCGAACATCGAGTGTCTCCGCCGAGAGCGGCAATGGTAGCGTTACGTGCCGGGACTGTCGCCTGTCGTTAACGGCCTGCCAGAGTGGATTGATCGTCGAGAGATCGGATTTGAGCCGGCAGGTGATGCGGAGATCGCACTGAGCGCCCGGAGCGGGATCGAAAGTGACATTGAACGGGCCGCAGCCTTCGTTGGCATAAGACTCGAACACCGACGAACCTGCCGAGTATCGCTGCCGAGGAGTGGGAACGCCAGGATCATAGTCGGTAAATCTATAAAGTGTGACCTCGCTGCGTATCGCTGAGCCTTCCGTGCGACCCTCCGCCCAATGCGTGCCGCCCGGCGCGCGCGTGGATAATGTGAAGTCACGTTTCCCGTCGCAGTTTTAGATGAGGAAATTGCATCGGGCGTCATTCCACAGGACTAGCAGCGGAATGCCAAACATCGCCGCGGTGACAAGGATACTGATCCGACGGGGCGTGCTCATCCTCCGCTTCTATCAGCGTGACAGCAACACCACCGCCTGCGCCGCGATGCCTTCTTCACGGCCGACGAAGCCAAGCTTTTCGGTGGTGGTGGCTTTGATGCTGACGGCGTCGATAGCGACGCCCATGGCTTCCGCGGTGGCGGCGCGCATGGCCTCGCGGTAGGGCGAGATCCTAGGGCACTCGGCGAGGATGGTGATGTCGGCATTGGCGAGACGGTAGCCGCGGCCTTGCGCGAGCTTCACGGCGTGCTGGAGGAAATTGACTGACGCATGTCCCTTCCATTGCGGATCAGAGGGCGGGAAGTGGTCGCCGATGTCGCCAAGGGCGAGAGCGCCAAGGATGGCGTCGGTGAGAGCGTGCCAGCCTGCGTCGGCGTCGGAGTGGCCTTCGAGTTTTTTGGAGTGCGGGATGCGGACGCCGCAGAGAATGACGGCGTCGCCGGGTTCGAAGGCGTGGACGTCGAAGCCTGTTCCAACGCGCAGGGCGGGTCTGCCGATCAGTTTCTCCGCCACGTCGAGATCCTCCGGATAGGTGACTTTCATAAGCTCATGCCGGCCCGACGTCAGCGTGATCTTCGCGCCGGCTGCCTCGACCAGGGCGAGGTCGTCGACGGCTGAGGTCGCAGCGGAGGCGTAGGCTTTGGAGATCGTTTGCCAGCGGAAGGCCTGCGGGGTCTGGACGCGGACAACGCCGTCGCGCGCTACAGAACGAACCAAAGGGCTGGACTTCAGGGCGTCGGCGATTGTTAAGGCGGGGGCCGCGGCGTCAGCGGTGTCGAGAGCCGTGAGAAGCTCGTCGATCACGTTCAAGCTCAGGCCTGGGCGGGCGGCGTCGTGGATCAGGACTTTTAGCACCTTCTGTCCAGCCAGTGCGGCGAGGCCGTTGCGGACCGACTCGGTGCGCGAGGCGCCGCCTGCGACGATGCGTATCCGAATGTCGGCGGGCAAAATCTGGCGGGTGCGGGCTTCTTCGCCGCCCGGGACGACCAGCGCCAGCACTGCAAGATTATTGCAGCGCAGCATGGTCTCCACGCTCCAAAGAAGCATGGGCTTGCCACAAAGGGCAACGAACTGCTTCGGCTCTGCCCCTCCCAGCCGCGACCCGGAGCCTGCCGCCACGATGATCGCGCCTACCTTTTCGGTCGAAAACGCCTCGTGATTGTGCATGTTGACGACTTCTCACGGCTGATGTCTAAGTATAAGCTTAAATATGCCTAAAGAATAGGCACTTGCGTGGGTGTGGAGAGACTGTTTCGTGTTCCGCGTGGGAGAAGTCCAGATCGTTGCGCCGGTTTTCCTGGCGCCAATGTCGGGCATAACTGATGCCCCCTTTAGGCGCGAGGCTGATCGCTTCGGAGCGCCAGCGGTGGTGACCGAAATGGTTGCGGGTGCGGAGCTCGCCCGCGAGACCGAGGAGTTCGTTCGACGCGCTGCGCCGCACCATGGATCGGGCCCCTTCATTGTTCAGCTCGCTGGCCGCGCACCGGATTGGATGCGTGTCGGCGCAGAGCTGGCAGAAGCAGCGGGCGCTGACATCATCGACATCAACATGGGCTGCCCCGCGAAAAAGGTCACGGGCGGGCAATCCGGTTGCGCGCTGATGCGCGAGCCCGAGCTGGCGCGTCAGCTCATAGCGGCCACGGTTGCTGGCACGAAACTACCGGTGACGGTAAAAATGCGTTTGGGGTGGGATGAGGCTGCGCTGAACGCTCCAGAGATTGCACGCATCGCCGAGGACGAGGGCGCACGGATGGTGACAGTGCACGGCCGCACGCGGATGCAGTTCTATACGGGCCAGGCCAACTGGAGGCGGATCGCGGCTGTGGTGGAGGCGATCAACCTCCCGGTGATCGCAAATGGCGACATCGAGGACGAGGCGTCCGCGCGTCACGCGATGGAGCAGTCGGGCGCGGCAGGTGTCATGATCGGGCGGGGCGCCCAGGGGCGGCCGTGGCGTGTGGCGCAGATCGCGAATGCGCTGTTCGGCACGCCGTATCGCGAGCCCACTCAGGATGAAAAGCTAACGTCGATGCTGCAGCAGATTGATCGCTCGGCAATGCTCTATGGCGAGCGCCTGGGCGTGCGCGTGGTGCGCAAGCACATCGCCGCGTTCGTTGATGCCTGGTGTGAAGATCTTGGGTTGCCGGCGATGGCGGACGTCCGCACATCGTTATGCCTGCTAGAATCGTCAATGATGCTTAAGGGTGCGCTTGTGATTGCACTGACCAACAGGAGGGAGGCCGCATGATCACGACGTTTCCGGATCCCACTTCTGCAGCGGTGCGCGTTCTGGATGCGCTGCCATTCGCGGTGATCGGCCTATCGCGGCGGGACGCGGTGAGCTTCGTAAACCCCGCAGCGGAGACGTTGTTGCAGCGTTCGGCGCCATTGCTTCGCGGGCGGCCGCTAACGGACCTGCTGCCGGCGGATGCTCCGCTGCTTGACTTCATTGGACGTGCACGGCGCGAGGGCGGCGTCATGTCAGGGCGTTCCATTCGGGTGGGCAGTCCGCACATCGCGCCGATCGACCTGGACGTTTCGGCGTCGCCGGATGGCGACGATGGCGGGCTGGTACTTACTTTCCTGCCTATAACGCGTAACACGCAGGATGAGACGAATGCGGAGGTCAACGCGTTCGCGCACATCGCGCGGATGCTTGGGCACGAGGTGAAGAACCCGCTCGCTGGTATTGTCGGCGCTGCCCAGCTGCTGGCGCGGCAGGCAAGCGATGAACAACAACCGCTTCTGTCTCTGATCCGCGAAGAGGGCGCGCGCATCCACCGGATCGTGGACAGGTTCACGGCATTCGAGACCTTCTTCTCACCGCGGACGCGCATCACTAACGTTCACATTGTGCTCGACAGCGTGATTGATCTCGCTAAGGCAAGTTTTGGGGCCAATGCGCGGTTCGACGTGCTTTACGACCCGTCTCTGCCGGAGATTGAGGTTGACCCCGATCATCTGCATGAGGCGGCGCTGAACCTCGTGAAGAACGCCGTGGAAGCGGTGAGCAACGCGAACAAGCAGGCGCGAATTTCAGTGACGACTCGCTATCGCGCAGGCTTCAGGTTCGCCGGACGTGATGGCCCGCGTGCGCGGGGTGCGCTCGAGATTTCTGTCACTGACAACGGGCCAGGCGTGCCGGAGTCGACTGTGGCGCGTGTGTTCGAGCCTTTCTTCACCACCAAATCCGGCGGCGCGGGCATCGGTCTCGCTGTCGTCGCCGAGATCATGCAGGCCCACGGCGGCTTCGTGGTGCTTGATAACAGCACAAGCGGCGCCTCCCTGCGTCTGCTCTTCCCAATTGCGCGCCAAAAAGGAGCGGCCAAATGAGCGGTCCGACAATCCTGGTTGCGGATGATGATGCGAGCGTAAGGCTCGTTATCTCCCAGACGCTGGCGCAGGAGGGCTATCACGTCAGGGCCACCAACACGATGTCTGCGCTGTGGCGCTGGATCCAGGCGGGCGAGGGCGACCTGCTGATCACTGACGTCTACATGCCGGACGAGTCGATCTTTGATCTGCTGCCGCAGATACGCAGGACCCGGCCGGAACTGCCGATCATCGTGATTTCCGCCCAGTCGACCGTGCTCACCGCCGCGATGGCGTCTGATCATGGGGCCTACGACTATCTTCCCAAACCTTTCGATATCGACAAGCTGGCCGAGACAGTCCGGCGGGCTTTGCAGAAGAAGCCTTCGCGCGGGCGGGACATGACGGGGCGCCGCGCCGAGAAGGACGAAGCGCTGCCGCTGATCGGCCGATCCAAGCCGATGCAATCGGTCTACCGCGTCATTGCGCGCGTGATGAACAATGACCTGACGGTTCTCATCGAAGGTGAAAGCGGAACGGGCAAGGACTTGGCCGCGCGCGCGATCCACCAGCTCGGCAAACGCAAGTCGGGACCGTTCGTGGCGGTGAGCCTCGCGGCCCTGCAGCGCGATCAGGTCGAAGACGAACTGTTTGGCGGCGGTCGCGACAGTAATGGCAAGCGTCGCGGCAAGGTCAGCGAAGCCGATGGCGGCACGTTGTTCCTGGACGAGGTCGGCGACATGCCTCTGGAAGCACAAACGCGTCTTGTGCGCTTCCTTCAGGACGGGCGGTTCGCATCATCAGGCGACGATCTCGACGTTCGTATCGTTGCGTCGACCAAGCACGACCTGCGCTCGCTGGTCGATCAGGGCTTGTTCCGGGAAGATCTCTATTACAGGCTGAACGTGGTGGCGCTGCAGCTGCCGCCGCTGCGCGAGCGGAAGGAAGACATTCCCGATCTGGCGTCGGCCTTTCTTGTTCGCGCGAAGAAGGAAGGGTTGCCCGAAAAACAGCTCGACAAAAGCGCTTTTGATCTGCTGGTTGCTTACGACTGGCCGGGCAACGTCCGGGAGCTTGAGAACGTGATCCGGCGCCTATCTGCGCTGAGCCCCGAGCCGATCATCTCCGCACGGGAGGTTGAACGGGAACTCCGGTCCAGCACGCGAACGGTGGCGGGCGAACGCGAATTCGAGGCGGAGATCGAAGCACTGCTTTCGCGGCACTTTATCTCGGCTCTGTCGGCCGATCCGGACAATGACCCCGAAGGGGGGCAGATCTATCAGACGGTTATCGAGCAGGTAGAGCGGCCGCTTATCAAGCTGGCGCTGGCTGCCACCAGCGGCAACAAGGTGCGGGCGGCGGCCCTTCTGGGACTCAACCGCAATACGCTACGCTCCAAGATCAACGGGCTGGGCGTTGCGGGAGACAATTAGCGTTTCGCCTGTCGGGCGAACTCCGAGTTTTCCACAGGCCGTCTTGCGCGAGTATTTGCCACCCAGCAGCTGAAGGCTGTTGCATCACAGCATCAGTCTGTGCTCTGCTTGTCACACTGTGTTGCTGATCCGCCGCAGCCAAGTGCGGGGGCGGTTTTGCAGGACGTAGATATCGCAGCCCTGTATGGATGCTGCCTCCGTCAGTCAGGGGGAAGGCGGCGGCTATCAGGCGAACGGGTAGAGTGAATGCCTGACACTGCCACAATGACCGAAGCGCGGTCTCGGGTCGGAAGAGCCACCTCGAATACGTTCAAAGTGCTTTTTGGGCTCGCGGCGGTGGTCGCAGCTGGCGCGACCTATCTTGCCATCACTGACTCCAGCCCTGGCGCCGCGGCGCAGCCGGGACTGCTGTGGCTTCTGATCGCGAACCTTATCCTGATCGCCGGGATCGCGACGGTGCTTGGCCTTCGGGTCTATCGGCTGGTGAAAGAGAATCGCGAAACGCACGGCGGGGCCCGTCTTCGCCTCAGGATCATCGTCCTGTTCTCGGCGGCGGCGGCTATCCCGACGGTGATTGTCGCCGGGTTCCTGGCTGTGGCGATCAACCGGAGTGTCGAGGCCTGGTTTGGTGAGCCTGTGCGGAACGTGGTGGTGAACGCGCAGGCGGCTGCCAGAGCGTCCGTGGACGATGTGAAGGACGATGCGACCACAGAGCTGGCCGCGATGGTCAACGACCTCAATACGCCGGATTATGTCAGCGCGCTCGACAAAAACCCGCAATCGTTCCGGGTCGACCTCCTCGGGGGACAAGCTCAGTTCCGGGACTTCGCGCGCGCCGCCATCCTATCGTCCGACCACAACCGGATCAGCGAATGGGTTGGTCCTGGCGCGCTTCCGTTCCGTATTCCGACAGAGAAGTGGTGGAGGGATGCCGAAGAGGGCGCCGTCGGAGGGATCGTCGATGAGAATGAGGTCATCGCGTTCGTCCGGCTGAAAGCCTATCCGGATGCTTATCTCTATGTTTCGCGGCCGATCCCGCCGATGCTCAGCCAGCGCCTTGCGCTGATCGACGCCGACAACCGCCGATTGCGGGAGGCCGAAGCGCGGCGAAACAGTCTCGCGGTGGTGCTGACCCTTTCGTATATTGAAGCGTCGCTTCTCATGTTGCTGGGCACCGCATGGCTGGGCATGACAGCAGCGTCACGCATCGCGATGCCGATTGGTGCGCTGGCCGGCGCGGCGCGAGCGGTTCGCGACGGCGACCTTTCAGTGCGCATACTGAAGCCATCGGTGCGCGACGAAATCGCGGATCTAGCGGATGCCTTCAACGAGATGACGGATCGCCTGTCTCGGCAGACCGCCGCGCTGGATCGGGGGCGGATCGACGCCGAGGCGAGATCGGCGTTCATCGAGGCGGTGCTTGCGGGCGTCGAGGCTGGCGTCATCCGGGTCGACAAGGACCTCAAGGTCACGATCGCCAATGCATCGGCCCAGACGCTGTTGGGATTTGTCTATCGCCCGGGCGAACTGACGCCACTTGCACGGGTCGCCGAGGAATTCGTGAGCGCGTCGCGGCGATCGATCGAGACCGGGCAGTCGGTCGACACCAGCTTCAAGCGACCGACCGAAGGCGGTACGATGCATCTACAGGTGCGTGTGGCGCCGGAGTATGATGGGGCTGGAGCGGTCATCACCTTCCACGACACGACGCGGCTTGTTCTCGGGCAGCGGCAGGCCGCGTGGCGGGACGTGGCGCGCCGTATAGCGCACGAGATCCGCAATCCGCTCACGCCGATACAGCTTTCAGCCGAGCGGTTGCGCCGCCGTTTCTCAAGCCAGATCACGACCGATCGCGAGACGTTCGAGCGGTGCACCGACACGATCACCCGCCAGGTCGCAGATATTGGCCGCATGGTCGAGGAATTCTCTGGCTTTGCTCGTATGCCGAAGCCAACATTCGGCGAGTTCAACTTGGTAGACATGGCGAAGGCGGTTGCCTTCGCGCAACGCATGGCGACGCCTGCGATCGCTGTGTCCGTCAACGCACCGGCGCATCCCATCGTGATCCTTGGCGACGAACGCATGCTGGCGCAGGCTGTGACTAATGTCGTGAAGAATGCGGCGGAAGCGGTGGAGCGTAAGCTGGAAGGCGGCGCTAAATTCGGCTCCGTGACGATCGATGTTCTCGAGGATGGCGACGAGGTACAGCTGACGATACGCGATAACGGACCGGGATTCCCGGCGCAGGATCGCGAGCGTTTTCTCGAGCCCTATGTGACGACGCGCAAAAATGGCGTCGGGCTAGGCCTCGCAATCGTGACACGCATTGTCGAGGATCACGGCGGACGGATATGGCTGGGCGACAATGAGCTCGTCTCATCGGGCGCCCGCGTCGATATTCGCATGCCTGTTCAGCCTAAACATATTGAAGAACCTGCGGCATATGCCGGTGAAGGAGTAGCCTGATGGCCGCTGAAATCCTGGTCGTCGACGATGAAGCAGACATCCGAGAGCTTGTTGGAGGAATCCTGCAGGATGAAGGCTTTATGGTCCGAACGGCGGGCAATTCGACTGACGCACTTGCGGCGGTTCGAACGCGAGCGCCGCGCCTTGTGGTGCTTGATGTCTGGCTGAAGGGATCGGATCTCGACGGGCTCGGCATCCTCTCGCTTCTCAAGGAGATGGACCCATTCCTGCCAGTCGTCGTAATCTCAGGCCACGGCACAGTCGAGACCGCTGTCGAAGCGATCCGGCGCGGAGCCTATGACTATCTGGAGAAGCCCTTCAAGGCCGAGAAGCTGATCGTAACCATTCAGCGCGCGATGGAGAATGCCGCGCTTAAGCGCGAGAATTCACGCCTCAGGGCGCATTCGGTTTCGTCGCATGAGTTGGTGGGACGATCGGGCGTCCTGGCGCAGCTGACCGGGTTGATCGACAAGATCGCGCCGACAAATAGCCGGATCATGATTTCGGGTCCGCCGGGTTCGGGGAAAGATCTCGTCGCCAGGCTAATCCACGAAAGGTCGAACCGCGGTTCCGGCCCGTTCGTCGTTGTGAACGCTGCCGCGATCGATCCGGAGCGTGTGGAAGGTGAGCTGTTCGGCGAGGAGTTCGGGGACGGCAAGGCGCCGAAGATCGGGCTATTCGAACAGGCGCACGCGGGCACGCTTCTGCTTGACGAAATTTCCGACATGCCACTTGTAGCGCAGACTCGCATTCTTCGCGTGCTGGTCGACCAGCGCTTCCGCCGGCGCAATGGGCGTGATGACGTCACGGTAGACGTTCGGGTGATCTCGACGACGGCGCGAGATCTTCGCTCTGAAATCCAAGCCGGGCGGTTCCGTGAAGATCTTTACTATCGTCTCAACGTGGTTCCGGTTGACGTGCCGGCGCTCGACCGGCGCCGCGAGGACATTCCCGGCCTGGTAGACTACTTCGTCCAGCGTGTGGCGGATGCGACCGGCCTTCAACCCCGCCCCTTCAGCGAAGACGCAGTCGCTGTGCTGCAGGCAAGCGAATGGCCTGGCAACGTGCGGCAGTTGCGCAATGTTGTTGAGCGCCTACTAATCCTGGCAAATGGCGAGCCGCCGGGACCGATCACGGCGCAGCACCTGCCCAGCGACGCCAAGGGCGGCGGGGCTTCCGCAGCGGGTTCCATGCAAATGATCTCGATGTCGCTGCGTGATGCGCGCGAGCATTTCGAACGGGAATACCTCGCTATGCAGATCACGCGGTTCGGCGGGAATGTCTCCCGGACGGCCGCTTTCATCGGCATGGAGCGGTCGGCGTTGCACCGTAAGCTCAAGGCGCTGGGCGTTGATACCGGCTTGAGCATGAAGGAACCCCAGGGGTAAGTCCGCCAGGGGGTAACTCTCCCGCTGGAACATTTCGCCACGCCCCAGAGCCGACCAGGCGCTAGTTGGATTACATGATGTTCGTTGGGGCGTGACCACCCGCGACGCAAAGGCTCCGGGGCAAGGCATTGCTCATTGCACTCTGGAAGCGTTAAACGTCAGGCAAGGCCCCAGCAAAGAAGGCTCGGAATATCCATGTCGTCTGACAAGAAACAAAACCTCCAGGACATTTTCCTCAACGCCGTACGGAAGGGGAAAACACCGCTGACCGTATTCCTTGTGAATGGCGTGAAGCTCCAGGGTATCGTGACCTGGTTCGATAATTTCTGCGTTCTGCTCAAAGGCGAGGGACGCCCGCCCCAACTGGTGTACAAGCACGCCATCTCAACCATCGCGCCCAACGCGCCGGTCAATCTCTTTGAGAATGAAGACGAGGACTGATTGCCGAAAGACCTGATCGATCGCCGGCCACCTGAAGACATCGCCGCGGTCGTTCTGCCTGTCATCGGCGGCGCCGACGTTGCGCGGTCCAGGCTTGAAGAAAGCCAGGGATTGGCGGAGGCGCTGGGGGTCAAGCTTGCGTTCGCCGAACAGCTCAACGTTCGTGAGCCACATCCCGCGCGCCTTCTGGGCGCCGGGCAGCTTGAGGCGCTATCGCGGCGTTTCAAGAATGAGGGCGTAACGCTCTTCATCATCGATGGCGCGCTTACGCCGGTGCAGCAGCGCAATCTCGAGATGGACCTCAAGCTCAAGGTGGTCGACCGGACCGGGCTCATACTCGAGATATTCGGTCTTCGCGCGCGCACCGCGGAAGGCCGCTTGCAGGTCGAGATGGCGCGCTCGCTTTATGAACGCTCACGGCTGGTGCGCACCTGGACCCACCTTGAACGCCAGCGCGGTGGTTTCGGCTTCCTCGGCGGCCCCGGTGAATCGCAACTCGAAACCGACAGGCGCTTGTTGGACAAACGCATCGCCGGCTTCAAGCGCGAGCTGGAAGACGTGCGCCGCACCCGCAGGCTGCAGCGCGAGGGCAGGGCCCGGCGCGGGGCGCCCGTGGCGGCGATCGTGGGTTATACCAATGCTGGCAAGTCTACGCTGTTCAATCGGCTGACGTCATCTGACGTGCTCGCCACTGATATGCCCTTCGCGACGCTGGATCCGACGGCTCGTGAGATCATCGCGGCGTCTGGCCGCCGTATCGCGCTGGTTGATACGGTGGGTTTCATCACCGACTTGCCGACGACGCTGGTCGCCGCATTCCGCGCAACGCTGGAAGAGGCGATGGAGGCGGACCTGTTGCTCCATGTGCGTGACATCGCCCACCCGGACACAGAGTATCAGGCGCATGACGTCGATACGATCCTCGAACAGCTCTCGGCGGAGACAGGGTTGGATCGGCCGCCGATGATCGAGGTGTGGAACAAGGCCGATGCGCTGGACGGCGCGACCCGCGAGGTTCTCGCCAAGCGTGCTGCCGGACACAATCCGCCTGCGCTGATGGTATCGGCGTTGACAGGGCAGGGGACGGACGAACTGCTCTTTCACATCGAAGCAGCTCTGTTCCGCAATCGAAAGCCGCGCAGGGTGGTCATTCCGGCCGCAGACGGACGCCTGCATGCCTGGCTGCATAAAAGTTATGAGGTCTCTTCGGAGATGCTGTCTGGCGACAACGACTTGAAGCTGGAAATCTTCATGACGGACGAGGATGTCGCGCGCCTCAAGGCGATGTCTCCTGACGCGCAGGTCGATGGCTAGGGCGGCAAAACCGTTCAGGAGGCGTGATGCGCAGGCTGGTTGTTGCGATGTTCACCGCTGTCTTGCTGATTGGCGCATGCCAGACGGCGTCAGCGCCGGCTACGCTGACGGACCCGTTGCGCGAGACCCGGATCCGGCGCGGATGGAGGTGCTGCACATCCCTTCAGGCGGCTTTGAGATCAACGGCGTCGCCTATCTCGCCAGCGGAGTTGACACACACCCGACGCCGGTGATCTGTAATGGTTGGCTAGGGAACGAAAAGAACCTCGACCTTGCTCGGGCGGTGCAGCGTGCAGGATGGAATGCCGTTACCATAAATTATAGCGGCAGCTGGGGCAGTCCAGGCGAGTTCGATTTCGTGCAGGCGCCTGAGGATGCTGCAGCCTGCGTCATCGCGTGACTTCGTCGGCCTGGGGTCGCCGCAAGGTGTGGCATCGATCCCACACGCATTGCACTGGCTGGACATAGCCTGGGTGGATGGGCGACGGCGCTTGCGGCGTCGAAGGATCCACAACTGAAGGGCGTGGCACTGATCTCGGCGGCGGACATGGCGAAGCTCGGTGACCAGCCGCGCGACCAGGCGGTGCAGGCGGCTTCGGCGAACGCAAAGACGCTGGTCACAACGCCCGAGAAGATGGCGGACGAACTGGCGGCAGGCGGGAAGGCACTTTCCATGAGCACGACGTCCACGGGTCTCGCGGAGATTCCCTTGGTGGTTCTGTCATCGGACGACGGATTGGTGCCGGGGACCGATGCGCTGGTTCGCGCCGTTAGTCATGCCGGTAGAAATGGAACGACGAAGCACGAGGCGACCGACCACAGCTCGTTCGACCGCCGGATCAAGTTTGCGGAACTTGTTATAGATTGGCTGTACTCCTTGCCCCGGCGCGAAATAGCGATCGCGAAAGGGACGCTGGTGCTGCCGGGGAGGATTGAACTCCCGACCTCAGCCTTACCAAGGATGCGCTCTACCACTGAGCTACGGCAGCGTTCCGCCAGAAGCGGAGGCGTCCGCATAACGGAAACACCTCCTATTGGGAAGAGGAGGTGTTATTGAGGCGATCATGTCGCGGAATCCCCCGGAAAGCCCACCAAAACGATCTACGGCGGCTCAGCTGCGTGAACAGCGGCTGGCCGCAGCGTTACGGGCAAATCTTAAGCGCCGGAAAGCGGTTGGGCGGCCCGAGGAACACAATACCTCCGGAAAGCCCAAACCGGACCGGGAATAGAGGGAAGCGCGCCTTGTCGCCGCCGAAATCGGCCTCATAACCGTGGGCCATGGACAAGCTCTCGATTCTCCCGAACGGCCCGTTGGAGGGCCGTATCCCGATTTCCGGCGCCAAGAATTCGGCTCTCAAGCTGATGGCTGCTTCGCTGCTGTGCGAACAGCCGCTGGTGCTGACATCGATGCCGAACCTGGCTGACACGCGCTTCATGGCGAAGCTGCTGCAGAACCTCGGCGTCGTCGTCGAATGGCCGACCGGAGAAGCGCTGTGCAGGATGGATGCGGCAAACATTACCTCGACCATCGCACCCTATGATCTCGTCCGGAAGATGCGGGCGACTTTCAACGTGCTCGGGCCGCTGCTGGCGCGCGTGGGGCATGCGACGGTGTCGCTGCCGGGCGGATGCGCCATTGGCGCGCGGCCGGTGGACCTTCACCTCAAGGCATTCGAGGCGATGGGCGCTGATATCGTCATCGAGGAAGGCTATGTGAAGGCTGCGGCTCTGCGCGGCCTCAAGGGTGCGCATATCAATTTCCCGTTCGTCTCCGTCGGGGCCACCGAGCACGCGATGCTCGCGGCCGTGCTGGCGGATGGCGAGACCACTCTCGAGAACGCGGCCTGCGAGCCGGAGATTGGCGACCTCGCGATCTGCCTGAACAGCTGCGGCGCCAAGATCACTGGCTACGGCACGCCGACCATTCATATCCAGGGCGTCGCCAGGTTGAGCGGAACCCGTCACGACGTCATCGCAGATCGTATCGAAGCGGGCACGTTTGCCATCGCTGCGGCGGCCACGGGGGGGAATGTATTCCTTGATGGCGCCCGAGCGGAAGATCTCGGGGCCTTGATCGACGCCTTGCGCAAGGCGGGTGTCACCGTCGAAGTCGAACCCAAGGGGCTGCGGATCAAGCGCAATGGCGGTGGACTGGTGGCGGTCGATATAGACACCCGTCCGCATCCGGGCTTTCCTACCGACCTGCAGGCTCAGTTCATGGCGCTGATGACCATTGCGGAAGGAACCAGCACAATCCGCGAGAACATCTTCGAGAACCGCTTCATGCATGCGCCCGAACTCAGCCGGCTGGGCGCAAACATCATCGTGCGCGGCAACGAGGCTATCGTGAAGGGTGTTCCCAAGCTGAAAGGCGCGCCCGTAATGGCCACGGACCTGCGAGCGTCAGTCAGCCTTGTCATCGCCGCCCTGGTGGCGGAAGGCGAGACCACGGTGAACAGGATCTACCACCTCGATCGCGGGTTCGAACGGTTGGAAGAGAAGCTTGGCCGCTGCGGGGCAAAGATCACCCGGCAGGGCGATTCTGCCTGATACCTTAGCATTTTGTGGCGCTGGAGCCTTCCGGCAATCTGGTCTAGGGAGGTCCGTCCGGACGTCGGTCGCGCCTTTGCGACGGGCTATGCCTATGAGTGCGGAATTGTCGATGCCATCAGGCGTTTTGAAACTGCTGGCGGAGGACGTCGAGGGCCTCGGGGTCATCGCGGCCGCCGTCCAGGACAGCCTCCTCAAGCCGGAGGACCTAAAGTTCGACGCGCGCTCGCGAGCTTTCGGCCTTGAGATCAACCGCTTTCAATGGGAACTGGCGGGCAAGCGGATGCCCTTCTACCGGTCTCGCGCCGTGCTGGCCTTTGCGGGCGTGCAGCGTGTCCGCAGCCGTGGCGTCTCGAAGGATATCGACGCTGTGCATGCCTTGATCGATATCCGGTTCGAAGCAGAGCTAGAACCGCCCGGCGGGACGATCACGCTTGTTTTTGCAGGCGCCACGCAAATCCAGCTTTCTGTCGAGTGCATTGATGTGACGCTGGCCGATATCGGGCCTGGCTGGCCGACGCGCCGCAAACCCGATCACGAGAAGAACCGATCATGAGCGTGCGCCGGTTCGATGCGACGCTAGCGGATTTCGCGGATAAGTTCGCGCAGTTCCTGTCGCTGCGCCGTGCGCAGGGCACCGAGGACGTGCATGCAGCAACATTCGTCATCGTACGCGACGTGCGCGAGCGTGGCGGCGAGGCGGTCGCGGCTCACACCAGGCGTTTTGACGGGGTTGTAATTGATCCGGAGACGCTGAGTTCGGAGAGTGTTGAACTGTTCGAGGCGTCGGAGCGTTGCAGCCCGGATGTGCGTGAGGCGCTGGATTTTGCCGCGGGTCGGATCGAGGCCTATCACGCCAAGCAGAAACCGCAGGATCACACGTTTACGGACGAAGCGGGTCTAGAACTTGGCTGGCGCTGGACGGCGGTGGACGCGGTTGGCCTTTATGTTCCGGGCGGACGCGCGAGCTATCCCAGCTCCGTCCTGATGAACGCCGTTCCGGCGAAGGCGGCAGGCGTCAAGCGCATCGCGATGACGTCGCCAGTTCCGGGCGGAAAACTCAGCCCAGCAGTGGCTTATGCAGCAGTGCGGGCTGGCGTGACAGAGTTTTACCCCATAGGCGGCGCACAGGCCGTGGCGGCGCTGGCTTATGGCGCGGGGCGGCTTCGTCCGGTCGACAAGATTGTCGGACCGGGCAACGCATTCGTGGCGGCAGCCAAGCGCATCGTGTTTGGCGACGTCGGGATCGATACCATCGCGGGGCCATCCGAAATCACAGTAGTGGCGGACAATCAGAACAAACCGGAATGGATCGCGGCTGATCTGTTGTCCCAAGCCGAACATGATCCATTGGCGCAGTCGATCCTGATTACCAACGACGCGAACTGGGCTTCGGAAGTTGAGGCCGCGATTGATTTGCAGCTTGCTACGCTGGCGACCGCGAAAACAATTGCGACAGCCTGGAAGGACTACGGGGCGATCGTCATCGCACACCCGAGCAAGACAGCTGAGATCGTCAATCAGATAGCGCCTGAGCATGTCGAGCTTGCTGTGGCCGAACCCGATACGATCGCGAAGGATATCCGGCACGCGGGCGCCATTTTCCTTGGCCGCTGGGCGCCGGAAGCCCTTGGGGATTATGTCACCGGCTCGAACCACGTTCTGCCGACATCGGGAGCCGCGCGGTTTGGATCAGGGCTTTCCGTGCTCGACTTCATGAAGCGCACTTCGATCCAGCGGATCAGCGAGCGGGGATTTCGTCATCTCGCGAGCGCTGCGGAAACGCTGGCGCAGGCGGAAGGTTTGCCGGCGCACAAGCTGTCGGTCTCAATCCGCAGGGGCGAGGGATGACAGACACCCCGCACATCGCCTCCATCGAGATCGATGAAAAAAGCCTGGCGCCTGCAGGGCCCGATGCGGACCACGAGCGGAAAGTGGCGATCTTCGATCTGCTCGAAAGCAACCACTTCAAGGTCATCGGGCACGAGGGTGGGCCCTACAACGTGGTGCTGTCGCTAATCGACAACCGGCTGGCGTTTGACATTTCTGAACAAGACGGATCGCCGGTCCGAAGGCTGCTTCTGTCGCTGACGGCGCTGCGCCGGGTGATCAAGGACTATTTCATGATCTGCGACAGTTACTACGACGCAATCCGCAACTCGACGCCTTCGCAGATCGAGGCGATCGATATGGGGCGGCGCGGACTTCACAATGAAGGATCGCAGGTTCTGGCGGAAAGACTGCTAGATAAGGCGGAGGTGGACTTCGATACTGCGCGCAGGTTGTTCACCCTGGTGTGTGCGCTTCACGCCAGAAGCTGATTTTCTCAAGGAATCGACGAATCCCCAGGAAAGCGTGTATAGGGGCGCCTGCAAGACGAACCGCCACCAAAGGGAGTTGCATGGCGAAGGAAGAACTTATTGAGTTTGAAGGCACGATCGTTGAACTTCTGCCCAACGCCACGTTCCGGGTGAAGCTCTCTAACGACCACGAAATCATTGCGCATACGGCTGGAAAGATGCGGAAAAACCGTATCCGCGTGCTCACAGGCGACAAGGTGCTCGTCGAGATGACCCCTTACGACCTTACCAAAGGGCGCATCACCTACCGCTTCAAGTGACCTCCGCCAGCGAGGGTCAGGCACGCCTTGCGCTCGCCAGCGCGAGCCCGCGGCGGCTTGCTTTGCTTGAGCAGATCGGGCTGAAGCCTGACGAGGTCATTGCAAGCGACATCGACGAAACGCCGCTGCGTGACGAGCGACCGCGGCAGCTGGCCCTTAGGTTGTCGGTGAGCAAGGGACGGGCTGCGCGCGAGCGCCTCGGCTCTACTACAGCGCCAGCGTTTCATAGCTTTATTATGTCGGCGGATACGGTCGTGGCCGTCGGGCGACGGGTGTTGCCGAAGGCGGAGGTGGAGGCGGAGGCGCGTGCGTGTCTCGATCTGCTGTCCGGTCGCACGCACGATGTGATCACGGCCGTGGTGGTGCTGGCGGCGGATGGGCGCGAGGCGTCACGGGTGGTGGAGAGCCGAGTGACGTTCAAGCGTCTCGTGCGCACTGAGGTCGAGGGGTACATCGCTTCGGGTGAATGGAAGGGCAAGGCAGGCGGATACGCCATCCAGGGAATCGCGGGCGGCTTCGTGACCGGAATGTCGGGATCGTATTCCGCCGTCGTGGGCCTGCCCCTCTATGAAAGCGCATCGCTGCTGGAGGGCCTCGGCTATCCGGTGGCACGACGCTGGAGCGCGCGGACGTGAAAGCGACGCTGTGCATCGACGATGCCGTGGGCGAGTACCGCCGCGCGCTGCTCGATGCATCAGGCCGGCCATTCCGCCTTGAGGTCGAGCGCTGGAGCGAGCGCGGCCAGCGGGCCAGGCTGGACGAGATCTGGTGGGGCAGGGTGAAGGCAAGGATGCCCGGAAACCGCGGCTGGTTCGTTGATCTCGGCCTGACCATAGACGGCGTGATGGAGCCAACGCGTGCGGCCGCCGTGACTGAAGGGGCGCTGCTGGCCGTCCGTGTAAAGTCGGAAGCGTGGGCAGACAAGGGACCGGTGCTGAGTCTGGCGGACATGTCCGCGAAAACACCAAGGCCGGACAAACCGACGAAGCGCGCCGGGCCGGATCCCGATCCGTTTCTGCATGGCGTCGAGATCTTGGCCACGGTCAGTGGCCAAGACGCGCGCCGTCATGTGGAAGCCGCTGTAGAGGAGGCTGGCCAACGCCTTCATCCGCTGGTGGGTGGTGGCGATATTGCGATAGACGCCACGCGGGGGCTGACCGCGATCGATGTTGACGGTGGAAGCCGATCGGGCGGGAGCGATGCCGAAGCGTTCGCGCTCGCTCTCAATTTGACCGCAGCCCGGGAAACTGCGCGCCAGATTGCTCTGAGGGGTGTTGGCGGGCTGATCATTGTCGACTTCGTGGGCATGGAATCGCCGCCGAACCAACGCGCGGTGATCGCAGCTTTTCGGGAAACGCTTGCCGCCTTGCTTGGCCGGGCGAGCAAAGTGCCGGAGATGTCGCCGTTGGGCGTGTGCGAGGCAGCGATTGCACGCCGCAGCCGGCCTGTGGAGGACGCTGTCGCGATACTTCCGGCCGAACGCGAGGCGCTCGATGCGTTGCGTGAGATCGAGACTGCCGGCATGAACGCCCGGGCTGCCCGGATTTGCGCCCGCGTGTCGGCCGATGCGGCCAGATGGCTCGAAGCGGAGACGCTTGGTCTTAAGGTTCAGCTGGCCGGCCGCATAGGCGCGCGCTGGTCGACAGAGGCGGAGACCCGCCCGCCGGGCAAACCTGAAGTGTGGAGTGTCTGATGGCCTGCCCGATCTGCTCCAAGCCAACTGACCCTAAATTCACACCTTTCTGCTCCCGCCGCTGCGCCGATGTCGACCTGTCGCGCTGGCTCAAGGGAACCTACGCCATCCCCGGCGCTCCGGCGGGCGAGGAGGACGAGGCACGCCCTTCCGGCGGTGGCGAATCCAGTGAAAGCAGCGGTTTGAGAAGCCCGGACAAGGGCATGGACAGGGAATAATGGTTTCCCTATACATCGCGCCTTAATCGCGCAGGCGGTAAGCCCAGGTAGCTCAGTTGGTAGAGCAGCGGATTGAAAATCCGCGTGTCGCTGGTTCGATTCCGGCCCTGGGCACCACTCTGTTACTCACGGATCAGCCCCGCCCGTTGCAGCGTCCAGAACAGGCCGACTAGAGCGATCGCGCCTGCGAGCGGGATGACGAAGGCGGGGCGGTAGAGGTTAGGGCGGTTGGCGGTCTTGAACGCCAGTTGTACGGCTAGGGCGACAATGCCGGTTGCGATCAGCACAGACAGGTGGCCGAGTTCGACGCCGACGGTGATGCCGATAAGGCCGGCGGAGAGGTCTGCGTTCTCCAGATAGACCTTCATCACCGAGCCGAAGCCCAGCCCATGCAGCAGGCCGAACGCGAAAATCACCGGCAGGCGCCAGATATTGGTTTTCTTGAAGATGATGGCCTCTATCGCCAGGATGACGATCGAGATGGCAATCAGGGGCTCGATGATTTCGCCGGGGCTCTGGACGAGGCCGGTCGAGGTGAGGCCCAGCGTGATTGTGTGAGCAAGGGTGAAGGTCGTGACCTGAAGGAACAGGGAGCCCCAGTTTCTTGCGTTGAGATAAAGCGCGACCACGAACAGGCCGTGATCCAGCCCATGGGGGAGGATGTGTTGGAATCCGAATTCGATGAATGTCCCGACGTTCTCGAACCACATCGCCCGCACTCCGTTGAGGCCAGTTTATCGTGTCAGAAAGCGCTTCATTGCAACGGTCTACTTGCGCCAAGGCTTCGCATGTCACTCCACATTTCGTGTGGCCTGCCGCACAAAGCCCGAAGGGCGTAAGGTGGTGGAAGGGGTTTCGGTTCCGGCCGAATTTCACGCCATTTCAGCCCACATCATTGAACAGCAAAAATGAAGCGGAAGGTCCAGCCTTTCAGCCGTTGTTGATCCTCATGGTGATAGCCTGCATGTCGTATTTCAGGACGGCTCTGCACAGCAGCCATCGCAAGCGTCTGGGGCCGGCTGCATTTTCAGGGACTGCGCGCGGAGTATGTCTGGCCGGCGCTGAATGCGCCCGTTCACGGGACGGGGCTCAACGAGAAGGCCTGGATGTTCCCGTCGTCGCTATCGCCTGGACAGGCATCTACCGAGCGGAGGAAACAGTCGTCGACGCCGCGATGATCTTGCGCAGGCGATCGCCAGGGGCCGCCGTACTCAGGCAGCCTTGTGGCTGATCTCGTGCTCGATCCACGCATAGGTTTTTTCAAGGCCCTTGCGGAGCGGCTCGCTCGGCGCCCAGCCGAGTTTTTCCCTGATCAAGCGGTTGTCCGAGTTGCGGCCACGAACACCCAGCGGGCCGAGCACGTCTCAGCTCGCCTCATGCAAGCCAACCTCATCTCGGCAGCCCTGTGGGTTGGCATGTGGGTTGAAGAAAAAAGCTTGGCGTATGCCATTTTTTTATGGTCTATTTTCAATGTATTAGGATGCCTCTTGGCGGAAAGGGTGGGATTCGAACCCACGGTGGAGTTTCCCCCACGCCGGTTTTCAAGACCGGTGCCTTAAACCACTCGGCCACCTTTCCCGCGGCACCATCTATTCGCGGTCTGCTGCAAAGAAAAATGGTTTATGCGGGCCATGCCGCCGCATGCCCGGAAGAGGCCTCCCAGCGCGCGATTGCGAAGGAATAGCGGGTTTTTCGCGTGGATTCCTCGCCAATCCGGCGAGCGCCAGTAACCATCGCGTCCGGTCGATCGACATTGATCAAAATTCGATCGATCCTGGTTTTCGAACCGAAAGACGCGCCCGCTAAGGTCCCAAAACACGCCGCCAGAAGAGCGGCTCGGGCCACGGGGACAGCCGCGGTTCGATCTCAGTAAGAGGGCTGTGGTGATGGCAGGCGTCAGCAAGGCGCGCGCTGAAATCAGCGCGCGGTTGGTTACCGGTGCGGCGATTCTGGCGGCGGTATTCACCGTTGGCGCCGCCGAGCAGTCGTGGGCGCAAACCCCCGCTCCGATCGTCTACAAGTCACCTTCTCCGGCGGCATCGCCGACTGTCCGGATAGAGTCCCGTTCCGAGGGAACGCCGATCGCGGTGGCTCCGAATCCCCGGATCCCGACTATCGAAACTTCCCCGATCTGGAGCGAAGCGTTTGACCTTCAGCCAGGCGCCGTGAAAGCCAGCTTTGGCCCGGCGCCGATGTCTTCGGTTTCGCGCAGTGAAGCTGCGCGGGCGCTCGTGTCGGCCGCGCCAGCCGGCGATATTGTGGAACCCTATGCAGGCCCTCCGTATCAGGTCGCGGGCAAGTGGTATGTGCCGGCGTACGAACCGAACTATGACGAAGTGGGCATCGCTTCCTGGTATGGACCCACTTTCCACGGCAAGGATTCGGCTTCGGGCGAGGTCTTCGATCAAATGGCGATGACGGCGGCTCACCCGACCCTGCCGATCCCTTCGCTGGTGCGCGTGACCAACCTCGAGAACAACAAGACAGTCGTCGTTCGACTGAATGATCGTGGTCCTTTCGTCGATGATCGCATCATTGATCTGTCGAAGGCCGCTGGCGCGGCGCTCGACCTGCACGGCAAGGGAACGGCCAAGGTTCGCGTCCAGTATGTTGGACCTGCCCCCGCTGCGGCCAACGCTGCGCCCGTGCAGCCTGTCGTACAGAAACTCACGGTTCGGGCCGAGCCCCTGGCGCCTGTCGCTGCTTGGCCGACACCGGTTCCATTGCCTGCCGAAGCCAAGGGTTTCTTCCTGCAGGCCGGCTCTTTTGCGGACCTCGGCAACGCCAACAAGCTGCGCGATCAGCTTCGCCAGACGGTGGCTGTTTCAATCAAAGGCGTTACGCTCAATGGCTCGGAATTCTATCGCGTGATGGTTGGCCCGTGGGAATCACGCGCCGCCGCCGAAGCGGCCCAGGGAAGGCTAGGCGTCGCGGGAACCAAGACCCTTGTGATGGCCGCACTCAACTAAAACGGTGACGTGGACCGGCGGGCAGGGCAGGGCAGCGGGCAGGGAAGACGGCTGTCTCGTCTCAACCTGGCCATAAGGCTAGTGACAGGCGGTTGACGGGGGGGGCCGAAGCGCCTTCATGTGGGCGGATTTTCGAGGGAGTCTGCGCTCATGCGCTTCATTGTCGGAACTCTGCTTGCAGCAGCTCTTGTGGCTTCGTCAGCCGTGGCGCAACCGCCTGCGCCGGCCCCCGTGCCTGCGCCCGATCCGACGGCGCAGCTGGCGGCGGATCCGCTCAACACCAGCGCGAGCTACGCCTTCATCATGGATGGGGACGCCGGCATCCCCCTCTACTCCAAGCACGGCGACGAACCGATGATCCCGGCGTCGATGTCTAAGCTGATGCTCTATTACATGACGTTCGAACGTCTGAAGGCTGGCCGCCTGACGATGACGGACGAATTCACGGTCAGCGAGCACGCATGGCGCACTGGCGGCGCTGGGACGGATGGCTCGACCATGTTCCTGCCGCTCAACTCAAGGGTCTCGGTGTCAGACCTGCTCAAGGGCGCGATCATTGTTTCGGGCAACGACGCATGCATCGTGCTGGCGGAAGGCCTGTTCGGCAGCGAAGAGGCTTATGCGCGCGCGGCGACGGCGCGGGCGAAAGAGCTGGGCATGAACAGCTCCACATTTGCGAACGCGACGGGGTTGGATGATCCGCGGCACAGGATGAGCGCGCATGACATCGCGCTGATCGCGTTCCGGATCATCAAGGACTTCCCAGAATACTATCCAATGTTCCGCGAGCCGGAATTCACGTTCAACAAGACGCGGCAGTACAACCGAAACCCACTGCTGCGCGAGCTCGACGGCGCGGATGGGGTGAAGACGGGGCACCTTTCGGTGTCGGGCTATGGTCTGGTTGGTTCGGCCGTTCGCGAAGGCAAGCGGCGCATCATTGTGCTTAATGGCCTCGCCAGCGAGACGGAGCGCAAGCAGGAAGGACCGCGCGTGATGCGCTCGGCGTTCCTTGACTTCACGGCCTCGACGCTGGTCAATAAGGGCGCGGAAGTCGGCGTCGCTGATGTCTGGCATGGCGAGCAAGAGAAGGTCTCGCTGATTGCGACCGAGAGCTACGCCACGGGCCTGCATATGGATGCTCTGCCGAAGATCAAAGGAACCGTGGTTTACAAAACGCCGCTGATGGCGCCGGTGAAGGAAGGCGATGTTGTCGGCGAGCTGGTCATCTCTGCGCCGGGTACGCCGGACAAGAAGATCCCGGTGGCTGCCGGCAAGGCAGTCAACGAACTGGGACTATTCGGCAAGGCGATGGCGGGGCTGAAGGGCGAATAGCGGTTGGCGGGAAAAGGCCGGTTCATCACGCTGGAAGGAGGCGAGGGCGTAGGGAAATCCACGCTGGCGTCGGCCCTGGAAGCACGCCTTGTCGCTCGCGGGCTAAGAGTGGTGCGAACGCGGGAGCCTGGCGGCACGTCCGGCGCTGAAGCGATACGGCGCTTGATACTTTCGCCGCCTCCCAACGTCGCCGGTTGGGAGCCTCTGGCGGAAACCCTGTTGTTCTATGCCGCTCGCACCAATCATCTCGACAATCTGATCCGCCCGTCATTGAATGCTGGCAGCTGGGTGATTTGCGACAGGTTTTCGGATTCAACGCGGGCCTACCAGGCCGCCGCTGGCCATGTCCCCGGCGAGCATATCGAGACGCTGGACAAGATCTGCGTCGGCGAAACGACGCCCGATTTGACGCTGGTCCTCGACCTGCCACTGTCCGCCGCACGGCATCGCATGGCGGTGCGCGCCAACGACAAGGACGCAATCGAGGCGCGTGCGCAAAAGTATCATGAAGATGTCCACCAGGCATTTCTCGCGATCGCAAGAGCCAACCCACAGCGCTGTGTCGTGCTCGATGCTTCAGCAGCGCCCGATGCATTGGCGAAGGCGGCGATGGCGGTAATCGACGAACGCTTTGGCGGAGGCCGCTGATGGAGGTCTCTGCAAGCGAACTCGGTCACGTCATCGGACATGGGACGGCGAAGCACGAATTCTTGTCAGCGGTCAACTCCGGGAAGCTACATCACGGTTGGCTGCTGCGTGGCCCGCGCGGCGTAGGCAAGGCGCGATTGGCGCTGCAGTTCGCGATGCATCTGCTCGGCAATGGCGACGGCCGGTTTTCGGCGAATGCCGACTCTACCGTCGGACGCCTGGTCGTTGCTGGAAGCCATCCAGACCTTCGCATCGTGCGGCGTCCCATCGACGACAAAGGCAAGCAGAAATCGGAGGTGCCGGTAGACAGCGTCCGCGAGCTTTCGGGATTTTTCTCGATGCGACCTGCGATGGGCGGTTGGCGGATTGCGATTATCGATGCAGTCGATGAGATGAACCGCCATGGCCAGAACGCTATTCTTAAGACTCTGGAAGAGCCGCCAAACCGGGCGATCCTATTTCTGGTCTCGCATGGCGAGCAATTGCTGCTACCGACGGTGCGGAGCCGTTGTCGGGTTCTGCGGTGTGGCGCGCTCAACGAGCATGAAACGCTTTCTGCGCTTGCGCAGGTTGGCGTTACAGCAGCGCGTGTGGATGAAATCGCGCGCATTGCGCCAGGTCGCCCAGGTCGCGCTATCGAGCTCGAAAGCTCTGACGCCATCGCGGCCATGGGCGCAATCTCCGACGCCATTCGCAATCTGGCGAATCCGGATGCGCGCGTCCTTCATAACGCTTTGTCGCAAGCATCGAAAAGCGAAACGGCGATGGTTGTTGCGATGGAGGCGTTGCGCTTGAGCCTGCAGAAGCGCGCCGTGCGTGAAAGCGATCCCGCTCTGGCCGGCGACTGGGCGGCCGCCGCGCTTGACGTCATGCGCATTGGCTCAGAGGCAACGGCCCTCAATCAGGATCGCGCCCAAACTATCGCCGCTGCGCTCTCGCGCGTGTCACGCCTCGTGCCGGGCGCTTAACGATGTTGTTCGACACGCACGTCAATCTGCATGCGGAGCAATTCGACGCCGACCTGCCGGACGTGCTGGCGCGAGCACGCGCGGCTGGCGTTACGCGGTTCGTGACAATCTGCGATCGCCTCGATCGCTATCCGGCGCTCAAGGCCATCGCGGACGCCAATGACGACATCACGTGCACCGTCGGCGTCCATCCGCACTACGCAAAGGACTATTGGTCGCTCGAAGCGAAGACGCTGGTCGAGGAGGCGCGCGATGCCAAGGTTGTGGGCATCGGCGAGACGGGACTCGATCAGCACTACGGCTATAGCGCGATCGCCCTGCAAGAGCGCAGCTTTGTCGAGCACATCCACGCCGCTCGCGAGACGGGCCTGCTCCTCGTCGTGCACACGCGTGAGGCGGATGACTTAACCGGTGACATTCTTGAGCGCGAATTCAGGCGCGGCCCCTTCCGCATTCTGATGCACTGCTACACGAGCGGGGCGCGGCTGGCGCAACGGGCGCTCGATCTTGGAGCCAGCTTTTCCGTTTCCGGCATCCTGTCGTTCAGGCGCGCCACGGATGTGCGCAACGTGATGGCCAAGGTGCCACTGGAGCGAATCATTCTCGAGACCGACTGTCCGTATCTTGCGCCTGTGCCGTATCGCGGACGCCGGAATGAGCCAGCGTATCTGGCGGACGTCTGCCGCGCGTTCGCCGATCATCGTGGGATGAGTTTCGAGGAAGCAGCCCGCTTGACGACAGCGAACGCCGTCAACCTGTTCCGGCGGGCGAGCCGATGAGCTTGGGTGCGGCAAGGGGCAGGTTGGAGGTCCGCATCCTCGGCTGCGGGTCTTCCGGCGGCGTTCCGAGGATCGGGAATGACTGGGGCGTCTGTGACCCGGCAGAGCCGCGCAACCGACGATCCCGTTGCTCGATCCTGATCCGGTTCTGGGCGCCACGCGCCGCTGAACCGACCCTGATCCTGGTCGACACCTCGCCGGACATGCGTGAACAGCTGCTGGCGGCCCGGATTGACCGGCTCGACGCCGTTCTGATGACCCACGAGCATGCAGACCAGTGCCACGGGATCGACGATCTCCGTGCGCTTGTCATTCGTCATCGCAGGCGGATCCCAGTACACATGGACCAGGCGACAGCTGGCACTCTCGGCCGGCGCTTTGCGTACTGCTTCGAAGGCTCCGGAGATTATCCCGCCATCCTGGACAAGCGCCTCGACCTGGAAGCCGGGCAGGCGGTTCGCATCGAAGGCCGGGGCGGGCCGGTGGATATCCTAGCTCTAGCTCAGGACCATGGCGGGATCCCCTCGCTGGGCTTCCGGATCGGAACCTTTGCCTATTGCAACGATGTTGTCCGGTTGCCTGAGGAAACGCTGAAGCGGCTTGGCGGGCTCGACATCCTAGTGGTCGATGCGCTGCGCTACACGGCGCATCCGACGCATGCGACGGTCTCCCAAGCCTTGGCCTGGATCGAACGATTGAGGCCACGCCGGTCGTTCCTGACGAACCTCCACGCCGATCTGGACTACGAGAAGCTCAAGGCGGGGCTGCCTGCGGGCGTCAAGCCCGCCTATGACGGGCTGGAGCTGGAAATCACGCCAAATGCCTGATTTCGGTACGGGTCCGATTGCCCATAATGTTGATTATGCGACTTGCCTATATGGGGATGTGCGCGATGCCTGATCCGGCCACAAAGAAATCCGAGCTTGGCGCTGGCCCGGGCGGGGACCGCTCCCTCCCCTCCAGTGGCGACCCGTGGCGCGATCTGGTGACGTTAATGGCTCGGTTGCGAACGCCGGGGACGGGATGCCCTTGGGACATCGAGCAGACGTTCGACACGATCGCGCCGTATACGATCGAGGAAGCCTACGAGGTCACCGACGCGATCCACAAAGGCGACATGAGCGAGCTCAAGAGCGAGCTGGGCGATCTGCTGTTCCAGTCGGTGTTCCACGCCCGGATGGCGGAGGAAGCTGGACACTTCGGTATCAACGACGTTGTGCAGTCGCTGGTCGACAAGATGGTCGACCGGCATCCGCACGTGTTCGGAGACAAGGTTATCCACAACGTGGACGCCCAGACCGGTGCCTGGGAGGTCATGAAAGCGGCCGAGCGGGCGAAGAAGGCCAAGGAGGGTCCTGTCAGCGCTCTGGACGGCGTTGCGCTAGCGCTGCCCGCGCTGATGCGGGCTGAGAAGCTGACCAAGCGAGCCGGACGGGTTGGGTTCGACTGGCCGTCGCCGGAGCCGGTTCTGGAGAAGCTGCAGGAAGAGATCAGTGAGCTGGAGGAAGCGATTGCCGCTCCGGTGAAGGATCAGGCCCATATCGCCGAGGAGCTGGGCGATATGCTGTTCGTCGTCGCCAATCTGTGCCGCAAGCTATCGGTCGACCCGGAAGAAGCACTTCGCAACGCTAACGCAAAGTTCGTGAAACGTTTTTCGGGTATGGAAGCATTGGCGCGTTCGCGCGGGCAGGACTTCGCCAGCCTCAAGCTGGACGAACAGGAAGCGCTCTGGGTCGATGTGAAGAAGAGCGAGCGCGCCTAGCGCCGCCTTCGGGCGCCGCCAAAGCTGAGGACGCCGCCCGCCTCGTGGGGTGATGGTCGGCCGATATTGACAGGCTCGATCTCCGGTTCGTTCACAGACTGCGACGGAGTAAGACTCTGCTCGATCGGCTGCTCTGCCGTTTGCGGGATCGCAAGCGACTGGAGCTCGATCGGATTCGAAGCCGAGTTCGCATAACGCTTGCGGATTGCGAGCTGGCGCTGAGCTAGGGCGAGCTCTTCCTTCGTGTCGATGTCGAGCAGCAGCGGCGCGGGTGCCCCAAAGCCGACAACGTTGAACCGACCCTGCCCAATGATCCGCTTGGCGCCGTCGTCTCCATCAAGCGCAGCGAGCTGGTCGAACGTCGCCGGCCCGAACGCGGTCGGAGGCCGCACACCATCTGCGCCGCCGGAATGGACTATGTCGACGCCTTCGGTCATGCGCTCCATGACGCCTTCGAGAATCCACGACTCGACGAACGGCATGTCGCCCATGACCATCAGGATGGCATCGGGCTTGAACTGCAGCGCGACATTGACGCCAACGGCGATCGAATGGCCCAGGCCCAGCTTCGGCTTCTTGTTGATGGCGATGACAAAGCGATTGATCAGCCACTCGCCAATCGTGGGACGATCCGAAGGACACACAGCCACGCGCGCCAGCGGATGGACTTCGGAGATCATGCTGGCGGCGTGCTCGATCAAGGGCCTGCCGCCCAGATCGGCCAGCATCTTGTCGCGGCGGCCGTAACGGCGCGACAGGCCAGACGCCAGCATCACGATCACGGTACGGTTCATCGGAACGCTCACCCTGCGCCCCCGCGAACCTGAGTCTCGTTGCGCACCTTGACGATTTCGGCCAGCGCGGACACGGCGAGCGAACGTGGGTCTTGCGATGCGAACAAACCAATCGGCCCCTTCAGCCGGCCGATCTCCTGCGCGGTCGCGCCGAACGCTTCAAGGACTTCCACGCGCCGCTGCTGCGTCTGACGTGAGCCAAGCGCGCCGACATAGAAGGCCGGGCTGCGCAGCGCGCTAAGCAGGAGCTGGGCTTCCCATTCGTGTTCGTGAAACAGGCACGCCACCGCCGTGTGTTCATCAAGCGGCAGATCGGGCCAAGCCTTCGGCACTGTTAGCTGAATCAGCTGATCGGCGTAAGGTTGACAGAACTCAAGCGTCGCAGCCTCCTGGCTCGCGACGACGAGTTCAACGTCGGTCGTTTGGGCAAGCTGGCTCATCGCCACGATCTCCCATCCACGCCCCGCCAGCACGATCCGGAGTTTTGGATCGAAGCGTCGCACGAACTCGCCGGGCTTGGCTTCGACCTGTTGTTCCTTGATCCGCAACGACGAACGTTGTGATGCGGGATCGAACAACATCGAGAAGCTACGACGTGCGCGGCCAAGCGCAATCGCGTGTTGCAGCACGGCACGATCGACATTCACGTCGACATAGAGATCAATGCCGCCGCCGCACGGCAAGCGCACATCCAGGTATGGCGAACCCGTGCCGTAGCGAAGCGTGCGGTTTGTGCCTTCCCTCATGGTGATCTGGGCTTCTTCGGTCAGCGCCTGCTCGAGACACCCGCCAGATATGCTGCCGGCGAAACGTTTGTCCCCGCCCACGGCCAGCTGGGCGCCAAGAGGCCGCGAGAACGGACCATCCAGACCGACGATCGTAATCAGCGCGGCAGGCCGACCAGCCGCCAGTTCTGCTTCGGCAAACGCCACGACATCTAGGTCGCCTGTCAGTCCGGGGGGCAGCGGCCGCTCTGTCATGGCGACTCCCCGGGAATCCGGAGGCCGAGCACGAGAGCTTCATTCGAAAGATCGTACAAAAACACTGGTTCAGTCACTTCGTTGTCTCCGGCGGACAATCGCACCGCCCGCCGTCCGTTCACGGGCGACTTGGCAGCTATCGCTCATCGCCGGCTTTTAGCTGCCCGCTCACCCGGCCCTTGCCTCATCAGCGGCAAAGGGCCTAGCGCTGAACAGATTTGGTAACGGCCTTGGCGCAGCGGGTCAACGCGGTCAACTGGAGTGATAAACCCATGGAATTCGCTGGCGGACGTCTGATTACGGCTCTGGATGGCCCTATTGGCTGGATCACATTCAAACAGCCTGAACGGCTGAACGCGGTCCGGCGCGACATGTGGGACGCCCTGCCCGCCGCCGTGGCCAGCCTCGCCGGCGAAAGCAGCGTCAGAGGTATTGTCGTCCGCGGCGCCGGCCACCGGGCGTTCGTCTCCGGCGCGGACATAGCGGAGTTCGAGACCGAGCGGAACGATTCCGCCCGCAACCGGACATTCACGCAAGCGGTCACGGCGGCGACCACGACGCTTGTCGAAGTAGGTCTTCCGGTGATTGCGATGATCAATGGCTTCTGTATTGGCGGCGGGATGGTGATCGCAAGCGCGTGCGATATTCGGATATGTTCGGATAACGCGCGTTTTGCCGTGCCGGCCGGAAAGCTTGGCCTCGGCTACGAGATCGACAATCTCGCAAGGCTGCAAGCGATTGTCGGGCGCGGGATTGCGATGGAGATGCTGGCGACGGCACGTCAGTTCACGGCGCAGGAGGCGCTACAGGCTCGCTTCGTCAATCGCATTGTGGCGGCGCGAGAGCTCGAGCAAACTGTTCGCGACATGGTGGCGTTGATTTCAACGACTGCTCCGCTCTCGGTGGCGGCGGCAAAGTTGGCGAGTCGCGCGGCTGACGACCCATCGCTGAACGAAGACGCCCAAGGGGCAATTGACCGCTGCTTCGACAGCGCCGACTTTCGCGAAGGACGCGCTGCCTTTCGCGATCGACGCGCGCCGCGGTTCACGTGCGCATGAGAGCGACCGACAAGAGGTAGCGAAATCCATGCCGTGCTCTTTGATGGGTAGAAAAAGAAATGGGCGGCCGAAGCCGCCCGTTCGTCAGTCCCAAACGCTCATCCCGATCGTCTTCTAGAATCCGACGCAATGATCGTCCGTGTTGGATTCTTGTCTGACTTCAGAATGCCAACTTGTTCGCTGGTCCTGACTCCGGCCCGCAAATCTGGCACGGAAAATTTCTGAACTTCGATCCCTTTGGCCGTCCGTGGGCCTGCGTATGTGACATTTCCATGAGGCTTGTGGCGCGTCAGACACAAGATGTCGCTGGGTTAGCGGCTTTTTTGCTCTGTAACCATGTCGACGATGGCCTTGGTCAGTGTGGAAAGATCGGCCGGGGCGATCGTGTAAGCTGGCGCCAGATAGACGGTTTTGCCGATGGGGCGAATGAAAACGCCCTCCTGAATGAAACGTCGCCTCATGCCCTGGACGTCGAACGCCCCGCGCATCTCGACGGCGCCAACAGAGCCACGGATGCGGACATCCGCCACCTGAGGGAGCGCTCGCAACGGTGCGAATGCCTGGCTGAGGTGCGCATCGATTGCGGCGACCTGATCAAGCCGAGGCTCGCGCTCGAAGAGATCCAGCGAGGCGTTGGCGACGGCGCAGCCAAGAGCGTGACCTGTATAGGTGGGGCCATGCATGAGCGCCTTGGTTGAATCATCAGAATGGAACGCCTCATAGATGCTCCGGCTGGCGATCGTCGCGGCCAGCGGCGAGACGCCTCCCGTGAGCGCCTTGCCGAGCGTCATGATATCAGGCGTGACCCCCGAAACCGTCGCAGCAAACATGCCGCCGAGCCTACCAAAACCGGTGAAGATTTCATCGAAGATCAGCGGCAACCCATGCCGGTCGCACGCCTCGCGAATTCGCTTCAGCGTCACGATGTCATGCATCCGCATGCCCGCGGCGCCTTGCAGCAAGGGTTCGACAATGACGGCCGCGATGTCGCTGTGCGTGGAGAGAAGACGTTCGAGCGTTTCGGTTCGTGCTTCATCTGTCGGAAGGTCCGCTATGTACTGACTTGGAAGCGCCGGACCGAAAAGCGAATGCATGCTGTCGTCAGGATCGCATACCGACATCGTGGCGAAAGTGTCGCCGTGATACCCGCCGCGAAACGCAAGAAACTTCGGCCGAACCTGCCCGGTCGTATTGCGCCAGTACTGCACGGCGATCTTGAGTGCGACCTCGACCGCGACCGAGCCCGACTCGCAGAAGAACACCTTCGAAAGATCGCCGGGCGCGAGGCCTGCAAGCCGCGTGGCGAGCGTGTACGCCTGTTCATGCGCCAGGCCGCCCAGCATGACATGAGGCATCAGCGCCAGCTGGTGGCCCATGGCCTCAAGCAGATAGGGATGATTGTAGCCGTGAACGGCTGTCCACCAGCTACCGATGCCGTCGATCAGCTCGCGACCGTCGTGCAAGATGATCCGCGTTCCGTGGGTTGATTTGACTGGTACAGGGCGCGGGGCGGTCTTCATCTGGGCGTAGGGAAGCCAGATGTGGTCTAGGCCTTCTTCGAGCCAGGCTGGGTCAGTCATCGCCTATCCATTCCAGGCCGCATTGAAGCCTGCCGCGGGTGCGGATAGGGCTTTTCAAGACCAAAGGGAATGTCGGTGATGAACTCCAAGGATTTCCTGGATATTGACGCGATTTCAGCGGCCCGGCTCAGCCGGCTGCAGGATCGCGGATTGCGGCGTTTCCTGTCGCCGACTGACAGGCTGGTCGATGGGCGTGTCATTCGCGCAGGCCAGTCGATGATCTCGTTCAGCGACAATGACTATCTGGGCCTGAGTTTACATCCCAAAGTGATAGACGCAGCCATCCAGGCGACGCTGCAATATGGCGCGGGTTCCGGCGCCTCTCGCCTGGTGACTGGGGACAATCCACTCAACGAGACGCTTGAAGCGAAGCTCGCCCGGATGAAGGGTTTGCCTGCCGCTCGCGTGTTTGGTTCGGGCTATCTCGCGAACGCAGGCGCCATACCCGCTCTGGTCGGAGCCGGCGATCTCATCGTGATGGATGAGCTGTGTCACGCCTCGATGCACGCAGGCGCGCGGCTCTCCGGCGCGCGCATACAGTCGTTCTCGCACAACGACGTCGCATCTGCCTCCCAGTATCTGCAGGAGCGCGATGCGACATCGCACGCGCTGCTTCTAACAGAAACTGTATTCTCGATGGATGGAGACCTCGCGCCGCTTGATGAACTCGCGACCGCCGCGCGCGAAACTGGCGCGTGGATGATGACGGATGACGCGCACGGCCTCGGTATCGTAGCGCAGAACAACCCCGCCCCGCTCCAGCTCGGAACCTTGTCCAAGGCGGCCGGCGCCTATGGCGGCTATATCGCTGGTCCAACTAATTTCATTGATCTGCTGATCAGTCGCGCCCGGACGTTCGTTTATGCGACGGGGTTGCCGCCGGGCGTGCTCGCCGCGGCGCTCGCCGCCTTGACTCTCATGGAGAGCGAGCCAGAGCTTGGGCGCAGGTCTCTGGCGAATGCGAGGTTGTTTGGATCGCTTATCGGCCAGGACAACGTGCAGAGCGCCATCGTGCCGGTTCTCTATGGCGAAGCGGAAGTTGCGATGCGCGCTTCCACGACTTTGGCGCAGCAAGGCTTTCTGGTGACCGCTATTCGGCCGCCCACTGTTCCAGAAGGGACAGCGCGCCTGCGTTTCACCTTCTCCGCGCGGCACAAGGAAGAGGATATCCGCCGTCTCTCGAAGCTGGTACTCGAAACGCTTGCTGAAGCCGGGATCGGCAAATGAAGGCTGTCTTCGTCACGGCGATAGGAACGGATTGCGGCAAGACATATGTGTGTGCCGCGGCGTTGCGTGAGCTTGTCGCGCAGGGACGCACTGCCCTCGCCCTGAAGCCTCTGATGTCCGGTTATACGCCGGACCGGCTGGAAGCTTCAGATGCCGGCCGGCTCTTGCTAGCGACGGGCCGGCGAGTGACCCCGGCGACGGTTGCAGAAATTTGCTGGAAGTCCTTCGTCGAGCCGCTGGCGCCAAACGTCGCTGCGCGGCGCGAGGGCGTGGAGCTCGACTATCGCGACATGCTTGCCTTTCTCCGCACGCGCCTGGCGGCGCACGATGGCCCGGCGCTTGTGGAAGGCGCAGGTGGCGTAATGTCTCCGCTCACGGACACGCACACCAATATCGATCTCGCTGCAGATCTTGGCCTGCCCATCGTCCTGCTCGCCTACAGCTACCTGGGCGCCGTCAGTCATACACTGACGGCAGTGGATGTGCTGTCCCGACGTGGCCTGGCGCCTAAGGCGATCGTTGTGACAGAACCATCCGCGCAAGCCTCTCCAGCGGCTCCCTTCATCTATGAGTTGTCGCGGTGGACCAGGGTTTCGCTCTTCGCCGCGGAGTTCGCTCGGACAGAGGGCGAAACCCGCGAAACTGGCGCTCGGCTGGCGGCCCATCTGTTTGACTAGTCCGGATCTTGCTCGGTCGGTCCGGCGGCGAGTGGTGGCGCTTCTCCGCGCATAGCGGCGCGCAGGCGATCCTGATCAAGTGCTCCTTCCCACCGGCTGACAACGATCGTCGCGACGGCGTTGCCGACGAAGTTGGTCAGCGCGCGACATTCCGAGAGGAAGCGGTCTACGCCAAGAATGATCGCCATGCCGGCAATCGGGATCGAGGGAAACACCGCCAGCGTCGCTGCGAGCGTAATGAACCCAGCGCCCGTCACGCCCGCCGCGCCCTTAGAGCTGAGCATCGCAACCAGCAGCAGGACGATCTGATCGTTCAGCCCCAGGTGCGTGTTCGTGGCTTGCGCAATGAACAACGCAGCCAGCGTCATGTAGATGTTCGTGCCGTCGAGATTGAAAGAATAGCCGGTCGGAACGACCAGACCGACGACAGGCCGCGCGCACCCTGCCCGCTCCATCTTCTCCATCAGGGCCGGGAGTGCGGATTCCGACGAGGATGTGCCCAGAACAAGGAACAGCTCCTCTCTCAGATAGCGGATGAGGTGGAGAATGTTGAATCCTGCCCACACTCCCGCCGCGCCTAGAATAACCAGCACGAACACCAGCGACGTCAGCCAGACTGCGCCAATCAGCTTTGCAAGGTCCACGATCGCATCGACGCCCTGGTCTGCGATGATGAAGGCGAACGCTCCAAAGGCGCCGACGGGCGCGGCCCGCATGAGAATGGCGACCATCTTGAAGACCGTCGTTGAGAAGGCAATCAGCGTATCGACGGCCGGCTGAGCGCGTTCGCCGACTGATGCGAGAGACACGCCGAAGACCACGGCCAAGAACAGTACCGGAAGGATGCTGGAGCCGGTGAACGCTCCTACGAATGTCCCCGGAATGATATCGCTGATGAAGCCGAGAATTGTCAGATCATGCGACTGCGCTTCATAGCCGTGCACGCGCTCGACCGCCGTTGGATCAAGCCTCGCCGGATCGATGTTCATGCCTGCGCCGGGCTGGAAAACGTTGGCGACGATCAGTCCGACTACAAGCGCGAGGGTCGAGAAAGTCAGAAAGTAGGCGAATGCCTTGAACACCACCCGGCCCAACTTGCCGAGGTCCCGCATGCCGGCGATGCCGATGACAATCGTGAGGAAGACGACCGGAGCAATAATCATCTTCACGACCTTAATGAACAGGTCGCCCAACGGCTTCAGGTATTCACGAACCCACCCATGTTCCGCGATCGGCGCCTCGCGCATCAGGGGCTGCAGCGTCACGGGGTCGATTACCGGTTGGTTGGTAGCTACATCGAGCACAGGCACGGAAATCCAGAGCGGGAAGAAGGCGCCGATCAATCCGCCTGCGAAAATGGCGAAGAGAACCTGGAAATACAGCTGCGTGTAAAAAGGTCCCTTGCGCCGCTGGCTGTCAGGCGGCGCGTCGATCACGGCCATCTGGTATCCCTCCGCCCCGATGACGGCCCGCCCTTACCGAACGGTATCGCCCGATCCACGCACAGTAATGGGGCCGGCGCTCCACGCCAGCCCCTTCGCGCTTCTGGCCAAATGTAGCCTAGGATGCCGCTTTAGCAGTCGTTTCAGCGCCAGTGTACTTGGCGCCGGGCAGACGGCCGGGCAGGTGCATCAGCATCGGCGCCGCGACAAAGATGGATGAATACGTGCCGATGATAATGCCGAACACGATCGACACAGCGAAGCCGAACAGGACAGGTCCGCCCAGGAAAACCATCGACCCGGCAGCGATCATGGTCGCCAGCGAGGTGATAAGTGTGCGGGAAAGCGTCGACGTGATCGATATGTCGATGACCTGAGCAATGGGAAGCTTCTTGTACTTCTTGAGCATTTCGCGGATGCGGTCATAGACGACCACGGTGTCGTTGATCGAATAGCCGGCCACGGTCAAAACGCCCGCCACGATGGTCAGATCGAAGGTCAGCTGGGTGATCGAGAAAAGTCCGACGACTGCGTAGACGTCGTGGAATGTTGTGACGAACGCGCCGGTGCCGAACTTGAGCTCGAAGCGGAACCAGACATAGAGGCCGATCGCGAGCACGGCGAGAACGGCGGCCAGCACCCCGCTCATGAACAGTTCGCCGGAGACCTTGGGGCCAACCACGGCAGGCACCTGAACCGAGACGCCCTCACCAAGAATCTGCGTAATCTTCTGCGAGATGGCCGGAACTTCCTCGGCGCCTGTTTCAACCGGAAGCCGGATGATGACGGTGTTGCCAGCGTTCGAGGTCGTGACGACGCTTTCCTCGAATCCGGCCTTGGATACTTCGTCTCGCACCACGCCAACATCAAATGGCGTCGAACGTGTCGCCTCGATCTGGACGCCGCCCGTGAAATCCAGCCCCATGTTGAGGCCTTGCGTCGCGAGTGAAACGGTTGTCGCGACAAAAATGAAACCGGTCACGATGAAGCCGATCCAGCGGATCTTCATGAACGGGAACGGTTTGTCTTCGGGGTTGGCCTTTTTGGCCCCTGGTTTATCCCACCACATCAGCGTCTCTTGCCTGAACGGTTACCGGCGTGATCCCGTCCCGGACTCGCCCAATCGGCCCTTGCGCTACCAGTTGAGGCGAAAAAGCGCCATCCAAAATGTCGGGAACCCGGACACGCCGCCATATGTAGAGAAAGAGCCGTATTTTTAGTAGGATAGAGCCCGTTTGAACGACATTTCCTCCACAACCGCCTCTCAGTTCCATCCCGGGTTGAGAACGTCCGATCTGCTGATGGCGGCGGTCAGAGGCGAAAGCGAACGCGTGACTATCGCCCAGATACTCGACACGCTGGACGCTCGGGCTTTTGGGCTGGAGACGCTGCTATTCGCCATTCCCTCCGTGATCCCCATGCCGCCGGGCGTGCCGACGGTCGTGGGCATCGCATTGCTGATCGTGTCCTTGCAGATGGTGATCGGGCGACAGGAGCTTTGGGTTCCCCGCTTCCTGTCAAAGCGCAGTTTTTCCCGCAAAGCGCTCGTTTCCGGGTTTGAGAAGATCAAGCCGCAGCTTGAATTCATGGAGAAATTCGCCCGGCCGCGTCTGCTTATCCTGACTGGGAAGGTCGCAACGGTGCTGATCGGCATAGTCATCCTGTTCATGGCCATCGTCCTGATCCTTCCCCTCCCCCCGGGGGGCAACTTTCCGCCCGCGCTGGCGTGCGCAATCCTCGGCATGGCTCTGGTCGAACGGGACGGGATAATCGTGTTGATCGGCCTCTTCGCCACCGCTGCCGCCACGGTGGCCGCGTTTTTCCTTATCGTGCTGCTCGTTGACGCCCTTCCCGGCATCACGAACTGGTTCGCCTCGACTTTCGGCTTCCGATAAGTCTCAATCGAGACTGTTGTTCTGACAGTTTGCGACAAATGCCGTCCGTATCGGCGCAGTCCTGCGACAACTGGGCGACAAGGTTGTTTCCACAGGGCGACGAATGGATCGCCCACCTGAAGGAGACCTCCCCATGAAGTTTGGCTTGTTCGCTGCAGCAACGCTCGCGCTGGTCGCAGGAGTCGCGTCGGCCCAGCCTCCGGATGGCCCCCGCGGCGGCGACCGTGGACCCAAAGGAAGCTTCGGCCTTCTCCAGTTCGACGCCAATGCCGACGGCAGGCTGACAAAGGCCGAGTTCGATAGCGCCCAGAAAACCCGGTTCGACAAGATCGACGCCAACAAGGATGGCTCGGCAACGCCCGAAGAGTTCCAGGCGGCCTGGAAAGCTGAAGCTGACGCCCGCCGCGCCGATATCAACAAAGAGCGGTTTACTACCCTCGACGCCGACAAGAACGGCCAGATCAGCCAGTCAGAATTTGCTGCGACAAAGCCGATGCGTGACGGACGTGGAGGCCCCAACATGCGCGGTGGCCACGGTCCGCATCCCGCGAAGATGGACGGCGCCAAAGGCCCGCAGCGCGCTGGTCCGTGGGATGCTGACAGCAATGGCAACCTGACGTTCGCCGAGTTCAGCGCCCGGGGCGCGGCAGCCTTCGTCAACGCCGACACCAACAAGGACGGCACGGTCACCATCGCCGAACTCCAGGCGTCGAGACCGGGTCGCAACTAGCCGCTGCAACCCAGGCTCTCCCATCCCCGGCAGAGTCTTTCAGCGAATGGTCGTAGCCTGTTGCATCGGATCGGTCCGATGCAGCAGGTTACAGCTGTATTGGGATACTGAACGCCGATGAGCGAAACCCTCCTGATTGTCGAAGACGAGGCCTCGATCCGCGAGCCGCTCGTCAAGTATTTCGAGGAGAACCAGTTTCGCGTGAAAGCGGCCTCCAACGCCGCAGAGGCACGGGCTCTTCTGACGGCGCACACGTTCGACCTGGTCATCTCGGACATCATGATGCCGGGCGAGGACGGGCTGAGCCTGTGCCGGCACATCCGCTCAACCAGCAACCTTCCCGTCATTCTCCTGACAGCGCGAGCGGAGGAACTTGATCGCATCCTCGGTCTCGAGGTCGGCGCCGACGACTATGTCGTAAAGCCATTTTCCCCCCGCGAACTGTTGGCGCGCGTGAAGGCGGTTGTCAGGCGCACCAACAGTCTGCCGCCGAGACAGGTCTCGCCTGAAACGGTCGCCTATGCATTCGGAGATTGGGTGTTGAAAACGGGTGAGCGTGAGCTGGTCGGCCCTGACGGCCTGACTGTTCCCCTGTCGTCCGGCGAGTATGCGCTACTGCTAGTGCTGGTCGAGCGGCCGAAGCTGGTGCTGACGCGGGATCAGCTTCTGGATCTCACGCAGGGGCGGGAGGCAAACCTGTTCGACCGCTCGATTGACAATCAGATCAGCCGGCTTCGCCGCAAAATCGAAGAAGATCCCAAGACCCCGAAGTATATCAAGACCGTCTGGGGCGGCGGCTATAGCCTGGCCAGCGACGTGAGGAAGCTTTGAAATCGCTCCTCCCCCGCAGTCTAGCCGGGCAACTTGCGCTGGTTATGGCCGGCGCGTTGCTGGTGGCGAGCATCGTCAACTTCGTGCTGCTCATCGGCGAGCGCCAACGCGCCCTGCTGATTGAACAGAGCGGCCCGCCGATCGCTCGTTTCGTCGATGTGGCGCGTGATGTTTTCGAGGCGCCGCCGCCAACTAGCGGACCTGCTCCAATCGCACGCCGTGGCCCAAGCCGCTATCAAGTTCAAGCGGGAAATCCGATTGATAATCGCGCTCTGCCCCGAGACGCGGAGCTTGAGCAAAGACTGGTCACGGCGCTGGCGGATGCGGGCATCCAACCGACAAGCGTGCGGGCCTCAACGCGCAGCGTCATGCGGCCAGAAAGGCGCGGTGGACAACGCCAACGGCCTGACCAGGACGACGATCGCAATGCTTCACGCGAAGGCAGGTTGCCAGTCTTCCCCCCCTTGCTCGAAGCGGCAAACGACACTGACCTCCGGCGTGGCCCCGGATATCCTGACGGCGACGGCCCACGCCTACCAAGGGAAATACGTGAAATTGCTCTGACAGCGCAGCTCACCGACCAGCGCTGGCTAAGCAGCGTAACGTTTTCGCCTGAGCCGGTTGGTGGAGAGATTTTCCTGCTCGGGGCCAGCACCTTCATCATTTTCGCGTTCGTTCTGGCGGCGGCGCTCTGGATTGCAAGCCGCGTGGCGCGGCCGCTGCGCGACCTGACCGCGGCCGCGCAGATGATTGGCGCAGCGGGCCAACCGCAGGAGGTGACCGTCCAGGGGCCAGGCGATGTGCGGCAGACGCTGGAGGCATTCAACGCCATGAGCAGGCGCGTGAACCAGCTGCTCGGCGAGAAGGATGTGATGCTCGGCGCGCTGGGGCATGACCTGCGCACGCCGCTGTCGAGCCTGCGCATCCGCATCGAAAGCATGGAGCCAGAGGCTGAGCGGCTGAAGGCGATCAAGACGATCGAGGAAGCCAGCGACCTTTTGGAAGACATACTGGAACTGGCGCGGCAAGGCCGCTCCAAGGAGCCGGTGCGAACCATGGATGTCGCGATCGTCGTTGAAGACATAGTCGAGGACTACGCCGAAACGGGTGCGCCAGTTTCCCTGGCAGGATGCGAAAAGGCGCCGGTGGCCTGCCGGCCTGTGCTGTTCCGGCGAGCGTTGCGCAACCTTATCGACAATGCGGTTTCTTATGGAGAACGGGCGCGGCTGAGCGTTACGCGGTCCAACGGCGATGTGCTCGTGCGGGTCGAGGATGACGGGCCGGGCATGTCAGCTGAGTCGCTGGCTTCCGCTGCCGATCCCTTCTATCGCGGCGACGCCTCGCGCAATCGCAGGACGGGCGGCGCCGGTCTTGGCATCACGCTGGTTGACGCGATCGCAAAGGCGCACGGCGGAATACTGGTTCTGGAGAACCGGTCGCCGCATGGGCTGAGCGCCACGATACGATTGCCCTTGGCAACGCCTCCCAAGAGCTAAGACAGCGGCCTGCCCCTCGTCTCTGGCAGGAAGAAAATGCAGCACGCGAAGCTGATTCCGGCAAAGAAGATCAGATACCAGAGGCCCGAGAAGATATCCCCGGTCGCGGCGGCGATGGCGAAGGCTGTCACGGGCATGAATCCACCGACCCAGCCGACACCGACGTGATACGGCACCGACAGCGCCGTGTAGCGTACATTGGTGGGGAAGAGCTCGACGAGAGCTGCCGCCTGCGGACCATAGAGCGCGGTGGCGGCGACCACCATGGCGGTGAGACCAAGCGCGATGAGAAGCCAGTTAGGCTCGCCTTCGCTGGCCGTGGCGGGATACCCGGCCGACCGAAGCGCGGCGGAAATATCGGTCCCGGTCTTGTCTGATGCCTGCTTGAGTTCGGGCGACGCCAGGCCGCTGCCGTCTGCAATCGGGATGATCGCGCCGCCGAGATGAACCGTGGTGGGCGTTCCTTCCGCCGCCTGTTCCGTCTTGTAAGCTACGCCGACGCGCGTAAGCGCGGCGCGGGCGATATCGCAAGCAGTTTCATAGCGAGCGCGGCCCAGAATATCGAACTGGAAGGAGCATGTACGCGGCGCAGCATGGATGCTGACAGGCGCCTTCTCGACGGCCTCAAAGAGGGCGGGGTTGGCGCCGCGGGCCATCATCTGGAAGGACGGAAAAACAGCGACCAGTGCGAGGCCGATGCCGAACGCGATCACAGGCTTGCGTCCGATCTTGTCCGACAGCCAGGCAAAGAAAATGTAGAGCGGGATCGACGCCAGCGTGGCGACGCCGAGCACCATGTTGGTCAGCAGCGGTTCGAACTTCATCGTCGTCTCGAGAAAGACCTGCGAGTACGAGAAAGTGCACCACCAGATGGCGCCCTGCGCGCCAGTGATCGAGAAGAGCGCGATCAGCACGATCTTGAGGTTCTTCCATTTCAGGAAGACCTCCTTGAACGGCGCGGAGCTGAGTTTCTTCTCCTCACGTGCGCGCTCGAACTCGGGACTTTCGTGCAGCTTCGCACGCATCCAGATGGATACCGCCAACAGACCAATGGAGAGCAGGAACGGAACGCGCCAGCCCCAGGCGATGAAGGCTTCCTCGCCAAGCTGCAGACGCGTGAGGAGAACGACAAGCTGGGCGCCCAGTAGGCCAAACGCCGCCGACGACTGAATCCAGCCTGTGGAAAGACCCCGGCGTTCGGTGGAGGCGTGTTCGGCGACATAGATCGCGGCGCCGCCATACTCCCCGCCAAGGGCAAGGCCCTGCAGGATGCGGACGATGATCAGTAGAATAGTGCCGATTCCGCCGGACTGCGCATAGGTCGGTAGGAGTCCAATGGCGAAGGTGGCCCCGCCCATGATTACGACGGTGGCGAGGAAGGCACCCTTCCGCCCAAAGCGATCACCCAGCCAGCCGAAAATCAGCGCGCCCAGCGGACGGAATAGAAAGCCGGTGGCGAACAGGGCCAGCGAGGCCAGAAGGCCGGATGTCTCGTCGAGCTGCGAGAAGAAATTCCGAGCAATGACCGGCGCCACCGCGCCATAGACGAAGAAGTCATACCATTCGAAAGCCGTACCCGTTGAGGACGCCAGCACAACCGTGCGCATCGAAGTCGGCGACTTTTTTTCGCCTTCCTTCACGACAGTCGCCATCCATTCCTCCCGCCCGCTCTCAGCGCGTTGTCGGAAACACCTGCACGAGTTTCCAAGGGTTCGCCAGCGTTGTCTTGGACGGAGATGGCGGTCTAAAGTCGCTGGGTCCGAGCCTGTTTAAGGGGAGATATCCTTGAAGCGCACCTCTCTGCTGCTCATCGTCGCTGTACTCGCCATTACGCCCGCCACAGCCCAGCAGGCAGGCATGCGATCTGCGCCTCAGGCCATCGCGGCGGCGCCTGCCCTGCCCGCTCCGAAAGACGTCGCTTATTCCGGAACTTTGACGCTGGAGGTGGACGCCACCGACCTCGACCGACGCATCTTCAACATCCGCCAGACTATCCCTGTGTCGAAGTCGGGTCCGCTGACCCTGATGTACGCCGAATGGATCATGGGGAACCACGCGCCGCGTGGGCCGATCTACAACTATTCGGGCCTGAAGATCACGGCCGGCGGCAAGCCGCTGGCTTGGCGACGCGACACGGGCGACGTCTACGCTTTCCACGTTGATGTTCCTGCGGGCGTGAGGGCCATCAATATAGAGGCGCAGTTCCTGAGCGCGATCGAACCCGCACAGGGACCGATCATGATAACGCAGGAGATGATGCGCCTGAACTGGCACATCGCGGCGCTCTATCCGGCCGGACACTATGCCCGGAAGCTCAACTTTGACGTCAGCCTGAAACTGCCGCAGGGCTGGGACTACGCGACGGCGCTGGAGATGGCGTCGACCACCAACGGTGTGGTGAAGTTCAAAACGACGAACTGGGAGACAGTGATCGACTCTCCGCTGTTCGCCGGCAAGCACATGCGGAAGTTCGATCTCGACCCCGGCGGCCGCTCGCGCGTGACCCTCAACGTGATGGGAGACGAGCCCGGACAGGTTGATCCTCCAGCCGAGATCATTCAGATTCACCGCAACCTCGTGGCCCAAGCAGACAAGCTCTATGGCGCCCGGCACTTCGACCACTACGACTTCCTCCTCTCGGTCAGCGATAACCTTGCAACGGCGGGGATCGAGCACCAGCGCTCAAGCGACAATGGTGCTCGCTCCGGATACTTCCGCAACTGGGATACGGGCTTCGTTAGCAAGGACCTGCTGGCGCATGAGTACAACCATTCGTGGAATGGCAAGTATCGACGGCCAGCGGATCTCTGGACGCCAAGTTTCAACACCCCCATGCGCAACAGCTTGCTGTGGATCTACGAGGGCCAGACGCAATATTACGGCAACATTCTGGCAGCGCGGTCAGGCTTCGTTAGCAAGCAGCAGGCGCTCGACCTGATCGCAAACAATGCAGCGGTCTATGACACGCGAACTGGCCGCGACTGGCGTGCCCTGGCCGACACGACCATGGACCCGATCATCGCCGCACGCCGCTCCCTACCGTGGCAGAACTGGCAGCGCAGCGAGGACTACTATTCCGAAGGCCAGCTGATCTGGATGGACATCGATACAATGATCCGCGAACGATCCGGCGGAAAGCGGTCGCTGGACGATTTCGCCAAAGCATTCTTTGGTGTGAACGACGGCGATTGGGGGACGCTCACCTATACCCGCGCCGATGTAGTTGCCACCCTGAACAAGATTGAGCCGTATGACTGGGAGACCTTCTTCAGGCAGCGTGTCGACGACGTGGCTGAAAAGGCACCGCTCGACGGTCTTGAGCGTGGCGGCTACCGGCTTGTTTACGGCGATGCGCCCAACACGGTCTGGCGCGAAGGCGAGGTCCGCTCGCGAGGCGCCAACCTGCTCTACTCGATCGGTCTCACCGTCGACGCAGGAGGAAGGATCGGGCTCGTGCAATGGAACGGACCGGCGTGGAAGGCCGGGCTCAATACGTCGCTAACGATCACCGGCGTCAATGGAGAAGCGTTTTCGGTGGATCGCCTCAAGGCTGCTGTGGCCGGAACAAAGAGTGGCGCCCCAGTTGACCTGCTGGTTCGCATCGGTGAGGCATTCAAGACGGTGCGCCTCGACTATCGCAGCGGCCATCGCTATCCGCGGCTTGAGCGCATCACCGGCAAGGCGGCCTATATCGACGATATTCTCGCGCCACGCTGAGCGATCGTCATCAGCTAAGATGAGAGGATCTGTCGAGGCGGGTCACCGAAAACGACCAGGATCTCAAGCTGCTCTGACCGTCAGACTTCGTCCATGAAGACGGCGTCGAGGAACGCGAAGGCGCGGCCGCTGCTGCTAAGAGGGCGGCATAAGCAGCAGCCACACAGGCAAGAGTGCATCCTGTTTACGCGGGACGCCCCTTCTGTTGTGCTCGGCAGCCGCGTCATTCGTCGCTCGCGTTGGGGACTTCTATGCTCCGCACCTTATGTCTCGCATGTGCGCTTACAGCCTGCGCGTCACAAAACTCGTCAGCGCAGCCCGTGAGATCGCTCTACTGGTCTGATGGCGATAGTGGACCCGTGAATGGCGCAGACTTCCGTTTAGCTGACGTTGACGCCCCCGAGACCGGCAACGTTGGCTCACGCGGCGGCGCCAAGCGCGAGAGGGAGCGTGAGTCAGGCTTCAAGGCGAAGGAGTTCATCGTCAACGCTACGAAGACGGGTAAGGTTACGATTGCGCCCGCAGAAGAAAAAGACGACTTTGAACGCAGGGTGATGACGTTGGCGATCGACGGGAAGGACATAGGCAAGCCCGGCCTCTCGGCCGGCGTTCTCAAACCTTATGTGTTTGACGGCCTACGCGCGACCATGGCGAAGCCGGACTGGTGCAACTGAGCGAGCCCGCCGGATCTTCGTCGGTTGACTATATGGCCGGCCCCAGTTCGCCGCGGCCGTGTCCAACGTCATCCGCCGCGATTTTCCGACCCAGGGCCAAGATCCAAGCTTGCCTATTTCGGATAGGTAATCCCTCACGCGCTGATCGCGCGCTGTAGGACACGGGGGCGACGTTAACTCTCAATGCAGGCCGTTTTGGAGTGGGGGCTAACGTATCGGAATTTCGTAAACGGCCTACCCGAGAGAAAATTGCATGGCTCTGACTGTCGGGACGCTGCAGCGATTCCTTGTGGCCCGTGCATAGCTGCTGAGGGCCACGCGGCCTATCGCGTGGCATGAACATTGCTTTGCAGTTCGCGAAGGCGCGTGCCGCGCGGCTGCCGCGGCGCAACTCCGCCCATCGGGCCAGAATGAATAGGTTCGCCTGTCCGTGCTTAACAACCTGCAGAACCTACGCGCCCTCGCGGCCCAATCAGTAGTGCTCTTCCACTGCCTGATCGGCATCTTGCATCCCACCGATCCGGTGGGGAGGGGCTATCTCGATCTGCCTTCAGGCGGGGTCGACTTGTTCTTTGTCATCTCTGGCTTCGTCATGGTGCACACCACACGTGATGACGAACTGCCCGCATGGTTTGCGGCGAAGCGCATCGCCCGCATTGTGCCGCTCTACTGGTTCGCCACCTTCCTCGTTATAGCGACGGTCACGGCCCGCTCGTGGACATTCCCCAACGCGCTGATCACGCCGGACGCGATCTTGGCAAGCCTGTTCTTCGTCCCGCATGTCGACGCCGGCGGCCACGCCTATCCTATTCTCTTCGTCGGCTGGACGCTGAACCATGAGATGATGTTCTACGCCCTCTTCGCGCTCTCGCTCGCCCTGCCGCGGACGTTTCGGCTTCCGGGCATTCTTGTTCTTATCACGCTGGTTTGGGGCGTTGCGAATGCGGCAGGTTCAGGCGTTGTTGCTCGTTTCTACGCTGAGCCGATCATCTTTGAGTTCGCCGCCGGTTGCATCATCGCCACCGCTCTGCGCCAGAAAGCCGTTGCGGACTTAGTGCGCAAGACGCCGATGTGGCCGCTTGCCATGCTCTCCGTCGCCGGTTTCGCGGCGCTGCCCGCCTTCATCTCGGTCGAGCAGTCGACGCTGCTGCGCTATGGCGGCCCAGCGATGCTTCTTGTGTTCGCCGCCGCGGGCCAAGATCTCTATCGCAAGCCGGCCCGCGAAACGTTCGTGACCGGCCTCGGCGACGCCAGCTACTCGGCCTATCTGCTGCATCCGATCGTCATCATCTTTGCCACTACGGTTTCCACTATGGCAATTGGCGAGGGCCCTGTCGCGGAAACGATCATCGTCATCGGGACCCTTTCGCTTACCGCGATCATATCGAAGCTGTCGTTGAAGTATTTCGAAAGGCCGACCGCCAGCCTGGCACGAAGTCTCATCGGGAATTTGCGCGGCAATCGAACAGCTGTCGGGTGACGTGACCCGGAATCGGGCCTGTCCCCTTCACAACGACGAACGTTCGGACCGGCTGGAAGCCGCCGCTAGCTGCGTAGCAACCTATGCGTCTGCTCAAGCCGCTTCCCGCTCACGCACGGCATGCAGCTGGCGTTCGACTTTCACCCAGCCAGTTGGCCACGGCTCGCATTGAGTTCGCCAGCACACAAAAATGCCTGCCATGGGTAAATCGGTAGGTGACCAGCCTCCCTTGGAAGGGGTCCGCCTAAGGGTAATTGTTTAACCGGGATGAAGAAACCGGACTTGTGCAAGTGAGCGAGCCCGTCGGATCTTCGTCGGTTGACTAATTTGGCCAGCCCCAGTTCGCTGCGGGCATGGCCGATGTCACACGCCCCGACTTTCCGACACACACCCCAAGAGCCGGGCATGCGTTTTTCGGAGATGCTGGCGGCACACGCCCATTGGATCATGCTGTTGCTAGTCGAGGAAGGCGTCGATCGCTTCGACGGTAGGCAACCGCTCGAACCAGGGCGCTGAGCCATGTGCAACCACTACCGCCAGGCTATTCTCAAGGGCGCGATAATCCCCGGTTGGTCGATCGACCAGTTCAGCGAGATCAAGATCCCCGTCCGCTTCGACAACCTCCCCGAGCACGTCTACCCGGATAAGCCGGGCGTGGTGTTCATTCAGAAGGGCGACGGGATCGAAGCGACTTCGATGCGCTGGGGCTTCCCGACAGTGGAGGAGCTTCGCGCCACCCGGGTGACGAACGCACGGCACGTCATGAACAAGTCAGGGCCGTCGCCGTACTGGGCCGAATGGACTGGGCCGGAATATCGCTGTCTCGTACCAGCAACTTCATTCTTCGAACCTGATCAACGCACGGTTGGCACGGGCGCATTCCGCGAAGTTGAGTTTGCCCGCGCCGACGGTCTGCCATTCATGTTCGCGGGCATGTGGCGCCCGTGGACGGGCGTCCGCGGCACGAAGAAGGCCCCAGAGGAAGGCGAGCACGAGCTTTATACGTTCCTGACCACGTCGCCCAACGCGCTGGTGAAGCCCCTGCACAGCAAAGCCATGCCGGTCATTCTGACGACGTGGGACCAGTGCGAGACGTGGCTGAACGAGCCGATCGACGAGGCGATTCAGCTGCAGCGGCCGCTACCAGATCACCAGCTCGCCATTGTTGAAGCGACGTAGCGCATCCCAGTGTTGCGGGCGCCCTTTCAGCCATGGTCTGGCTTGCGTCTCACCACTGCGGTTTGCGTTCGCTCCAGAAACGCCAGAATCCTTTAGGCGATTTCATAACGCGCACTTTCGCGACTACCGGCGCTCTCCGACACCAGACCCGTCCGCGTGAGGCAGCTCACATCGTTGGTGGCGCCGATCAGGACCCTGTAGAGATCATCCCCATGCCGCGGTATGCGCGCCCACGCGAAGCCTTCAATCGCCAGCGCTTCGACCAGGCGGGTTGAGAGGCGCCGGCAGAACTCCTCATGATCAGCCCGCCACTTCAATTCGCTTTCGAGCTTGAGCAGGCCCGACGGGGCGCTACGAACTACTGTCTCTAACAGCAGCTCCAATTCCTCGCGGGTGATCCCTGCCAATTGCTTGCCTCCAGCGAAGGCGGACCGCGGCATCAGAACATAATAGGCGCCCCCAAGCGTATCTCAGGACTTGCGGCTGGTTTCCCTGTGAGCGCATGCCCAGGGCTAAGTCATCGTGTCTCGCAACCGTGATGATCCGCGTACCGATACATGCCGGTTGGCGACTCTACTGTAAACTCTCGCCGGGTGCGTCAAGTATCATCGACTCTACTTCTTTGCGTTTACTTCTTCTCGACTGGTGTTTCCAATCGCCAGCAAGCGGGCCGCCCGGAGGCTTGACCTCTCCGAACGGTCCTAGCCAAGGCGGTTTAGCTTTGCTCATCTTACCCGAAGCAGATGCCTAGGCTAAAGCCGTGAACGGCAGGTGGCGGGCAGCGATTTCCGGCTTCTTCCGTTTCCACGGCTAAGGTCTTGGAATGATTGGTGAGCCCGGCAAGAATCGAACTTGCGACCCGCTGATTAAAAGTCAGCTGCTCTACCGACTGAGCTACGGGCTCTCTCAAGAGCGGCGGAACCTAGTGTTCGATTCCACTGGGGTCAACGTTGGAAAGGCCGCATCTCCGGATTTTCACGGGATGGTCCAAAACCGGCTAGAAAGGCGTTTAAAATAGAGGCCGATCAGGAACTACGACTATGAAATTGAGCAGGAAACTGGGGATAATTGCGGTTCTGGTCGTGCCGGCCGCCTGCACCACGGCAGTCAGCAAGACCCAGGCCGGACTGGGCGATGCGGCCATGGCGCCCCTCACGGACCTCAATCTGCGGCGGACCGAGGTGCCTGCGCTGCTCGAGGCGATCAGGTCGCCCTATGAGCCCCTCCCCGCGGTGAGCTGTCAGGCAATCGCGGCAACCGTAACGGAGCTGACCATAATTCTCGGGCCAGACTCGGACGCCACGCCGCAGCCGGAGGCGTCTTTGGCGGAACAAGCGGGTTCAGGAGCCGCCGACATCACCCTGAATACCGTGTCATCGACCATGACCGACTTCATACCGTTTCGTTCGATTGTGCGTGAAGCCAGCGGGGCCTCTGCCCACGCGCGCAAGCTACGGGCGGCTTACGAGCGCGGGCTGGCGCGGCGATCTTATCTCAAAGGCGTTGGCGCGCAGCTCGGATGCGCCCCGCCCGCAGCGCCCGAGCCGAACGCCGGCATCGCCAAGCCGCCGCCAAAGATCGAATACCGCAGCAACATTCAGCCTGACTGATCCTCGGCGCCGACAAGCCATCGGCCGCGCATCTCCTGCCGCCACGCTTCGAAGCGGCCCGCGCTAATCGCCTGGCGCATCGCGGCCATCATCGCCTGGAAAAACGCGATGTTGTGCCAGGATAGAAGCATGGGTCCTAGATACTCGCCCGCCTTGAAGAGGTGGTTGAGATACGCCCTGGAATAATCGCGGCTGGCGGGACAGTTCGATGAGGCGTCGATCGGCTGATCATCTTCAGCGAACTTTGCGTTCTTGAGGTTGATCGGCCCATCCCATGTCCACGCTTGCCCGTGGCGGCCGGAACGGGTTGGCAGCACGCAGTCGAACATGTCGACACCGCGCGCCACAGCTTCGACGATGTCGATCGGCTTGCCGACGCCCATCAGATAGCGCGGCCGGTCCCTCGGCAACAGCGGCGTTGTCAGGCTGATCATGTCGCACATGGCGTCGTGGCCTTCGCCAACCGCCAGACCACCAATGGCGTAACCATCGAACCCCGTCTCGACGACACGCAGCGCGCTTTCCTTGCGGAGATCGGGATAGGTCGAGCCCTGCACGATGCCGAACAGCGCCTGACGGTCGCGGTTGCCGAAATAGGCTTTCGCCCGTTCACCCCAGCGGGCCGACAGACGCATCGCCGCGGCAGCGGGCCCATGCTCGCAGGGGTTCGCCACGCATTCATCGAGCTGCATTGCGATGTCGGAGCCGAGCAGATCGGACTGGATTTCGATCGAGCGCTCCGGTGAGAGGAAGTGCAAGGATCCATCGATATGCGAACGGAACTCGACGCCCTCCTCCTTCATGTTCCGCAGCTCAGAAAGCGAGAAGACCTGGAAGCCGCCGCTGTCGGTGAGGATAGGGTGCGTCCAGCCCATGAAGCGGTGAAGGCCGCCAAGCTTGTGTACGCGCTCGGCGCCGGGGCGGAGCATGAGGTGATAGGTGTTGCCCAGAATGATGTCGGCACCGGCAGAGCGGACATCGTCGAGGAACATCGCTTTGACCGTGCCCGCCGTGCCGACGGGCATGAAAGCCGGCGTGGCGATGTCGCCGCGCTGTGTGGACAGGCGGCCAGTTCGCGCCTCGCCATCGGTGGCGGATATATGGAAGGGGAACTCAGCCATTGAGCAACAACAGGCAAGCATCACCGTAGGAGAAAAAGCGGTATCGCTCCTTCACGGCATGCGCGTAGGCGCGTTTCATCACATCGAGACCCATCATGGCGCTCACCAGCATGAACAAGGTCGACTTGGGAAGATGGAAGTTCGTCATCAAGCCATCAGCCACGTGGAACTGGTAGCCCGGCGTGATGAAGATGGATGTCGCCGCATTGTAGGGTTGAAGTTGGCCGGATGCGGCGGCGCTTTCAAGCGTGCGCAGCGCCGTCGTCCCGATGGGGATGCAGCGCCCGCCGTAAGCGCGCGCGGCGATTATCTTATCGACGGCCGCTTGGGAAAGTTCCGCCTGTTCGGCGTGCATGCGGTGTTCAGTGAAATCTTCAGACTTCACCGGGAGGAAAGTGCCGGCGTTGACGTGCAGGGTGACGGCGGTGCGCTTGATGCCGGCGGCGGAAATCCTGTCGAGCAGGTGCGGTGTGAAATGCAGGCCTGCGGTTGGGGCTGCAACTGAACCTGTCTCGCGGGCAAAGTGGGTCTGGTAGTCGCTCGCGTCTTTTTCGTCGGGTGCGCGCTTCGAGGCGATGTAGCGCGGGATCGGCATGAAGCCGGCGGCATCAATGGCTGCGTCGAGATCGGCGCCAGAGCGGTTGAAGCTGAGGCGGATTTCGGCTTCAGTCTTGGCGACGACCTGGGCTTCGAGACCCTGAGCGAAGCAGACCATATCGCCTTCCTTCAACCGCTTGCCGGGCCGAGCGAAGGCCGACCATTCGGATGACGAGAGGCGGGAGTTGAGGTTCACCTCGATCTCGACATTCGCTCCCTCCCCTCTCGCCGGCCGCCACCCCACGAGAGCCGCACGTAGGACGCGCGTGTCGTTGGCGACGAGAATGTCGCCCGATTGCAGGAGATCCGGCAGATCACGAACGATGCGATCCTCCAGCCTTCCCTCGAGGCCGCGCACGACGAGCAGCCTGGCGGCGTCGCGCGGCGACGCCGGGCGCAGCGCGATGAGGTCCTCTGGCAAGTCAAAATCGAAGTCCGAAAGCTTCATGTGGCGCCCATAGCGGGGAACAGCTTCGGGCGCCAGTCCGCCCTTGCGTCGCCGTTATCTCGTGTATGCTGGATAAGGGAGGACGACATTATGACCCGGGCCGTTTTGGCTGTCGCAGTGATGCTTGCGGCGTGTTCGCCGGCGCAACTGCCTGTCTCCGAGCAGGCGGCGGCCGCGCGCCCCGCCGACGCAAGCGTGCCTCCGCCTTCCACCTTGAAGGAATTGGAGGCGGCACACGATTGGCAACACTCGCCGGGAGAGGCGTTGAACGCCGCCTGGGTGTCTGGTGTCGAGGCAATTCTTGGGAAGCTGTCCCGACCTGCCGCCATCGATGGGATCAGCGAAGCGGGCTTTTCATGCATCTATGGTGAGGCGCATCAGGACTATCCCGACCCGATGGCGGTCTGCACGCGCAGCTTTGCGACGCGGGCGTGCCAGATGGATTGGGAAATATCCTCGACCGCGCACATGGGGATGGTCGGCAGCGTCGATGGCGCTTTCCGGCGCGACTGTGTTGGGCTGGATGATGATTGGCCTGACAAGGTGAACTCGGCGAACGATGACCAGCTCGCGCCACAGCCGGCGCCGCAATAGATGCGCAGGGGCGCTCTCGCTGGTGAGCGAGTCGGGCGATTTGGGTGCGTACCTCGTTTAGGCTGTGGATTTAGCGCTGACCTATCCCCGCTCATCCCGACGAACGTCGGTATCAGGAATGGTGATGCGCCTTGCACGAAATTGCGGCTTCAGGTTCGCGCGGGGTGCGAGGGCAGCCCTCGCTCCCGACACTCGTCGGGATGAACAGAACGGTGAGCTGGCATTTCCCGTGTTGAGGCAACCGGGATTGTCGCGACGAGCCCGAGAATGACTCTGTAGGTGTGGCCCGATGTGCGGATATCCGCTCGCTCGTCATCCCGACCGCAGCGAAGCGGAGGGCCAGGAGCTATCGATCTGCCAGCACGTGTGTTGAGAAATGGGTCCCGGATAGCGCTACCAACTTTTGGGATGACAAGTCCCGATGTGGGTTCGCGGTCATCATGACCGTGCGATCATCGAGGTGGTGGCTTGCGCGACGGGTTTGACCTCCTGGGTGGTGTCGTTCGCCCTTCCAGGCAAAGCAGCCGGCATCGCCTCCGTGTGCCAATCACGGGTGCGACGGTGAGGGCGCATCTGGAGGTTTGAGGCTACCTGGAGAACAAGCTCAACGAAAACGCGCAGCATCGCCGTCAGCCAGACCTGAGGAAGCGATGGGGTTACCTGCCTGTGTGTGCGCATTCGCGCCTGTGTCATACGGGGCATGATGCGCCCGCTCCTATCCCGATCGAATCTGACGAGCTGTCGAACCAAGGCGCTGAACCCAGTGGCAAGAGATTGTCTCTATCTTGCGAATCCGGGGGGCCTGTTTTCTCAACTTCACTAAGGCTCGCGGCGCGTTTGCGGGCCGGGCTGGCGGCGGCCCACGCTACCGGAGCAACTGAAAAGGATGATATCGCCGACCATGGCACCGTCCGCTAGCAGGCCCGCCAGTCGTGATGTGAACCCCTGCGCACGACCGAATCGGGTCGGCCTCGAAGGAAGCAACCGAATGATGGACATGAGGCTGCGGCGTCGCATTGGCGGAAGCGGGTTCAACGACTTGTCCCTCTTCCGCCATCGCCTTTTCTTCATTGGCAGCGCCCGGTCTAGAGGCCCAGCTTCTTAGTCAGGATCTCGTTGACAGCGGCGGGGTTCGCTTTGCCGCTGGAGGCCTTCATAATCTGGCCGACGAACCAGCCGAGCGTCTTCGGTTTCTCGTGGCCGGCCGCGCGCTGGTCCTTGATCTCCTGAACCTGTTTCGGGTTCGCAGCGATGACTTCGTCGATGACCTTCTCGATTGCGCCAGTATCGGTGACCTGCTTGAGGCCTTCACGCTCGACGATCTTCGCAGCGGCATCACCGGTGGCGATCATCTTCTGGAAGACGTCCTTGGCGATCTTGCCCGAGATCGTGTTGTCGGCGATCAGACAGATCAGGCCGCCGAGTTGTTCGGCGCTGATTGGCGATTGCGAGAGTTCGAGGCCTTCCTTGTTCAGATAGCCGAAGAGGTCCTGCGTCACCCAGTTGGCGGCGAGGCGCGCGTCCCTGCCCTTTGCGACGGCTTCGAAGTAGGCGGCTTTTTCAGCATCGCTGGCGATGACGCAGGCGTCGTATTCCTTGAGGCCGTAATCTTTCACGAAACGCGCGCGCTTCTGGTCAGGCAGTTCAGGCAGCTTTGCCCTGATGCTGGCGACGTATTCACCCGTGAGCTCGAGCGGCAGCAGGTCGGGGTCAGGGAAGTAGCGGTAGTCGTGCGCATCCTCCTTCGAACGCATGGAGCGCGTCTCGTCCTTGTCCGCGTTGTAGAGGCGCGTCTCCTGGTCAATCTTGCCGCCGTCTTCGAGAATGTCGACCTGGCGGCGCGCTTCGAACTCGGCCGCCATCTGGATGAAGCGGAACGAGTTGACGTTCTTGATCTCGCAGCGCGTGCCGAGTTTCTCGAAACTTCCGGTCTCCTTGTAATGATCGTAGCCGCCGGGGCGGCAGACGGAGACGTTCACGTCCGCGCGCAGATTGCCCTTCTCCATGTCGCCATCGCATGTGCCGAGGGCGATGAGGATCGAGCGCAGCTTCTTGACGTAGGCTGCGGCTTCCGCGGGCGAGCGGATGTCCGGGCGCGACACGATTTCCATGAGCGCAACGCCCGACCGGTTGAGGTCGACATAGGTCGCGTTGGGATCGAGATCGTGGATCGACTTGCCGGCATCCTGTTCGAGGTGCAGGCGCTCGATGCCTACCGTGAAGGTGTAGCCCTCGTCCGCATCCACATCGATGGCGCCCTCTCCGACGATGGGGGATTTGAACTGCGAGATCTGATAGCCTTGCGGCAGGTCGGGATAGAAATAGTTCTTCCGGTCGAAGCGCGACCAGTTGCAGATCTTCGCGTTGATCCCGAGGCCGGTTTTCACGGCCTGCTCGACGCAGAACTTGTTGATCACCGGCAGCATGCCGGGCATGGCCGCGTCAACCAGCGAGACGTTAGTGTTCGGGTCGTTGCCGAAGGCGGTGGCGGCACCGGAGAACAGCTTCGAATTCGATGCCACCTGCGCATGGACTTCGAGCCCCATGACAACTTCCCAGTCGCCGGTGCGGCCTGAAATCACGTAAGGTTTGCGGTCTGCCATAGCGTCCTCGAACGGGGTGCTTTTGGGCTTTTAGCGGGGTTTCGACGGGGCGTCACCCCGGGCTGTCAAAACCGCGCCTGCCCTTGTCGGATCGAGCATCTGCCGCACGTCTTAAAGGCACAAGCTGCAAGAACAAGGAGAAAGCGATGACCACCGACCGCACTGTGCGCCTTCACCGCGGGCTGCCGACCAAGCCGGAGAAAGTCTACAAGGCCTTTGTCGACGCGGACGCCAAGGCGCGGTGGCTGCCGCCGAATGGGTTCACCTGCAAGGTGCACAGCTACGACCCCAAAGTGGGCGGCGCATACAAGATGTCTTTCGCCAACTTCTCGACCGGCAACGGCCATTCGTGGACGGGCAAGTTCCTCGACCTCGTGCCCGGCGAGCGGGTGGTCTACGCGGATACGTTCGACGACCCGAACATGCCGGGCGAGATGGTGGTGACCGTAATGCTGAAGAAGGTGATGGTGGGCACTGAGCTACGCATCGAGCAGACGAATGTGCCGGAGGCGATACCGCTGGAGGGCTGCTATCTCGGCTGGCAGGAGTCGCTGGAATATCTCGCGAAGCTGGTGACGCCGGAGATCCCGGACTGATGCTAGTCTCTGCCAACTAGGAATCCACGGACATGACTTGGTTTATCAGCAAAATAAGCAATCCGAACGAAACGACGATGATCAACCCAGTCAGCGCTTGAGCCGACCAGAACAACCACGGTGAGTCCTTACGGAGCATTAGTCGACGCCGAAGACGCCACGGCGGCTGGATCCAAACCTCTCCTGTTAGCTGCTGCCAGACAAACAAGGCGATGCAGCCTAAGCCGACGAGCAACAACCCCGCCATTTGCGCGAGCATTGGCGTTTGGGTCCAATGCGTCACTGTTTCGCAACCTCCAGCGGGTCGAATGCAACCGCGATATCCTGCAGGCGAAGGGGCATGTCGTAGGCGTAGCCCTGCACGAAGTCGCAGCCGATGGCGTGGAGTTCGCCTGCGACGGCGGGATCTTCGATGCCTTCAGCGGTGACGCTCATGCCGAGGCTGCGGATGAGACCGGAGAGCGCCGTGATGATGCGGCAGGCGCGTGGCTGGCGAACCATGCGGGAGAGTTTGGGGTCGAGCTTCACGCCGTCGGCGGGGATCTCGGCCAGCCAGGCGAAGGACGAGTGCCCTGCCCCGAAATCGTCAAGCACGATGCCGGCGCCGGCGGCGCGGAAGGCAGCGAGCGCGCCGAGTGCGCCTTCGAAATCCCGCAGGGCGGCCTGCTCCGTGAGTTCGACGCGCAAGACGCCGTGGGGAAGCTTGGCGTCGCGAATGAGGGCGGCGACCTCCTCGACAAGAAGCGGCCGCGCGAGTTCGGCGGCGGACAGGTTCACCTGCATGAAGACGTCATGACCCTGCCCGCGGAGATCAGCCAACGCGCAGGCGGACCTTTCCAGCATGACGGGGGCGATGGCGCTCCAGTCCGTGTCGCCGCCGAGGCCAACGAGCGTGTCAGCGCCGACCAGCTGGCCGTCGGGCGCGCGGAAGCGAGCGAGGGCTTCAAAGCCGGCGACCTCAAGCGTGTCGAGGCGGCGGATGGGCTGGAAGACGGGCTCGACATTGCTCTCGCCGTGAAGGAGGCGGGCACCTGCTTCTGCAGGGACGATTAGGCCACGGGCGAGCCCGCGGTCATGGAAGGCGCCGAAGAAGTGCGCGGGGCGACCGTCGAGCAGCGTGACGCGGATGTCGATGGGATCACCGGGGCAGCCGGAGTTCAGCGGGCTGGCGATGCGGTTGCGCGCGAGGCCGTCGAACTGCTCCAGCAGGAGTTCGAGCGCCCATGATCCGTCGAGCGAGGCCAAGGGGCCGCCCGGCTCGGCGCGGATGGTGAGCACAGCGTCAGCCGCGTTCCACGACCAGAGGGCTGCCCGGACGGGCACCGACGTGTTGGCTGCAAGCTGGTTCATGTCGCCCCGGAAAATCGAGTCACGCGGAGACAAACGCCTCGGCGGCGGCAAGTCCAGCCTTTGGGCCGACGGCGGAGGCGATGCCCGGATTCGATAGGGATTTAGCAGCGACCCCGCGAACGTCGGCAATCGTCACGGCGTCGATATAGCCCAGAACTTCCTCCACGCTGACGAGCCGGTCGAATGTAAGAAGTTCGTATGCGGCCGATCCGGCGCGAGCGGCGGGGGCTTCTGCGGACATGGCGAACTGCGCGGCGGCGATGGCCTTGGCGCGGGCGAGTTCGACTTCGGTGGGACCGGCTGTGGCAAGATCGGCCCAGATATCCTGCGTGATCCTCACGACTTCGGCGGCGTCTTTTGCATCGCAGCCGGCATAGACGGAGATGCGGCCGCAATCGGAATGCTGGTCGCAGGAAGCGTCGATCGTGTAGGCGAGCCCCCTCGCCTCGCGCACGTCCTGGAACAGGCGCGAGGCCATGCCGCCGCCGAAGATTTCCGCGAAGATGCGCGCGGCGAAACGGTCGGGCGATGTAGCGGAGACGGTGCGGCGGGCGAGAACGATGTGGCTCTGCTCGAGCTTGCGCGTTTCGGTGCGGAGGGCTGCTGCGCCGTCGGCGGGAGCGATTGCTTTCGGCGCCGGGTCGCCGTTGCGCGAGGCGAGCCAGCGGTTCACCACGCCCAGCACGGCATCGCGGTCGAACCGGCCGGCGACGGAGATGACCGTGCGCTGGGGCGAGTAGTTGCGGAGGCCGAAGCCGACGAGATCGTCGCGTCCGATCGTGTCGAGCGTCTGTTCTGTGCCCAGGATGGGCCGGCCGAGCGGATGGTCGGGATAACTGGCCATCTGCGCCAGTTCGAAGACGAGGTCGTCGGGCTGGTCGGCGGCTTCGCCGATCTCCTGGCGGACGACGCCCTTCTCCCGTTCGATCTCTTCGGGGGGATGGTCGGGGCCGAAGGCGAGCGCCAGGGCGACGTCCAGCATGTCCGGCGCATCGGGCGCGAGGCAACGGACGAAGTAGTTGGTAAGTTCGTAGCCGGTGGATGCGTTCATGACGCCGCCGCGGGCTTCGACGGCTTCGGCGATCTCGCGTGCGCTGAGGCCGCTGGCGCTCTTGAACGCCATGTGTTCGAGGAAATGCGCGAGGCCGTTGCGTTCGTCGGACTCGTGCCGCGCGCCGGCGGCGAGGAAGACGCCGACGGCAGACGTGCGCAGGTTGGGCATCGCGTCGAACACGACACGCGCGCCATTCGGCAATGTGATGACCTCGCGGACGTCAGCCATCAATCGGCCTTTGCGACAATGGAGTCGACACGCTGACGGACGAAATCGGCGCTCATCGGTCCGGTGTCGAACTTCTCGGGGCGCGATGTGAACTCGCTGGCGCGATCCGGCAGGCCAAGATCGATGCCCAGCGCTCGCTTTACTGTTTCGGGAAACTTGGCGGCGTGCGCCGTCGCAAGCGTGACGACCGGGCCATCGACGTGGCGGCTACGGCGGGCGGCAGCGAGGCCGACGGCGGTGTGCGGGCAGACGATCCAGCCGGTTTCGGCGTAGGCGCGCTTCATCTCGTCGATCGTCTGGTGATCGCTGACGCGCTCTGCCGACAGGCCCATAGCGTCAAGGCTTGTAGCTGCTGCCTTGGGCAGCGGCGCCTCGCCCTTTGCGGCGAGCGATGCGTAGACGGATGCAACTGCGGCTCCATCACGGCCAGCGGCCTCGAACAGAAGGCGTTCAAAGTTCGAGGGAAGCTGGATGTCCATGGCTGGGCTGAGGGTGGCGGCGGTTTCGCCCTTCGTCAGCGGCATACCTGCAAGCAGGCGCGCCATCGCATCGTTTGCGTTCACGGCCGACACGATGTCGAGACTTTTGAGAAGGCCGCAGCGCGAGGCGACATAACCCGCCAGAGCGTCTCCGAAGTTGCCTGTGGGCACAACGAAACGGATGTTGCGATCGTGGCCAAGCTGAGCCTGGGCCTGCGCAAAGTAGACGCTCTGTGCTGCGACGCGGACCCAGTTGATCGAGTTGACCGCGGCGAGCCGCGTGCGGCGGCGGAACTGATCGTCGGCAAGCAGCAGTTTCAGTATCGCCTGCGTGCCGTCGAAATCCCCTTCGAGAGCGAAGTTGTGGACGTTGTCGGCGCCTGTGGCGGTCATGAACAGACGCTGCGTCGGTGATATGCGATCGAGCGGATGCAGGATCACGATGTCGACATGCTTCGATCCGGCGAAGGCAGACGCCGCCGCGCCGCCGGTGTCGCCAGACGTGGCGCAGAGGATCGTCATCCGTTCGCCACGCTGGCCGAGAATGTGGTCGTAAAGCTGCGCGATCAGGCGCATCGCCACATCCTTGAAGGCGAGCGTGGGGCCGTGATGGAGTTCGAGCATCCAACGGCCGGGACCGACTTCGGTCAGCGGCGCGACGGACTGGTGAGCGAAAGGCGCATAGGCGCGAACGGCCATTTCACGGATCGCCTGTTCCGGCAGGCTGCTCCCCGCGAAGGCAGCCAGGATACTCGTGGCGGTCTCGATATAGGTTGCCGTCGCATCGGGTCGTTCGATCTGCGGGAAGGTTACCGGGCTGAACAGGCCGCCGTCGGGCGCAAGTCCCGTCAGGCTCGCCGAGACGAAGTCGACGGGCTCGGCATTGCCGCGGGTGGAGACGTATTTCATTCCTTGGTCGCGTCCTTGCTGGGTCCAAAGCGCAGACGGCCCGCCCGCGCATGAAGCAGGGCGTATATCACAGCGAAAGCAATCGCCATCCCGAACCAGGTCACCGCATAACCGATGTGGCTTTCGGGCGGCGTACGGGTGAGGAAATCGGGGGTGCCGGCCAGTGGGGTGAGGATGAAGGCCACGTTAAGGAATGCTGCGCCCTGCGTGGACGTCATCACGGGCGCGTCGAACCAATGCCATTCATTGGTGGCGGGTGAGTTCGGGGCAGCCATCAGCGGCTTCTCAGGCCAGAGCTCGACCAGGAAGCGGTCTGGCGCCGCCTTTGGTGTTGTAGCAGGCGGCACGCCACCTGGTCCGCCTATGGAGATAGCCTCGAACCCGGTTTCCGCCAGCACAGCGCCACAAGACAGTTGGACCGCCTGAAACAGCCGCCAGCCTGCTGTCCCCGCGGCGTCGTGACCGAATATGCGGAGGGATGGCCCACTCGCCTGTGGCGGCGCCACGACCGCGCCTGGCTGGGGCGTATCTGCGCAGAGAACGACTTCTGGCGGTTGCGGAGTCGCCTTCAACGCCTCCTCAAATTGTACAATCAGGCCCGCCTTCCAGCCCGCCCGCTGGCTCTGCCAGAAGCCCAGTGAGATGAGCGCGGCCAACATAGGCGCGGCAATGATCGTAAGGATCGGAAAGGGACGGAAATACATCAACCGAGTTTAGCCCGCCGATCGTCCGCGGCCTACTCCTGCGCGGAATCGGCTACGCGGCCCTCGCCCGCCTTGTGCTTCCATTGCAGGGCGAACAGCAACGCCTTGATGGGACGAAGCAGAAGCAAGCAGAAGGCGAGCGTCAGCGGCGGCCAGATGAGGATGTGAACCCATCCCGGCGGCCGGATGGCAAATTCGAAAAACATCGCTGACGGCGCAATAATGATCAGCGCCGCGAACATCACAAAAAAGGCAGGCCCGTCGCCGGCGTCCGCGATGGTGAGATCGGCCCCGCACGCGTCACATCGTTCCTTGAAGGTCAGAAAGCCGCGATACACACGGCCCTCGCCGCAGTTCGGGCAGCGGCACTTCAGGCCGGCAGTGGCAGCGGAAACGGCCATAAAGACCTCAGGCTGTGGCACCCGCCGAAAGTGACGGCGCCAGATACAACGCCAGATAGGTTACGACCCACACCACAGCAACGACGACCCAGTTGAGTGCGACAACGTGGAAGCCGAGCGGACGCTCTTTCGTCGCAAAACCAGCGATCACGGTCACGATGGACAGGGCCAGCAGCACAAAGCCGATGAAGAACTGGAGCAGGAAAGCGCGCGCCATCGCGTAAAGCCAGAGCGGCCCTACGGAGCCCGCACCGAACATCGTGTCGCCTGACCACTGTTCGACGATGAACCAGATGCCGCCGAGACCAAGCATCAAAGCCACTGCCGCAAGCCCGACGCTGATCCAAGTCCTGCCCAGCCGGAACATCTGGAGGCTCACAAAACCGGCGGCGCCTGCTGCGAGCATCAGCAGGCTGGCCCATAGGAGCGGGCCCGCGGGGTTGAAGCGCGGCGAGATGAGCGAGGTTTCGCCGGAGCGAAAGTTGAACGACAAGGCCGAGAAGATGCGACCGGTGAATGTCTCGTCGGCCGTGCCAATGAAAGGCGGGCCATTCGGCTGCATCAGGGGCAATACGGCGGTGACCCACAGAACGACCGTGATTACCTGGACAACCAGGAAGCCGATCAGGGCCGCCTTCCTGCTCATGACCAGATGCCTCAGTGTCCCGCGGCTGGCGCGCCCGAACCCCAGACGATATGCGGGGCCACGTACACGAAGGCGAAGAGGAACAGCCACACCACGTCCACGAAGTGCCAGTACCAGGCAGCGAATTCGAACCCGAGGTGCTTTTCCGGTTTCATTCCGCCGGCCATCAGGCGCCCGAGACACACCATCAGCATGATCGTGCCAATCACGACGTGCGCGCCGTGAAAGCCGGTCGCCATGAAGAAGGCGGAGCCGTAGATCGACTTGTCGTAGCCGAAGCCGGCTTCCGAATACTCGACCACCTGCAGCGCCGTGAAAGAGAGGCCGAGGATAATGGTCAGCAGGAGGCCGATCTTGGCGCTGTTGCGGTCGCCGGCCTGCAGCGCGTGGTGCGCCCAGGTGACCGTGGTGCCAGACAGCAGCAGGATCAGCGTGTTGATCAGCGGCAGGTGGAACGGGTCGAATGGATGAACGCGCGTGCCATCCGTCTGCGGCACAGGCCATTCCGACCAGCCGACGAGGCCGGGGTTGTTGGCGAGGTCAGCATGATCTGGGTTGGCGCGCAGCGTGTGGTAGATCGCCATCTCGAAGAATTCCCAGAACCAGGCGACGAAGAACATCACCTCGGAGGCGATGAACAGCACCATGCCGTAGCGCAGGGAGATCTGGACAACTTCCTTGTGGTCGCCGGCGCGGCTTTCCTTGAGAACATCACCCCACCAGCCGATCAGCACAAATATTAGCGCGACGAGGCCCGGCAGCGGGCCCCACCAAGCGTGCTGCGGAATGAACCACAGACCCTTCATGTACCCGGCCATGCCGAGCATCATAGCCAATATCGAAGCGGCGCCGAGCAGCGGCCACGGGCTGGGTTTCACCAAGTGATAGTCGTGCTTGACGTCGCCTGCCATGGCTCCAGCCTCTCAATCCGCGCGGGAATCGGAGCTAACGCTCTGCCCCCGCAGTCCAATTCTCTCTACCGCTGGTCTAGTTGACCGCGGATGCGTCCTCAAGCCGCGCGGAGGCCTGGGGGCCTGTCGCACGGAAGTAAGTGTAAGAAAGCGTTATTCCCCTCACGTCATCCGACTGCCAGTCCTTGGCCATGTCGGGATCGACGAAGAACACCACCGGAAGCGTCACGGTTTTGCCGGGCTGGTAGGTCTGCTCCTTGAAGCAGAAGCATTCGATCTTCTTGAAATACAGGCCGACCTTGTCCGGCACGACATTGTAAGACGCCATGGCACGGACCGGCTGGTCCGAGGTGTTCGTCACCTCGTAAAAGGCCATCATCTTCTCGCCGAGCTTGAGGTCGACGAACGGCTGCACGGCACGGAACTTCAGCGGCGCGCCGGGCGCAACGTTGGCGTCAAACATCACACGAACCTGGCGTTCGAGAATCGTTTTCGGCGCTTCGATCGCCACCTGCGTGGTGCCCCCAAAGCCGGTCATGCGGCAAAACGTCGAATAAAGCGGCTCGGCGGCAAAGCTCAGGCCCAGCATGCTGAGGGAGGCGCCTGCTATGATCCAGGTTGTGAGGCGGGCGCGCTTGTTCATAAATCCCGCACCAGGATGTTGGCGCCCATCTTGGTCATCGTCAGCACGAACACGAGGATGACGAAGGCGAAGAGTGCGAGCGCTATCCATTGCCCCCGGCGCCTGCGGGCGGCGGTTTGCTCAAGCGACAGAGTCACGCGCTCACCCGTAGGGAGAGCTTCGCGGCTATCCATGATCGCGCCGGTCAGGCCCGGCCGCGAGGCAACAGCAGCTGCAGGCTTGGCCTGTTCTTCCGGCTCGCCCTCCCAGCCATGGATCTGTCCCTTGTCCAGCATCACAAACCTGCTCCCAGAGCAAAATGCAGCGGGAGCGCATGCTCGACGAGCAGAGCGGCGAACAGAGCGAAGAGATAGAGAATCGAAATGCCGAACATCGCCTTGGCGTGGCGGATGTCGAGGGGAGCGTCAGTCTCGCCTGCCCGGCTCATGAATACGCGGATGGCGGCGCACAGGAAGGCGGCGCCACCGAGCGCCGCGACGACGAGATAGATGATCCCGCCAAGGCCGGTCGCGACAGGCAGCAGGCCGAACGGCGTGACGACGAGCGTATAGATCAGGATCTGGCGGCGCGTCTCGGTTGCGCCCTTGGTCACCGGCAACATCGGCACACCGGCGCGTGCGTATTCTTTCGACGTCCACAACGACAGCGCCCAAAAATGCGGGGGCGTCCAGAGGAAGATCAGCCCGAACAGGATCCAGGCGTCGGTCTGTACATTGCCCGTTGCAGCGGCCCAGCCAATCACCGGGGGGAAAGCGCCCGCTGCGCCGCCGATCACGATGTTCTGCGCCGTCGAGCGCTTCAGCCACATCGTGTAGACGACGGCGTAGAAGAAGATCGAGAAGGCCAGCAGCGCGGCGGCGAGCGGAGTTGCCGCCAGCGCCATCAGCGTGACCGACAGCACGGACATGATCAGCCCGAAGGACAGCGCATCTGTCGGCGCAATTAGGCCGGCCGGAACCGGGCGGGAGACCGTGCGCGCCATGATGCCGTCAATGTCAGAATCATACCACATATTGAGCGCGCCTGCGGCGCCTGAGCCCAACGCCAAGGCAAATATCGCGACCGCGGCCGTGAAGGGATGCATGTCGACCGGCGCAGCGACAAGCCCAGCCATTGCAGTGAAGACCACAAGCGACATCACGCGCGGCTTCATCAGTCGCACATAATCCATCGCGCTCGCCGAAGCGATTGCGGTGGTGGTGCTCACGATGGTCGCTTCGGACATCTGCGTTTGCGCTGCAGCCCGGACCTCCAGGTCCGGGCTGCCTGCGCCCTGTTACTTGAACCGCGGAAGGTCGTTGTATTGGTGGAACGGCGGCGGAGAGGATAGTGTCCACTCCAGCGTCGTCGCCCCCTCGCCCCACGGATTTGCTTCGCCTTTGCGGCGGCGGACGATCGCCTCGAGCAAGCCTATGAAGAACACTATTGTCGCAGCGGCCGCCACCCAGTAGCCGATCGTCGACCAGTGGTGCCATTCGCTGAATGCATCCGGGTAGTTCACATAGCGCCGCGGCATGCCCTGCAGGCCGAGGAAGTGCTGCGGGAAGAAGATCAGGTTCGAACCAATGAACATCAGCCAGAAATGCAGACCGCCGATGAAGCCATTGTACTTGATGCCCCACATCTTCTCGAACCAGTAGTACCAGCCGCAGAACAGCGTGAACACGGCGCCCAGCGACAAAACGTAGTGGAAGTGCGCCACGACATAATACGTGTCGTGCAGCGCGTGGTCGACGCCGGCGTTCGCCAGAACGACGCCCGTGACGCCGCCCACGGTGAAGAGGAAGATGAAACCGATCGCCCACAGCATCGGCACCTTGAACTCAATGGAGCCGCCCCACATCGTGGCGATCCAGCTAAAGATCTTGATGCCCGTTGGAACTGCGATGACCATCGTGGCGGCCACGAAATAGGCCTTCAGATTCACGTTCATGCCGACCGTGTACATGTGGTGCGCCCACACGATGAACCCGATGAAGCCGATCGCGACCATGGCGTACGCCATGGCGAGATAACCGAAGATCGGCTTGCGCGAGAATGTTGAGATGACATGGCTGATGATGCCGAAACCCGGCAGGATCATAATGTACACTTCGGGGTGACCGAAGAACCAGAACAGGTGCTGGAACATCACCGGGTCACCGCCGCCGGACACTTCGAAGAATTTGGAGCCGAAGTTGCGGTCCGTCAGTAGCATGGTCAGCGCGCCGGCCAGAACCGGCAGAGCCAGCACGAGCAGGAAGGCGGTGATCAGAACCGACCAGGCGAACAGAGGCATCTTGTGCAGCGTCATGCCCGGAGCGCGCATATTGAGGATCGTCACGATGAAATTGATGGCGCCGGCGATCGACGAAACACCCGCGACGTGGAGCGAGAAAATCACGAGGTCCATCGCAACGCCCGGGTGGCCCGTCGAACCCGACAGTGGCGGGTACAGAACCCAGCCACCCCCGAAACCGTTGGCGCCTGCTGGCCCCGGCACGAACATCGACGAAAGCAGCAGGATGAACGAGGCCGGGAGCAGCCAGAATGAGATGTTGTTCATCCGCGGCATCGCCATGTCGGGCGCGCCGATCATCAGCGGCACGAACCAGTTGCCGAAGCCGCCGATCAAGGCCGGCATGACCATGAAGAAGATCATGATGAGGCCGTGCATCGTGGTGATAACGTTGTAGTTGTGCTCGTTGCCTAAGAAGCCGCCGAAAGCGGTGCCGTTGAACAGCTGCAGACCCGGCTCCGCCAGCTCGGCGCGCATGAAGCCCGAAAATATGAATCCGACGACCCCGGCGATCATCGCAAAGACCAGGTACAGCGTACCGATGTCCTTATGGTTCGTGGAGAACAGCCACCGCGCGGGGCTGTACCACTTGGGATCTTGGTGATCGTGCGCGTGATGATCATGCGCGTTGTCATGTCCGTGGCCGTGGCCGTGACCATGGTCATGCCCGTGGCCAGCTGCGGTCGTTTTCGGATCGCTCGACATCAAACGGCTCCCTGATCCCTACTGCGCCGAGGCGACCTGAGCAGCCTTCGTCGGCTGCACGCGGTCGAGATAAGTCCGCGCGGCTTGCGGCGACGCCCGGTATTGCGCTTGCCATTCATCGTACTGCGCCTGCGGCAGGATGCGTAGCTCGATCGGCATGTTGCTGTGGTCTTTACCGCAAAGTTCCGAGCACTGGCCGTAGTACACCCCCGGCTCGTCGACCTTAAACCACAGCTGGTTCAGGCGACCCGGCATGGCGTCGACCTTGAGCATGAACTGCGGCATCGCCCAGGCGTGAATCACGTCCTTCGCCGAGATCTTTAGCCGGATGTAGCGCCCCGCCGGCGCGACCATCGGATTGTTGACCGAGAGCTGCGCGAGATCGCCGCGCTCTGGCTGAAGCTCAAGCGACGGGTCCGGCGCGCCGACTTTCAGCATGCGCGATTCGACGTTGAACTCGTTGTCCGTGCCGACATTGTATGTGTAGTCCCAGAACCACATGTTGCCGTAGACCTTGATGTCCACGATCTCTTCTTCGCGCGCCTGCTCGGGCATCACGTCTTGCTCGTACAGGAGTGGGAAGGAGCCCTTGGCGATCCAAACGAGGATCAGCACCGGCACGACCGTCCAGAGAATTTCGACCAGCGTGTTGTGCGCGAATTTCTTGGGGACGGGGTTCGCACGCCTATTGTAGCGGATCATCACCCAGATCAGCAGCGCGGTGACGAAGACCGTAATAAAAGTAATGATGATCAGAACTTCATTGTGGAAGGCGTGCACCCTCTTTGCAGTCTCCGTCGCCGGGGACTGAAAATCGATGCCGCCAACATGCGGCGCCGCCCAAGCTGACCCGCCAGCCAAAAGGCTGGCGGCGCCAAGCGCCCAGTACTTCCAAGCAGCGCTGCGCATTTTTATCCACATCCTCCAGCCAGATGCGTGAAACCGGGGCTTTAACGTGATATGCTCCACGTTGCCACCACTCCGTTCCCCAGCGCCGGGTGCATAGTGTCGCAGGCGGTGCGATTCGGTTATGCTGGCGCGTGGTCGCTATCAGAGGCACATGGAGTTGGGAAGATGAACACCCGGTTTCGTTTTAGGATTTCGGCTTTGGTCTTCATTGTCGCAGCGCCGCTTCCGGCGTCTGCGCAAGCTGTATCGGTTCTCGGCGGCGGCATCGCCCGCGACTGCTATCAGGCGGTCGAATACGGCGATGTGCCTGTGACCCGGGCGATCTCCATTTGTGACCTGGCGCTCGACAAGGAGAACCTGAGGCCGAGGGATCGCGCCGCGACCTATACTAACCGCGGTATTCTCTACATGCGGGCTGACAATAACGTCCGCGCGGTGTCCGATTTCCGGAAGAGCATCACGGTGATGCCGGAACTCAAGCAGGCGAACATCAACCTCGGCGCAGCCCTTTTCAACCTGAAGCAGTATGCTGAAGCGATGGCTGCGCTGAACCTCGGAATCGGGACAGAAGTGCTCGAAGCCCGGGCGATCGGGTTCTACAATCGAGCCCTGACGCATGAGCGACTCGGGGATCTTCAGGGTGCCTATGACGACTTCCGCAGCGCCCTGGAGATAAAGCCAGATTTTCCGCAAGCGTCGGCTCAACTAGCCCGCTTCACGGTCGTTCCCGCGAGCAGATGACCTGTAGACTGCTCCAGGCTGTCATTTTGCCGCCCCCGACCCTATCTAGGGAGCAGGGATGAAATTGGCATTTGACGAGGTGAACCTGTGACGGAGCGCAGCCTTATCGAGGACGTGGGCGTTGGCATATCGAAAGCGGCCGGCATCCTTGATGAAGCACTGGCGGGCGCCGAGGACGGCGAGATCTACTTGGAATCCGTGCGGTCAGAGAGCTTCCTGTTCGACGACGGCCGGCTGAAGTCGGCCTCCTACGATTCGGGTCAGGGATTCGGCCTTCGGGTCGTGTCTGGCGAAACCACCGGTTATGCTCATGCGAGTGAAATCTCCGAAGCATCCCTTCGTCGCGCCGCTACGGCTGCCGCGGCGGCAAAGCGCGGACGGTCCGGCCTCCTTGCCATCGGCCCCACCCCCGCCAACCACCGCCTTTACGCAGACGTCGACCCTACAGCGTCGCCCGACTTCGTGACCAAGACCGGGCTGCTCGCCGAGATCGATGCATGGTGCCGTGCGCAGGATCCTCGCGTCGTGCAGGTGTCGGTGTCGTTGGCCGGCTCCCGCACCGCCGTGGAGATCATCCGCTCTGGCGGCGCTTCGGTCGCTGAAGCGCGTCCCCTCGTCCGGCTCAACATCTCCGTCACCCTGGAGAAGGGTGGCCGGCGCGAGACGGGGTCCGCCGGCGCCGGCGGCCGCGCGGCGTACGACGAATGGATCCAGCCTGACCGCTGGAAGGCGCTTGCCATGCGCGCACTCCGCAAGGCCGAGATCAACCTCGACGCCGTGCCCGCCCCTGCCGGCGAGATGGAAGTGGCGCTCGGGCCGGGCTGGACGGGCGTGCTGCTACATGAAGCCGTCGGACACGGCCTCGAAGGCGACTTCAACCGCAAGGGCTCGTCGGTCTATGCCGGCCGCATCGGCGAACAGGTGATGGCCAAGGGCGTCACCATTGTCGATGACGGCACGATCGCCAACCGCCGCGGCTCGCTGTCATTCGACGACGAAGGCACGCAGACGCAGCGTACCGTGCTGGTCGAGGACGGCCAGCTGGTTGGTTACATGCAGGACCGGCAGAATGCGCGCCTCATGGGCGTTGCGCCAACTGGCAATGGCCGTCGCGAGAACTACGCCAGCGTCGTCATGCCCCGCATGACAAACACCTTCATGACCGGTGGGACGCATGATCCGGACGAGATCGTGCGCTCGATCAAGAAAGGCATTTGGGCCGTCGATTTCGGCGGCGGTCAGGTCGACATCACCAACGGCCAGTTCGTTTTTCAATGCACGGAAGCCTACCTGGTCGAGAACGGCAAGGTCGGCCTGCCCGTGAAGAACGCTACGCTGATCGGCCATGGCCCGACTGTGATGAACAGCATCTCGATGGTCGGCAATGACTTCGCGATGGATGACGGCGTCGGGACGTGCGGAAAGAGCGGCCAGTCCGTGCCGGTGGGCGTGGGCCAGCCTTCGCTGAAGATCGACTCGATCACGGTCGGCGGCGCAGGCGGTTAGGCGCCCGCGCCGTCCGATCTACCGCGATCGCGTGCTGCAGGCTCGGATCCTTCCGTCACAAGCTCAGGGTTCTCGTCAAACGCGCCGTGAGCCATGCGTTTCAGGACGAAGCTCGCTGCGCAGAGCACAACGCCAATTCCGACGCCCCAATACCCCAGCATCTCGAAGACTTTAAGGGAGCTGTCTAGAGCGGCCTTATTGTCGAGAGCAGCGCCGGCGATGGTATCGGTTTCGGCCTTGCCCGCGATGATGCCGCTGACATACCCGGCCCAGGCATTGGCGAGGAACCACGTCGCCATCATCGTCGAGAGCAGCTTGAAGACTGACAGCTTGGACACTGCGGACAGGCCGACCGGCGAGACGAACAATTCGCCCGTCGTGTGGAACAGGTTGAGCAGGATCAGGAAGATGATCGGCACCTGGAATGCGCCGTCTGCGAACGTCGCGCCCCAGGTCAGCATGAAGAAGCCGACGCCCACCTGGATGATGCCCAGGCCGAACTTCAACGTCGGGTTGGGATCGAGCTTGCGGACGCCCAGCCATGTCCAGAGAGCCGCGAACACCGGCGCGAACAGCAGGATGAAGCCAGAGTTGAAGGACTGGGTCTGCGCCGCATTGATGCTGAAGAAGCCGTCATTGGGCAGTTGGGTGTTGCGTTCAGCGAAGAGGTTCAGCGATGAGCCGGCCTGTTCGAACAGCGTCCAGAACACGGTCGCAGCGGCGACTAGAACCAGCGCGAGGCCCAGTCTCTGGGACTCATGCGAGTTCAGTTTGGTCATGTTCCAGAAGATGTATCCCAGGATCAGGATCGACCCGAACAGCAATGCGATCGCGATGTGAATGTGCGGCTGACTGCTAATGCCCAGGAAGCTGAGATTCTGGTCCGCAAACGCATTGAGGCTGGCCAGTATCCTGGCTGGCGGCGACTGAACAAGCAGCCACATGACGCCGACACTCAGGAGGCCGCCGATATAGATTAAATGTTCGCGGTTGAGGCCGAACTTGATCTTTGCCGTCAGCTTCTCCGGCTCGGGCGGGTTGCCGACATTTTCGGGTAGCTGTTTCGGCCCCGGCGACCAGAACACGAAACGCTGCCGCACGAAGACGAGCCAGCCGAACAGCATACCGACGCCGGCAAGTCCGAAGCCCGCCCACCAGCCCACAGTCTGCCCAAGCAGCCCGCACAAAGCGCTGGCCCAGAACGAGCCCAAGTTTATCCCGTAATAGTAGAGTGTGTAGCCCGGATCGCGGCGCGGATCACCCTGCGGGTAGAGCTGCCCCACAATTGAGGAGATGTTGCTCTTCAGGAAGCCGACGCCGACGATGATCAGCGAAAGCGCCAGATAGAAGATGCCGACGAAGAGCGGGTTGCGGTCGGCGACGCCGAACTCGCCGTAATCCGCCTTTGCGATCGTGGCTGGCAACGGCGCATTCGCAGGCAGGCCCGTGAACACAAGATCACCCGCCGCATTGGGCGTGATCTTGCAGGTCGAGGCGGAGTCAGGCTTAGCGTTGAGTTCGCAACGCACATCCCCGACGGGCAGGAAGATGCGGCGGTCGCTTGCCCTGCCCTCGACCTCGAAGCGGTACTCCGATCCTGCGACTGTTATCGTCTGGACGGCAGGCGCGCCTTCGGCCGCCATCAGCACGTGACCGGCCACCAGCAGAAGCGCGCCAAAGGCCACGGACTTCTTCGTCCCGAGATACCGGTCAGCGAGAATGCCGCCGATCAGCGGCATCAGGTAAACCAGTGACGTGTAGGCGCCGTACTGCGAGCCCGCGAAGCCGTCAGAAAACAGGAAGTGCTGGGTAAGATAGAAGATCAGGATCGAGCGCATGCCGTAGTAGGAAAAGCGCTCCCACATCTCGGCGAAGAACAGGATGTGCAGGCCCTTGGGGTGCTTGCGCATCTGCGTGAACACGGGGATCGCGGTCAGACCGGTAATGAACAGGCCAACAACGACAACGATGTTGAAAAAATCCATGACCCCCTCAGCGCTCGCGCAGGCGCTGAAGATCAACACGCGCTTGAGGCGGGCTCAAGCCCTTGAATCGCTTGAGATGAGCAAGGATCTGCCACGTCGCCGGCGTCGCAGCGGGGGAAAGCTCTAGACCGGCGCGTCGATCAGCGCGTCCCGGAAGGCATACCGCAGGTCGCGCCGCCAGGGGCCGTGATACATGGCCAGCAAGCGCTCAGCCGGGGTAATGCCGCTTTCAGCGATCTCCTCGAGTTCGGCGAGGAACACGGTCTCGTCCTTGCCTTCTGCATTGATCCTCTTGCGCCGCTTCAGCCCGGCGGCGGACAGCTTGACGGCTTCCCTCGCGATCGCCTGCGCCGTCGTGTTCCGGATCGGCGCCTTGAGCCCCTGCACCGGTACGGCCGAACGCAGAGCCTGCCGCTCCGCAGCGCTCCAGTGCTTCACCAGTTCCCACGCGCCATCGAGCGCCGTCTCGTCGTAAAGAATTCCAACCCAGAACGCCGACAATGCGTTGAGCCGATCTCGCGGGCCAGCATCGGCGCCACGCATCTCGAGGAAGGTCTTAAGCCGCACTTCCGGGAATATGGTCGAGAGGTGATCGTCGAAATCGTCCATCGCCGGCTTCTCGCCCGGCAGCAGCGACAGCTTGCCTGCCATGAAATCGCGGAAGGAATCGCCTGACGCATCAAGGTACTTGCCTTCGCGCCGCGCGAAGTACATCGGCACGTCAAGCGCGTAGTCGACATACTGTTCGAAGCCGAAGCCTTCATCAAACGCAAAAGGCAGCATGCCAGTGCGATCAGGGTCCGTGTCCGTCCACACATGCGAGCGATACGACAGGAAGCCGTTGGTGCGCCCATCGGCGAATGGCGAGTTCGCGAACAGTGCCGTTGCGATCGGCTGCAGCGCAAGACCGACGCGCAATTTCTTCACCATGTCGGCTTCGGATCCGAAATCGAGATTGGTCTGCACGGTGCATGAGCGGAACATCATCTGCCGGCCGAGACGGCCGACCTTCGCCATGTACGCCTTCATGATGTTGTAGCGCCCCTTGGGCATCATCGGCGTTTCATCGAGCGACCAGATCGGTGAGAACCCCAGGCCAAGGAAATTCGCGCCCATCGGCCCGGCAATCGTTTTCGTCTCCCGCAGGTGCTCAGCAAGCTCTGAGGCCGTCTCGTGGACGGTCTCCACCGGCGCGCCGGAAAGTTCGAACTGCCCGCCCGGCTCCAGGCTCAGGCTCGCCATCCCATTCTTGCCGCCGATGATGTGCCCGGCCTCGACAATCGGCACCCAGCCGAACTCCTTCGAGATACCGTCGAGCAGCGCCTTGATCGACGTCGGGCCCTCATAAGGCAAAGGCCGCAGCGTCTTCTCGATGAAACCGAACTTCTCGTGCTCGGTGCCAATACGCCATTGGGTCTTCGGCTTCGAACCACCTTCGAGCCGTTCAACGAGTTCGCGCTTGTCACGAATGCGTGGGGCAGCCTCATCGATGTCGCGAGTGGGTGTTGTCATGCAATGCGTCCGGGGCCGGTCCCCACCGGCCAGATAGGTATGGCCCGATAGGTGGGCCAGCTTACGCCGTCAAATGTTCGATTTGTGAAGGAAAACTATTTTGTGCGAAGCCTAGCGCCGCCAATCACCCCGGATGGCCTGCCATAAAGCAAGCGCCGCAACGGCCGCCGTTTCCGCCCGCAATATACGAGGCCCGAGGCTGACGGGCCTGACAAAGGGCAGATCGCGCACCCTTTTACGCTCGCCAGGCGAGAAGCCGCCCTCGGGACCAATTAGAATCGCCGCGGGTGATTCCCCCAGCTTGCCCAACACCTCCGCGATCGGACCTGCCCTACCGGTCTCGCCGCCCCAAGGCCTGCCGCCCTCGTCACCCGCTTCGTCTGCGAAGATCAGCAACCGGCCGGCATCCCACTGGCGCAATACCGCATCGAGCTTCATGGCCTGATGCACGGGCGGCACATCCAGGCGCTCCGTCTGCTCGGCTGCCTCAACAGCAAGTCGTAGCAGTCGGTCGACTCGCACAGTCTCTGCGTCCGTCCGCTCGGTCAGGACGGGTTGGATCTCTGCGGCACCCATCTCCACGGCTTTTTCAACAACGAAATCGGTCCGCGCCTTCTTCAGTGGCGCAAACAACAGCCACAGGTCCGGGGCAGCAGCCTGTTCGCGCAACCGGCGGCCAAGCGCCAGCCCTGCCGTGCTCCTGGTTACCACCGAGACGCTAGCGTTGAATTCGCCGTCGCGGCCGTTGAACACCCGCACCGGATCGCCGACGCCCAGCCGCATCACCCGCGTGAGATAATGCGCCTGGTCGCCGTCAATCGGAATGTCCACGCCCTCGCCGAGATCAGGGGTGACATGAAGCCGGGGTGTCGCGCTCATGGCCCTGCGCTATATCGGCTCGAACCGCCTGCCAAGGACCCCATGTCAGAGTCTGCAACCCCGATAGACCCCGCCGACGCTGTGCGCGGCAGCTGGGTTTCGCGCGCGCCTGCATTCGCGCGGGCTTATCTTCAGCTCTCACGCTATGACCGGCCGGCCGGTTTCTGGCTGTTGGCTTTGCCTTGCCTGATCGGCCTGGCGCTCGCTCGCGCGCCGCGGGGTTTCCTCCCCTCGGACGCCTGGCTCGCCGCGCTCTTCATTGTCGGCTCGGTCGCAATGCGCGGCGCGGGCTGCACCTATAACGACATCCTTGACCGCGACATTGATGCGAAGGTCGCCCGCACCGCGTCACGTCCGCTGCCATCCAGGGCGGTCACGCCGAAGCAGGCATGGGGCTGGCTGTTGGCGCAATGCCTCGTTGGTCTCGGTGTGCTGCTCTGCCTGCCCGACTTTGCGAAGCTGGTGGCGCTCGGATCGATCCCGATGGTTGCGCTCTATCCCCTGATGAAGCGCATCACCTGGTGGCCGCAAGTCTGGCTCGGCCTCACCTTCAACTGGGGCGCACTGGTCGCCGCCGCAGCCACGCAGGGACAGATCACACAGGCCAATGCGCTTCTCTATGGCGCTCTGATCTTCTGGACCCTTGGGTATGACACGATCTACGCGATCCAGGACCGCGAGGACGACGCGCTGATCGGCGTCAAATCCACGGCTCTTCGCTTCGGCAAGCAGATCAAGCCGGCGGTGACGGTGATCTACGGTTTCTGCGTCGCGCTCGCCGCGCTGGGAGGCTATGTTGCCGCAGACGCCGTTGGGGCAACCGCGACCATCCTCTTCGCACTGCATCTCACGCAGCAAGTGATCCGCCTGCACCCTGAGAATGGAAACCTCGCCCTACTGATATTTAGGTCCAATCGGGACGCCGGCGTGCTGCTCTTTGCCGGCTGGGCTTTCATTGCGGTATTGAACTAGGATACCCGCGGTCAGGAATGAGCCCGGAGGCGACAATGGCGGAGCGATCCAAAGGCATAGGCGTCGCTGCTGGAACTGCCATTGGCGCGGCCGTTGCGGCCCTCGCGCTTGTACTCGGTCTGAGCGTTTCCAACCGGCCGTCCACGCGAGCGGTTGCCCCCGAAGCGACCCAAACACCCGCCCCCGACGCTTCCGCTTTCCGGGCGGCGGGCTTCGACGATGATAATCACGCTCCAGCGGCCCAGCCCGCCACACCCGGCGCGCCGCCCGATAGCGCGACGGCCATCTCCCCAGATGGATCGTCTGTCAGCTTTTCCGACGACTCGTTGTCCTTCAACGCCGCCATCCCGCCAGGCCCGCCTGATGACCCTGTTCTCGCCTACCTCCGGCAGGACAGCGCCGGCTATCTCGCGAAGTTAAAAGCCAACGCTCGCACCGCCGCCGACGACGCGAAGCGCAATGGCCATTCGGCCATCCCCTGGGAAATTAGCATCAAATGGCGCTACACCGCCAAAGCTGGCGACTTCGTCAGCCTCGCCGGATCGTCGAGCGAATACACCGGCGGCGCTCACCCGATGACGTTCTTCGACGCCCACATCGCGAACGCCAAGACCGGTGCCCAGCTCAAATTCGCTGACATGCTTCAGCAGCAAGGATCGCCCGCCATCACCATCGCTGTCTGTGAAGCCCTGAAAGCCGCCAAGCAGGCGCGCATTGGCTCGCAGACGATCATGGAAGAGCCAATCGTCTGCGCGGGCGGTAGTGCGAATATCAAGGCCGACCAAGCAAAGATCGTACTTGCGCCATCCAACCTGCCTGACAGGTTCGGCGGCCTTTACGTGCATTATGAAGCCTATGCCGTTGGCCCTTACGCGGAGGGCTCGTACAGCCTCACTGTCCAGCAGGAACTTTTTTTGCAGGACTTGAAGCCTGAGTTCAAGCCGCTGTTCGGCGGCGAGGCGCCGGTGCTGGAGAACTAGCGTCGCGCACGGAAGAACGCCTTCAGCATCGCCGCCGATTCATCTGCAAGCAGTCCGTTCTCCAATACCGGTCGCGAGTGGCATGTCGCCTGTTCGAAGAAACGCGGGCCATTCACAACGGCCCCGCCCTTCTCGTCCGATGCGCCATAGACCAGCCGCCCGATGCGCGCATGGCTGATCGCTCCCGCACACATCGCGCAGGGTTCGAGCGTGACATACAGCGTCAGACCGGACAGCCTGTAATTCGCCAGCTTCGCCGCTGCCGACCGCATCGCCAATATTTCAGCATGACCCGTTGGATCGCTTAGGCGAATCGGCTCGTTGTATGCCTCGGCCACCACTTGGCGCGTCACCGGATCAACCAACACAGCGCCAATCGGCGCCTCGCCAGCATCTGCCGCCGCCTGCGCCAGTTCCATCGCCCGGCGCATCATTTCAAGGTCGAAGTCATCGTCCATGCCGCCCCATAGCATTTCGGCCGCGGGATGCTAGATCGGCGCCCATGCGCATCGTCGGCGGCACACTCAAGGGACGAACCATCCGCGCGCCGGAAGGCCGTGACACGCGGCCCACATCCGACCGCGCCCGCGAAAGCATATTCAACATTCTCGCCCACGCCGACTGGGGCCCACCGCTCGAAGGCGCACGTATCATCGATGCATTCGCAGGTTCGGGCGCACTCGGCTTCGAAGCGATTTCCCGCGGCGGTGCATTCTGCCTTTTCGTTGAAACGGAAGCCGCAGCGCGGGGCTGCATCCGCGACAATGTCGAAGCCTTCCAGCTCTTTGGCGCCACCCGCATCCATCGCCGCTCAGCCACCGACCTTGGCTCCAAGCCCGCCGGCCTTGGTGCGCCATTCGACCTTGTGTTCATGGATCCGCCTTACGCACTGAACCTCGTCCCGCCGGCGCTCGAACAACTCTTGCTTGGCCAGTGGATCGCGCCGGATGCACTGGTCATCGCGGAAACCGGATCAAACGAACCCGCCCCCGAAACTCCCGGCTGGACCTTGCTAGACGAACGAACCTATGGCGCCGCCCGCGTCTCGTTCCTGCGAACAAGCGCCTGACCCTTCGGCAGCGGCGCCCAAGGCGACAGGACGAAGGCTAGCGTGCCTCCGACCAGCAACAGCTCAATCGATGCTCCGTGCATCAGCTGATCCGGCGTCGACACGAAGAGCGCCATTGATGACGGCCCGCTGTCGGCTCCGGCGAGCGTGAGAGCGCCGAGATTGTTGATGAAGTGAAAGCCCATCGCGGCCGCCAGGCTGCCCGTGCGCCAGACCATCGCCAGCATCGCCATTCCCATCACCGTTGCGATTACGACATAGTAGATCGCGTAAGTCTGGTTGCCCGGCGAATTCGCCGCGTGCATGAAGCCGAATACAATCGATGGCAGTAATCCCCACACCAGCGGGCTGGTGAATCGCGCCGCGAGCTGCTGCGGCAGATACCCGCGAAACACCAGCTCCTCGCTGGCCGCCTGGACGAACACCACGATCGCGATCGGTCCCAGCGCTATCAGCCACGTGCCGATCGCAAGCTCTGATCGTCGCGGCGGATTCCCCGAGATAATGCTCCACACCGTGCTGCTAGCGAGATACCCGGCGGCGATCGCGCAGCCGATGCCGAACTGCGAAAAGCTGAACCTCCCGTCCGACGCCACGAGCGTACTCAGCCGCCGCTTGTGCAGCAGCTTCAAGGCCGCCCAAACGCCAATCGTGAACCCCCAGAGCGTAGCCAGCGCCACAAGCACAATTGCTATGGTCTGGGTATAGCTGAGCGGCGAATTCGCCATCCCGAACATCACGCGGAATGCATCCGGGTCCATGACCCCACCGCCAATCGATGCGAATATCAGCCCCAGCGTCCAGGCGAACCACACGACCGCAATCAGCAGCAGGCCGACCACCGTTCGCCACAACTGCGCGCGCGGTTGCGCCGCGTCGATCCACTGGTGGAAGGGATGCGGGTCTGGCGTGTCGCTCACGGCGTGAGGATCGTTGCGCCGCTGGTCTTGCGCGCTTCAAGTGCACGGTGCGCCTCCCCCGCATCCTTCAACGCGTACCGCTGGCGCACATCGGCCTTCACCGCGCCCGAACGCATTGCGCCCCACAGCGCCGCCGCGCCACGCTCCAGCTCTTCCCGCGTCCGCGTGTAGCTGAACAGCGTCGGCCGCGTCATGATCAGCGACCCACCCTGGCTCAGCCGCATCGGCGCAATGGGATCAACCGGCCCGGATGCGTTTCCATAAGTGACGAACCAGCCGCGTGGTTGTAGTGATTTCAGGCTAGCCTCCGCCGACGACTTGCCGACACTGTCATAGACCACCGGCACGCCCCTGCCGTCAGTCAGCTCCTTCACGCGCGTCGGCACATCCTCGCTGGAGAGGATCGTCTCGGCGCAGCCATAGGCCTTCGCCAGCTCCGCCTTCTCCGGCGTCGAGACCACGCCGATCACCCGCGCGCCCAGCGCGTTCGCCCATGGGGCCAGGATCGAACCTACGCCGCCTGCAGCGGCCCATACCAGTATTGTTTCGCCTGGCTGGATACGCCTGATCTCGAAGATCAGCATCCACACCGTGAGCCCCTTGAGGAACACCGCCGCCGCATCCTCGTCCTTCACATAGTCGGGGATCAGAATCATCTTCTCGGCCGGCGCATTCCGGCGCGACGCATAGCCTCCCTGCAGTCCGTTATAAACCACCCGGTCGCCCAGCTTCAGGCCCGTCACGCCCTCGCCCAACGCCTCCACAACGCCCACCGCTTCTTCCCCCAGTACGGCCGGCGTCGGGCTCGCATACAAACCTGTGCGCTTGTAGATATCGATGAAATTGACCCCGATCGCCGTCTGCCTCAGCCGCACCTGCCTGACCGCAGGCGCGCCAAGTTCCATCTTCTCGAACTTCATCTCCTCCGGCCCGCCATAGCTGTCGATGCGGATGACGTCTGCTATGGAAGAGGCGGCCATGGCTAACTCGCGGGGTTGCAGGGTGGGTTCGGACTCATGTCTAACCCGTCCACGTCTAAGCCCTTTAATGGCCGGACACGAGCATGGACGTTGTTGAGGTAATCTGCGGCATCGACGAAGCCGGGCGAGGTCCCCTCGCCGGCCCCGTCGTCGCAGCCGCTGTCATTCTCGACAAAAAGCGCCGCATCAATGGCTTGAATGACTCAAAACAGCTCACCGAAGAACGCCGGTACATCCTCGCCGCCCGCATAAAGGGGCGGGCGGTCGCCTGGGGCGTCGGCGTCGCCACGGTAGAGGAGATCGACACGGTCAATATCCGCCAGGCGAACTTTCTCGCGATGCAGCGCGCTTTCGCCCAGCTGGCCGTGAAGCCGACCCACGTGCTGGTGGACGGCAATGATCCCCCGCCGATCCAGTGCAAGGTCACCTGCATTATCGGCGGCGATGCGATTGAGAGCTGCATCTCCGCCGCCTCGATCATCGCCAAGACCCACCGCGACGCACTGATGATCGAGCTCTGCGCCCAGTATCCCGGCTACGGCTTCTCCAGCCACAAAGGCTACGGCGTCGCCACCCACCTTGAAGCGCTGAAACGCCTCGGGCCGACGCCGGTCCATCGCAGAAGTTTTCGCCCCGTGCGCGAGGCCATGGGGATCGTGAATGAGGCGATCATCGCGAAGCAATTGCAGCTGCCGGGTGTGGTGGTCGACTAACGCCGCCCGAACAGCTTCTCGATGTCCGCCAGCTTCAGCTCGACATATGTCGGCCGCCCGTGATTGCACTGGCCTGAGTGAGGCGTCGCTTCCATCTGCCTCAGAAGCGCGTTCATCTCATCCGCCGTCAAACGCCGCCCCGCTCGCACGGAGCCGCGGCAGGCCATGTTGCCCATCACATCTTCCAGGCGCTCCTTGAGCGCGAGCCCCGCTTCATACTCCGACAGATCATCGGCAAGATCGCGGACAAGCCCCTTCACGTCCATCTCTCCAAAGATCGCCGGCGTCGCGCGCACCGCCACCGCCCCGCGCCCGAATGGCTCGACCTCAAGTCCCATCTCAAGCAATTCGTCCGCGCGATCGAGCACGCGCTGCGCTTCCTCTTCGGACAATTCCACGACCTCCGGGATCAGCAGCGCCTGACGCTTCACGCCATCGCCCGCAATCTGTGCCTTCATGCGCTCATAGACGAGCCGCTCGTGCGCTGCATGTTGGTCGACAATCACTATGCCATCCGCCGTCTGCGCGATGATATAGGTCTCGTGCACCTGCGCCCGCGCCACCCCCAAAGGCGGTAGCGATTGCGGTTGCGGGCCAGCCGGCGCCAGTGGCGGAGGCTCGACACGTCCTGACGGCGCGCCGCCGACCGCATCGAACGATGCCGGGCGATTGTCCGACACGCTCGGATGGCTGGTCGCGTAATCGAGACCGCCCACCACCGGCCGCGCCGGAGACCAGCGCGCCTGTCCCCCATTCCACGGCAGCGACGGCGCCACACGGCTTGCGGCCGCTCCCAGCGCTGCGCCCGCCACGGTCGTGCTTGCCCGATGCCCGGCCCCCGCCAGCGCGTGACGCAGAGCGCCAATCATCAGCCCGCGAATGTTGGCTGCGTCGCGGAATCTGACCTCCGTCTTGGCCGGATGCACGTTCACATCGACCTGCATCGGATCGAGATCGATAAAAAGAGCCGCCATGGGATGCCGGTCGCGCGCCAGAAAATCCTGATACGCCGCGCGGATCACGCCCGCGAGCAAGCGATCCTTCACCGGCCGGCCGTTGACGAACAGATACTGGTGCTGCGCACTTCCGCGATTGAACGTCGGCAGTCCCGCAAAGCCCGAGACACGCACGCCTTCGCGCTCCGCATCGATCTCGACCGCATTCTCGCGAAACTCGCGTCCCAGTACGGCGCCCAGACGTTTCAGGCGCGCTTCATCGCCCTGCTCGGCCGCCAGCCTGATGACGGCGCGATCCTCGCTATCGAGATGGAACGCCACATCCGGTCGCGCCAGCGCCAACCGCCGCACAATATCCGCGATCGCCTGCGCCTCGGAGCGCTCGGTCTTCATGAATTTCAGCCGCGCCGGTGTAGCATAGAAAAGATCGCGCACATCCAAGCGGGTGCCGTTGCCGGCGAGCCCGCTCCACGCCGCCGGCTTTGGCCCGTCGACTTTGCCCGCATCCACGCCGATTTCGAACGCCCCGTCCGCCCCTCTCGCCCGGCTTAAGATTGTCAGCCGCGACACGGAGCCGATCGAAGGCAAAGCTTCGCCGCGGAATCCCATCGTGCGGATATCGAGCAGGTCGACATGGCCCTCGTCGTCTGCCGCGAGCTTGGACGTCGCATGGCGTTCGATCGCCAGCGGCAGTTCGTCCACCGACATGCCATGCCCATCATCCTCGATTGTCAGCCGGGTCAGGCCACCACCCTCGATTCTGACGCGCACGGAACGCGCGCCGGCATCCAGCGCATTCTCGATCAGCTCTTTCGCGGCTGCAGCAGGGCGCTCCACCACCTCCCCCGCCGCAATGCGGTTAACCGCATCCAGCGGCAGCCGGCGGATGCGCGGGATCGGGGGTTTGATGACTGATTCGACCATTGGCAAACCCTAAACGCGCTCAGAGCGGCCATGAAGCTCGAAAGAATATTGCGAGGCCTTACCCTGTGGGCAATTCGCGTCATTGCCGCGCGGGCACACTCGCTTTAGCTTCCCGCCCAAGAAAACAGCCTGTCCTTGCGGAACGGGCATCGGGGAGGGAACTGCCATGAACGCCAGACTGGCTTCGCTATGCGTTGCTGCTGCAGCGCTCATGTCCGCCTGTGGCGGGGAAGCGCCTGCAACTAAGCCTGCTGCGTCCACCAACACCTTGGGCGCCGCAGCCGTCAACACGGAGCGCCTGCTCAAGGCCGAGAGCGAGCCCGGCTCGTGGCTCCTCACTGGCGGCAACTATCACGAACAGCGCTACAGCCTCCTCGACCAGATCAGCGATGCGAACGTGAAGGATGTCGGCCTTTCCTGGTACGTCGACATCAACACCGAGCGCGGCCAGGAAGCGACGCCCGTGGTCGTCGACGGAGTAATGTACGTCTCGACCGCCTGGAGCATGGTGAAAGCCTATGACGTCAAGACCGGCACCGTGCTGTGGGAGTATGACCCTGACATCTTGAAAAACAAGGCTGCCGACGCTTGCTGTGACGTTGTGAACCGCGGCGTCGCCGCTTGGAACGGCAAGATTTACATCGGGGCCATAGACGGCCGCCTGATCGCGCTCGATGGCAAGACCGGCAAGGTCGTGTGGCAGAAACAGACCACCGACACCAACCTGCCTTACACCATCACGGGCGTGCCTCGCATCGTGAACGGCAAGGTCATTATCGGAAACGGCGGCGCTGAATATCGCGTCCGCGGCTATGTCTCTGCCTACGACACCGAAACCGGTGAGCAAGTCTGGCGCTGGTATTCCGTCCCCGGCGATCCCTCCAAGCCCTACGAACAACCTGAACTCGCCGAAGCCGCAAAAGGCTGGAAGGGCGACAACTACTGGAAGATCGGCGGCGGC
>CANJIL010000009.1 GCA_947474455.1 Hyphomonadaceae bacterium | reverse complement strand
TGGCGGAGAGGGTGAGATTCGAACTCACGGTACCCGTGAAGGTACAACGGTTTTCGAGACCGTCCCGATCGACCACTCCGGCACCTCTCCGCAGTCAGCGGGGCGGTATAGCACCCAAAGTATTAAGCGCAAGCGAGCCCGTGAGGCGTGGTCCGGCCTGCGGCAATAGGTGGAGCTAGGCAGGGCGGTGCGCATCGCAAGGCTGAAATGCTTGGTTTTTCGGATCGCGTCCGCCCTTTTCCATCTCGGACGCCGCCCCGCACGCCGACCCAAGCGTGACGTTCGTCGGGAAGAGCGGGATGGACTCGCATCCAAATCAGCGGCCTGAGAAAGCGTGCAAAACCCAAACCCGCAAGCAAGAAGTCCGCCTGCGAGGCCGTACCTCCATGTGTGCTGGCGCACCGGCGGCCGCGTTGCTAAGTCTGCGGGTAGGGAGGGAAGAGATGACGCAGCTCAGCCTTGTTCGCGGTGAACTCGAACCCGCGCTGCTCGAACACACGATCGGCGAAGCGCTTCTCCGCGCCGCTCGCAAGTGGCCGAGGCAGGAAGCGCTCGTCTCCGCCCATCAGGGCATTCGCTGGACCTATGAACAATTCTCCTTCCATGTCGATCGGCTCGCCGCGGGCCTTCTCGCGCTCGGGTTGGAGACGGGTGATCGCGTCGGCGTGTGGGCGCCTAACTGCGCCGAATGGACTCTCGTCCAGTTCGCCACAGCACGGGTCGGCATGATCCAGGTCAACATCAACCCGGCCTACCGTCTCTCGGAAGTCGAATACACGCTCAACAAGGTCGGGGTGAAAGCGCTGGTCTGCGCCGAAAAATTCAGAACGTCGGACTATGTCGGGATGATCAACCAGCTCGCCCCCGAGATCGCGAGCTCGAAGCCCGGCGAACTGAAATCGAAGCGCCTTCCCGATCTGCGCATCGTCGCCCAGATCGGTGGCCAGCCTGGTCGCGGCTGGGTAGCTTTCGAGGACATCGCGGAGCAGGCGGCCGGAAAACACGGCCTGCAGGTCGAAGACATCGCGCAAACGCTCGACCGCAACGATCCGATCAATATCCAGTTCACATCGGGCACTACCGGACTGCCAAAGGGCGCGACGCTCTCCCATCGCAACATCCTCAACAACGCGTTCTTCGTGGGCGAGGGCATGGGACTGAAACAGAGCGACCGTCTCCTGATACCGGTGCCGCTCTATCACTGCTTCGGCATGGTCATGGGCAATCTTGCCTGCATCGTACAAGGCGCGACCATGGTCTATACCTCGCTCGGCTTCGATCCGCTCGCAGTACTCAAGACGGCGGCGGCTGAAAGATGCACCGCGCTTCATGGTGTGCCGACGATGTTCATCGCCGAGCTGGAGCATGCTGAATTCGACAAGTTTGATCTATCCTCGCTCCGCACGGGCCTGATGGCCGGGTCGCCATGCCCGATTGAGGTGATGCGTAGGGTGATCGATCGGATGCATATGCGCGAAGTCGGCATAGCTTATGGCATGACGGAAACCAGCCCCGTATCCTTCCAGACCGCAATGAACGATCCGCTCGAGCGCCGCGTCTCGACTGTCGGCCGCGTTCAGCCGCACTTGGAGGTGAAGGTCATCGACGAAAATGGAAACACCGTGCCGCGCGGTCAGCCCGGTGAACTCTGCACGCGCGGCTATTCGGTCATGATCGGCTACTGGAAAGACCACGACAAGACCGCGGAAGTTCTCGACGCCGAAGGCTGGATGCATACGGGCGATCTCGCCACGATCGATGACGAGGGCTATTGCAACATTGTCGGCCGCATCAAGGACATGGTCATTCGCGGCGGCGAAAACGTCTTCCCGCGCGATATCGAGGAGTACCTCTTCCGTCACCCGAAGATCGAAGATGTGCAGGTCATCGGCGTGCCCGATCCGAAATTCGGCGAGGAGATCTGCGCATGGATCAAGCTACGCGTTGGGGCGTCACTCACGCGCGAAGAGGTGATCGATTTCTGCACCGGCCAGATCGCGCACTACAAGATTCCCCGCTACGTGAAGTTCGTGGACTCTTTCCCGATGACGATCACGGGCAAGATCCAGAAGTTCGAGATGCGCAAGGCGATGATCGCGGAGCTGGGTCTCAGCGAGCAGAAGACGGCTTAGCGTCATCCTCCGGCACGGGGCATCCCGGCTTCGGCAATGCAAACGCCGGGTTCTTGATGAAGGTCTGATCCGTCAGCGCTTCGAGGAAGGCGATCAGGTCAGCGACTTCGGCGTCGTTCAACGTCTGCTTCAGTCGTGGATCGCTCTGCTTGCCGGCCACTGCAAAGTGATGCCGGATCGCATCGGGCAACGTCGCGACTTCGCCATTGTGCATGTACGGCGCAGACAGTGCGACATTGCGCAGGCCAGGCGTGCGGAACTTGCCCGTATCCTCGGCCTTCTGCGTGATGCGCTGCAGCCCTGCATCTTTGCCGGCCGCCGGCGGCGCCAGCATATGGAAGGCTTCATATGGGGTCCGTCCGGGCAAGGCCGCGTCCGTGAAATGTGGTCCGGCATGACAGCTCACGCATTGCTTCGATTCAAACAGCGCGGCGCCGCGTTTTGCCTGGGCGGAAATCGCGTTCGCTTCGCCGCGCCGATAACGGTCATAGGGCGCATCCAGCGACACCAACTCCCGCTGGAAGACCGATAGCGCCATGACGATCGTGTCGATCGAAAGCTCCCCGTTGCGCTCCGGGAAAGCCGCGCGGAACAACGACGGGTAGCAGGCCTTGCCTTTCAGCCGTTGCGCCAGCGCTCCTTCAGCCTTGCCTCCGAAGCCCATCTCGACCGGCACAAAGCCTTCGATCGGGATCAGCGCCTGATGCTCCAGCGTGTCGACATGCGGCCCGCCCCAGGTCAGCGAGTTGAACCACGCTACATTCGCCAGTGTCTGGATGTTGCGCTCGCCGGGAGCGCCATCGAAGCCTTGCCGCGTCTTGTTGGGGTCGGTGAAGCCGCGCTTCTGTTCGTGGCAAGTGGCGCAGCTGACCGTACCATCCCACGAAAGGTCGGCGTCGTAGAACAGGCGCCGGCCCAGCTCGATCTTCACGGGCGTCGGCGGATTGTCGGCGTGCGAGGGCGGGGCAAGATCCGCCGCCGGCCACGGCTCCCCCGAAGGCGAAACCGAACTTACACATGCGACCAGCCCGGTCAGCGCCACGCAGGCCAGTGCCGCCGCCATCAGTCCTCGATTTCGGGCATGCTGGCTCACGGCTTCTTCGTAACCATCAGCTTGAGCGCCGGCGCGGCGTTGCCTGACACCTGGGGCGCGTGTTTGCCCGGCTTCATGTGGAAGACTACCATCTTGCGAGTGGATGTGCATTCGGGTCCGTGACCAAAGCTTGCCGGCTCAAGATATTTGCCATCTTTCAGCACATCGATCCACGCCGGCTTGCTCAATGCAACCGTGGAGGCGCCTCCTGTCCCAACTGTGAACTCGAACAGTCCGGCATGGGCTAGTCTCCCGCTCGGCTTTTCCGGCTGAACAGGGAAGAAAACCTTGGGTGTATTGAGCAGCGAAACGTCATAGCCTTTGCCTAGAGCCAGCGCCGCATGCGGCGGATGCTCGGCGCTGGTCGCTGTGGCGAGCCCCGCCTTTCCGTTCCACTCGGCAAAGCCGGCCGGGAGGGAGGTGTCCATAGCTGCGCACGCGGGTGCGGGGGATGCGGCCTGTCCCGGCTGGGCAAAAGCCGGTCCGGCCAGAGACAGTGCAACGCCCGGAACGATCATTTTGCGCATGCTCGTCGCCCGATCGCGTTATGAAAGCAGTATATTACGACCCGGGCCGTCGCGACAGTCGGAGCGCTGCAACGTCTCCGGCGGGCCCGGGGACAGTCCCGCCATTGCATCCGCAGTGCGCCGACGCCAACATCGTGGCCATCTAGGGGAAATGCATGCAGGGCGTCACCGTCGTCGATCATCCGCTGATCCAGCACAAACTATCGCTGATGCGCGACCGGACGACGCCTACCGGGGCTTTCCGCACGCTGCTGCGCGAAATTGCCCATCTGCTCTGCTACGAGATCACGCGCGACATCGAGCTTCAGACCACCCCCATCGAAACCCCGATGGGGCCGATGGATGCGCCGATCATCAAGGGCAAGAAGCTGGTCTTCGCCTCCATCCTCCGCGCCGGAAACGGGCTGCTGGATGGCATGCTGGATCTCGTGCCGGCGGCTCGCGTCGCGCATGTCGGCCTCTACCGCGACCACGATACGCTCGAACCGGTGGAATACTATTTCAAGGCGCCTGGGGAATTGCAGAACCGGCTGGTTATCGTCGTCGATCCGATGCTGGCGACTGGCAATTCCGCCGTGGCCGCTATCGACCGTCTCAAGCGCCGCGGCGCCGACCGGTTGCGTTTTCTTTGCCTGCTTGCCGCCCCTGAGGGCATCGCAAAATTCACCTCCGCCCATCCGGACGTGCCGGTCTTCGCCGCCGCGATCGACAGCCATCTCAACGAGAAGGGTTACATTGTGCCTGGGCTGGGCGATGCAGGCGACAGGATGTTCGGGACGAAATAGCTAACGTATCGTCGGCAGCCAGAGGATCAGCCAGACCGTACCAACGGCGATCACCACGCCCAGCAAAAACCGCCAGACCGGAACCGCCGCAATGCCCGCGGGCGGTCCTTCGACATCGCCAGCCTTCCGGCTGCCCGTGATCATTGGTCCGACCAGGTTTATGCGCTTGGCAACGAGGTAGAATATGATCGCCGCGATATGCAGGCCGATCGGGATCAGGAGGAAGGGAAATAGGTCTTCATGCAGATCGGCTGCGTCTGCACCCAGCTCATAATTCACATAGGGATTTAAAGGACCCGAATTTATGCCGTCGGTGTCGCCCGCGATCAGTCCAAGGCAAACCTGAACCGCGAGAGCGAGAAGGATCGCGATCACGCTCAGCGCGCCAAGCGGATTGTGCCCGAACGTCGCGCGATAGTTGGGCTTGAGCAGCTTCCGCATGTAACCGGCAATCGCGCCGGGACCTTTGACGAAACGCGAGAATCGCGCCGTCTCCGACCCCGCGAAACCCCAGTACACGCGAAAGACAAGCAGGCCCATGATCGTGAGCCCCGACCAGTAGTGCCACTGCATCTCGTTGATTTCGGCCGTCCACCAGGAGAAGGCGACGCAAAATACGAGAAGCCAGTGAACGATCCTCACCGGCGCATCCCACACCTTCTGTTTCGGTGTGGGCGCCGGTGAGGTTTCGATCGCAACGGTTGCGTCCGTCACGTGCTATTTCTTCTCTTCCTCGCGGAACTTGTCGTGGCAGGCCTTGCACTTCCCGCCGGTGGGGCCGAATTGCGCCTTGAAGGCTGCGGCATCCGTACCGGCAGCCGTAACCAACTTGTCGACTTCTGTCTGCAGGTCCGCGAGCTTCGCATCAAAGTCTGCGCGCTCGGTCCATACGATCGCTTTCGCTTTCGTCTCGCCAGCTTCCGGGCCGGTGCCGGGCGGGAACCATGTGCCCATCTGGCCGGCATACTCCTTGACCTTCGCCGCAGCCGCCGTGACGGCCGCCATGTCCGGAGCGGGAAGCTTGTTGTTGTCGCTCATCAACTTGAAGTTCTTGCCAAGATCTTTGTAGTTGTCGTGCCGCGTTTTCATGAACGCGACCGGATCGGCCGGCGTCTCGCCAACCGATGCTGTGGCGACAGGCGCGGGCTCCGGTGGTGGGGCTTCGGCGACGGGCGCTGCGGGTGCAGGCGCTGGCGCCGGTGGTTCTCCGCCGCAGGCCGCAAGGCCCAGCACGAGCACGGCAGTAGCCGCAAACAATTTGATCTTCATGTCGTCCGTTTCCCTCAAGACGTTGGTTATTCTCGTTGTCGCCACGGTAGGAAGCGAGTTTTGGTTCGTCAACTCACAGCCGAGAGTGCTCACACAACTGTTGTTCCTTGCCGCTTCAGACTATCTAGACCGCCCGCCGCCGCGGCGGCGAGACGGGCGGGGTCAGGCGGGAAAACGTGCAGTTCGAGACACGGGAACCCCTCGATATTCTGCGGGAAGTCTTCGGCCACGCTGAATTCCGTGGGCTTCAGGGCGAAGTTGTCAGTCTTGTAACGAATGGCGGCGACGCCGTGGTGCTGTTCCCGACAGGCGCCGGCAAGTCGATCTGCTACCAGGCGCCCGCTTTATGCCGCCCGGGCGTCGCCATCGTCGTTTCGCCGCTGATTGCCCTCATGCGTGACCAGGTCGAAGCCCTGCGGCAGGCGGGCGTAGCTGCGGCCGCATACAATTCCGCTCTGTCGCCGGACGAATCACGCCGCGTGCGCGAGCAGCTGCTTGCGGGCGACCTGAAGCTGCTCTACGTCGCGCCCGAACGCCTCTCCACGCCGGGCTTCCAGGCCATGCTGCACCAGGTGACCATAAGCCTCTTCGCGATCGACGAGGCGCATTGCGTCAGCCAGTGGGGCCACGACTTCCGGCCCGAGTACCGCGAACTCTCCTCGATCGCCGTTAACTTCCCGGGCGTCCCTCGTATCGCGCTCACTGCCACGGCCGATCCGACCACGCGCGCCGACATCATCGAGCGTCTTGCGCTTGGCGAGGCTCGCGTCTTCCTCACTAGCTTCGACCGCCCGAACATTTCCTATTCGATCGCTCGGCGCGACAAGCCGCGCGAACAGCTGCTCGACTTCCTGAAGAAGCACAAGGACGCGAGCGGCATCATCTATTGCCTCTCGCGCAAGAAGGTGGAGGCGATCGCCGAATGGCTGAGCGAGCAGGGCATTCGCGCGCTTCCCTATCATGCCGGGATGGACCCCAGCATCCGTTCGCGCAACCAGGACGCTTTCCTGACGGAGGACGGGCTGTGCCTTGTCGCCACTGTCGCTTTCGGCATGGGCATCGACAAGCCGGACGTTCGCTATGTCGCTCACCTCGACATGCCCGCGTCGGTCGAGGCCTACTATCAGGAAACCGGCCGCGCCGGCCGCGACGGCCTGCCGTCCGATGCATGGATGTCCTACGGCATGTCCGACGTCGTCCAGCGCCGCCGCATGATCGACGAGGGGAATGCGCCCGATGCGATCAAGCGCATCGAACACGCCAAGCTTAATGCCTTGCTCGGCATATGCGAGACCACCAATTGCCGCCGCAAGGAGATCCTCGCCCATTTCGGCGAGGCTTATCCTGGCAATTGCGGCAACTGCGATACATGCCTCGCCCCCGTGGAAACGTGGGACGGATCGGATGCGGCGATCAAGGCCATGTCGGCCATCTATCGCACCGGCCAGCGCTTTGGCGCCGGCCATGTCATCGACGTGCTAACCGGCAAGGGGAGCGAACGCGCCGAACGTCTCGGCCATGATAAGCTCGGCGTGTTCGGCGTCGGCAAGGATATCGAGCCGCGCATCTGGCAATCGGTCTTCCGCCAGCTCGTGGCGTCGGGCTTCATCTATGTCGATCAGGAAGCTCACGGCGCCCTGAAGCTTGCCGAAGAAGCGCGTCCGGTCCTGCGCGGCGAACAGAAGGTCACGCTCCGCCGCGAGCAGCCGCCCATACGCACGAAGAAGGAAACCCGTTCGGCCAAGGCGGCCGAAATGCCCGAAGAGGCGCAGCCGCTGTTCCAGCAACTCCGCGCTGCCCGCGCCCGCATCGCGAAGGCGCAGGGCGTGCCACCCTATGTCGTTTTCCACGACACCACCCTGCGCGCCATGGCCGAAGCCCGTCCCCAGGCCCTCGAAGCCATGAGCGGCATCACCGGCGTCGGCAAAGCCAAACTCGAACGCTACGGCGCACTTTTTCTCGAAGTGATTCAAGCGGCGAGCTGATTCTTCTTCTGCTTCGATTGACTCTTTTCGGCTGAGTCGTTTATGGAACAAAACATGAACTAACTGGAAAAAGACCTGTGCCAAAAGCCGATCTGGAAGCGTTGAGACGGGAGGTGTCCCGGTTGGAGCGGGGCTCTTCGCCGATTGTTTCCGGCCGCTTTTCCACGGGCTCAGCGGAACTCGATAAGGCGCTGCAGGGCGGGCTCAATCATGGGGCGCTGCATGAGATTTTCGCGGCCGCCACGGCGGATGAGCCATCTGCAAGCGGCTTCGCCGTGGCGCTTGTAGTGCGCGCTTCGGAGGAACGGCCAGTGGTATGGGTGCGACAGGATTTTGCCGGCGTTGAAGCTGGCGAGGTCTATGCGCCCGGTCTCGCCGAACTCGGTCTTTCCCCGGATCGTCTCATTCTCGTACGTGCGCGCGACGGGCCAGCCGTTCTTAGGGCGGGCGAGGAAGCCTCGCGGTGTCCGCCGCTCGGCGCCGTCCTGATTGAACCGTGGGGGGCGCCCAAGGCCCTTGATCTTGTCGCCTCACGCCGTCTCGCGCTCGCCGCCGCGCGTTCGAACGTGCCGCTCTTCATGGTGCGTGCAGGCGCGCAACCGGCATCCAGCGCGGCGCTGACAAGATGGCGCGTGCGCTCGGCCCTTTCGGTCGCACTGGATGCGGAAGCGCCTGGAAGGCCCGCCTTCGAAGTGGAGTTACTGCGCGACAGGGCAGGCGCAGCCGGACGCAAGTGGACTTTGGAGTGGGATCGTGACCAGCGCACATTCAGACACCTCGGCGACAGGGGCGTCCCGGCGCTATCTGGCGGCATGGTTTCCTTGCCTCCCGGCGGATCGCCTGATGAGGTCGGCGAGCGGCGAGCTGTCTGATCTTCCGCTCGTCGTCACGGAGAAGGTGAAGGGCGCCCAACGCCTCATGGCGATCAGCCCGGATGCGAAGCGGGCAGGGCTTGCAGTCGGGATGACGCTTGCCGACTCCCGCGCGCGAATTCCGGATCTGTGGGTCGAGGAGATGGACGCGCGTGCGGACGCGGAACTGCTCGATCGCATCGCAGAGGATTGCGACCGCTTCAGTCCTGTCGTGGTGATCGATGCACCCGATGGCCTTCTGCTCGATATAACAGGCTGTGATCATATCTTCGGCGGCGAGGCGGAACTCCGGAGCATTTTCTCACGCCGCATGCGGCGGGCCGGCTTTCATGTCCACAGTGTGATCGCCAGCGCCCCGGACGCCGCTCGCGCCCTGGCGCGCTATGGGCGTGTCGCCATCGTGTCTCCGGGCGAGGATGCCGTTGCGGTGCGCTCCCTGCCCATCGCCGCATTGTGTTTGGAAGAAGGTGACCGCCTGGCGATCTCCCGCGCCGGCCTCAAGACGATCGGAGCGCTTGCCGACCGTCCAAGCCTTCCCTTCGCTGCACGCTTTGGCGAACAGATGACGCTCCGCCTGCGCCGCATTCAGGGGTTTGCTGATCCGCCGCTCACGCCCCGTCGTTCCATTCCGATGCTGTGCGTCGAACGGCGTTTTCCCGAGCCCATTGGCCGCATCGAGGATGCGGAAGCCGTTCTCGCGCAACTCGGCGAGGAAGCCGGAGCGCGCCTTGGCGAGCGGCGCGAAGGCGGACGCGCTTTCGAGGCGAGCTTTTTCCGAAGCGACGGCGTTGTGCGCCGTGTGATAGTCGAAACGGGGCGGCCGCTGCGCGATGCCGCCACAGTGCTGCGCCTCTTCCGCGAGAAGCTGGATGTGCTCGCCGACCCGCTCGATCCAGGCTTCGGTTTCGACGTGATCCGCCTGTCCGTTCCCCATGCCGAACCTCTTGATGCGCTGCAACCCGGTCTGGATGGCCATGCTGTCGAAGCGGACGAAATCGCTGATCTTGCGGACCGTCTCTCCACCCGCTTCGGCGCCGATCGCGTGATACGCTTCCTCCCCGAAAACACGCACGATCCCGACCGCGCGGCGCGCACCGTCCCCGCCGGCTTCAATCCCATGACGTCGTGCATCTGGCCTGCGACTGAAACGGAACAGCCCCCCTTGCGACCCATCCAGATTTTCGATCCGCCTCAGCCGATCCACATCACAATGGCGGAAGTCCCGGATGGCCCTCCGCGAAAATTCAGTTGGCGCAAGAGGGAGCATCACGTCGCTCGCGCCGAAGGTCCCGAGCGCATCGCGCCTGAATGGTGGCGCAAACCGGGCGCGCCGACCCGCGACTATTACCGCATCGAAGACACCGAAGGCCGCCGCTTCTGGCTCTTCCGCGCCGGGCCTTACACTAAGGAAAAAACCCAGCCCGACTGGTTCATGCATGGGGTGTTTGCGTGAACGAGTATGAGCCGCGCAGCAATGTCGTCGCTTTTCCCGAGCGTCGGACAGCGCCGTTTGAGTTGACTGCGCACCCTTATGCAGAGCTCGCAGCCGCAACCAACTTTTCCTTCCTGCGTGGGGCATCGACAGCAAAAGACATGGTGCTGGCGTCTGTCATGCTGGGCTATACTGGGCTTGGTGTTGCTGATCGCAATACGCTTTCCGGCGTTGTACGTGCGTGGGCTGCGCTCAATCATCTGCGTGATGAAGGGCTTCCCGCGCCTGAAAAGATGCGGGAAGGCGGATCGCCAGGCGAACACAGCTGGATGCCGCATCCTGATGAGGAGGGGCTCAAGCAGTTTCAGCAAGAACTGAAAAGGCTTGCAAGGGAATTCCGGCTCATAGTCGGCGCTCGACTCAGTTTCACTGACGGCACGCCTGACGTGATTGCCTATCCAGAAAACCGGAATGGGTGGGGCCGTCTCTGCCGATTGCTTACCATTGGAAACACGCGCGCGGCGCCAGGCGCGAAGCGCGCTAAAAAGGGCGATTGCCTGGTAACCATTGATGATCTTGCGGCCTACTCAGATGATCTGCTCCTAATCGTGATGCCAGGTGATAATCTGGACAATCTTCCACAGCCATTGATGCGGGTCCGGGACATGCGGCCCGGCGCTGTATGGCTCGGGGTAACCATGAACCGCCGAGGCGATGATGCTCGCCGTCTCGCCATGTTGAGGCGCATTGCCGGCGCCGCGCACGTTCCTCTCATCGCGACCAACGACGTTCTGTATCACTCTGCAGAACAACGCGATTTGCAGGATGTCATGACGTGCATTCGTGAAGGAGTGAGGATCACTGAGGCAGGAAAGCTGCTTGAGGCGAATGCCGAACGTCACCTGAAGCATCCGCTGGAGATGAAGCGTCTGTTCGCGAAGGCTCCTCAAGCGATCGAGCAGACCTTGGAACTGCTTGGCAGGGTCACGTTCGATCTCGGCGAACTCAAATACGAATATCCTGACGAGCCGGTTCCGCCGGGATGGAACGACCAAGATTATCTTGAGGATCGCACCTGGTTTCATGCACGCATGAAATATCCGGATGGCGTGCCGGGAAAGGTCGAGAAGCAACTTCGCGAAGAGCTCGAATTCTACAGGCGGCACAATTATGCGCGCTATTTCCTGACACTCTACGACATCGTGCGCGTTGCGCGCGACAAGGGGATTCTTTGTCAGGGACGGGGTTCAGCGGCTAATTCGGCTGTCTGCTATGTGCTGGGAATTACGTCGGTAGATCCCGCCGTTTTTGATCTTCTCTTTGCGCGCTTCATGTCTGATGAGCGGAAGGAGCCCCCAGATGTGGACGTCGATTTCGAGCACGAGCGGCGCGAGGAAATTATCCAGTACATCTATAAACGCTACGGTCGTCATCGCGCAGGCATCGCCGCGACCGTCATCCATTATCGTCCACGCAGCGCCATGCGCGAAGTGGGCAAGGTGCTTGGACTTACCGATGACGTGACGGCGCGGTTGTCAGGTCTTGTCTGGGGAAGCTGGGGTGAAGCGCTCCGCAAGTCGCAATTGCGTCAGGCCGGGCTCGATGACGAGAATCCCGTGCTTCACCGTGCTCTGGAATTCGCCGCCCGGCTGCTTGGCTTTCCTCGCCATCTCTCACAGCATGTTGGCGGCTTTGTGCTGGCGCGCGATCGCCTGGACGAGCTGGTGCCGATCGGCAATGCGGCCATGGACGATCGCACTTTCATCGAATGGGACAAGGACGACATCGACGAGCTGCGCCTGATGAAGGTCGATATCCTCGCCCTCGGCATGCTCACCTGTATCCGCAAGGCGCTCGACCTGATCCATGGCGCGGGCGGGCCGAGATACGGTTTGCAGGACATTCCGGCCGAAGATCCGGCCGTCTACGACATGCTGTGCAAGGGCGACTCTCTTGGCGTGTTCCAGGTAGAAAGTCGCGCCCAGATCAGCATGCTTCCGCGTCTCAAGCCGCGCGAATTTTATGACTTGGTGATCGAGGTCGCGATCGTTCGACCAGGCCCGATCCAGGGCAACATGGTGCACCCCTACCTGCGGCGGCGAAATGGCGAAGAAGCCGTCGAGTTTCCTTCGCCTTTGCCCGAGTATGGCTCGCCAGATGAACTAAAAGACCTTCTGCACAAGACCTTCGGCATCCCGCTCTTTCAGGAGCAAGCCATGAAGCTGGCGATCACCGCGGCAGAATTTTCTCCCGAGGATGCGAACAAGCTCCGCCGCGCCATGGCGACGTTCCGTAATGTCGGCACGATCCATCTGTTCGAGGAGAGGATGATCGAGGGCATGGTGAGGAGGGGTTATAAGCGCGACTTTGCTGAGCGCTGTTTCCAGCAGATCAGGGGATTTGGCTCATACGGTTTCCCCGAAAGCCATGCCGCCGCCTTTTCGCAGCTGGTCTATGTCTCGGCCTGGATCAAGAAATATCACCCTGCCGTCTTTGCTGCGGCTCTGCTCAACTCGCAGCCGATGGGCTTCTACGCGCCTGCCCAGATTGTGCGGGATGCACAGGAGCATGGCGTGGAGATCCGGCCGATCGACGTGAACTTCAGTCACTACGACAACACGATCGAACTCGTGGAGGGGCGTGCGCCTGCGATGCGCCTTGGCTTCCGTCAGCTCGATGGCGCCAAGGAGGATGAGGCCAATCTGCTAATTGCTCGTCGTGGGACCGGCTATGCCAGCGTGTCCGACATGCGCGAGCGGGGGCGGGTGTCGTCGCCGATGTTGCGCAAGCTAGCGGATGCAGATGCCTTCCAGTCGCTGAGCCAGGATCGGCGCCGGGCGCTGTGGGAGGTGCGGCGATTGCCGGATGATCATATCCTGCCGCTGTTCGCAGCGGCGCAGGCCGGGGAGCTGGGAGATGAGCCGGACGCTGATCTTCCTGAAATGCCACTGGGAGAGCATGTCGTCGCCGACTATCAGACCGCGCGATTGTCGCTGAAGTCGCATCCGATGCAGGTACTGCGGCCGCTGTTCCAGCGCGAAGGTATTCTCACCTGCGCGGAGACGTCGGCGCTGCGCAATGGCAGGTGGGCGAGGACGGCCGGGATCGTGCTGGTCAGGCAGCGGCCTGGCGAGGGGAGGGCGATCTTCGTCACCTTGGAGGACGAGACGGGGATCACCAACGTGCTGCTGTGGGCGCGCGATTTCGAGAAATTCCGTGCTCAGACAATGGGCGCGCGGTTGATGCTCGTTGAGGGGCGTGTGCAGCGAAGCAAGGAAGGCGTCACCCATTTGATGGGCGCGCGCGTGATCGACAGGTCAGCCGAACTGGAGCGACTGTCGGAAGATCACCAACCGATCGAGCCGCAGCTGACAAGTGCGGATGAGGTCAAGTATCCCAAATATCCAACCAATACGGGCAACCAGCCCGGCATGCATCGCCATCCGCGCAATGTTCGCGTGATGCCGAAGTCGCGTGATTTCCACTGACGCGCTCCTAATGAAGGAGAGCAGGCGTCAGATCGGCATGCGCATGATTTCCTGGTAGGCCTTGATCACCTCGTCGCGGACGGCGATCACGGTTTCCATCGTGGCTTCGGCTGCAGCGACGGCGGTCACGACATCGACCAGATCGCCGCGACCCATGGCGGCGTTGGTCACGGCCGTCTCAGCCGCGTTGCCGGCGCCGGTGATGGAACCGACGGCGGAGTTGAGAATGTCGCCGAAGCCGGGGCCTTGCATGCCCTGCGCTTCCTTGCCCGCGCCGAGATTGCCCAGCGTCTGCGCGACGCCGCCGTATGCCTTAACCGCTGCAAGGCCGAGATCGGACATCTAGCTTCCCCTCACGCTTTCAGTAGCGAGACGACACCCAACATCATTGCGCGGCTGGACTCGATCACATTGAGGTTGGCCTCGTAGGCGCGCTGCGCCTCGCGCAGATCCGCCATTTCGATGAGGGAAGAGACGTTGGAGGTCTTGACGTAGCCGCGGGCGTCCGCCGCCGGGTGTGAGGGGTCGTACTTCTCCTGGAAGGGGCTGTTATCCAGTCGCGAGCCGGTGACTTTCACCGTGTCGGCGCCGACTTCGCGGTCATAGAAAGTGCGGAAGACGGGGGCCTTGCGGCGGTACGGGTCGCCGCCGGGGGTGTTGGCGGTCGTATCGGCGTTGGCGAGGTTTTCGGCCGAGATGCGGATGCGCACGGTCTGCGCGCGCAGGCCCGTCGCGGCCGCGCCCATGGCGGACATGAGGTCGGATGACATGTTTGTCTCCTAGAGGCTCCGGCTCACCTTCCCGGTGCGCGCGACGCCAGCCGCAGCAGGCCCAGACTCTTCTGGTACAGGCCAACCATGGTCTCGAAATCCATTCGGGTTTCGGCGATTTTCATCATCTGCTCCTCGACCACCACGGCGTTGCCATCGAGGGTGGTTTCGGAGTCAGGCGATTTCACTGTGGCGACGCGCCGGGCGGCGCTGGAAGCTGCCGGCGCCATATGGCCGGCCTGCGTTGCGACCATCGCGGTGCGCGCCGGGCCGCCGGGGGCCGCGCCGTGGCCAGCCATGCGTTGCAAGGTCGCAGCGAAGGCTTCCTGGTTCACATCGCTGGGCACATAGCCGGGGGTCGACACGTTGGCGACGTTCTGTGCGATCACTTTCTGACGCTCGCCCAGCATCTGCAGGCGGGCTTTCATCAGAGAAAAGACGGAAATCTGTGTCGGGTCGGACATCGGTAGCTTCCTGGGGCTGGGACCCCTTGCTAGGCAGATTTGACCTGTTTGCTTAAGGCCCCCTTAAAGCCTCCTCCGTTTTGTTAACTCGCCGTTTACCGACATTTCCGATGGATTAACCAAGAAACCGGCCCGAATGGCCGCCATTGGCTGTCCAACATGGACTTCTTCTCGGTCTTGAAGGCGATTGCCGCCCTGGCCTTCGTGCTGGGCCTGCTGCTTGGCGGAGCGTGGGCGCTGCGCAAGTATGGCAGCCGCATCGGCCTAAAGGCCGGCGTCGTTTCCACCGATCTCAAGGTCACCGAATGGCGCTCGCTCGACATGCGGCGCAAGCTGGCTGTCGTGCGCTGGGGCGAGCGCGAGCATCTCATCTGCCTCGCGCCGACAGGCGACACGCTGATCGCCTCGCGGGACGCGCCGCCGGCCTTCAAGGCGATGCCCCCCGATGCCGCCAATGACGGGCCGGGCCAATGATCGCCCGCACGCTTCGTTTTCTTCCCGCGCTGGGACTTGTCGCGCTGATCGCGCCAGAAGCGTTGCCGCAGACGATCTCGGTCGATCTTGGCACGGGGCAGGGTCTCACCTCCGGCATTGTGCAGATGATCGCCGCCATCACGGTGCTTTCGTTGGCGCCGTCGATACTCGTCATGACCACGGCCTTCGTGCGCATCGTCGTGGTGCTGTCGCTGCTGCGCACAGCCATCGGCCTGCAGAACGCGCCGCCCAACTCGGTGGTGATCTCGCTGTCGCTGTTCCTCACCGCCTTCGTGATGACGCCGACCTTCATGGCGTCCTACGAAGCCGGTATCCAGCCTTACATGGCCGAGGCGATCACGCTGGAGGAGGCGATCCCGCGCGCGCTCGGGCCGGTGCAGCAGTTCATGGGTCAGTATGCGGGACCTGAAGATGTCGCGCTGTTTGCGAATATGGCGAAGATAGAGAACCTGCAGAACCCGGCCGATGCGCCTTTCCATGTGCTTGCGCCGGCCTTCATGATCTCGGAGCTGAAGCGGGCCTTCGAGATCGGCTTCATGGTGTTCCTGCCCTTTCTGGTGATCGACCTTGTCGTGTCGTCGATCCTGATGGCGATGGGCATGATGATGCTGCCGCCCGTCACGATATCGCTGCCTTTCAAGCTGATCTTCTTCGTGCTGGTGGATGGCTGGCGGATGCTCGCAGGGTCGTTGGTCGAAAGTTTCATGCAGGGTCCTCCGCCGAGTTGACGGGTTTGTGAGGACGCCCCTGTCTCTGTGATTTGTGGGATGTTGCTGGCGAACGAGATCTCGATCCGCCCTTGGGCTGTGGCCGGCCGGCGCTTCCGCATCGCCAATCCGCCCAGCACCATCGCTTGCCTTCCGGCCCGCTCGCGCCGGGCGCGCCGTCATGGAGACCACTGGTGCGCCGGCCGCCTTAAGGGCAGCGCCCGCTTCCGCGCCGTCGAGCCGGCGCTGGCTTTCCTTGTCCCCGATCGCCTGCGTCTTGCGCGAGACCGCCCGTCCACCCGGACGCCGCAGCGACTGGCAATGCGCTAGCCCAAGCACCGGATGGACGTGGAGGCTCGACCCAGACCCATCGTCACGCAACGATGTGGTGTCCTGGATCGCCAGCACGTGCAGACCGCGCACCCGTGCGTGCGTTCTGTCGGCCGCAGTAGCGAACACGGCCTTGGAACTCACTTTCCGATTGCGCAGGAAGCGCGTGGGCCGCATCTCACCGGCCCGCGTCTCGCCCAGACAGTAGCCCGATCGGGAGAGGAGGAGAGCGGTGGTTGCTTCCGTTATGCGTGGTTGCTTCCGCTACTCGATCTTCAGCCTGACAAACGCCAGGCCGCCGACCGGGTCGCCGTCGTAGAGGGGCGAAAGGGCGTTGCTGACCCAGTTCTGGGTGAGCGAGGCGCCGAGCGACAGGTTGACGTGGTCGGCGATGCGGAAGTTGCGGGCGCCGCCGAAACCGAGGCGGGCGGCGTTTTCCACGGGGCCGTGATGGATTGGGCCGAGTTCGTCCGTCTCGATGGCTTCGGTGCGGGCGAAGATCGTCCAGTCCGGATTGGGCGACCAGCTGGCTTCGCCGAGCCAGGCGTCGAGCGTGACGTTTTCGCTGGTTTTCTTGCGACCAAAGGCGGCGGTGAAGGAAAATTCCCCGCCATTCGCGAGCTTCCGGGTATAGAGCGCGCTGGCGGAATATTTTGTGGCGTCGACATCGGGCTCGAGCTGTTCAGGGCTGGCGACGTCGGCCCAGCTCGCCTGCAGCGCCCAGTTGTCCGTCGGGTTCCATGACAAGCGGACCGATGTGGAATCCAGTTTTCCGGTCTCGATATCGTAACGCGACTCGTCGGGTTCGCGGCCGCGGAAGCGGGAGGCTTCAATCTTGAAGCGGTCGTGGACCCAGCCCGCTGTGACGACGCCGAAGGTGATGTGGGTCGAGTCGAGCCAGTGGTGAGTGATGGGCGCTTCGGGGATCGCCATCGCGGCGGGACGGTGCATGAAGGCCGGCGGGCCGAAAGCGGGCTCGCCCGGCAGGCCGGCATAGCCGAAGAGGCTGTCCTGCGCAGAGACGCGATGGGAGTAGCTGGCCGACAGCTCCATGAAGAGATCGTGCGGATGCTGGCGGTCGATCAGCGGCTCGACGCCGTCGGCGGTTTCGCCAGCGGCAAGGAGAAGCGGGTAACCGCTCTTGCCCATCAGCGGGTCGGGGCTGAGCATGGCGCGTAGTTGCAGTGTTCCGGCGTCGCCGACTTTGCGCTGGGCCGAGCCCATGATCATGCCGGCGGCGAAGGCTTTCTCCTCGCCACGCGGGCCGTCCTGCCAGGAATACACGCCGTCGAGCGTGGCGTGGCCCATCAGCATCCATCCGCCGGCCTCCGCATGCACGCCCCCGTGGCGCAGAGCGTCGGGGACCCAGCTTGTGCCGGAGCCGTCGCGGGTCATGGGATAGGCGCCGAAGGCGCTGGTCATGGCCCCGCCTTGGTCCATCCCGCCGTGATCCAGATGGTCGGAATGATCCATGTCGCCGTGATCCATTTGCGAATGGTCCATCTGCGAATGGTCCATCTGCGAATGATCCATTCCGGTGTGGACCGAATGGTCCTCGGCTGGTGGCGTGGCTGGTTGCTCGGTCTCGGGCGTGTGGCCTTCGTGGGCGGAATGGTCTGTGACCTGCGCCATGGCGGATGGCGCAATCAGGATCGCCGAAGCGATCAGTAGGGAGCATTTCATTGTCTGAAGTCCTGATCTGAATCTGCTGTGACGGCCCTCATCAGACCGTTGGGTTTGCGAGGTTCAGGTCAGGCGCGCGGGGGGCGCCAGTCGGGAGCTGGCTCGGTCGAGACGAAGGTGGCGGCGCTCTGCAGCATCCAGGCATAGGGCTCGATGCGGCGTGAGGCCGACGCGGTTGCGATGGCGAGGCAGGTCTTCAGCGCGGCGATGCATTCGCAATGATCGGGCTGTGGGTGATGCTGGTGATCTTTCGGCGGGGCGGTATGCCCCACCGCCTGAGCGGAACCATTTTCGTGGCAGGGCGGCGTCTCCGCAGCCGGGGCGGGGCGTTCGGGCACTGCGTGCGTCATGGCGAGCCGCGCGCAATGGGCGGTCGCGGCCTCCATCTGGCCTGTGAACACGAACGCCGTGGCGATCGCCAGCACGATGCGGGTCAGCTTCGACAGCATGGCGCCAACATCGTGGCGGGGGCGGCCGGTGTCAACGCCATGCAGGCGTCACGAGAGCGAGATCAGCCGCTTATTAGCGCGCGGGGACAGCTTCCGCAGCAAGATCTAGTTCGACTCGCGGGCCCTTGGGGGAGGCCATCTCCGGGAGGTGGCAGATGACCGACGTGCCCGAGCCGGGCGAGGACTTCATCTTCACGTCGCCGCCGTGGAGTTCGACGAAGGAGCGCACGAGGGCGAGGCCGAGGCCGGCGCCGCGGGTGTCGCCCGAAGTGAAGCTATCGAACACGCTCGACTGGCGCTCGGGTGCGATGCCCTTGCCGTTGTCGGAGACGGCGAGGCGGATGATGTTCTCGCTCGGCACCGGCTTGGAGGCTTCGATCCGGATGTGGCCGCCGGCGCCCGTGAAGCGGAGGGCGTTGGTGAGCAAGTTGAACAGCACTTGCTTGATGCGGCGTTCGTCGGCGTGGATGTTGCCGATGCGATCGTCGCACAGGATCTCGACGCGGACCTTGGTGTTCTCAGCCGTCGTGACGACAAGATCGACCGCGTCTTCGATGGCGCCACGCAAGGAGAATTCGGAGAGCTCCAGCTCCATGCGGCCGGCTTCTATCATCGCGAGGTCGAGGATGTTGGAGATGACTTTCGAGAGATGGTCGGCGGCGGAGAGGATCGAGACGACCTGCTCGCGCTGCTTGTCGGTGAGCGCGCCCTGGCGTTCGCTTTCGAGCAGCTCGGCGTAGCCAAGGATGGTCGTGAGTGGCGAACGGAGCTGATAGGAGACGTTCTGCACGAACTCGTTCTTCAGTTTGTCGGCGGCCTGCAGAGCTTCATTCTTGTCCTTCAGGGCGGTTTCCACCTTCCGGGCGGCGGTCACGTCCATGAAGGCGATCAGCGTGGCGCCGTTGGGCAGGGGCTGGGTGATCCAGGTGATGGTGAGATCGTTGGACGTGCGCATCACGCCCTGGTCCTGCTGGCGGTATTCCGGCGAGGGATTGGTGACGCGGCTCTTGATCGTCGCCCACACATTGCGGTCGTGATAGAGGCGCGCGCACTGGGTGACGACGTCGTCGAAGTCGGGCGCGTCGGTCAGCGTATCTTTCTTGAGGCCCCAGAGTTCGGCGAAGGCGTCGTTGTGTAGGCGCAGGCGGCCATCGGCGCTGAACACGACGATGGCTTCGCGCAGGTTGTCTAGCGTCGCTTTCTGGACGTTGATGAGGCGGTTGAACTCGGCCTTGAGCGAGAGTTCGTCCGTGATGTCCTTGAACAGCATCAGCGCACCGCCGAGCGGGTGGCGCTGGCGCGTAACACGCAGGATGCGGCCGTCCGGCAGGTTCCAGAGGTTCTCGACGATGTCGACCTTCTCGCCCTGATAGTAGGCGAGTTCGCCTTTGCGCCATTCGGCGAAGTCAGGGCGGGCCGGTAGCTTGCGGCGCTCGCGCAGGCGATCGAGCAGCGAGCCATGGTCGGGCTTGTCGAGCAGGTAGGAGGGATCAAGGCCCCACATTTCCTGGAAGGCGCGGTTGTTGAAGATCAGCTTGCGGTCGGCGCCGAAGATGGCGACGCCGTCGGCGACGTGGTTCAGCGTATCGTCGTGGGCCTTGGAGTTCTTTTCCAGCGTTTCGCGCGCGCTTTCGAGTTCGGTGATGTCGAACGCCATGCCGCCTAGGCCGCCTGACAGCGGGAACATCTTCACCTTCATGGCGCGGCGTTCCCCGTCAACGACGACGTGGCGCGTGTCGTCGGTTTCGTTGTTCGTGGAGATCGTGCGCTGGGCCTGCGACGTCACATGCTGGTCGAGCATGATTTGGCGATCGAGCACATGGTCGACGGTGGGCGCTCCGACGGCTTTCAGATACGCGCGGTTGACCCATTGCAGCTTGCCCGCGCCGGACATGCGCCAAGCCGGGAAGGGCGCCTTGCCCAGCATCTCGAGGAAGGCCATGGGATCGCGTGCGACTGCTGCGCGGGCTTCTTCGAAGCGGGCGCGGGCGCCGGATTCCTCGAGGCCCTTTATGGTGGTGTCGGTGATCCAGAGGACGGCCCGCGCGCCGGCTGTGCGGCCGTCGGCTTCCAGGAAGCGTCCCGACGGACCTATGATGGTGAGCGAGAACGGGGCGCCGTCATTGCGCAGCTGCTTCAGACGCTCGCGCAGGGTCGCGTCTTGGCCTGCGCCATCGCGGGCTTCGAGGTCGGCAAGACCTTCGAGGATGCGAACGCCAGGATCGTCCGATGTGCCGTCATCGGCGAAACGCAGGATGCCCATGAGCGCGACGGGCGAACCATAGAGGTTGGGAAGACCCCATTCCGTCTGTGCCTTCGGCTTTCCGTCTTCGCTTTCTTCTTCCTCCCAGACCATGATCACGCCGGGATGGGCGCCGAACACGCTTTCGGCCCGCGCCAGTCTTTCGCGCGCCCTCTGTTCCTCTTCGCGATACTTGCGCGCCGCACCGCGGGCGCCGTCTGAAATCCGCAGGGCCCAAAGCAGGGCGGCGATGCCGAAAGCCGCAGCGCCTGCGACGAGCAGGACGAGCGGCTGGGTGAATGTCATGTCCATGATCGTCACGTCCCGCCAGGGCCGAATCATTCCGCGGTGGCCACCTTCTAGGCGGAGGCCTTCAGTTAACCAACTGGAAGGAGTTACGGTTAACGGGCGGTTAAATCACTGCTTTCGCCCGGCAAATGTTGCCGGGCTTGCCCTTTTTCGCAAGGACATCAACGACTTGGCGGGCGCTCCTGGAAGAGGGTGCCGCTCTTGCAGCGACCCAGCATCGCCATGACAGCCTCAGTGGCTCATATGGATGGTTTCTCGGCAAACCGCAGCTTACAGATTCTTGCGGTGCAGGATCGGTACAACACCGGCTTCAACACGCCGCGTGTGACGCGCCATCATATCGAGCGGCGGAAGTTCGTACCGTTCAACAAGATCTACCAACCCCTCGCCGGAGCGACGCTGGTCAATCCGTGGCCGCTGCGCAGGTTCGACCTGCTGCCCGCCTTCAACCGCGTGCCGCTGGAGCCGACGCCCTTTGTCATCGGTTTTGAATCCCATATGCCGCGTGCGTTCGGCCGTGAGCAAGGGGCCGTGTTCGAGACGCTGACCTCGCAGCTTCTGTCCTCGCGGTGCTGTCGCATCATCCCGATGTCGCAAGCGGCCCAGAAAACATTCCTGGCGCAACATCACGACAATCCGCGCCTTGAAGAACTCAAGGCGAAAACGGTCGTGCGCCTGCCTAACATCATTGTTCCCGACATGCAGGACTGGCTCGATCCGGATGCGAAGATGGATGAGCTGCGCGTGTTGTTGGTTTGGCGGCAACTTTGCACGCAAGGGCGGCTGCGTCGGCGTCAAGCTTGCGGAGAAGGCGCGCGCGGCGGGCCTGCCGATCCATGTGACCGTGGCGTCGATCCTCGATTGCGCGGCGCGCTGGACCGATCCGTCACGTCCGGAATTCTTCGAGCCATACCTCAAGCTGCTGGATGCGCCGAACGTGACGTTGTTCAAGGGCGCGCCGAATGCGAAAGTGCTCGAACTCTCGAAGAACGCGCACCTCTCGCCGCTGACGACGCTGGGCGATACGTTTGGCTATAGTGCGGTAGAGAGCATGTCGCGTGTCGCGCCGGTGATTGCGACGTCGGTGACGGCGCTCCCGGAGTTCATCGATAACGACAATGGCGTGACGCTGCCGCTTGAGACCAGTGCGGTCGGCGAATGGAAGCGTGTTGCGCGGCCTGATCGCAACACGCCAGCGGTCGAGAAGGTCTTCGCAGACACGATCGAGGATCTTGCGGTGGGCGCGTTCAGGGCCTGCGTCGAGCTTCTCAACAATCCCGCGAAACTTGCAGCCAAGCGGCAGGCGGCGCGGCGCACGATCGAAGAGAAGTTCGACGCGGACGTTGCGGGCCAGTTCTGGGCCGAGGTCTATCTCGACTCTGTAACGCGCAGCTAGTTGCGACACCATTTTGATGGCAACAGGTCTTACTCCGCTCGTCCCGGCCTTCGCAGGGAGGGGCCAGCGCCACTCCACGCAGCGCGATCCCGTTAGGGACACCGCGCTAACCAGATCGTGGCGCCGCCACAGCTTGCATCTTCGATGACGTCCGCCGCGAGGTCGAAGCCTGATCGCGTGAGCAGATCACGGTATTTTTCCGGCGCAAGGTCGGCGTGATAGAGCGGCTCGCCCTGCCATTTCCTGAGGCTTTCGCCACGGCCCCCGCCGCTGGTAAACATCAGGCGCCGCCTGGCCGCAGGTGCTTGGCGAAGACGGAGAACATGCCGCGCCGGCTGTCATGGTCCAGATGGAAGAAGCTGCGCCAGGCGACGATCCCGTCGAAACGCACACTCAGATCGAGCGTGCGCATGTCGGCGGCGATCCACTTACCTTGGGGTAGGCTGTTGCGGGCAAAGTCGAGCAGCGGTTCGGACGTGTCGACGCCTGTGACGGCACAGTCGCGATCGATCAGCGCTTTTGCAATCGGAAAGCCCGAGCTGCAGCCGAGGTACAGCACCTCAGGATATTGGCGCTGAATGCACTGCCGGAAAGCGTCCAGCCAAGCGGCCTCGAGCGTCATCTCGTCATCGCGACGCTCGATTCAGTCGTTTGCATGCCGGCGATAGAGGTCGATGATAAGGGGTGCGCTGGGCGCACATCCCTCACGGCGTCAGATTTCCTGGTTGTAGTGGCCCACTTCCTCGAATTTCGCGAGGCGTGGCTTCACTTCGTTGCGGAACAGGGCGCGCATGTCGTCCTCGCTCTGCATCGACTCAACCACCACGACCAGTTCGGGCTTGTTGGACGAAGCGCGCACAAGCACCCACGAGCCTTCGTCGAGCGTCACGCGGGCCCCGTTGATGGGGTTAACGTCAATGATCTTGCGGCCGAGGATATCGCCGCCGGACTTGGCGAGCGCCTGATAGTCGGCGAGGACCTGGTCGACGATGGCGTATTTCTTTTCGTCGTCGCAGTGTGGCGACATCGTGAGCGAGGTCCACGCATCACCCAGGTCGGCCTTGAGGTCCGAGAGCGAGCGACCTGGGTTGCGGTCGAGCATCTGCAGGACGGCGGCGGCGGCGACGAGTGCGTCGTCATAGCCGTAACCATAGGGCTTGCGGAAGAACATGTGGCCGGACTTCTCGAAGCCGGCGAGTGCGTCGAGTTCGGTCGTGCGGCGCTTGATGTAGGAGTGGCCGGTCTTGAAATAGTCGACCTTGACGCCGTTCTCCTTGAGGACGGGGTCTGTCTTGTAGAGACCGGTGGATTTGACATCGACCACGAAGGTCGCGCCCTTGTGCAGCTTGGACAGGTCGCGCGCGAGTAGGAGGCCGATCTTGTCGGCGAAGATTTCCTCGCCCTCGTCGTCCACTACGCCGCAGCGGTCGCCATCGCCATCGAAGCCGACGCAGATGTCAGCGCCATGATCGCGCACCGCCTGGCCCATGGAGACCAGCATTTCGTGGTCTTCCGGGTTCGGGTTGTATTTGGGGAAGGTATAGTCGAGCGTGGTGTCCATCTCGATGACTTCAGCGCCCATGGCGCGCAACGCGTCTGGGGCGAAGGCGCCGGCGGCGCCGTTGCCGCACGCAGCGACGACCTTGAGTTTGCGTGACAGCTTCACGCCTTTGGTGACGTCGGCGATGTAGCGCTCGCGCATGCCCTCGACGCGCACCAGCTTGCCGCCGGGCTGAGGGTTGAACTTGCCGTTGAGGACGATGTCCTTGAGCCGGCCCATCTCCTCCGGGCCGAACGTCAGCGGCTTATTCGCGCCCATCTTCACGCCGGTCCAGCCATTCTCGTTGTGGCTGGCGGTCACCATGGCGACGCAGGGGATGTCGAGGGCGAACTGGGCGAAATAAGCGACCGGCGACAGGGCGAGGCCGATGTCGTGGACTTCGAAGCCTGCTTCGAGCAGGCCGAGGGTCAGCGCCTGTTTGATCGAAAGCGAATAAGAGCGGTAGTCGTGGCCTGTCACAATTCTCGGGGCGACGTCCATTTCGCGGATCAGCGTGCCGAGGCCGAGGCCCAGCGCCTGGACGCCGAGATAGTTGAGCTCGGGGGCCTTGGGATATTGCGGCCCGCCAAACCACCAGCGGGCGTCATACTCGCGGAAACCCGTCGGCTTCACCAACGGAGTGGTTTCGAACTCGTAGGTGTTCGCTGTGATGTCGGAACGGGGGGTTTTCATGAGAATCCTGGCTTTTCCGGATAGCGAAGCCGTCACGGGCCGCGCCGTCTCCTATCGCGGGCCCTCCGGCATCGCCAGAGCTAACTCGCGCGTCGCGAGCGACTTGCAGCGTCAGGGATGTCCTGCCGCCCAAAAAACCTGCCGTTAATCAGCAGGACGACGGGATTTTTTGCAGTGACGGGATGGACTCGGCGCCCGCTTGGAAGAAAGTTTATCCACAGGGTCGGACGCCGCTTTTGCGGAGACAGGCTGGCGCGTGCGTTACTCGCTCCAGAGGTGAGTGACGGCGTCTGAAAGTGTTCATAAGGCGAACAGAGCGCGCCTTCATGTCGAACATGCAAGCTGGCGTTCACGGATGTTCGACGGCGCCTAGATTGTCATCTGGCTGCCAAGCTCGACGACACGCGATGTCGGGATGCGGAAGAACTCCGTTGCATTGGTCGCGTTGCGGCTCAGGAAGATGAAGAGATGATCCTGCCAGAGCGGCATGCCCCATTTTCCATCGGCCAGCAGCGTGCGGCGGCTGAGGAAGAACGACGTGTGCATGATATCAAATGACAGGCCGCACTTCTTGGCCAGCGTCAGGCCGCGCGCGACGTTCGGCGTTTCCATGTAGCCGAAGTGCATGGTGAGACGGTTGAGATTGTGGAAGATCTCGACGACCTCGACCTTCTTTTCATCCGGCACATACGGCACCTGCTCGGTGCGGACGTTGAGTATGACATTGTGCTCGTGGAGCACCTTGTTGTGCTTGAGGTTGTGAAGCAGCGCGGTGGGCGCCGCGTCGGGATCGGCGGTGAGGAAGACGGCGGTTCCCTTGACCGTGTGCGGCGGGCTCACTTCGAGGCCTTTGAAGACGTCAAGCGTGGAGACGTCTTTGCGGGTGCGGGCGAGCAGGAGCTTGGTGCCGCGGACCCAGGTCCACATCACCAGCATCAGACCGGTGGCGATCAGGAGGGGGATGTAGCCGCCCGAGGGAACCTTGAGCAAGTTCGAGGCGAGGAAGACGCCTTCGACGACAAGGAAAGGCGCGACGATGAGCGTCGCGAGCCAGAGGCTCTTCTTCCAGACGCGGCGCACTGCGACGACTGCGAGGATGGACGAGGTAATCATTGCGCCGATGACGGAGACGCCATAGGCGTTGGCGAGCGCTGACGATGATTTGAAAGCGATGACTAGGAACACCACGCCGGCGAGCAGCATGTAGTTGATCTGCGGCATGTAGATCTGACCGTGCTCCTTAGCCGACGTGTTGACGATCTGGAGGCGCGGCAAGAGGCCGAGCTGCACGGCTTGCTGTGTCAGTGAGTAGGCGCCGGTGATGACGGCCTGGCTGGCGACGATGGTCGCCAGCGTGGCGAGGATGACCAGCGGAGCCTGCAGCATCGGCGGCGCCATCAGGAAGAACGGGTTGTCCAGCGTCTCTGGGCGGGCCAGCACCATGGCTCCCTGGCCGAGATAGTTGATGGCCAGGCAGGGCATCACCAGCCACAGCCACATCGCGACGATCGGCTTGCGCCCGAAATGGCCCATATCGGCATAGAGCGCTTCGGCGCCGGTCACGCACAGGAAGACGGAGCCCAGAACGACGAAGCCGAGCAGGGCGTGAGTCGACAGGAACATCACCGCATAATGCGGGCTGATCGCCATCAGGATCTGCGCGCCATCCTGCGTGATGTGCCAGACGCCCAAGGCGCCGAGCGCCAGGAACCAGACAAGGCAGACCGGCCCGAACAGTGCACCGATGACGGACGTGCCTTTCTTCTGGATCATGAAGAGAAAGGTCAGCAGGCCAAGTGCGATCGGCACGATGAACGGGTCGATGCGGCCTTCCAACTCGGGGATGACCTTGAGGCCTTCGACCGCCGACAGGACCGACATGGCCGGCGTGAGCAACGCGTCGCCGAAGAACATGCCGGCGCTGCACATTGCGATCAGCAACAGGAAGGGCGTACGGCGGCCGATGGTGCGCTGGACCAGCGCCATCAGCGACAACGTGCCGCCCTCGCCGCGGTTATCCATACGCAGCAGCAGTACGACGTATTTCAGCGTCACTACGATAATCAGCGACCACAGCATCAGTGAGATGACGCCGAGCACTTCCTCGCGCTGCACCACGCGGTCGCCCGCCGCGGTGATATGATGAACAGACTCCTTGAAGGCGTAGAGCGGGCTGGTGCCGATGTCGCCGAAGACGACGCCGATGGAACCCAGCGCGAGGGGCCAGAATCTTCTGGTTCCGGCCTTTTCTCCTGCCGCGTGAGCTGCGCCGCCAACCGACGAAGCATCGCTCATTCTATACGCCCTCTGCCGCGAACGGGATTCCCGTCCCGAACGGGCGCGGCTGTTACGCCTGTCGGGACCCAGGTGGAAGCGGTTATTTTCCGCTGCAGCTGTTTACATTGCGTTTCGGCGAGGGCAGCGGAGCGGGACGCCTCTGAATAATTGCGGCTTATCCGTGCATTTTTCCCGTTTCTGACTGGATGGACAGGCGTCTTGCCGGATGGCAAGTCAGTCTAAAAATCGGGAGAATTTCATGTCGCCACGCTATCAAGAGGTCTATTCCGCGTGGAAGGCTGACCCCGAGGACTTCTGGGCCAAGGCGGCGGAAGCGATCAGCTGGACTCGTAAATGGGACAAGGTTTTTGAACCCAACGCGGGCACCTATGGTCACTGGTTCGTCGGCGCTGAATGCAATGTCTGCTACAACGCTCTGGACCGTCAGGTCGCGGGCGGGCGGGCGAACCAGGTCGCGCTGATCTATGACTCGCCAATCACCGGGTCGATCAAGCGCTTTAGCTATGCCGAGCTACTCGCCGAAGTCGTGGCGCTGGCGGCGGTGCTGCAGGATCAGGGCGTGTCCAAGGGCGACCGCGTCATCATCTATATGCCCATGGTCGCCGAGGCTGCTGTTGCGATGCTGGCCTGCGCCCGCCTTGGCGCGGTGCACTCGGTTGTGTTCGGCGGGTTCGCCGCGCGCGAGCTTGCGACCCGCATCGACGACGCCAAGCCGAAGGCCATCATCACAGCGTCCTGCGGCATCGAGCCGGGCCGGCTCATCCCCTACCAGCCGCTGCTGGAAGGCGCGATCGAGCAGTCGACGCACAAGCCGTCAAGCTGCATCGTGCTGCAGCGTCCGCAGCATGCCTATGAGCTGAGGCAGGGACGCGACATCGATTACCGGAGCGCGGTGGAAGCTGCGAAGGCGGCCGGCCGCAAGGTGGATTGCGTCACCGTCAAAGCGACCGATCCGCTTTACGTGCTCTATACCTCCGGCACCACCGGCCAGCCCAAGGGCGTGGTGCGCGACTGCGGCGGCCACATGGTGGCGCTGGAATGGTCGATGGAGAACGAGTTCGGCGTGAAACCGGGCGAAGTGTTCTGGGGCGCGTCGGATGTCGGCTGGGTGGTTGGCCACTCCTACATCGTCTATGGCCCGCTGATCCACGGCGCGACCTCGATCCTGTTCGAGGGCAAGCCCGTGGGCACGCCGGACGCGGGGACGTTCTGGCGCGTCATTTCGGAGCATGGCGTCGTTGCACTGTTCACTGCCCCGACCGCCTTCCGCGCGATCAAGAAGGAAGACCCGCAGGGCGAGTTCGTGAAGAAATACGACCTGTCGAAGTTCCGCATGCTTTTCCTCGCTGGCGAGCGCGCCGATCCGCCGACCATCCAATGGGCCGAAAACAAGCTCAAGCGGCCGGTGATCGATCACTGGTGGCAGACGGAGACGGGGTCTCCGGTCAGCCAGAACCCGGCGGGGCTTGGCCTTCTGCCGGTGAAGTACGGCTCTCCGGGCGTGGCCATGCCGGGCTATGACATACATGTGCTGGATGATGCGGGGCATGAGCTGCCACGCGGCACGCTGGGCAATGTGGTGATCAAGCTGCCGCTGCCGCCTGGCTGCCTGCCGACGCTTTGGAACGCCGACGATCGCTTCCGTGAGGCGTATCTTGAAGAGTTCCCCGGCTACTACAAAACGGCGGACGCCGGCTATGTCGATGAGGACGGCTATCTCTTCATCATGGCGCGCACGGACGACATCATCAATGTGGCGGGCCACAGGCTGTCGACGGGCGGCATGGAAGAAGTCGTGGCGATGCATCCGGATGTGGCCGAATGCGCGGTCATCGGCATCGCTGACGCGATGAAGGGCCAGACGCCGCTTGGCTTCGTAGTGCTCAACGCGGGCGTCTCGCGTGATGTGAGCATTATTGAGCGTGAGGTCGTGGCGCTAGTGCGCGACAAGATTGGCCCTGTGGCGGCGTTCAAAATGGTGGTGACGATCAAGCGCCTGCCGAAGACGCGCTCGGGCAAGATCCTGCGCGGGACCATGCAGAAGATCGCCGACAACGAGCCGTGGAAAATGCCCGCTACCATCGACGACCCGGCCATCTTGGACGAAATTACTGCGTCTCTCAAAGAACGCGGAATCGGAGGGTAGTTTCCTGCTCTATTTCGGCGGCGGTGAAATTTTTACCCCGCCGATGCAGGACCGACGTCGAGCCCGGTATCGAGACTAGGACGCGACTTGCAATTGAAGGATCCGGTTGTCGCCCAATTCTTCGCCGGCGACATAGCAAATCCCAGTCGGACAATCAGGTTCTATCGGGCCGCCATATCCGGCGGAATGATTGAATGCGCCGGTCATCCGGAAATCCGAGTATTTGAAATAGACGCAATCGACTGCCAAGGGCTGGCTTCCGCTGCCACGGAGGCGGACGAAATCCCAAACAGGCCCTGGAATCACCTTGCAGTCGCCGCGCTCGGCGGCAGCAACAAGCTCACCACGATTTCTAAAGGTTCCCCACGACGAAAACAGCGCGAAGATTTCACCGACGACAAAGAGGGCCCAGCCTCGCAGTCCAGCTGAAGGAATGTCGGTACTGCCTGGCTTTCGCGGATCCGCTGGTTGAGGCCTGAAGACGACGAAGTCCGAAACCGCCGTCACGATCAAACCGAAAACTATAAATGCAAAGGACCGACCCGATGGCCCAGCCGTCGTGACATTTTAGACGAGGTGATAGTCCATCCCACGCTCCGCAGTATGAGTCTCTGATCTTGCTTTCGTTCAGTGAACGCAGGACGAGTCGTGATACGAAAAGGGCTGACTATTCTGTCAGCCCCTTCGCAATTCACTTCAGTTTCACGCTGCCTAGTAGCGATAGTGTTCCGGCTTGTACGGACCTTCCTGCGTGACGCCGATATAGGCGGCCTGGTCTTCCGAGAGCTTGGTGAGGTTCGCGCCCAGCTTGTTGAGGTGAAGCTTGGCGACTTTCTCGTCGAGCTTCTTGGGCAAGGTGTAGACCTTGTTCTCGTAGGCCTTGCCGTTGGTCCAGAGTTCGATCTGCGCGAGCGTCTGGTTGGTGAAGGACGCGGACATCACGAAGCTGGGGTGGCCGGTGGCGTTGCCGAGGTTGAGCAGGCGGCCTTCGGACAGGAGGATCATACGCTTCCCGTCCGGGAAGTTGATCATGTCGACCTGCGGCTTGATATTGTCCCACTGGTAGTTCTTGAGCGCGGCGACCTGGATCTCGTTGTCGAAATGGCCAATGTTGCCGACGATGGCCATGTCCTTCATCTCGCGCATATGCTCGAGGCGGATGATGTCCTTGTTGCCGGTGGTGGTGATGAAGATGTCGGCGGATTTCACGACGTCTTCGAGCGTGACGACCTCATAGCCGTCCATGCAGGCCTGCAGCGCACAGATCGGGTCGATCTCAGTGACCTTGACGCGGGCGCCTGCCCCCTGGAGCGATGCGGCCGAGCCCTTGCCGACGTCGCCATAGCCGCACACGACAGCGACCTTGCCGGCCATCATCGTGTCGGTTGCGCGGCGGATGCCGTCGACCAGCGATTCCTTGCAGCCATACTTGTTGTCGAACTTCGACTTGGTGACCGAGTCGTTCACGTTGATCGCGGGGAAGGGCAGGTGGCCCTTTTCCATCAGCCGATAGAGGCGGTTGACGCCGGTGGTGGTTTCCTCAGTGACGCCCTTGATTGCGTGGCGTTGTTTCGTGAACCAGCCCGGCGACTGGGCGAGGCGTTTCTTGATCTGCTTGAAGAAGTAGATTTCTTCCTCGGATTCCGGCTTCTCGATCAAAGCCGCCTCGCCCTCTTCGACGCGTGCGCCGATGAGGATATACATGGTGGCGTCGCCGCCGTCGTCAAGAATCATGTTGGTGAAGCTGCCGTCCGGCCACTGAAAGATCCTGTCGGTGTAGTCCCAGTACTCTTCGAGGTTCTCGCCTTTCACGGCGAAGACGGGGGTGCCGGCTCTGGCGATGGCGGCGGCGGCGTGATCCTGCGTCGAGAAGATGTTGCACGAGGCCCAGCGCACGTCGGCGCCGAGATGCTTCAACGTTTCGATGAGAACGCCGGTCTGGATTGTCATGTGGAGCGAGCCGGTGATGCGCGCGCCTTTCAGCGGCTGCGCCTTGCCGTATTCGGCGCGCGTGGCCATCAGGCCCGGCATTTCGGTTTCCGCGATAGTCAGTTCCTTGCGGCCCCAGTCAGCCAGGGAAAGATCCGCAACCTTGAAATCGTCGAACGCCATCGCGGCACTCCTTGAAACCTGCAGAGGCGGGCTCCGTCCGGCTGCCCGCGGAAGGCCTATAGCAGCGGCTCGCCGCTCCGGCAAATCATATAAGGATATCTTTATATGATTTCCTGCTCGCCGGTTTCCCCTCGCTTTGCCTCGGTTTGGCCCCCATCTGCTGTCACTGGACCCTTGTCGGTGCTGTTGCTGTCGCGCCACAGTGCCGTTCGCGCGCCCACAGAGGCGCCGTCTGACAAGCCCGAATGGGGAAATGACAAAGGTTTTTGGCATGCGGGCTTATCTGGCGATCGTGGTTGGTGGATGTCTGACGCTGGCGGGCGCCCTGCCGGCGTTCGCCCAGGATGTGGATCGCATCGACCGCGTGACCGGCGCGCCGTCTCCCGGGGGCGTCTTCAGGGCGCCTGAGGGCGTAAGGGTGGTGAGCCCTGCCGCGCTGGTGTTCGCCAGCTTCGACCGGAACTTCGATGGGCGGATCACGACCGAAGAGATGGACGCAGGCGCCGAGGGCGCGTTTGCCATCGTCGACAAGAACGGCGATGGCGTCATCACCGGCTTCGAGCAGACCGACTGGGCCGACCTGATGACCGGAGGGGGCGATGTCCTCAGCAACGCCATGACCTTCGACATCGATCTCGACCGCTCCGTCACGCGGGCGGAGTTCGCTGCCGGGTTGAGGCGGCTAGCCGGACAGATCCAGCCTGCTGGCGAGCTGACGTTTGCGGACCTGGTGAAGCCGATGACCCGGCCCGGCGAGCAGGCGAATGGCGACAACGGACGTGGTCCGCCGCCGGGGGGCCGCCCGCCCGGCAGGCTTTCCGGCCAGTAGGCCGGCCTATTCTTTTTCGTCGAACTTGCGGCCGATAAGGTTGCACAGGGCGTCGAGCGCTTCGCGGGCCTCGCGGCCTTCGGCGTCGATCTCGACGGTCTGACCGAAACGGGCGCCGAGCATCAAGAGGTCCATGATCGAGGCGGCGCTTGCGCTCATGCCGTCATAGCGGACCGTAATCCTGGCGTCGTATTTCGAGGCCTCGCGTGCGAAGGCGGCAGATGCACGCGCATGGAGTCCGCGCTGGTTCACGAGTTCGGCGCTGCTGGACCATTTGTCGGTCATCGGACGAAAGCGCTCACTCGGCCCGCTGCAGCAGGGTGGAGGCGACAGAGATGTATTTGCGTCCAGCTTCCTGCGCCGCCAGCGCCGCTTCGGCGATGGGCAGCTTGCCGCGCACCTCGGCGAGCTTGATCAGCATCGGCAGGTTGACGCCGGCGATCACTTCGATCTTCGCCCCGCCCATGACTGAAATGGCCAGGTTTGACGGCGTGCCGCCGAACATGTCGGTGAGGATGATCACGCCTGACCCGACATCCGACGCCTTAGCGGCTGCAATGATTTCCTTGCGGCGCATGTCCATGTCGTCATCGGGACCGATTGAAATCGCACGAGCATTGTCCAGCCGGCCAACGACATGTTCGGCGGCGGCAATGAACTCCTCGGCCAACCGGCCGTGCGTGACCACGACCAAACCGATCATTGGAAACACTCCCGCATATCCCAGCATCCCATGGTGAGGACTCGTTTGTTTCGGGGTCAATAGCGATCAGATATTCAGCGGCGCAGGCGGCAGGTCGACGATGAAACGGGCCCCTGCGATTTTACCGTCGATCATGCGGTTCTCCGCCCATACGGCGCCCCGGTGGGTTTCAGTGATCTGGCGAACGATAGAAAGCCCCAAACCTGAATTATTTCCGAACTTCGCGCCCTTGGGCCGATCTGTGTAGAAACGCTGGAAAATCTTTTCAAGTTTGTCGGGGGGCACGCCGGGGCCTTCGTCTTCCACTGTCACGCGAACCGCTGGCCCTCGCGGAGAGGTGAGGCGCGACAATGTGACAGTGACCAGTCCGTTCGGCGGAGAGAACGAGCGCGCATTCTCGATGAGATTGCGTATAACCTGCGCGAGCGGCCCTTCGCGTCCCATAACGCTGTAGTCACCCGGCTGCGCCGCCAGCGTGACGCGCGCCCCTGTTTCCGTCTTGGTATCGGCGTAGATGGAGACGATGTCTTCCAGCAGCCGCGCCATGTTCACGGGGACAAGCTTTTCCCGCACGATCTCTGCTTCGAGGCGGGAAAGGTTCGAGATGTCCGAAATCAAGCGGTCGAGGCGGACGACATCGCGTGCGATGACGTCGCGCATGCGGTCGCGGACGGCTGGGTCCTGCACGACCTGCGAAGTCTCGACCGCCGAGCGGATGGACGTGAGAGGGTTCTTGAGTTCGTGCGCGACGTCGGCGGCGAAGCGTTCGTTCTCCTGGATGCGGACATAGAGCGCCTCGGTCATCGCCTCCATGGCGCGGGCGAGGTCACCGATCTCGTCCTTCCGGTCGTGCAGCTTACCCAGGTCGAGCCGTTCGGTGGCGCCGGTGCGGACCTTGTCGGAGGCGCGCGCCAGATTGCGCAGCGGCCGGGCGATGCCGAGCGTCAGCAGCGTTGCGGTGATGATCGCCACCAGCACAGCAACGATGATCAGCGGCACGAGCGCCGCTCGTTCATCCGCGATGATCTGCGTGACGTCGCTGGTTTCGACCGTGATGGAGCCGACCACGCGCGCGACCTTGGTGATCGGCATGGTGACTGACAGCAAGCGCTCGGCCTGATCGCCGAAGCGCTCGGAGAAGCCGGCATTGCCGCCGAGGGCCATGGCGACTTCTTCCTCGAGCGATCGCGCTTCAGCAATCGGCTGGCGGCCAGCAGCGCTGACGGTTTCGAACGTGCGATTCGCGAGGCGGACGAAGTCGAGCCATGCACGCTCGAACGGGCTTGGCTCGCGGATTGCCGGCAGGTCCCTCAGCTCGATCTCGTCTTTCAGCAGCATGGTGTCGGCGACCAGTTCGCCCTGAGGGTCGTGGACACGGATGCGCGTGGCGCTGGTGAGCGGGATGGATTTCAGCTGGTCCGACAACTTGACGATGTCGAGCATCGCCGGATCGTCGAAGGTGGCGTTGTCGGTGATGAAGGAGGATATGAGCTGCGTCATCTCGCTGAGGCTGGCCTTGCGCGCGTTGACGAGGCTGGAGCGGAATTCGTTCAGCACCAGCGCGCCGGCGATCAGGATCACGAGACCGGCGAGGTTCGAGGCAAGAATCAGGCGCGCGATCGGCGACAGCAGCAGAGGGCGCGGCTTGGAGGGCGCTGTGGCCCTGCCTGCCTTCGCCGTCGCATCCCTGTCTCGCCTGAGCGCCGCCGGCATGACCAGCGGGCTCGCCGATGTGTCAGGCTTCCTTATAGCGGTACCCCACGCCGTACAGCGTCTCGATCGAATCAAAGTTGTCGTCGAGATCGCGGAACTTCTTGCGCAGCCGCTTTATGTGGCTGTCGATGGTGCGGTCGTCGACATAAACTTGATCGTCGTAGGCGGCGTCCATCAGCTGGTCGCGGCTTTTCACATAACCAGGGCGGGTGGCCAGGGCCTGCAGGATCAGGAATTCGGTGACTGTAAGGCGCACGACCTTCCCGTCCCACTGGCAGGCATGGCGATTCGGGTCGAGCGTGAGGCGGCCGCGCACGATCGGCTTCTTGTCCCCGTCTTCCGGACCGCCGGCCGCGCCGCGCGACCGGCGCAGGATGGCCTTCACGCGTTCACCAAGAAGGCGGGTGGAGCACGGTTTCCGGATGAAGTCGTCTGCGCCGATGTTGAAGCCGACCACCTCGTCGATCTCGTCATCCTTCGAGGTCAGGAAGATTGCCGGGAGGTTCGAGGTCTGGCGGAGTTTCCGCAGCAGCTCCATGCCGTCCATCTTCGGCATCTTAACATCGAGGATGGCGATGTCGGGCGGCGTCTCGGACAGGCCGGCTAGGGCGGACGCCCCGTCGTGATAGGCGCGCACCTGATAACCCTCGGCCTCAAAGAAGGCAGTCAGCGCCTCAACAATGTTCTCGTCGTCGTCCACGAGGGCGATGGTGGCCATATCCGTTATTCTCCTGGCGGGCGTCCCGCCGCGATGCGTTTTGCCATAATCGGGGCGTGCGGGCGCAAGGGCAAGTGCCCGAGAACGCTTGTCTGCACCGAGATTCGCGCTCCCTCGCTCGTCTGGCACGCGAATTGAACCACCCCAGACACGGGAAGGCTGGCGGGGATGCCAACGTGGGTACCGGAATTCCGCTTCCCGCAACGTGATGGAGGGTTCCATGCAGGTTGTTACCATCAGCGGTTTCAAAGGCGGTACGGGTAAGACCACCGTTGCCTCACTTCTGGGCGTCGCGGCGGTCAAGTACGGCCTCCGGGTGGCGAGCCTCGACCTTGATCTCAACACGCGAAACCTGTCCAGTTTTCTGACACTCCGGCGCGCTTCACGCCTCCAAAGCCCTGATCATGTGATGCTCATGGATCTGGAACAGGACGTCCGGGGGGGCGCCAAACCCAAGCATTCCGGCCGTCTTGAGCCGCTGATCCGCATGGCGCGGATGGATGGCTACGACCTCATGATCATCGACACTTCCTCGGGAAACCTGGCGGAGGATGCAGAGGCCCACCTACTGGCCGATGTGATCCTGACGCCGATGAACGAAAGCCCGTCCGACATGCATGGCCTGTTCGCCCCGGTCGGTTCGGCGGCCGCGCCCCGTATCAACTATCGCGAAATGATCGAAACCGTGCGGTTCGACCGCAAGCGCGCCGGCCTGCCGGTCCAGCGTTGGCACGTCGTGATGAACCGCGTTTCTTCGTTGCCGTCCAAGATCGGCGGGGTGATCAATGACCGCATGGCTGACTTAGCCAAGGAAGTCGGCTTCGAAGCCGTATGGCGTCTGCGTGACCGTGTTGTCCATCGCGCCCTGGCCCTCGAAGGCCGCACCGTTTTCGACACCCCGGCCGACGGCAAGCTGACCATGAGCGAACTTTCCGGCCGTTCGGAAGTGCGGTCGCTACTGGCGCTGATCGACCGTGCGCCCGCGCGCCAGCAGCTGTCGCAGGCGGCCTGATCTCTTATTGACGAGCCTCGCACTCGGCCCCGGGGCGTCAGCTCCGGGGATTGTTTTATCCAGCCGGGCGGAATCCGCCGGAAAGAAGCGACTCGGAACTGTCGCATCACTGGACTAGGTTCCGCGCAATTCTGAAGTGGCGCGGGAGACTTTCGTGATCCGGACTGTGCTTGCGGCATCTGTGGCCGCATTGGCTGCTGCAGCCTGTGCGACGATATCCCAATCTACGCACAACGCGGTCACGCCGGTTCAGGCGCAGGACAGCTATTACGTGAAAGGCCACAACGCTGTTGCGACGCGGGCGGCTGAACGCGGCGGACAGCGCGCGAAGAACGTGATCCTTTTCATCGGCGACGGCATGGGCATCTCCACCATCACAGCGACGCGGATTTATGCAGGGCAGCAGAAGGGCCTCGATGGCGAGAGCTACCAGCTTGCGATGGAAAAGCTGCCGTACTCGGCCTTTTCTAAGACCTACACCCATGACAGCCAGGTTGCGGATTCGGCGCCCACGGCGACCGCGATGACGACCGGCGTCAAATCCTACAACGGCACGCTGGGCATCACGCAGAACGCCAACATCAAGGATTGCACGAGCGCCAGGACCAACGGCACCACAAGCCTGTGGGAGATCGCGGAAGACGCCGGCATGGCCACCGGCGTCATTTCAACGGCGCGGATCACGCATGCGACGCCCGCGGCGACCTATGTCGAGACGACCGAGCGTGACTGGGAAAGCGACAAAGATGTCTCACCCACAGGAAAGGGCGCCGGCTGCACTGACATCGCCTCAGACCTGATCGCCTGGCAGGGCAAGCATGGGAACGGGTTCGACGTCATCCTCGGCGGTGGACGGACGAACTTCCTGCCTGCCACGATGATGGACCCGGAATATCCCAACCAGAAGGGCAATCGCACGGATGGCCGCAATCTCGTCGAAGAATGGAAAGCCGGAGCGCCGAACCGCACGGCCGTGACGGATCGCGCTGGTTTCAACGCCTTCAACTGGAACAGCGACGGGCAGATCCTCGGTCTCTTCGAGCCCTCACACATGCGCTACGAACTCGACCGCGCCAGGGACGGGAAGGGTGAACCCTCCATCGCCGAGATGACGAAGGCGGCGATCACGCGCCTGTCGCGCAACCCGAATGGCTATGTGATGATGGTCGAAGGCGGCCGTGTCGATCATGCCTTGCACGAAGGCGACGCCCATCGTGCGCTTGGCGACGCCGAGGCGCTCGACGAGGCGATCGCGGCTGCCGTCGCGACAACCGACCCGAAAGACACGCTGATCATCGTGACCGCGGACCACTCGCACACGCTGATCATTCAGGGCTATCCGCAGCGCGGGAATCCGATCCTCGGTCTGGTGAAAGAGAACAACGAGCCGGTGAAGGCGCGCGACGGAAAACCCTACACCACGCTTTCCTTCGCCAACGGTCCGGGCTCGGTGTGCAAGCCGCAGAATGACGGCAAATATCTCTGCGACCGCGCTGATCTCACCAACGTTGACACGACGGCGCTTGGCTTCCTGCAGCAGTCGTTGGTCCCACTGGGGTCGGAAACGCATGGCGGGGAAGACGTTGCGATCTTCGCGGGCGGGCCGGGCGCCAACCTGTTCTCCGGCGCTGTCGAGGAGAACGAGATCTTCCATGTCATGGCGCGCAGTCTCGGTCTGGTGGAACAGGCGCCTGCGCGATAGGTTTTCCCACAGGTCTGGAGAAACCGATGCGCGTTGTGATTCTTGGCTTTGCTTCGCTGATGGCGCTGGCCGCCTGCCAGCCCGAAGCGAAACCGGCGCAGGAATCCGCGGCGATTGCGCCAACACCCGAGGAGCTGGGGCAGGACGATGCGGACATCGTGTTCGAGCCCGCGCCGGTCGGGCCGCCCAAGACCTATGAGGCGGCGTCGAAGACGGCGATGAGCTTCACGCCGGGCAAGCTGACCGTGACGCCCACGCCACAGCAGTCGATCAACCTGCCGCCGGGCGCGACCTTCGTGTTCGAGAACGGCATCCGCTACGATACCGTGATGGTGCCGGGCGGGGCGGGGATGGGCGATCCGGCGTATGACTTCAAGGGCGTCTTTCCATCCGCGCCGGATCCGGTCGATCCGGGGATGATCGAAATGTACACGGTCGAGGGCGAGACTATTCCGCCAACCGCACCCAACGGCGGGCTGTGCGATAAGCCCTTCATCTTCGCCGTCTATCCGCACACCGACTCGCAGGGTGAGGTGATCACCATCGCGGTGTTCATAGGCGAAGGCTGGCCGCCAGAGAAACCGGAGACCGCGCTGTGCGGGACGTTTGCTTATTCGGCGGTGAAGTAGTTATTCCAGCGCGGAGTAGATCAGGGCGCGGATTTTCTGCTGATCCTCAAGCCCGCCTGCTGGAATGAGCTGCGTCAGATACACGACGGTGAGGTCTTCCTTCGGATCGACCCAGTAGGTCGAGTGATAGGCGCCGCCCCAGCCATAGTCGCCCACCGAACCTGGCTGGGCGAACTTACCCACGTCCGTGACCACGCGGAAGCCGAGCCCCCAGCCGAGCCCCGGCTGGTATGAGGCTGAAACCAGGGTGTCGTGCGACATCAGCTCGACGCTCTTCCTGGAGATGTAGCGTTTGCCTTCGTAGGTTCCGCCCTGCAGCATCATCTGGAGGAATCGCGAATAGTCGCTGACCGTTGAGAGAAGCCCCGCGCCGCCTGCATAGGCCTTGCACGGACCGCCTGCATAATGGCCCTGACCGATGTGCCCGCCCGGTTGCTGCCATGCGCCCGGAGACGGCGCGCGTTCGGCTTTTCCGTCCTTCTCCGAATATACAACGGCCAACCGGTTGGTCTTTTCAGGCGGCAGGCAGAAAGCGGTGTCGACCATTCCTAGCGGTTCGATCAGTCGTTCCTTGAAGAATAGGTCCAGCGGCTTGCCGGAAAGCTTCTCGACGACCACGCCGAGAATGTCAGTGTTGTAGCCGTAGACCCATTTCTCGCCGGGCTGCGCCGCCATGGGCAGCTTCGCCATCTTTGCGACCACGTCGGCCACCGGCGCCTGCTTGTCAGCGAAATACCAGCCGAGCACGCCTGCATCCTTCCACGCCTTCTCGGCGGGGCCTGTGCCGTAGGAGATGCCGGCAGTGTGGGAGAGAAGATCGCGGATGGTGATGGGGCGCTTGGCCGGGACGACGTCATAGCCGCCCTTGTCGTTCGTGACGGCGACCGTCGTCTTCGACCATTCCGGCAGGAACTTGCCAAGCGGATCGTCGAGCACAAGCTTGCCTTCCTCCATCATCATCATGATGGCGACGGAGGTGAGCGCCTTGGTCTGTGATGCGATGCGGAAGATTGTGTCTTCCTGCATGGCCGCGCCAGCTTCGCGGTCACGCCAGCCATAGGCGTTGGAGAAGACGTCCCGTCCGCCCTGATGGATCATGAGCACGGCGCCGGCCAGCTTCCCGTCGGCGACGTACTGCTTCATCACCTTGTCCAGCGTTTCGAGTCGCGCCTGCGAGAGGGTCTGGCGCGGCGCTTCACTGGCGATCGGCGCGGGCGCGATGGGCGCCGGCGCAAGGGCCAGCGGCGCGATCGCCGGCCGCGGCGTATCGGTGACTGCGATCACGCAGCCAGACAGGGCCAGCGCACTGGCGGCGAGCAGAGCATTCCTGAGTTTCATGGCGTGTCCTCCCAAGACGTGTTCACGATGGCAGGGAGGAAAAAGCGGTCAAGCATGCCGTTTTGGTCAACGCGCACGGGAAGAGGGTTGAACGTTTGCGTCCAGTGTTGAATCTGCCGGGCATGAGCGAGAGTTTCGACTACATCATCGTCGGCGCCGGATCGGCGGGGTGCGTGCTGGCCAACCGGCTGTCGGCCGACCCGAAAAACCGCGTACTTCTGCTGGAAGCAGGGGGCAAGGACGACTGGATCTGGTTCCACATCCCGGTCGGCTATCTGTTCGCGATCGGCAATCCGCGCGCCGACTGGATGTTCAAGACCGACCCGGTGCCGGGGCTCAGCGGGCGTTCGTTGAACTATCCGCGCGGGAAAGTGATCGGCGGATCGTCCGCGATCAACGCGATGATCTACATGCGCGGGCAGCGGGCGGACTACGACACCTGGCGACAGATGGGGCTCGCGGGCTGGGGCTGGGATGATGTGAAACCACTGTTCCTGAAACAGCAGGACCATGTGGCCGGCGGCGAGCATCATGGGCAGGGCGGGGAATGGCGCGTCGAGCATCCACGCATGCGCTGGCAGGTGCTGGATGCGTTTGCCGATGCGGCCGATGCAGTGGGCATTCCCCACGTCGCGGATTTCAATACGGGCGACAATACCGGCGTTGGCTATTTCCAGGTGAACCAGAAGCAGGGCGTCCGCTGGTCGTCAGCGCGGGGCTTCCTGAAGCCGATCCTTAGGACGCGGCCGAACCTGAAGCTGGTGACGGGAGCGCTCGTCGAGAATGTTGTGCTGAACAACAACCGCGCGGCTGGCGTGTCGTGGTTCCGCGAGTTGAACGAAGATGTCGAGCACCATGTCTCGCTGGCGCCGAACATCATTCTGGCGGCGGGCGCGGTGCAAACGCCGAAACTGCTGGAGTTGTCGGGGATCGGGCAGGGCCAGCGGCTGAAGAAGCTTGGCGTTCCGGTGATCCACAATTCGCCCGGTGTCGGAGAGAACCTGCAGGATCATCTGCAGCTGCGACCGATCTATAAGGTGCGCGGCGTGCCAACGTTGAACGAGCAGTACGCCAACCTGTTGCGCCGGCCCATGATGGCGGCGGACTACGCGCTGCGGCGGCGCGGGCCGATGACCATGGCGCCGTCGCAAATGGGCGCGTTTGCGAAGACGAACGAGCGCCACGCAACGCCCAACGTGCAGTTCCACGTCCAGCCGCTGGCGCTGCCGAAATTCGGCGAGGCGCTCTATCGTTTCCCCGCGATCACGATCAGTGTCTGCAATCTGCGGCCCGACAGTCGCGGATCGATCCATGCGCATTCGCCGGACCCCGAAGTCGCACCATCGATCCAGCCCAACTATCTGGCGACGGAGGGCGACAAGATCACGGCGGTCGAATCGATCCGGCTGGTCCGGAAGATCGTCGCTCAGCGGGCGCTGCAGCGTTACTCGCCGGAGGAATTCGGGCCAAGCGCGGGTCTAACCACCGACGCCGAACTGGCCAAGGCGGCGGGCGACATCGGGACGACGATCTTCCATCCCGTGGGAACGGCCAAGATGGGCGCCGCAGGCGACCCGACCGCCGTCGTGGACGAGCGGCTGCGGGTGATCGGAGTAGAGGGGCTGCGGGTGATCGACGCCTCGGTGATGCCAACCATAACAAGCGGCAACACCAATTCGCCGACCATGATGATCGCCGAAAAGGGCGCCGCGATGCTGTTGGAAGACGTCAAGCGTGCTTAACGCCGATCGAAATTTGGAATTTTCAAAGGGTTGTGAGGGCCAACCTTGCCGGGCGGGGTGGCTGGCGTTATCTCCGCGCATCGTCAGCCGGAGCCTCCCTATGGCCATTTCCACCTATCTCGATTTCGAGAAGCCCGTCGCGGATCTCGAAAAGAAAATCGCAGAGCTCGAAGCGACCGGCGGGGCGACCGTCGAGGAGGAAGTCGGCAAGCTGCGCGAGAAGGCTGAGAAGCAGCTCGAGCACATCTACACGCACCTCAACGCCTGGCAGAAAACGCAGGTGGCGCGCCATCCCGACCGGCCGCACTTCATGGACTATGTCGAAAGTCTGTTCGACGAGTTCGTCGAATTAGCGGGTGATCGCAAGTTCATGAATGACGATGCGATCATGGGCGGGCTCGCCCGTTTCCGCGGCAAGCCGGTGGTGGTGATCGGGCACGAGAAGGGGCGCGATACCCAGACCAGGCTCAAGCACAATTTCGGGATGGGCAAACCGGAAGGCTACCGCAAGGCGGTGCGCCTGATCGAGCTGGCGGGGCGGTTCAACTTGCCTGTGATCGCGTTGGTCGACACGTCAGGCGCCTTCCCGGGCAAGGGCGGGGAAGAGCGCGGACAGGCCGAGGCCCTGGCCCGTTCGATTGAGGCGTGCCTGACGCTCGATACGCCAATGATCTCCGTGATCGTGGGCGAGGGCGGTTCGGGCGGCGCGGTGGCGCTGGCCTCCGGCAACAAGGTGCTGATGATGGAGCACGCGGTCTATTCAGTGATCTCGCCTGAAGGCGCTGCGTCCATCCTGTTTCACGATGCCAAGCGCGCCAAGGACACGGCAGAGGCGATGAAGATAACGGCGCAGGATCTTGAGAAGTTCCGCATCGTCGACGCCGTTGTGCCTGAACCGATGGGCGGCGCGCATCGCGATCCGAAGATTGCCATCGAACAGGTGGGTGAAGCTATCGAGGAGGCGCTTTCGACCCTGCAGGGCATGACGCCCGACGACCTGCGCGCCCAGCGCAAGGAGCGTTTCTACGCCATCGGCCGGGAGGGTTTTGCGTGACAAAGCGGCTGGACCTGGCTGATTCTGGCGGCGAATTCCATTCTGGCGCGCTGCGCTCTTGTGGCGTTTGCCGGCGTCCTCGCGGGGCGCGGGACGCTTTGGGCTGAGTGAAATTGACATGGGCGCGGGCGCCGACGAGGGGCTCCTTGTACAAATTCGTGGTGGACCGGATTTCCCACGCGAAGTGGATAGGGTTCTTCGTTGAAGCCTAGATGGCGGCCTCCATTGGGTCGAACTCGAGCAGGGCGACCCGGATCGTCCTTGCCTTTGAACTAGGAGGCAACGATGTCGGACCAGTATTGTTCGATCTTGCCGCGATCGCGGCTTTCGGCGAGGCGGCCCATCAGACCAGCGTGGTCGTCCTGGTCCTTGCCGATTACTCAGAAATGCGAGTGCGATCGGGCGCCCATTTCCTCTTGCAGGTCGCGGGAACAGGACTTGAAGAACCACAGCCGCGCGGCGCCATCCTTGTCGGCCGCGCGCCCCATCGCCTGAATGTGGCTGTGCGAGCCCTCGATGGCGAGCATACGTGCGCGGACCTTATCGAGCTGTTCCCGCAATTGCTTTTCAGGTTTCGCCGTGTGTGGCGTATGGGGTTGAGCTCCCTGTTTCAGGGTGCCCTTGGAGCAACGGGTTTGATCCGACAGGTTCTGGCGGATTGACTCGAGTGCGCAAGCGGATCAGAAGCCCGCCCGCTTCCGTTGAGAGCCCGCCTATGAGTGCCGTCACCCTATCGTACGCGCCGGGAACCCGCCCGGCCTGGCCTCTGCACCGTCGCTGCGCGTGTCACCGACACGCGCGCCTGACACTCATATCGGAAGTATCCAATGCTCGAGTTCATGCGGCGCGCCTCAGCACTGTGGCGACGCGCCAATTTTAATCGGCTCTGGGCCGCACAGGTTCTCTCCGCGTTAGGAAGCCGGATCACACGCACGGCCATACCCATCATAGCTGTTAGCGTTCTCATGGTGTCGCCATTGGAGGCGGCCGTTCTTTCTGCGCTGAGCTATGCGCCCGTCGTGGCGGCGGGACTGTTCGGCGGCGGTTTTGTCGAACGGGCCAACAAGACGCGGCTCATGGCGGCGATGCACCTGGTCCGTTTCGTCTTCGTGATCGCCGCGCCGGTGGCCTGGCAACTTGGCCTAATGAGCTTCCCGCTGCTCTGCGTCCTTGCGGCCGGTGTAGGCGGAGCAAGCGCGTTGTTCCAGAATGCAGACGTGGCGATCCTGCCGCGGCTGGTCGGTAAGGACCATTTGATCGAGGCCAATTCGCGGCTGCAGGCGACGGAAGCCATAGCCGAGCTAACAGGACCGGGCGCAGCGGGCATTCTCATCGACCTGCTAACCGCGCCCTTCGGGATGGTGGTGGATGCATTCTCGTTCATATGGTCAGCGTTCTGGCTGTGGCGGATTCCGAAACAGCAGGGGCGGCGACGGAGGAGGCGAAAGCCGAACTTGTTTCGCGGCCTTCGGCGTGGGCGACATTGCGCACCGACATTGTTGTCGGTTTCTTCGCGATCTGGCGGCGCCCTCCGATGCGCGCGATCATCACGGCCAACTTTTTCTGTTCCATCGCAGCAGGCTTCTTCTTTGCGACGCTGATGGTGTTCCTGTTCCGCGACCTCGGCATGGCGCCGTCGGTGATCGGCGTCATGATCTCGGTCGCCGGGTTCAGCGCGCTGCTGGGATCGCTGGCGGCGCGGCCGATGGCGAAAGCGATCGGCTATGGACCGGCGGCCGTGGCGGGTTTCTGCTTCAGTAGGTTGGCCTGTTGATGCTTATTCCCGCGGCTGCGTTCAAGGAATGGTCACTATTGTTCCTGGGCGCGCAGCAATTCCTCGGCGATTTCGGCTTCATGATCTACATGGTGTTGTCGGTCAGTCTTCAGCAGAAGCTTCTGCCGGAGGAAGAGCTCGCACGTGCAAACGGGTTCAACCAGGTGACTACCGGCGTAGCCATGACGGTCTCGATCCTGACCGCAGGCTGGGTCGCCGAGACGATTGGGGTGTCCAACACAGTGATACTGGGGGCGGGCATCGCAGTACTTGGCCTTGCGCCGTTGCTGACGCGGCGTCTCCTGTCGATTCGCGACGAGCCGGCAGGGCAGCGCGAAACGCTCGCGCAGGCGGCGGATTGAAAAGGTCCCGAAGGCGTGAGCTTCCCGGACCCTTCAACTCTGGTTGTCTCAAGGGTTAGGCGCGTGCGGCGGTGCTCACGTCGCCATGGCAGTTCTTGTAACGCTTGCCTGAGCCGCAGGGGCAGGGAGCATTGCGCGGCGTCGACGCCCAGGCCGCCGTACCGCCGGCAGCCGCCTGTTGCGGTTGCGGTGCAGCTGCCTGCGCCGGAGCGGCTTGGGGACGCGAAGCCAGCTGTTGCGGCGGGGCTGCCCGCGCATTGCCGGCGTCGGCGCCGGGCGGCTGCTCAGCGACGAACTGCCCGCGCATCAACACGCGGGTGACACCCGAGCGGAGATCCGCCAGGAGGCGTTCGAACAGCGTGAAGGCTTCGTTCTTGAACTCGTTCAGCGGATCACGCTGCGCATACCCGCGCAGGTGGATGACCGAGCGAAGTTGGTCGAGGTGCCAGAGGTGCTCGCGCCAGCGGGTGTCGACTTCCTGGAGCAGGACCTGTTTCTCGAGCCAACGCATCCGCTCCTCGCCCACGGCGGCGGCCTTACGGGCGTAGACGTCGTCGGTCAGTTCGAGCAGCTTGGCGGCGACTTCCTGCGTGGCGGCGCCTTCCTCGTTGGCCCACTCGCGCACGGGCGCCGGCAGGCCCAGAACGTCAGCGATTTCTTCCTCGAGGTCAGCGATGTTCCACTGTTCCTGATAGGCCTTCTCCGGCATGTGTCGCAGGCACATGTCGTTGATCAGCTGGTGACGCATGTCCTTCACGGTGTCGGCCACGGAGGTTGCGCGCATGAACTCGATGCGTTGTTCGAAGATCGCCTTGCGCTGGTCGTTGGTGACGTCGTCGAACTTCAGCAGGTTCTTGCGGATCTCGAAGTTGCGCTGTTCCACGCGCTTCTGCGAGGTTTCGAGCGCCTTGTTCATCCACTTGTGGGTGATGGCCTCGTCTTCCTTGATGCCCAGGCTGCGCATGATGCTGTCGAGGCGTTCGGCGGCGAAAATGCGTAGCAGGTCGTCTTCCAGGCAGACGTAGAATTTCGAACGGCCCGGATCGCCCTGACGACCCGTCCGTCCTCGCAGCTGGTTGTCGATCCGGCGGCTTTCGTGGCGTTCCGTGGCGAGCACGTAGAGGCCGCCGGCGGCGAGCGCCTCGGCCTTCTTAGCGGCGATATCTGCGCCGATGGCGGCGTTCAACGTCTTGATTTCGTCCTCGGTTAGTTCGCGGCCGAGCGATTGCACTTTCTCGGCCGTTGCTTCCTCGATGCGCATGTCGAGGTTGCCGCCAAGCTGGATGTCGGTGCCGCGGCCAGCCATGTTGGTGGCGACCGTCACGGCTCCGGGCACGCCGGCCTGCGCGATGATGTGCGCTTCGCGTTCGTGATGGCGCGCGTTGAGAACTTGGTGCGGGATCTTCTCAACCGACAGCAGGTTGGACAGAACTTCCGATTTCTCGATAGACACCGTGCCGACGAGCACGGGCTGCTTGCGGCGTGCACAGTCGCGAATGTCGGCGATGATCGCCTTGTATTTCTCTTTCGCCGTCCGGTAGACAACGTCGTCCTCGTCGATCCGCTTGATCGGCCGGTTGGTGGGAATCTCGGTGACTTCCAGCTTGTAGATGTCCTGGAACTCTGCCGCCTCGGTCGAGGCCGTGCCGGTCATGCCGGAAAGCTTGTCGTAGAGACGGAAATAGTTCTGGAAAGTGATCGAGGCCAGCGTCTGGTTCTCGGGCTGGATCTTCGTCTTCTCTTTTGCCTCGATCGCCTGGTGGAGGCCTTCGGAGAGGCGACGGCCCTGCATCATCCGACCGGTGAATTCGTCGATCAGGACCACTTCGTTGTTCTTGACGATGTAGTCCTTGTCCTTCTGGAATAGCTTGTGGGCGCGTAGCGCTTGGTTGGCGTGGTGGACGAGGGTGATGTTGGCGGGCTCGTAGAGCGAGCCCTGGAGGATGCCGGCCTGCACCATCAGCTCTTCGATCTTTTCGTTGCCGCTTTCGGAATAGACGACCGAGCGCTGCTTTTCGTCCAGCGTGTAGTCGTCCTTGGTGAGCTGCGGGATGATCGCGTCGATCGCGATATAGAGGTCCGACCGGTCATCGGTCGGACCGGAGATGATCAGCGGCGTGCGGCTTTCGTCGACGAGAATGGAGTCGACCTCGTCGACCATGGCGAAGCGGTGGCCGCGCTGGACCATCTCGGCGAGCGAATACTTCATGTTGTCGCGGAGATAGTCGAAGCCGAATTCGTTGTTGGTGCCGTAGGTGATGTCGCAGGCGTAGGACGCGCGGCGTTGCGCATCGTCGAGGCCATGCACGATCTTGCCGACCGACATGCCGAGGAAGCGGTAGACCTGGCCCATCCACTCGGCGTCGCGGCTGGCGAGGTAGTCGTTGACGGTGACGACGTGAACGCCCCGGCCTTCGAGAGCGTTGAGATAGACTGGCGCCGTGGCGACCAGGGTCTTGCCCTCGCCGGTGCGCATTTCGGCGATGCCGCCCTTGTGCAGCACCATGCCGCCAATCAGCTGGACGTCGAAATGCCGCAGACCGAGCGTGCGCTTTGCCGCTTCGCGAACGGTGGCGAAGGCTTCGGGCAGGATGTCGTCCAGCTTGGCGCCGTTGGCCACCTGCTGGCGGAAGTCCCGGGTGCGCTGTTTGAGGGCGTCGTCCGACAGCGCCTCGGTCACCGGCTCGAGCGCGTTGATGCGCTGAACGATGCCCTTGAAGGGACGGATTTTGCGTTCGTTTACGGAGCCAAATAGTTTCGTGGCGATCCCGAGCATTACGATATTCCGCTGCCAGCCTTCCGCGACGGTCGCGGGCCCCTTGGTATATAGTGTATCCGGGGGAGTTATCCGGCCTCGGTTACCATAGCTCCACGTCGCAGAAAATCCCCGGAAAACGCCCCGGGAAACTCCCTCGACTTGAGCATTGGCGAGACGTAAGGACCAGCTTACCCAGTGTCAATCTTGGCGCTGGCAGCCCTGACTGCCTGAAAACAGCTTTAACAGCTTGAGGAGCCTGGGGATGGCATTTGGGACACGGCTCGCCGGCGTTGCGGTCGCCGCGCTTCTGGCCTGCCTGACACTATCGGCCTGCGGCGACGAGCAGGAGCCTGCCGAAAGGCAAGCAGCCAGCAGCGACCCTTCCGCCGAAGCCGCAATCGTTAACGGTCAAACGATCTACGTCTCTGACGTCGAAATGGAGGCCCGGATGAAGGGGCTGATCCGTGAAGGCGAGACGGTGGAGCCCGAGAGCGCCGAATTCAACGAAATCCTGGATCAGCTGATCGAAATCAAGCTGTTGGCGATGGAAGCTGTGAGCCGGGGGCTGGATGAGGAGCCCGAAGCGCGCCACCGCCTGTTGACCGCTCGGGACAATATCCTCGGCAACATCCTTCTTGAGCACGTCGCCGACGAGAAAGTGGACGAGGCCGCCATCCGCAAAATGTACGAAGCGCAGGTCCAGCTTCTGGTGCAGGATGACGAGGCGCATGTTCGCCACATTCTGGCGCCCACGAAAGAAGCGATCGATAAGGTCGCAGCGGAACTGAAAGCGGGCGCCGATTTCGCCGTGCTCGCGGCGAAGCGATCGACCGACCAGGCTACCCGGATGGATGGCGGCGATCTGGGCTACATGACGGCTGACGACGCCACGCCCGAATTCGCCAAGGTGATCCGCGAGACGCCGAGCGGGGGGATCTCGCGTCCCTTCGAGGACCAGATGGGCTGGCATGTCGTGAAGATCGACGAGGTGCGCAAGGAACAGCCGCCCTCGATCGAGGAACTGCGCGGACCCATCGTGCAGTTCCTGCGGCGGTCGCAGCTTGAGGAAATCCTCAAGCAGCTGCGCAGCGAAGCGGAGATCAGCAAGAAGACGAGCCCGCGCAACTCGCGCCTCGATGCACCCGACGAGCCGCGTGTGACGCCTGCCGCGCCCGCGTCCCCGGTCCCGGCTCCGGCCGCCCCACAACCCGCAGCGCCGGCTGCCGACGCGACCGAAGCACGCACCATCACTGCGCCAGCAACGCCTGCCGCTCCGAAGCCCGCTGCGTCCGTAGCTCCAAAACCGGCGGCGCCAGCGCCCTCGACCATCATCGCACCTGCACAGCCGACGGTGATCGCGCCCAAGCCGGCGACGCCGCCTGCCGCCACTCCGCTTGCAGCAGCGCCAGCACTGCCGCCCGCAACGCCACCTTCCCAGTAGAGAGTCGCCCGCCTTGGCCAGCAATATGGACCTGTCCATCTCTCCGCTCGCGCCCGAGCGGTTCCCGGTTCTGCCGAACGTGGGCGGCGTCGAGATCACGACGCATTCGCTTGGCCTCTACAAAGGCAAGGTGCGCGATGACCTGCTGGTCGTTCACTTTCCCGACGGCGCATCGGTGGGCGGCATCTTCACCAATTCCTCGACGCGTTCTGACGATGTCGATTGGTGTCGCGAAGCGCTGAAGGCCGGCGGCGGCAGGGCGCGCGTGCTGGTGGTCAACACCGGCAACTCGAACGCCTTCACCGGGGCTGCAGGCATCGCAAAGAACCGCGCGACGGTTGCCTCCGCAGTGAAAAAGGCGGGCTGCCGCGATCATGAGGTCTTCATCTCGGCGACAGGCGTGATCGGCGAGCCGCTGCCCGCGCACATCGTCTCGGGCGGCGTGGAAAAGGTCTGGGGCCAGCTCGGCGCGCCCAACTGGGAAAAGGTCGCCAACTGCATCCGTACGACCGACACTTTCGCCAAAGCGGCAGGCGAGATCGCCGAACTCAACCGGCGCAATGTCGCCATCGTCGGCGTCGCTAAGGGCTCGGGGATGATCCAGCCCAACATGGCGACCACGCTCAACTATCTCTTCACCGATGCCGCGCTGGGTCCGAAGGTCTGCCAGGCGCTGATCTCGAAACTGGGTGATCTCACCTACAATTGCATCACGGTCGACAGCGACACGTCGACGTCTGATACGCTGCTGTTCTTCGCCACGGGCGCGGCTGGCGGCGAGCCGATCGACAATCCAGACGATCCGCGCCTTGCCGGCTTCATCGAGGCGATGCATCGCGTGCTACAGGATCTTGCCACGCAGATCGTGCGCGACGGCGAGGGAGCAACCAAGATCATCGAGATCACTGTCGAAGGCGCGGCAAGCGACGCCTCTGCCAAGGCCATCGCCTGTTCGATCGCCAACTCCCCGCTGGTCAAGACGGCAATTGCGGCGGGCGATGCAAACTGGGGGCGTGTGGTCATGGCGGTCGGCAAGACGGCCGAACCGGTTGAGCGCGACCGCCTCTCGTTGTGGTTCGGAGACCATCTTGTCGCCCGGGACGGGGCCCGGTCGCCGGATTATTCGGAAGAAAAAGCGACGCAGGCCGTTTCCGCGGACGAAGTATTCATATGCGTGGATGTCGGCGTCGGCCACGGAAAAGCCCGTGTCTGGACCTGTGACCTCACGGATGGTTACGTGAAGATAAACGGCGCCTACAGAAGTTGATGGACGCCGCGCACCTCATGCTCACATCGATATGACACAAGACTCACGCGCAAGACCGTTGGTTCTCGTAGCTGCGGCGGCATTAGTGCGGAGTGACGGGCTGTTGCTGCTTGCACAGCGGCCCGAGGGAAAAGCGATGGCGGGTCTCTGGGAATTCCCAGGCGGCAAGGTCGAAGCCGGTGAAATCCCTCAGGAAGCGCTCGCGCGCGAACTGAGGGAAGAACTCGGCGTCGTCGTTGCTGAACACGACATGCAGGCATTTTCCTTTGCCTCGCATACCTATGAGAAGTTTCACCTTCTCATGCCGGTGTTTCTGGTCCGGCGATGGGAAGGCGAAATTGAAGCGCGGGAGGGTCAGCAGCTCGCATGGGTCTCGGCCATGGAGATCAGGGGCTATCCAGTCCCTGCGGCCGATCTGCCCCTGATCGGGCAATTCATAGATTGGTCGAAGCCGGGACACGCATGAAAACGATCCACGAATTCCTCCGATTCCTCGACAACCGTTCGGGCGCAACCTCGATCGAGTATGTCATGATCGCGGGCGCCATCTGCATCGCCATCGTCGCAGGCGCCAGTGCGATCGGCGATGCGACGAGATCGTCGTTCGAGAGCGTCAGCGAACAGGGCTGGGGCGCAAGCGCGGCGCCGTAACCGGTTCGCAAAGCCTCAGGTCTTTCCACCAGCCTTTTCACCGGCCGTCTGCTCCTTCACGCCGAGCGCATCGGCGAGACGCACGGTTGCGCTGCCAGGCCGCTTCGGCTTTGGCTGATCGGGGCCAGGCGACCAGCCCGACAGGGTGACGAACTCGAACGTTGCGCGAATGCGCCCGTCAGGGTCGGAGAAGCGCTGCGCGTAGATTTCCATCGCACGCATCAGGATGCCCCGCGTGAGCTTGGGAGCGGAGCGGTCGGCGAAAGCCGCCGTTTCGCCCATGCCGCGCAGGTCGGCCAGTAGTTTCAGCGGATGGGCGTACCGCACCGTGCGCGCGTCATTGTCGGCGACAGGCATGGCGAACTGCGTACGCTGAAGCAGGCCGGCGGCGTCGATCACGTCCAGCATGGGCGAGACGCGATTGGTCGCGCCGCCGCGGATTTCCTCCTCGGCCGCGAGCAGGGATTGGCGCAGCTCTACCAGCGTGCGTCCGCCCAGCACGGTCGCTATGAAAAGCCCGTCGGGTTTCAACACGCGCCGGATCTGGATCAGCGCGCCGGGCAGGTCGTTGACCCAGTGCAGCGACAACGCCGAGACGACGAGATCGAACGACTGTTCTGCAAACGGCAACGCCTCCTCATCGGCCACCTGATGTCCGAAGGCGGGAGAGAGGTCGGCCGAAACGCTCTCGCCAAGACGGTTGGCTGTCTGCGGATCGGCCTTCAGGGTCTTGGCGAGGACGCCGTCATGGGCGCCGAGATCAAGCACGCGCTCAAAACGGCGATTGATGGCGGAAAGACGCCAGGCGATGTCTTCCGCCGCGAGCTTTTTCAGAAAGGAATATTGCGCGTATCCGGCCGACGCCCGCGCTCGCCTCCGGGCGTGCAGGTTTCGGTCGAATATCCGCATCGGATCGGGTGGGGCAGTGGGGGGTAGATCAGCCATCGGCTGACTATGTAGCGGCTCGGCGCCAAAAGGATAAGACGCGCCGCAAACGTCGTCCTTCCGGCTTGGCCGGGCTGATCTGGCCGCAGCGGTCGCTGATCGCCAGTCGCGAGGTCGCGGGCCGGGCGCGCTCGAGCCGGACCTATGGGCGAAGCTGCAATTCCTGTCCGATCCGGTGTGCACGCGCTGTGGGACGGCATTCGAAATAGCGGTCGACGCGGCCCTGGTATCCGCCGCCTGTGTTGCCGACCCGCCCGTATATCGCCAGGCACGGGCGGCGCTGGTCTACGGCGACGTCTTACGCCACCTTGTGCTGGGGCTCAAATTTCAGAGCGGCTTGACGGGCTTTCGATGCTGGCTGGCCGGCTGGATGGTGAGCACCGGCCACCAGTTGGTGACGGACGCCTATCCAGGGCGAGCTTTCGGCCTAAGGCCGACGCCGGAACTTCCTGGGGGTGTTCAAGGTCATGCGGTCCCGACAGGGCCTCGCGAAGGATCAGAAAATCTTGCTGGTCGATGATGTTTTGACCACGGTAGCCGCGGCGGAGGCCTGCGCGCGGGCATTTCGAGGCACCGGCGCGGCACGCGTCTATGTTGTCGCACTGGCCCGTGTTGCGAGGTCATGGGCGGTACCCATATACTTTTGGAACGATTCCAGAGGCCACAACTTAGATATTGGCGTTCTGTAGTTTGGTAGTTGTTCAGCCTGTCCAGGGAAGATTGGCTGGCAAGATCAGGTCAGGAGTTGCCGGTGTCGGCGCGTGTCGAAATCTATACTCGGGACTATTGCGGCTACTGCACGCGGGCTAAGGAGTTGCTACAGTCCAAGGGCGTGCAGGTCATTGAGTACCGCGCGGGCGACGATCCTGAAAAGCGCCGCGAGATGATCCAGCGCAGCCACGGCACCACCTATCCGCAGATCTTCATCAACGGTCGCCATGTAGGTGGTTCCGATGATATTCACGATCTCGACTATGACGGCAAGCTCGACCCGTTGCTCGCTGAGTCCGCTGCGGCGTGAAAGGAAGGCGTCTGACGTGATCCGCTACTCTCTCGCATGCGTGGGGGAACATGAGTTCGAGGCATGGTTCTCGAATTCGAATGCGTATGACACGCAGCGCAAGAAGAATCTGGTCGAATGCCCCGTGTGCGGGTCGAGCGATGTGAAGAAGCAGATCATGGCGCCGGCGGTTCGCTCGTCTGACAAGGCCGTGCCGGCCGATGTCGCAGCGGCGAAGATGGTCGGCGAAGTCCGGCGGCACATTGCCTCCACCCACGACTATGTTGGTGAGAAGTTCGCGGACGAAGCGAGGGCGATGTATTACGGCGACGCCGAGCACCGGCCAGTCTGGGGCGAGGTCACGCCCGACGTCGCCAAGGATCTGATCGAGGAGGGCGTGCCGGCCATGCCCATCCCGGCGCCATTTGCGCCGGAGCCGCCACGCCGCAAGGCGCGTCTCAGCTAGGAATTTCGTGCGGTTCGCCAGCCGCCTTGAGCCATGCTAAATAGTCGCCGGAACCTCAGAGGTGGCGCCATGAAATTCGCTCCCGTCCCGGCCAACATGCTGCTCCCCGTGCTCGCGATGATGGGAGGGCTGGCGATGATGTTTTCCGTGCAATTCCCGCCGGACATACCGGCGGCGGTCATTGGCCTAAGCGGTGTCGTATTTACTGCAGCGTTGGGCGGGCGGTCTCTGGTCATGGCGCTGCAGCGTGCATCGATGCAGGCCGTACGGGTGCGGGTCACGCGCCGCGGCGAGGACAGGTAGACATGATCGAAGCCGGATTCATCAACGCAACCGAAGCCCCGCCGCGCGCGACCCCGCAGATCAAGCTGCACGGCCCCGAAGCCTTTGCAGGTATGCGGAAGGCCGGGCGCCTGGCGGCCGAATGCCTCGACATGCTGGCTCCCCATGTCGTGGCGGGCGTGATGACGTCGACGATCGATGATCTGGCGCGCGAATTCGTACTGGCGGGCGGCGGCGTTCCGGCCTGCCTGTTCTACAAGGGTTATCGCCACACCGTCTGCACCTCGGTCAACCATGTCGTCTGCCACGGCATTCCTGGCCCGAAGGCGTTAAAGGAAGGCGACATCGTCAACATCGACGTGACGGTCATTGTCGACGGCTGGCATGGCGACACCTCGCGCATGTATTCGGTCGGCGGTGTGAAGCGGAAAGCGATGCGCCTTATGGACGTCACCTACGAATCCATGATGCGCGGCATCGAGGCGATCAAGCCGGGTGCGCGCCTGGGCGATCTCGGTGCTGCGATCCAGGAGCATGCCGAGCGACAGCGCTATTCCGTAGTGGAAGCGTTCTGCGGACACGGCCTCGGCCGCGTGTTCCATGACTCGCCTAACATCCTGCACTTCGGTCGCCGCGGTCAGGGCGAGCGCCTGGTGCCCGGAATGATCTTCACCGTCGAGCCGATGGTCAATCTCGGCCGTCTCGATGTTGCATTGCTGGCGGATGGCTGGACGGCGGTGACGCGCGACCGCTCGCTATCGGCCCAATACGAACATTCGGTCGGCATAACGGAAACAGGCGTGGAGATCTTCACGCTGTCGCCCGCCGGCCTTCACACGCCCCATGAATCCGGTCTGACAGACTGACCAGTCGAGATCGCGGTGCGGGGAAAAGCCAAGGCCGGGTCGGCCGAAGGCCTGACAAAACACTATTGGCCATCGGCTTGGCAGCCTGCGTGACCTTCACGCCCATCTCGCCGCCCAGTACACGATCGGGCAGAGCGCGGTCGGACTACGGATCCGCGCCGCAGCAGCGGCGATCCTGCTCGTGATCATCACCCTGTCCGGCTATAGCGGCGGGCCGCAGTTCATCGGCCATGTCTCTGACCTGCTGTTCGCGATGCATGCGAAGGCGGAAGGCTTTGTTGATGTCGCGCGCGCCTCCTGCAAGGCGCGGCCCCGGCGCAGTTGCCGGACGCAGCGCCTTCGTTGCTGCCGGGTGGGCGAAGCGAAGGCGCTGCAGAATTCATTGCTGATCAGGTCGCTCCTCTATTTCCTGCCGGCGGCCTTCTTCATGCTGTGTCTGAAGACGCTGCAGAAGGATCTGGTGGCCAAATAGCGCGGGTCAGCTAGAAACTGCGCGCATGAGACGGCTCGACCTTCGCCCCCGGAAGAAGCTGCGCAATCCAGCGCGCCACCTAAGGTCGCTGGCGCGCTGGCCGCAACAGATTATCGAGCAGTTGCCGAAGGCGGAGACCGCGGCGGCCGAGCGCTTCTGGAATTTCAAGGTCCCGGTTTTCTCGAAACTGGTGGAGCCGCCGCACGCAACGCCCCAAACCCAGCGGGCCTGCATTGCGGCGATCTTCGCGGCGGCAGACGCCGTCGAGAGAGCGGAGCGGCGGCCCAGGGATTGCCGCGTGGCGTGCCTGGTCACGACCCCCTTTCTGTTCCAGTCGGAAGTGACGCTGTTCTTCGACGAAGCCTATTTCCGCAGCTTTCTGCCCGTGACCGTAAAAAGCCGCACCGAATATGATGGCGGATGGATCGAAGCCGAACCCGCTTTGCCCGCATGGGTCGAGCCCATAACGCCGCCCACACCCGCCGGCCTCGAGTTTCACGGCGGCACGTTGCAGCGGGAGTTCGATCAGGAGTGGTCGCGGACCGTCGAACGCGTGAACTGGCTCTGGAGTTTCCCACGGGGCTGATCGTAGCCTCCATCGCGGGCTCGTGTGCGAACCTCAAAATGTCATTCCGGCTGGAGCCGGAAGAGCGGAGAGACAGAACCCAGAGGTTGTCTGGCGCGGTTGCCGAGCTCCAGGTCTCGCTGCGCTCACCTGGAATGACGGCTGAGGGAAATCTTGCGGCCCTGCGAGCAAGTTCAGTTGGCGCGAGTTGGACCAAATACGAAACCACCCCGGAATCCCATGGACTCTGGGGCGGCCCCGTCGCGGGTAGAAGTCAGGCGTGCCTGATCAGGCCCGTGTTGGAAAAAGATCAGCCGGCAAGGCGCTGGATGTAGTCGAACTCGCGCGCGCGGCGTTCGCGCTTCTTGGCCGGCTGGAAAGCAACGCGTGCATGCTCTGCGCAGTAGGGTGAGCCTTCTGCCGAAGTGTGGCCGCAGAAACCGAAATTCGCATCGGCCGGGTCGCCGATAGGCCACTTGCACATGGAGTCCTTCACGGTGAGGACGGTGACCATGTCGCCATTTGGAAGGCGTTGCGGCTCGATATTGGCCTGGGCCTCGGTGATGTGGGTGTGCGCGGGTTCAGGCCGGACGGCGAGCGCGTTCGCCCCGCGCGCGGCAGGCGCCGAAGCCTGGCGCGGAAGCTGCTGCGGCTTGGGTCGGGCTAGACGGGGCGGGCGCTTCACTGGGCGGGACGGAGTCGCCCGGCCGGAGAGTCCGAGACGGTGCACCTTGCCGATCACCGCATTGCGGGTGACCGAACCCAGCCGTTTGGCGATCTGGCTGGCACTGTGCCCTTCGGCCCAGAGTTTCTTGAGTTCTGCGACGCGTTCTTCGGTCCAGCCCATGAATGTCTCTCCACAGCCTCAGGGAATCATGCAAGACACAAGATATAGGTTGTGCCTGAAGCAACCCGGCTCCCAATTTCTATGTATAGTAGCTGCGACAGGGCGCACCGCAATATGCTGGGGCGCTTCCTAACAGGTTAATCAATATATTGGGGTTGCTCACAGACTAAGTGAGTCACGGGGTCACGGGCGGGTTTCCAGCGGTTGTGGCTCTGCGGACTCAACTTTCAGGCGAAGTCTCCCGATAGCGCTGGGGAAGCTTGTCGGCGTCTTTCTGCACCGAGAACTCTCGGCGGCCACGGTGAGCTGCTCTTGTGTCGTCCCCACAACGACAACATTTCCGTGGCGCTAGCGGCTCAGGGGCATAAAACGCGGCCATGGATCAGACTTTGACACGACCGCCGACGGAAGCCGCCAGCCCCGGCATGGCGGGGCCTAGACAGTACGGCGCGGTCAACTGGCTGGGATTGTGGACGCTCTGCCTGCGTGAGACGCGGCGCTTCTGGAAAGTCGGGATGCAGACGTTGTTTGCGCCCGTGGTGTCGTCCCTGCTGATGCTCTTCGTCTTCAAGCTGGCGTTCGATCGGGGCGGATCGGCGACGAGCCCGGGCGGCGTGTCGTTCGAAACTTTCCTCGCGCCGGGCGTGGTGATGATGGCGATCCTCAACAACGCCTTCGCCAACACGTCGTCCTCGCTGATCATCGCAAAGGTGCAGGGCAACTCGGTCGACTTCCTGATGCCGCCCCTGTCGCCGCTCGAACTGACGCTCGGCTTCCTGTCCGGCGCGGTGACGCGCGGCGTCCTCGTCGGACTGGTGACCTACGCCGCCGTTTGGATCATGGGGATCACGCCGTTCACGATCGCGAACCTGTTCGCTATCGTCTATTTCTCCGTCGTGGCGTCGCTATTCATGGGCGCAGTCGGCCTTCTCGGCGGGATATGGGCGGACAAGTTCGACCACATGGCCGCGGTGCAGAACTTCGTCATTATGCCGCTGACAATGCTGTCCGGCACATTCTATCCGATCAGCCGCCTGCCAGAGCCGTTCGTCACGATCAGTCACTACAACCCGTTCTTCCAGATGATCGACGGCTTCCGCTATGGCTTCACTGGCCACGCCGAAAGCAATTTGTGGTTCGGCGGGCTGATGTCGCTGGCAATCACGCTGGCGCTGTGCGCGCTGTGCTGGCGCTGGCTCGCCACGGGCTACAAGCTGAAGGCTTGACGCCAACCGACAGGTTCGTGACGACTCGACCCGGATCGACGCATTTTCATTGACACCTGGGGCGACCAGCCTCATTGAGCGCGCTTTCCAAGTCGCCCCTGAAAAGAGGTTTTCAGAGTTTCCCAGCCGGCGTCATAAGGAGATGCCCCCATGTCGAACGCAGTGCTTCCCGTCTACGGCCCGAGCCCGGTCGTTTTCGAGCGAGGCGAGGGCGTGCGCATGTATGACGACAAGGGCAAGTCTTACCTAGATTTCATCGCTGGCATCGCGGTCAATGCGCTGGGCCATTGCCACCCGGTTCTCGTCAAGGCGCTGACCGGGCAGGCCAACAGGCTGTGGCACACCTCGAACATGTTCCGCGTGCCGGGACAGGAGCGTCTGGCCCAGCGCTATGTCGATCTCACTTTCGCGGACTTCGCTTTCTTCACCAATTCGGGCGCGGAATCGATCGAAGGCTGCATCAAGATCGCACGGCGCTATCACTGGTCGAAAGGCCAGCCCGAGCGCATCGGCATCTTGTCCTTCGAAGGCTCGTTCCACGGCCGCACGCTCGGCGGGATCAATGCCGGCGCGCAGGAGAAATACCGCGAAGGCTTTGGTCCGCGCCTGCCGGGCTTCCGCTCTATTCCGTGGGAAGATCTCGTCGCGCTCGAAGCCGAGATCGTGAAGCCGGATCTCGCCGCCGTGCTCATCGAGCCGGTGCAGGGCGAAGGCGGCGTGCGCGAAGCGAAGCCCGAATTCCTGCTCAAGCTGCGCGAAATGTGCAATGCCAGCGGCGTCCTGCTGATCTATGACGAGATCCAGTGCGGCGCCGGCCGCACAGGCCAGCTCTTCCACCATCAGTGGACCAAAGGCGCCGAGCCCGATCTCCTCGCCGCCGCCAAAGGCATCGGCGGCGGCTTCCCGATGGGGATGATCCTCGCAACCGCCAACGCCTCTTCTGGCATGGCCAAGGGCGTGCACGGCACGACCTTCGGCGGCGGCCCGCTCGCCATGGCCGTCGGCAACGCCGTACTTGATGTTGTAGCGGGCGAGGGCTTCCTCGAACAGGTGCGCCGCGTGGCGGGCACGATGCAGCAGGGCATGGAAAGCCTCAAAGGCCGCTACCCCGAACTGGTGCTGGAAGTCACCGGCGCCGGCCTCCTCCGCGGCCTGCGCATGAGGGACGATCCGCTGCCCCTGCGCGGTAAGCTCTCCGACCGTGGCCTGCTGGTCGGCACGGCGGGCAACAATACGCTGCGCCTCGCCCCGCCGCTGGTCGTCACCGAGGATGATGTGCGCGAAGCGCTCGACATCATCGACCAGCAATTCTCAAGCATGATGACGGCCGCGGGATCATGAACCACTTCCTCGATCTCTGGCCGATCGCGTCCAGCGAGCTGCGGCTGATTCTGGACAATGCAAAATCTCGCAAGGCCGCGCGCAAGGGCCTGCCGAAAGGCGCGGCCGACAAGGACGCGCCGCTCGCTGGTCGCACGCTCGCGATGATCTTTGAGAAAAACTCGACGCGCACCCGCGTCTCCTTCGACATGGCGATCCGCCAGCTGGGCGGCTCATCCCTGATCCTCACCGCGTCGGACTCCCAGATCAGCCGCGGCGAAAGCATCGAGGACACGGCGCAAGTTCTCTCCCGCTATGTCGATGCCGTGATGATGCGCGCTAACCGCCACGCCGATGTCGAGGCGTTCGCGAAGTTTGCATCGGTCCCCGTCATCAACGGCCTCACCGAGAAATCTCACCCCTGCCAGATCATGGCTGACCTGCAGACGCTGGAAGAAGCTGGCCTCACGCTGAAAGGCGCGCGCATCGCCTGGGTGGGCGATGGCAACAACATGGCCAACACCTTCGTCCACGCCGCGCCCAAATTCGGCTTCTCCCTCTCGGTCGCCACGCCCCCCGGCTACGACCCAGACATGACGGACGTCGAACGTGCCCGCGCCGAGCAGGGCCACATCGACCTTTTCCGCGATCCGAAACAGGCGGTGGCAGGCGCCGACGTGGTCGTCGCCGACACCTTCGTCTCAATGGGCGACAAGGATGCCGACAAGCGCCTTACCGATCTCGCGCCTTACAAGGTCAGCGGCGATCTGATGCGCGCGGCAAATGGCGGCGCGAAATTCCTCCACTGCCTCCCCGCTCACCGCGGCGAGGAAGTTGACGCCGAAGTCATCGACGGCCCCCAATCGCTGGTGTTCGAGGAAGCCGAAAACCGCCTCCACGCCCAGAAGGCCATCCTGGAGTGGTGTCTGCGTGGCTGACGCTACCCCATCCTTCGCTGGACGAGGTTCCTGTCGCGGAGCTGCCCTGTGGGTGCTAGGCAGGCTGTCAGTCAAGGAACAAGCTCATGATTCCGCCCAAGCACTCCCAAGCACTCGAGATCGAAAGCTTCGAGGGCCCTCACGCTCAAGGGCTCAGGGGTCCTGTTCATCTGCGGCCGGTGGCTGGCCAACGCTTCTCGCCAAATCTTCTGGTCGAGGGCAACAAAAGTCTCGTGCAGGACTATCCCGTCGGTTCGCGCTTCAAGGTGCAGGTCGCACTCACAGATCGACCCGGCGGCGGCCAGTATCTCTTCAGTTCCTGGCAATGGGACGTGATTGTCCGCGCCCCGGATGAGTAAGGTCGACTAGGCCGCGCTTCGGCCTCAGGCGCCTCAGGGTGCGTACTCAAGGACAGCAGCTTCCCTCTAAGGCGAGCCAATCGGCCGTGATCTGGCTGACGGCCGAGACGAGCAATTTGCCAATGACGATTGCAGCTTCCCGAGCCGTTTCGGCAGGCGCCGGATTGTGAACCTGCACACGCACAAGCCATTCGCCACGGCGTGCAAGCCGGGCGCCTTCGGCTATGCCCGGCTGGGTGTTCCAAAGCATTGAGGCTTCAGCGATGCCAGCGGCGTCTGCAGGAAGGCTGAGGGGGCGCTTCCCCGTCGTTTTCGTTCCTAACATCGGCCGCATCGCCGCCCACGGTCTTGCGACGGTCTTGTGCGTGCCCGCGACTTGCCAGGCCATCTCTTCGTCCGCTTCTTCACGCCACAAGCCATCGCCCTTGAGATCGTCATCCGACGCAAGCGCCGCCATGAACTCCTCCGCTGGTTCCGCATTGTCGAGGAGATGCTCTGCCGCGCCCTCTTCCTCGAAGCCAGCACGATCGCTTCCAGACCGCCGCCGCCAACACCGCGCGACCTCACTCAGCGCGAATCCGCAAACGCGCGCCCGTCTTCAATCGCGAAGACTCTTCGACCTGGCGCCTCAGCCTCCGCATGACGCCGAGCGCATTGCGCCAGCGTCAGCGAAAGCGGCGCGCCCGTCGCGAGCCCCGCATCGTCGTGCCAAGCCGCCTGCTCGCGTTCCGCCTGCGCAAAGGCCTCGACCGCTTCTGTCATCTCGCCGCGTGGGAACCCAGCTTTCACGGCCGCGCCACGCTCGCCCTCGGCGACCGGAAAGGAAAGCCGGGACTCCGGAAGGGCCGGCGCCTATGCTTGAGGCGTCCAGATCACCCGTTGAAACTGCGCGTCCCAACGCCCATTTGGCGCGTATGCTCACACATGATAGCTCCACGGAAATGACCGATAAAGCTATGCCAAATGACCCGTTTGGGCCTGGCGACGACTTCGTCGCGACGTTCCAGATTGAGGACACTTCCGTCCGCGGCCGCATCGCGCGGCTCGGCGATGGCGTGCTCGATCCTATCCTCAAACGGCACGACTATCCCCGCTGGGCCGCCCACCTGCTGGGCGAGGCGGTGACGTTGGCCGTGCTGGTCTCGGCCTCGCTGAAGTTCGACGGCAAGGTGATGGTGCAGGCGCAGGGCGAAGGCCCGGTGCCGCTGATGGTCGCCGAGGCGCGCTCGGACGGCGGCGTGCGCGGCTATCTCCGCCTCGACAAGGCCAAGTGGGACAATCTCGAACGCATCAACAAAGGCCAGCGGCCACACGTGCCGCAAGCCATCGGCAGGGGCGTGATGGCCCTGCTGCTGCAGCCCAATGATCCCAACCAGGCGCCGTGGCAATCCATGGTGCCAATCGAAGGCGCCACCATCGCGCAATGCGCCCAGCTCTGGTTTTCGCAATCAGAGCAGGCGCCCACGCGCGTGCGCCTCGCCATCGCTGAAATTTCCGAGCCCGGCGGCACGAAGCGCTGGCGCTCGGGCGGCGCCATCATCCAGCAGGTCGCCGGCGATGATGCGCGCGGCTCGACCGACGACTCGTGGGACAATGCACGCCACCTGTTCGACACGATTGAGGATATCGAGTTGGTCGATCCGGACGTGTCCTCCGGCACGCTGCTGTTTCGACTGTTCCATGAAACCGGCGTGCGCCTCGAACCGCCGCGCGCGCTAACCGACAAGTGCACCTGCTCGGACGGGAAGCTGCTGACGACCCTGCGTCAGATGGACAAGGGCGAGATCAGAGCCCTCGCCAACGAGGACGGCGCCATCACGGCCGACTGCCAGTTCTGCGGCCGCCTGTACCGGTTCCCGGTGGAGCAGATCTGACTCAGTTGAGCCTGCGTTCGTCGTATGGGCTGTCGAGCGCGAAGAGGGGAATTATCGCCTCGAACGCGCCGCCGTTTTCGTCTTCGAACTTGTAGGCACCCTGCATCAGGCCGGATGGCGTCGTCAGCGGGCAGCCGGATGAATATTCGAAGCTCGCGCCCGGCCGGAGCACCGGCTGCTTGCCGACCACCCCGTCGCCCCTGACTTCCTGCAGGCGCCCATCGCCATCGGTAATCTTCCAGTGGCGTGTCATCAGCTGAAGCGTGCGTGACCCGCGGTTTTCGATCTCGATATGGTAGGCCCAGAGAAAGCGGTCGTCCTCGGGCGAACTCTCCTCGTCAATGAAAACAGGCCGAACGCGCACGATGATGCCGTTGGTTTCGGCCTGATATGGATAGGCGCTGGCCAAGTCCGTCCCGCCCTTGTTCAATGTCCCCAAAGCAATTGCATAGAGGGCTGACACTCAAAGACAAGGGCGCAGTCGCATGACCGCGCCCTTTTCAGTTCCGAAACGTTTTATCAGGCAGGGGGCGTCTGGATGAAGTCGCCCCCGACTTCGAAGCTGGCATCATCGCCGATCATGCCGGAGAGGTAGTCGAGCCCGAGGTCCCAACGCTTGAAGCCGCGCGCGGGGGAAAATCGGATGGCTGGAGTCTTCGAGAATGGATGCGACGCAGTCGCGCGGGCGAAAGTGACATCCAGTGTAACCGGCTTGGTCTCGCCGTTGAACGTGAGGTCGTCTGTCACTTTCGTAACCGGCTCACCCCTTGGTTCCACCGATGTCGGGGTGAAGGTGATCGCCGGGATTTGCTTCGCGTCTGGGAAGTTTGTGCTGTTGGCGAGATCATCCTCCCACGACGGGGACTTGACGCCCTTGTGTTTGGCGACGTAGTCGCTGGGGTAGCCGGCGAGGATATCGCCGGGCCTGATCGTCGCCGTGACTTTCGAAGCCGCGATCTTCGCCGGATCAAAAGTGACTGTTGCATCATAGGTCCCAAACTTCAGCGCGTATGACCAAAGCCCAGGGTGCTGCAGCCTGAACTTGACGGTGGAATGGTTCGGGTCGGACGCAAAATCGCCGGCAGGCGATGGTGATCGGCCAGGGCGCGGAGACGTAGGCCGTGCTGACGATTGGCGCTGCGGCTTCGGACGCCGGGGCGGGGCTACATGCGACAAGGGCGAGAACGGCGAGGCTTGCGCCAGCGAAAAGCGTATTGAAATGCAATTTCTTCAACTGACAGAACGCCCCGGCCGCATGGGAGTTGCGGCGTTCACGTTGTGCGGCCGATGCGAAGTGTTTGTTGCGATTGCAACAATAAAAGTTGCGGTCGCAACTAAGGCTCGGAATCAGCGGGCCTGAAGCGCAGCCGGTCCGTTGCTTGCCTACCCGTTGAGCGCCTGTTCCAGGTCTTCCGCGATGTCGTCGGCATCCTCGAGACCGATCGAAAGACGAACCCACGAGTCGTCGAGGCCGATGGCCGCGCGCTCATCTTCGGTGAGTGTGCGGTGTGTCGTTGTCGCCGGATGCGTGATCAGCGATTTCGAATCCCCGAGATTGTTGGAGATGTCGATTAGGTTGAGTTTGTTGAGCGCCGCATAGGCCGCAGACTTACCGCCCTTGAGCGACAGCGCCACCATCGAGCCGCCGCCTTCCGGCATCTGCGAGGCATGTATGTTGTGATGCGGGTGATCGGTGCGGCCCGGATAGCGGACCGAGGCGACCTTCTTGTTGTCCGCGAGACGGTCAGCAACTTTCCGCGCATTGTCGCTCATGCGGCGGACGCGCAGGTCCATCGTCTCGAGGCCCTTCAGCACCACCCAGGCATTGAACGGTGACATTGAAGGGCCGGTGTGGCGATAGTATTGCTGGAGATCATCCTCGATCTTCTTGGTCTTGCCGAGAATGGCGCCGCCTAGCGTGCGGCCTTGTCCGTCCACATGCTTGGTCGTTGAATAGACGACCCAGTCGGCGCCGAGCGCCAGCGGCTTCTGCAGGATGGGCGAGGCAAAGACGTTGTCGACGATGAGTTCGCCGCCGGCGGTGTGCGTGAGATTGGCGACAGCGCGGATATCGACTGCATCGAGCAACGGGTTTGACGGCGTCTCGATGATGGAGAAGCGGCAGGGCTTGGTCATCGCCTTTTCCCATTGGCCCAGATCAGAACCATCAACCCACGTTACCTCGACGCCCATTTTCGGCATGACGTTCTTGAGGATCCAGATAACCGACGAGAAGAGCTGACGCGGGGCGACGATGCGCTCGCCCGGCTTTATCGGGGCGACAAGCATGGTGTGGATTGCGGCCATGCCGCTGGCGGTGGCGCGGCAATCCTCGGCGCCTTCCAGCTGCGCCAGCCGCTCCTCGAACATGCGCACCGTCGGGTTGGCATAGCGCGAATAGATGTAACCGGGTTCATCGCCGGCCATGCGCGCCGAGTGTTGTTCCGGGCTGTCATAAACAAAGCCGGAATTGAGAAAGAGAGCTTCGGACGTTTCGCCGTGTTCCGAGCGGGTGAGGCCGCCGCGCACCATCAGGGTTTGCGGGCGCCAGGTCTTGGATTTTCCGGTCTTGCTGTTCTTCGTCATGGCGGCTGCCTTTCGTGGTTCGCTCGCCCTATAGGCCGTGATCCGCCGGGGCGCCAGTGAGCAGAGCTAAACGATGCGACATGGCCGGGGACTCCCTCGGCATCTGGCGATGATGCTGCTATGCAGCCCTTCCGGAGGCCTTTGATGATTCTGATCGGCCAGTTCGACAGCCCCTTTGTGCGGCGCGTGGCGATTGCGATGCGGCTTTACGGCCTGTCGTTCGAGCACCGTCCATGGTCGGTGTTCGGCGATGCGGAGAAGATCGCGCAGTACAATCCCCTGATGCGCGTGCCGACGCTGGTGCTGGGCAATGGCGAGGTGCTGATTGAAAGCCATGCGATCCTGGATGCGCTGGATCAGCTGGCGCCTCCCGGGCTCGCCATGATGCCTGCGGGGGCGGAACGACGCGAGGCGCAGAAGGTGTGTGCGCTGGCAACGGGCTTGGCCGACAAGGCAGTGTCGCTGGTCTATGAGACAGTCGTGCACGGGCGCGCAACGCCTGCCTGGGTCGAGCGCTGTCTGTCGCAGATCGCAGGATGCCTGAGCGGCCTCGAGCGCAGCCGGATTGGCCATTCGACGGAATGGTGGTTCGGATCAACCATCGGCCATGCGGATGTGGCGGCGGCATGTGCGCTGCGTTTCCTGGGTGATGCGCATGCGGGGCTGTTCGATCTCCTGGAAGGCTGGCCGCTGCTTGCCGCGCACGCCGCGAAATGCGAGGCGCTCGAGCCGTTCCGGGAAATTCAGCAGCCCTTCAAGGTCACGCCGCCGCAATGACGAAAGCCAAGTCCATCAAGGCCGCAGCAAAAGCGCCGGCGAAGGCGAAGGTGGCTGCGAAACCAGCGGCGCTGGGCGTTTTGCCGGACGGCGAACTCAAGGATATCGTCAAGTCGGGACTCGTTTTCGCTGAAGGCGGCATCAAGCCGGATCAGATCCAGCCTGCGTCCCTGGATCTGCGGTTGGGCAAGGTGGCGTTCCGCCTGCGCGCCAGCTTCCTGCCGGGCAAGCAGGTGGTGGCGGACAGGCTGGACGACAGTCTCGTCATGCACACGCTGGATCTAACGCGCGGCGCTGTGCTGGAGACGGGGTGCGTTTATCTGGTGCCGCTGCAGGAGCGGCTGAAGCTTACGAAGGATTTGTCGGCGGCGGCGAATCCGAAGAGTTCGACCGGACGGATCGACGTATTCGTGCGCGCCGTGTCGGATCGCGCGCGGGCGTTCGACGGCATTCCTGCGGGCTATGAGGGCGAGCTCTATGCCGAGATCTCGCCGCGCACGTTTTCGGTGCTCGCGCGGACAGGCGACCGGTTGTTGCAGCTGCGGATACGGCGCGGCGTGCAGCAACCTGTGCGCGAGATGACGTTCAGCCTCGACCTGCATCCGACCAGTTCGGACATTGTGGGCTATCGGGCCAAACGGCATTCAAGGGTGATCGACCTCGCCGCGATCGGCGCGCACACGGTGGAGGATTTCTGGGAGCCGGTGCGGGCGCGGGAGGGGCGCATCGTTCTGGACCCGGGCGAGTTCTACATCCTGGCCTCAAAAGAGAAGATCGTGATCCCGCTGGATGAAGCCGCCGAGATGGCGCCGATTGCGCCAGAGCTGGGCGAGTTCCGCGCGCACTATGCGGGGTTCTTCGATCCCGGCTTCGGCGTGACGCACTCGAAGGGCAAGGCTGTGCTGGAAGTGCGCTCGCGCGACGTGCCGTTCATTCTGGAAGACGGTCAGCCGGTGGGCCGTCTCGTGTTCGAGAAGCTGACGCAGAAGCCCGATGTTCCCTATGGCGCAACAGGCTCCTATTCGACGTATGCGGGACAGGGGCTTCGGCTTTCGAAGTATTTCGAAAGCGCCGAGGACTGAGCTTTTCAAAAAGGCATCCAGCGCCCCTGATGTTCAAGCCGCGTTCAGCTGCGGTGTTTCATGTCAGTGCAAGCGATGTGGAGGCTGTGATGGAAGCGTCGAGACGGGCTCTGCTCGCGGGCGTTGGAGCGGCGGCGTTCATCGGAAGCGCCAACGCCCAGGTATTCGGCGGAAGAAATGACCCTGCGCCGGTTGCGGGCGCCTATGGCCCGGCGGCGGAGTATGCAGCTGCGCGGCGGGGTGTTTCGCTGCTGGTCATGCAGCACGGAAAGATACTTTTTGAACATTATCCGAGTGTCGGCGCGCCCGAGAAGGGATGGGAGCTGGCGAGCGGCACAAAGAGCTTTACCGGCGTCATGGCGGCGCTCGCTTCAGCTGACGGCATGCTCGATATCGACGAGCCAGCAGCGAAGACGCTGACCGAGTGGAAGAACGACGCACGCAACAAGATCACCATCCGCCATCTGCTGACGCTGACAGCGGGGCTGCAGGGCGCAGGTGAAGTGGCGCGGCCGCCAGCCTATCTCGACGCAGTCAAGGCGAAGGCCGCTCTGGAGCCCGGCGCCAAGTTCGTCTACGGCCCGACAAACTTCCAGTGCTTCGGTGAGATCATGACGCGGAAGCTCCGGGCGGCAGGCAAATCGGATGACCCGGTGGTCTGGCTGCAAGGACGGTTGTTCGACGGGCTTGGCGTCAGGCCGACGGACTGGAAGCGCGGAGCGGACGGCAACCCGTTCCTGCCGCAGGGCGCTCATTTCAACGCACGTGATTGGGCGAAGTTCGGCCAGTGGGTGATGGATGGCGCCAAAGGCGCCGATCCCAAGGTGTATGCGGCGCTGTTCGAGTCGACGCAGGCCAATCCCGGCTATGGACTTTCGTGGTGGCTGTTGCGTCCAGGCCTGATCGGGCCGAGTCCCCGCTCGGGCATTGATGGCGACGCGATCGGCGCTGCGGCGACGGGAGAGGATATCGTAATGGCGGCGGGCGCTGGCGACCAGCGGCTCTACCTGCTACGCAAGCGAGGGCTGGTGATTGCGCGGCAGGCCAACCAGATCCTTCGCGCCATGGGGCCGCGCCAGCTGAAATGGCGGGATGACGAGTTCCTGCGTCTGCTGCCGGCTTAGGGCGCTCTAGCCGCCGCGTTTGAGGCTTGCGGCTTCTTTGGCCAGCGCACCGATCTCGTCCCATTTCCCGGCGCCGATCAGCTTCTTGGGCGCCAGCCAGCCTCCGCCGACGCAGGCGACGTTGGAGCGGGTGAGATAGTCGCGTGCCAGATCCAGCGTGATGCCGCCCGTGGGACAGAATTTCACTTGCCCGAATGGCCCCTTGAACGCGTCGAGCATGGCGCGGCCGCCGGCCTGTTCGGCGGGGAAGAACTTGAAACGGTCGAGACCAAGGTCGAGCCCAGCCATCAGCTCGGTTGCGGTGGCGACGCCCGGCAGGATCGGGATCCCTGCCTCGCGCGCCGCTGCAACGGTGGCTGCGGACAGGCCGGGCGTGACGATGAAGGTGGCGCCCGCCTCGCGTGCAAGCATTACATCATTGGCTGAGAGGACTGTCCCTGCGCCAACGATGGCGCCAGAGACTTGCGACATTTTGCGGATGCAGGCGAGCGCGGCGGGCGTGCGCAGCGTCACTTCCAGCACGGGCAGTCCGGCGCCGGAAAGGGCTGTGGCGAGCGGGATGGCGTCGCCTTCGCGTTCGATTGTGATCACGGGGATCACCGGCTGCACGGCCATGAGTTCGTCGACGGTCATGTCAGGCTTCCTGCATAGGCGCTGAAGATGCCTCCGCCAATTTCGGCGTCGCCAGCCACTGCGCGGAACGGCGCGAAGAGTTCACGGCCCCAGCCATGGCCTGCTGGCGGAACAGGGGTGCGGGGGCGGCTGGCGAGTTCCGTGGGATCGACCAGAAGATCAAGTGTTCCCGCCTCGGCGTCGAGTACGATGCGATCGCCATCCTGAACGCGGGCGAGGGCCGAGTCCTGATCGGCGCCCGGGGTCAGATGGATGGCCGCGGGAACTGCGCCGGATGCGCCGGACATGCGGCCATCCGTGATCAGCGCGACGCGGAAGCCCTTGTTCTGCAGAGCCGTCAGCGAAGGGGTGAGCTTGTGCAGTTCCGGCATCCCGTTGGCGCGCGGCCCCTGGAAGCGCACGACGACATTGACATCGCGATCAAGTCTGCCGGCCCTGAAGGCGTCGAGGAAATCCTCCTGCGTCTGGAACACGGCGGCGGGTGCGTCGATGATGCGGCGGTCCTTCGGGACGGACGATATCTTGATCACCCCGCGGCCGAGCCCGCCTTTCAGAAGACGAATGCCGCCCTCCATCTCGAACGGAGAGGAGATGGGGCGGAGGATGTTTTCGTCGAGGGATTTTTCAGGACCCGGGCGCCAGCGCAGCACTTCGCCGTCGATCCACGGCTCCTGGATATAGGCTTCAAGTCCGGCGCCTGCGACAGTGGTCGTGTCTGCGTGCAGGAGGCCGGCGTGAAGCAGTTCGCGGGTCACGAAGGCCATACCGCCAGCGGCGTGGAACTGGTTCACATCCGCCGAGCCGTTCGGATAGACCCGCGCGAGCAGCGGCGTGACGCCGGAAATATCCGAGAAGTCGTTCCAGTCGACGATGACGCCGGCCGCCAGCGCCATGGCGGGAATGTGCAACGCGTGGTTGGTCGAGCCGCCAGTCGCCATGAGGCCGACGATGGCGTTGACGATGGATTTCACATCAACGACATGCGCCATGGGCGACTCGCCGGTCTTCGCCAGCGCGATGCAACGTTCGGCCGCGGCACGGACCAGGGCTTCGCGAAGCGGGGTGCCGGGATTGATGAAGGCAGTACCGGGCAAGTGAAGCCCCATCAGCTCCATCATCATCTGGTTGGAATTGGCGGTGCCATAGAAGGTGCATGTCCCCGCAGTGTGGTAGGAAGCGGCCTCAGCTTCGAGCAACTGGTCGCGCGTCACCTGGCCGAGGGCGAAGAGTTCGCGAACCTTCGCCTTTTCCTTGTTGCTGATGCCTGACGGCATCGGGCCGGCAGGCGAGAAGATCACCGGCAGATGGCCAAACGACAGTGCGCCAATCACGAGTCCCGGCACGATCTTGTCGCACGTGCCGAGCATGAGGCCGGCGTCAAAAGCGTCATGCGTCATGGCGATGGCGGTCGATAACGCGATCACCTCTCGCGAGAACAGCGAAAGCTCCATGCCCGGGCGGCCCTGCGTGACGCCATCGCACATGGCGGGTACGCCGCCGGCGACTTGTGCGGTTGCGCCGACCTTGCGTGCGGCGTCTTTGATGATGTCGGGAAAATCCTTGAACGGCTCATGGGCGCTCAGCATGTCGTTGTAGCTGGTGACTATGCCGATGTTCGGGGCCCGGCTGCGCATGGTGAGCTTGTCTCCAAGCGTCGATGCGGCGAAGGCGTGGGCAAGATTCCCGCATGAAAGATGCTGCCGGCCGGGACCTGCCTTGCGGGCTTCATCGATGCGGGCAAGGTATGCGCCGCGCGTGTCGCGGCTGCGGTCCTCAATGCGCGCGGTGACTTCGGCGATCTTCGGGTGAAGCTTGTTCATGACATCTCGATTCGGCAGAGGGCCATCAGCGGCCATGTTTCCGTCTTCGCGTATGCAACGGCAAGCGAAGGCTCGTGCGTTGAACAGATAGCTGGCTTTGATACATGGTCAGTCAAGAGACCGGGGAGATTTCAATGAAAATAAGGGTTGCAGCGTTCGCGCTGGCGATGATGGCGGGCGCGTGCGCCGCGCTGGCGCCGGGAAGCGTGGCGCCGGGAGCGGTATCCACCGGCCTGTCAAACGTGGTGAAGCTCGATAGCGGATATGTGTCGGGCCTGAACGGGCCGGTGCGGATCTACAAGGGAATTCCTTATGCCGCGCCGCCGGTCGGCGCCCTGCGCTGGAAGCCGGCGCAGTCTGCTGCTCGGTGGGAGGGCATCAAAACGGCGGTTTCCTTCGGGCCGGAATGCATTTCGGGCCGCGGCGTGACCCCGACGTCTTCGGAAGATTGTCTCAACCTGAATGTGTGGACGCCTGCCCAGGCCGCCGGCGCGAAGCTGCCAGTGATGGTCTGGATTCACGGCGGCGCCTATGAAAGCGGATCGGGCATTATGCCGTTGTTCGACGGCACGGCCCTGGCCAGCCAGGGGATGGTCGTGGTGACGATCAACTACCGGCTCGGCATGTTCGGCTTCTTCTCACACCCGGAGCTGAGCGCGGAATCGCCCGACGGCGTTTCCGGCAATCAGGGTGTTACGGACATGATCCAGTCGCTGAAATGGGTGCAGGCCAATATCGGCGGCTTTGGCGGGGACAAGGATAACGTCACCATCATGGGCGAGAGCGCCGGCGGCACATCGATGGGCCTGTTGCTGCTTTCACCGAAAGCGAATGGACTGTTCCACAAGGCGGTGGCGAGTTCTCCCTGGGGCTTCCTGCATCCTTCGACCCACGTGAAAAAGACCTGGTACGGTCGCAAACCCGCTGAGGAAGCTGGCGCCGCGCTCGGTACCCTGGCGGACCTGCGCGCCAAGTCGGCGCCTGACATTGTCGCCATTCCCCGCACGCCCATGGCGAGCCCAACCATGCATCAGGTTGTCGATGGCCTGATCATTCCAGATGACCCGACAGTTCTGTGGCGCGAAGGCAGGATCAATCGGGCCAAGCTTATCGTTGGCACGAACCGCGACGAAGGCACGATCTTCACGCAATCGGTAGCCACGCTGGAAGAAGCGAAAAAGCGCGTAGGCGACAGCGTCGGCCCGAACTCGGATGGTCTGCTTGCTGTCTATGGCGCAACGACGGATGCGGGAGCCGAAGCAGCAAACTTCGACATCATGCGCGACAGCTGGTTCTCAGTCGGCGCGCGGCAGATGGCGCGGTCGGCGGACATGGCGTCGGACGTCTGGCAGTATGAGTTCACGCGCGTCAACGGCGCGGGCGTGCGCGGAAAAGTCGGGGCATTTCACACAGCGGAGATACCGTATTTCTTGCGCAATCTTCCCGCGGCGCCCTACATCGCAAACCGCACCGGGCCCTTGCAGCTCGGCGATTTCGCAGCGATCGACGAGGCGCTGAGCCTTGGCATGAGCAACTATCTGCTCAACTTCATCAAGACGGGCGACCCCAACGGCGCCGGCCTCAAGGCGTGGCCGAAGTTCGGCGATGGCGGCGAACGCTACATGGAGTTCGGCGAGGTCGGGTTCACCGTGAAGTCCGATCTCCGCAAAAAGGAGCTCGATGCGGTGGAGGCGCTGTTCCTGGATCGGCTTGCGAAGCGCTAGAGCTAGATCATCCAAGGGCCTTCGTCGCGAGACCGCAGCCCTTCTTATCGACTAAGCCAGTTTCGTTTGATCACGGCGCCCAGAAAGCGTGAACCGGAACTTTCTTCTGCGATAGCAGCTCCCTGATGGGAGAATTGCCGCGGCCTTCCTTGGCCTCGTTGAACACGTTGAGTTTGTCCTGGCCCATGAAGAGCAGGACGATGCGGCGGGACGCAAGAATGCCCGGCACTGTCAGCGTCATGCGCTCGGGGCTGCCGGCAGCGCCAGGGGCGTGGATGCCGGCAAGCTTGCGTGTTCCGGCCGGGTCGACTGCCGCGTCGAAACCTTCAGCTCCGGGGATCAGCGACGCGATGTGACCGTCAGGACCCATGCCGAGCAGGCAGATGTCGAAGGGCATGATCGGCGCGATCCGCTTCTCGGCGGTCGCAGCTCCACCCGAAGGCTTTGCGTGATTGGTCTTGAGCGGAACGAATGTCGCTACAGCCGCACGGCGGCGCATCAGCGTGTCGCGGACCAGGAATTCATTCGAGGCAGGATCCTGCGGATGGACCCAGCGTTCGTCGGTCAGCGTCAGCGAGACCTTTTCCCAGTTTATCGGGACGTTCGACAGCGACTCATAGAGCGGTCCCGGCGTCGTGCCGCCGGCGAGGGCGAGGGAGGCCTTGCGGCGCTTGCGGGTGATCTCCGCGAGCTTGTCTGCGAAGTCCTGGCACAGGCCAGCGTAAAGCCGGCGGCGGTCCTGGAAGAAGGTTTCCTCGTGGATGATCGTCGGCGGGCTCATTCGTACCAGCTGTGTCCATTGCGTTCTGTAAGGGCGAAGGCGCCGGCGGGACCCCAGCTTCCTGCCTGATAGGGGGCAGGTCTCATGCCGGTGCGGGTCCAGCCTTCGATGATGCGGTCGATCCAGACCCAGGCCGCTTCCGCCTCGTCGCGGCGCACGAAGAGGGTGGAGTTGTCGGAGATGGCTTCGAGGAGCAGGCGCTCGTAAGCGATGCGGCGGCGCTTCTCGCCCTTGAAGGCGTCGAGCAGGGACAGGTTGAGTGTCAGCGGCTGGAGTTCGTAGCCGCCCTGCGTGAGGGACGGCGTCTTGTTCATGATGGTGAGTGCGATCGATTCCTCGGGCTGCAGCGTGATCGTGAGGCGGTTGGCCATCAACGGGCTGCCGTTGAAGATCGAGTGCGGCACATCGCGGAACTGGATCACGATCTGCGACGTGCGGTTCGGCAACCGTTTGCCCGTGCGCAGATAGAAGGGCACGCCAGCCCAACGCCAATTGTCGACGTGAGCGCAGAGGGCGGCAAAGGTTTCGGTGTCTGATGGTTTGCCGCCTTCCTCTTCGGCGTAGCCGGGCACGCTTTTGCCATCGGCGACGCCGCGCACGTACTGGCCGCGCACGGTCTTCTCCCGCAGCTCGGAATCGCGGATCGGTCGCAGCGAGCGCAGCACTTTCACCTTTTCACCGCGCACCGATTCAGGTCGGAGGTTGAACGGCGGCTCCATCGCGATCAGGCACAGGAGTTGTAGCAGGTGGTTCTGCACCATGTCGCGCGTCGCGCCGTACTCGTCGTAATAGCCAAACCGGCCTTCGACGCCGAGCGTCTCGGCGACAGTGATCTGGACGTGGTCGATGGCGTGGCGATTCCACAGCGGCTCGAACAGCGCATTCGCGAAACGCAGCGCGATCAGGTTCTGGACCGTTTCCTTGCCGAGATAGTGGTCGATGCGGAACGTGCGGTTCTCGCTGAAATGTTCGGCGATGGCGGCGTTGATCTGTTCGCAGGTCGCCCAGCTCTTCCCGATCGGCTTTTCGACGATGACGCGATTGGGCTCGCCTGCGAGGTTCTGCGAGGCGAGGCCGTTCACGATCGGGATGTAGAGGGCGGGCGAGGTGGACAGGTAAAAGAGAGCGCCGCCTTGCGCGCCATCGATCCGCTTCTTGAGCGTGGCGTAGCTATCCGGAACGGCTGCATCTCCGGACACGTAGGAAAGACGCTTGGCGAATGCTTCCCAGGCTTCCTGCGAGAAGAATGCGCCGGCGCGTTCGCGCACCCATCCTTCGACGTCCTTCCGGAATTCGTTGTCCGTGTGGTTCGATCGTGCGGCGCCAACGATCTGCAAGCGCGAAGGCAAAAGCCCGTCTGCATCAAGGAAGTAAAGGGACGGGAAAAGCATCCGGCGGGCAAGATCGCCCGTCGCGCCAAAGATTACAAAAGCCCCCGGAACCGTCATTTCCGAACCTCAGAGCCCCGTTCCCGCTCGGTCAAGCACAATTGCGCTAGCGATGCCATCAATACACCTGGACGGCGAGACGGTGCGGACTGTTTCGTGTGCTACATGCCAAGACGTTTGCAAATTAGTCGCAATTGGGTGAGTTTCCGTATGCGGTGGATGAGAAACACGCTAAAAAGGCCAGGATCGCGGGTGTAGCTCAATGGCAGAGCAGAAGCTTCCCAAGCTTACGACGAGGGTTCGATTCCCTTCACCCGCTCCACTTCAAGTCAACTGTCGTGAATCCATGTGTTTGCGAGGGGAATAGTTGGCCGGTTTGGAGCCTTGTATCCGAAGTTAAGAATAGCCGGGCGGTTGTTAACGAAAAGCCTCTGCCGGATACCGCTTCTTGACGTAAGCGTAAGATAAATTAGACGCTGTCATCGCTGAAATCAACTTGCCAGGTCTGTGCATTGACGGATGCGAAACCTGTCTGAGTGCTAGTGGCTATGACCGGTCGTGGGACGTGGGTGGCCTCGTCGCGTTCGGCCGGATCACCAGGGGATTGAAAGGCTATGGACGCGAGTGTTGTCGCCCGGTTGCTCGAACAAACCGCCCGTGCGGTTTACGAGGCAAGAGGTCCCAAAGCCATCCACGCTGGCCAGTGGGCCGTTCTGCGTTATCTCGCCCGGGCGGGCCGTCAGGCGCGCACGGTGGGCGGCGTTGCAACCTATCTGGGAGTCACGCATGCCCCGGCCTCACGCGCGGTAGCTTCTCTGGCGCGCAAGGATCTGGTCACGGTGAAAGCAGACGCTGAAGATCGCCGCATCCGCCGGATAGACCTGACTGCCGCCGGCAAGGCGCTGCTGGATCATGATCCCGTGCACCGTCTGACCGCAGCGATCGAGGCTTTGAGCTCGGACAAGCAGAAAGATTTCGCAGCGACCCTCGAGACCCTCTACGGGCGGCTCGCCAAGGCCTAGAACGCAATCATGACAGAGCAGCGGATCGAATATTCCGCGGACAAGGCGACGGCTTACCGTCAGCTTGCCGAAGAGGTAGCGTCAGTCGTGGCGGGCGAGACGTCGCGCACGGCTCGGTATGCAACCGCAGTTCCGCTGCTGACGGCAGCGTTCGGCGAGCGGTTCTTCTGGTGCGGGTTCTACGAGGTGGACCCGCTGAAGGAAGGCGAGCTTGTCGTAGGGCCGTATCAAGGGACGCTGGGCTGCCTGCGCATTCCTTTTGGCAGGGGCGTCTGCGGCGCCTGCGCCACCAAGCGCGAAACGATCATCGTGCCGGATGTGCATGCCTTCCCCGGTCACATCGCGTGCGACTCGCGATCCAATTCCGAGATCGTCGTCCCCGTGTTTGATGCATCAGGCTCGCTGGTTGCGGTGCTCGACGTGGACTCGACATCGTTTGCGGCATTCGACGAGGTCGATGCACGCGGGCTCGAGGCCGTGTGCCGAGCTATGATGACTGGCTAGGCTATTTTCTCGTAGCTCGTGACCGACATCACGCCCTGCAGGCTGCGAAAGACGACGATGCGATAGGCGGCGCCGCCGGTCATGGTGATGGTGAATCGGTAGTTGAGGCCGGCGACAACCTGTGTCTCGGCGCTGGCCTTCTCGACAAGCGCGCGTGTCGGGTTGCGGGTGTAGATGGCGTTGACCGCAATGGCCTGGGCCGCCTTTACGCCCTCATTGTTCAGATCGGCCGTGCCGTATCCTCCGGTGATCGCGGGCGCCGGCATGGGCATCGGAGCCTCCGGCGTTGACGTAGCGCAGGCTGCAAGCGCCGTGCAAGCTGACAGCAAAAGAGCCGTGATGCGCATATCTATCTCCCACGTCCTGTTCGATGCTAAGCTTACGCAGGCGTCGCCGATATGGCGAAAAGCGGGTGATGTCAGTTTGACTTCGACCACGCGCCGTCAGCGCCCTTGCGATAGAATGTGAAGCTAGCCGGGTCCCAGTAGGGCGTGTCCTGGCCGAGCATGTGGAAAAGCGCTTGGTGCTTGCGGCCTTCCCACATTTGCGCTGCATCACCTGTGACGCCGTTCGGTCCGCAGGCATCCCAGGGCTCGTCTGGAAACTGGGTGTCCATTTCGGTCTTCAGGTCATAATTGGGCGCCAGTTCAAAGGCGCGCCCGGCAAGCTTGGGACCGCTCAGCGGCCGGGTCTCGCAACGCGTCCGCTGATCGTCCGGCGCCTTGTCGAGCGTTTTCATCGCTGCCTGTTCGGCGGTTTCACCATCGGCGAGCGGGAATATCTGTAGTGCAAAGCCGGCCTGATCTTCCGGCATCGAAGTCATGCGCTGCTTCAAATAGCCAGACAGATAGGAATAGACGGTCTGGTCCCAGCCCTCGCCCGAACAATCCTGTGCGCGGAAGACAAGCGCCTCGTTGGGAGAGAGGCTTACTTCCTGCGTGCGCCAGACGCAGCGCGGCGCCAGTCTTTCGACGCCATTGTCGGTCGCAAGAAATAGCGCGGCGTTGCCATCGCTGCACAGGCCGGTGATCGGCAGCGGCGATCCGGTGGGGCAGGAAGAGTCGGCTGCGGCGGCCGGTGTGGCGGTAGCAGCAAGGTCAGCGCCGTCATCGCGTGGTCCGCAACCGGAAAGACTCGCTGTGAACGCCGCCGCGGCAAGAAGCCGGCCCATACGATCCTTAATGCCTGACATGACCATGTCCCCGCGACGATTTCCCATGGCGGTTCTACCCGTGTAGCTGTGGCGCTCAAGTGACGCCGGCTGCTTAAGGCGTTTTTACAGCGCGTCTACCGAAGACCTGGACCTGATCGCCTTGAAGCACAGGAACGTGCCCGCCAGCGTGGCAATCAAGAGCATGAGGCCTTGCGTCATCGAAAGGACGTCGCTGATTGAAACCATAGCGGCGGGCCCGCGCATCACGAAATTCGCGACCAGGCCGACGGCGCCAACCACGAGCAGTACGATACCCAGACGTGCGCCGCCGTCGCGAATTGGCGCGCCCGCCTTCAGTTCGCGGCTGACTGCGAGGGCCTGCAGCAGAAGCAAAAATATCGCGACAAGGTAGAATGGCGTCATCCACGCGAGCGCGTCGCGCAAACCGCCTGCGCCAGCCGCAACGATCGCCGTCTGGACATTTTCAGGGAGCGTCTTCGCCTCAGCGGTCGTCATCTTGAGATAGGCGCCTACCTGCTCCGGCGTGACGCCGAGCCCCGCTTCTAGCTTCGATGCGGTGAAGCTGGTCGAGAGCGCGCCCACAAGCGTCGGTCCCCCGCCAAGACCGATGAAGTTCAGCACCATCAGCAGGATGGCGCTCGACATCGTGCGCTGAGACGGCTTTACCGAATTGTTGACGAGAGCGATCCCCGGCGCGAGATAGAAGATCGTGAGGAAGGTCGGCACCGACAGAATGGCGAGAGCCGCCTGCCAGCTGGCCGCCTGAGTTGCGAAATACCAGAACGGCGTTGCGATGGCGAAGGTCAGGGCTGGAAGCATCGCGTACCAGACGCGCGAGCGTTTCGCGAGCCAGTCCACCATGACTCCCGACAGCCATGTGCCGAGGCCCAGCGCGATCGCCAGCATCAGCGCGTACCAGATCGACAGCTCCTCGCGCGTCATGCCCTGCACGCGCAAGAGGAAGGGCGCATTCCAGTTCAGCGCAGCGTAGCCGACGAAGGCCGATAGGCCGCAGCTGAGCGCCGTGAACAGCAGGACAGGGCGGTTGACGAATTCCCAGAAGGTTTCACCAAAGCCGCTCGTCTCATGCGCGATGGCTGCGAGGTGCGGAGGGTCCATAGCGCCGCGTCTGGGCTCGCGCACCACGAAGTACATGAGGATTGCGGCGAAAATGCCAGCGATGCCGATGCCGATGAAAGCCGCGCGCCAACCCCAGATGATGTCGATCTGCGAGCCGAAGGCGACGGCCAGCGCCTGACCGAATGGAACGCCGAGCGAGAAGATGGCGAGTGCGGCGCCACGCTTCTCGGCCGGGAAGTAGTCCGAAATGATCGAGTAGGAGGGCGGGGTGCCGGCCGCTTCGCCGACGCCGACGCCCACACGGGCCGCGAGCATCATCCAGTAATTTGTCGCCATGCCGCACATCGCCGTAAACGCGCTCCACAGCACTGCGCCGCAGAACAGCACGTTGCGGCGGCTGGTGCGGTCGGCGAAGAAGCCGACGACGACCCCGAAGGTCGTATAGACCAACGCAAACCAGAAGCCGGTCATGTAGCCCATTTCAGCGTCGGTGAAGCCGGTGTCGCGCTTGATTGACTCGATGACGGTCGACATCAACTGCCGGTCGAGGAAGTTAAACACGTAGATGAACGCCAGCATGCCGAGCACCACCCAGGCATAGGGCGCCGTGCGCGGCGCGCCTGCACGGGCGTTTTCGGGTGCGGTCATGCGAACGTTCCGGATGGCCTTTTTGGCTGCTTTTTTGTCGCTCTGACGGTTTCACATGGGGGACCGCTTGGCGAGGCGTATCGCTGGGTGAAGGCGAGGTGCTGCGGATGCGAAGTGTGGCCTTGATCTCACCGCCGCGCCATCGCATCTAGGCCCGCAGCACACTTTCCCGGCGCCAGGATAATCGAATGCCCGCCTATCACTATGTCTATCACCTTGACGGCCTGACCAAGATCTATCCGGGCGGGAAGAAGGTGTTCGAGAATATCCGGCTGCATTTCCTGCCGGACGCCAAGATCGGGATCGTCGGGGTCAACGGCTCAGGCAAGTCAACGTTGCTGCGCATCATGGCGGGCGAGGACCATGAGATTCTTGGCGAGGCGAAGGCGGCTGACGGCATCAAGATCGGCTACCTGCCGCAGGAGCCGAAACTCGATCCGACGAAAGACGTGTTCCACAATATCGCCGCCAAATGCCCCGAGAAGCAGATGCTCGACGAGTTCAACGCGATCTCGGCCAAGCTCGGCGAGGAATACACCGACGAGCTGATGGAGCAGATGACGAAGCTGCAGGAACAGATCGACGCGGCGGACGCCTGGGACATCGACTCCAAGATCGAGATGGCGATGGAAGCGCTGCGCTGTCCTCCGGGCGATGCGGACGTCACGAAGCTTTCGGGAGGCGAGATCCGCCGGACAGCCATCTGCGCGTTGCTGCTGTCCAAGCCCGACATGATCCTGATGGACGAACCGACCAACCACCTCGATGCGGAATCGGTGGCCTGGCTGCAGAACTATCTCACCAATTTCCCGGGCTGCGTGATCCTTGTCACTCACGACCGTTACTTCCTCGACCAGATCACGACGTGGATCCTCGAGCTCGACCGCGGGCAGGGCATTCCCTACGAAGGCAACTATTCGGTGTGGCTTGAGAAGAAGGCCAAGCGCATCGCGCAGGAACAGCGCGAGGAAGCCGGCCGGCAGAAATCGCTCAACCGCGAACTCGAATGGGTCAAGGCGAGCCCGAAGGCGCGTCAGGCCAAATCCAAGGCGCGCGTCAACGCCTACGAGGAAATGGCCGCAAAGGCCGAGCGCGAGAAGATTTCCACCGCGCAGATCCGCATCCCGCCGGGGCCGCGCCTAGGCTCCGTCGTCATCGATGCGGAACATCTCAACAAGGCGTTCGGCGACAAGCTCCTGATCGAGGACCTGTCTTTCAAGCTGCCGCCGGGCGGCATTGTCGGCGTTATCGGCCCGAACGGCGCTGGCAAGACGACGCTGTTCAAGATGATCACCGGTCGCGAGCAGCCAGATGGCGGCACATTCAAGGTCGGCGAGTCCGTGAAGCTTGGTTACATCGACCAGTCGCGTGATTCACTCAATGACAAGAACACGGTGTGGCAGGAACTCTCCGGCGGTCTCGACATCATCGAGGTCGGCGGCATCGAGCAGCCGAGCAGGGCGTATGTCGGCGCATTCAACTTCAAGGGCGTCGACCAGCAGAAGAAAGTCGGCCAGCTCTCGGGTGGTGAACGCAACCGCGTCCACCTCGCCAAGATGCTGAAGGAAGGCTCGAACCTTCTGCTGCTCGACGAACCGACCAACGACCTCGACGTGGAGACGCTGCAGGCCCTGGAAGCGGCGCTTGAGGATTTCCCCGGTTGCGCCGTCATCATAAGCCACGACCGCTGGTTCCTTGACCGTGTGGCGACGCACATCCTGGCCTTCGAAGGCGACAGCCATGTCGAATGGTTCGAGGGCGATTTCTCGTCCTATCTCGAGGACAAGAAGCGCAGGCTGGGCGCCGAAGCCGTTGAGCCCAAGCGACCGACGTTCAAGAAGTTCGCGCGGTAGTCGCCGCCACGGGCGGCCGCGCCGACAGGGGATCGCGATGACGTTGCCGGTGAGCCTCGATCATTGCGTGATCAAGATAACCGATTGGGAACGTTCCAACACGTTTTACCGTGACGTCATGGGTGCGACCTTGATCGAGCGACCAGTGGGCTGGGCTTATCGTTTTGGTGACCGGCAACTTAACGTGCACGGGCCGGGGGTCGCGCCGGCCGAAGTCGCGAGGCTCCCGGTGCAGCCCGGGAACAGCGATCTCTGCTTCGAATGGAACGGCCCGATCACTGACGCGATGGCGCATCTCGCGCGGCATGGCATTCAGGTCGAGTGCGGACCTACACAACGCTTTGGGGCCCGCGGAGCCGGCAAAAGCGTCTATTTTCGCGATCCCGATGGTTCGTTGATGGAATTCATTACGTACCGAGACGCCAGCTAATTACTAACGCGGCGTTTGTATCAAGCCGCCCGCACTTCGCCCGTGCCGTCGAGCGGGACGCCCTGCGGCCAGACGCGCTCGATTCGGATTTGCGATACGCCCAGAACTTCCGCCACGCGGCGCATCGTCGGCTTTTCGCCGCGCGCGATCAGCGTGTCGCAGGCGCGTGCGATCTGCTGGGGGGTCAGCGACTGCTCTAGCCGCGCCTGCTCGATGTCGGTGACGCGGCCCATGTGTTGCTCGCGATACTGCGCGACGCGCTTGGCGGCGGCCTTCATCGCGGCGGCGCGTTGTTCTTCGACGGTCTTCGGCTTGCGCTTCGACTTGGGCGCGCGCGCCGCAGGTGTTTCCGCTACAGCCTGCTGGATAGTCTCCTGCACAGGCTGCGCAGCGGCCGCTGACGTTTCGGCGGCCGGGGCCGCCGGTTCCACGGTATCGGACGCGGGCTCCGGCTCCGGCTCGGGCTGAGGCTGGACTGCAGCCCGTGCGAATTCCGTGCGGATCATTTCCGCTTCCGCGAGCTCGGCGGCTTCCTGCCGGCGCGACGCGCGATGAGCGGCGTAACTTTCGACGTCCATGGCTTTGCGGCCCTCGACGATCCAGGCCATGGCGGGCTTGGCGAAGGCGAAGATGTAGAACACGGCGTCGACCGTCATGGCCGGCGGCAGCTTCGCGCCCTCGGGCGCGTTGGCGATCACGATCTCCCATCCGAGGTGGACGCCGACATTGGTGGCGAACACAAAGCCGATGCAGCAGGCGAGGGCGGGCAGCAGAACTGTCCATTCCACCTGACGGCCGTCAGGCTTGCGGTGCTTGATCGCCTGCAGGGCGCCGGCGGCTGAACAGTTAACGAGTCCGATGCCGAACGCCATCATGCCCGCGAAGGCGATAATGCACAGCCAGCTGATGTCCAGCTGCGGCCAGAACATGCCGATGACGCCGCCCGTCGCCAGTACGGCGCCGGAAAGGGTCAGGCCCCAGGCGAAGATCGATGACCAAGTGTAATCACGCTGTACCATGCCGATGAAAATGCCGCCGCTGTGTTTCTGACTCGTGAACACGGATTGCCCGCGAGTGAATCTCCATGCGGCGAGATGCCTGTGACAGGCTTTTCCGATCGGCATTTCCTGCCGGGCTGCGGCGCAACACGCATGCGCGGGCGTGGTGAAAAGCCTTGATCGAAGAGCAGAAGCGCCCCCTCCCCGGGGGAGCGGGAAGGGTGCGCTTCGAATGCCGGCCGGAACGTGGGGCGTCCTGGCGGTCCGGCACGCCCTGCCTTGCTGGGGCAGGGCTTGAACTGAGCGCGTCAGCGCGTGTTTTCGAGCCTCCATTCGTAAACGACTTGGTGGCCGCACACGGACTGGGCGGCGCCGTCGAGCGTGCCGGGCTTGAAGCGGGCGGCGCGGATCCATTTCAAGGCGGTGTTGTCGAGGACGGGGTGGCCGCTGGAGGCGGCCACTGTTGCGGAAGACGTGCGGCCATTCGCATCGACACAGACCTCAAGCGTTGTCACGCCTTCGTTCTGCTGGCGGATTTCGGCGGCCGGATAGTGCGGCGGGTTCGGGCTCAGCAGCGCTGGGCGGACGCGGACGGGCGTGGGACATGTGGGCGCGGGCGCGTCGGCTCGATCGGAAATGGGCGCGGTCGTTTCTGCAGCGACGATGCGGTTGTCATCTTCCACACGGAAGACATTGTCTGGAGCCACGATCTCGATGTCGCCGAAGTCGATCGGCTGGAGCCGCAAATCCGGCGGCACAAGCGGTTCGTCGGCCTTGTCTTCGGCCAGCGGCGTGAAGCTGATGGGCTTGTCGACGACGCTCACGATGTTGACGCCTAGGCTGCTGAGCGCGTAGCCGGCGATGGTGGTCAGAAGGATCGAGGATGAAAGTCCCACGATCTGGGATGAACTACGCGCACGCTCTCTCACTGCGCCATACATGGCGGCCTCCTTCAGCGGATCGATGGTCTAGCGCGCCCCGGGCGCCGCCGGTTCCGTATTCACGGCAGCGGGCCCGAGACTCCACGCAATCATGACTGGATGGCCGCAGCCGCGAATGGCCCGTCCGTCATGCATGGCCGGCTGGAAGCGCGAGCCGCGGAGCGCGTCGATCGCCGCCTTGTCGAAGTGGCGATAGCCAGCCGATTTCATAAGCTGGACGCTTTCGACCCTGCCGCTTCTGCCAACGCAGAGATCGGCGCCGACCTCGACGCCGCCAGGCAGGCTGAGGCCAGTGGGAATAGCGGGCAGTGCGAAGTCGGAGAGATGCGGCTGCGTCGTGAGACTGGCGCGATGCAGTGGCTGGAATGGCACGAACACGTCGGGCGCTTCGTGAAGGATGGTGCGCTGGGGCTGGGCGGCCCAGGCGGCGAAGCCGGCGCCGGCGGCGGCGACGAGCACGATTGCCGTGGCGGCGGCGCGGCGCGCGCCGGAGAGCGGCATGTTCGCCAGCATGCCGATGCGTTCGGCAAGCGGGTGCTGCGATTCGGCAGGCCAGTAGCAGCCGACGGGGAGCGGACGGGAGGCGAGTTGCGTCCGCAGCAGCGTTTCGGCATACGCGCGACGCGTGCGGGGGCGGCGGTCGATGACCTCGGCGTCGCAGGACATTTCCTGGTCGAGGCGGAGAGCCTTCGCGCCTACATGGATCAGCGGGTTGAACCAGAAGAGGCAGCGGGCGAGCGCGACGAGCGCATTGATGCGGGCGTCGTTGCGGTCGAGATGGACCTGTTCGTGCGTCAGGATCAGCCTGCGCTCATCGTCGCCGAACCGGCGGGCGAAATCCCGGGGCGTGACGATGTGCTGATACGAGAAGCCGACGACGGCGGGGCCTGCAAGGCCGAGATCCGCATCGCGCATGAAGGCGCGCTGGCGGCGAATGAGCGCTGCGCCGATCGCGATGGCGCCGGCAATCCAGATAGAGAGTAGGGCGGGAGCAATGAAGATTTCCCAGCCAGGGACAACAGATGGAGCGTTTGCAAGGGCGACGACTTCCTCGAGCGACGGGCCGAGCGCCATGGTCTCGATGGCGCGGGCGGGGATGAAGGTTGAGGCGACCACGATGGGAACGATCACCCAGAGCAGATAGGCGGCGTCTGGTCCCAGATGGCGGCCGACTGGCTTGCGGACCAGCAGCAGGACAAGAATCGCGGCGCTTGCCGCTATGTTCATTTCGACGAGGGCGTCGAGGATGCCGTTCATTTGCTGTCCTCATCGATCTTCGTGATCAGGGCCTTGAGCTGTTTCAGGTCCTTGGCCGAAAGCTTACGGTGCTCGGCAAAGTGGGCGACAAGTGGGGCGACTTCGCCCTTGAAAAGCTTGTCGAGCAGTCCCTGGCTTTCGGACTGCACCCAGGAGGCGCGTGTGATGAGCGGGCGATAGCGGTAGCTGTCGCCTTCCTTGGCCCCGGCTATGGCTTTCTTCTTGAGCAGCCGAGTGACCAGCGTCTTCACCGTGGCGGGCGCCCAGCCATTTTCGGGGCCTACTGCGGCGTAAATCTGTTCGGCCGTGAGCGGTGTCTTGCGCCACAGGGCTTCCATGATGCGGCTTTCGGCGTCGGAAATCGATTGCATGGTACACCTGTAATCTCATTGGAGAGTACGGCTGTAATCCGGGAAGTCAATGGCGACACTTTTCGGTTTCTGCGATTTTGTGCAGCACGGTGACGGGTACGACATGCGTGCGCCATTCCACCTGTATCTGGCCTGTGGAATCCCTCCGGGATGCGGTAGCTCGTTCCTACAGGCGAGGGAGCCGGGCGCGTGGCGGGGGCCGTGGATAGTGCCTATTGCCTGCCTTGCGACTGGCGGATGCGCGTCGCTACGCGCCCCGCATCGATCGTTCCTCCCCGGTATGGCGAGCCGGAGTTGCCACCTACACACCAGCCGGACGAGCCGACAGGGGCGTTAGCTCCATAGCCAGTGACCCATGCAGCATGCTCGGGGTTGAACCGACAAACCTTGGACCCTCCAGCTGTTCCCCGGAGGCGCCGCCCTCGACGTTCGTTTCGCCTCGCAACCAAGGGAGGTCGAATGCGCCCACCCCAAGTCGCGACTGGCTTCCTTGGCGGGGCTCTCGCAGTACCCGACACGCCGAGGGCGATGCGACCAACGCCCTCAGATCTGGAAGTTCGGTCGACTTCAAGACCTCCCTTACGTCAGTGCGTGGGCACTATTGCTCAAGGATGCGGGGATGTGGCCGCAATGACCGGCTGAGGACGCCGCTCGCGCTGGACGACCCGCCGCCGCAATGGCCGCGGGCTGGTTTCCGTTCAGATCAGATGATTTTCGAAGTGAACATCTCGAAGTACGAGCAGCGAACGCTCCACGAGCTCGCGCAAGGCGGACGTATCCTCCCCATGAAGGACGAACACGGCGACGTCATCGCCGTGGACTGCATCACGCGCCACGGAGGGAGGCTGGCGGACTGCACGCTCGGCGTCTTCCGGCGCTTTGCAAGCGGCCGTTCATCGGCAGCCAGGAAGGCGGGCCCTACCGTTTGACGCGAAGGTCTCGCGGCGGTGCGCACCCAGGCGGATAACCGGTGAGCATAGCGAAGACGGAGGCGATGGAACCACGGTCACGCGCGAACACGTCTCCGTCTTTTTCATGCGAGGCGATACAACATCCCTTGCTCTGGGGGCGAGGCTGATGTGAAAGACCCGTTCCGGTTTCAGAGGCAGGCGCGTTCATGGCTGAACTCAAATACAAGCCCGGCGATTTCGATCTAGTGGTGAAGCGCGCGAGCGCGGGGCTTGGCCTGTTCACCAACTCGAAGATACCCAAAGGTGCATGCATCATCGAATACACGGGCCGGCCGATCAGCGAGGCGGAGAAGTTCTCCAGCCGGTCGAAATACCTGTTCGACCTCGACAACGGCACGACGATCGATGGGCAGGGGCGGGACAACAAGGCGCGCTACATCAACCATTCCTGCAAGCCGAACTGCGAGCCGAACATCTGGCGCGGCCGGGTTTGGATCCATGCGACCAAAGCGATCAAGCCGGGCGAGGAGCTGGCCTACGATTACGGCGAGACGTATTTCAGCGCCTATATCGGCGACAATTGCCGGTGCGTGCAGTGCGCCGAGCTGAAGGCTTTCCAGAAGTCGCTGCAGACCGCGGAGTAGGATCTAGATCCCGCCGCCGGAGATCGAGAATTTGCGGCGCGTGCCGAGGAGTTTCTGTGCTTCGCCAATGGCCTGTGCGGCGCTCTCGGCCAGCTTGAGGCGCGGCTCGGAGCGGAGCGCTTCGAGGGCTTCGGTGAGGTGGGCGATGCCTTCGCGGAGCATAACCGGGTCGAAGCGCTTCTCAGCCTTGAGGCGCAGGGCGCGGCCGAGCGTGATGTTGGCGGCGATCCAGCGGTCCGGCGCGGCGGAGCGGTTGATGTCGGAGAGAGTCGAGCGCGCGATGTCGACGGCGCGGTCGATCCAGGCGTCATTGCCGGCGAAGGCGAGCTGCAGGGCGCCGGCGGAGGCGTCGTCGACCATTTCGGCGAGCAGGGCAGGATCGGCCTTCGGTTTCTGGTCGAGGATCGACAGCAGGGATTCAACGACGGGCTGGAGGCGTTCGGGGCGGAAATCCTGCGGGCGGCCGAGGGCGGGGCGGAACTGCTTGGCGGCGGCATAGGCCATGGCGCGGTTGAGCGCGTCGTTCCATTCTGGCTTGTTCTTCGGCATGGCGAAGGTGACGGGCGCGCGGCGGGATTCGAAGGCGTTGGAGGGCCGCGAGAGGATGCGCGCGACGCCCTTGGATCCGCGCGGGTCCTCGGCCCAGAGGATTACGTCTGCATCGGTGCGCTTCATCAGATCGTGGGCGCGCTCGTCGCCCTCGACGCCGCCGGGGTAGGCGACGATGCGGTATGGGCCGCCGAACATGTAGTCCTTGAGGTGCGATTCGATCGCCTTGCGCAGGAAGGCGGAGATAGCGGCGCGCCGGCCCGAGCCGCTGCGCACCACGATGATCCGGGCGCCGACGGCGCTGTCACGCTTTACCGCGCTGGCCATGGCGGCGCGGCGCGTGGTGAAGCCGAGACGCACGAGTGAAGCCAGGACAAGCACAACTACGGCAAGAACCGCCCCGATCGCGAGGAGGAGGCCGATTCCGGCAAGCTGTGGCGTGCCCACCAGTCCCGACTCGAGCGAGGCCCAGGCGTCTCCCAGCGCTTTGAAAATGCCAGAAAGGAAGTCCATCGATCGGTCCCGCCGCATGCACTTTCGCGGCTCTGCAGGAATCTTCTAGGGGGGCTGCAATTTCGGCGCAACGCCTGCAGGCGCCCCAGGCTGACGCGGTCCACGAATAAACTGGTTGTCATGTGACGGTCGGAAAACTGGCGATCCCGGCAGGATTTGAACCTGCGACCCCCGGTTTAGGAAACCGGTGCTCTATCCAGCTGAGCTACGGGATCAGCGGGGCGTCTTATGCCTGCAAATGCGGTGGGCCGCCAGCGCGGTTGGCGTGAGGCCGGTCGGCGCCTGTTGTTCAGGGCGCTTGGGGCTTCGAGGCGGCAGACTTCCCGGAATCGCCGTTCGCGGCGAGGCGGTATTCTGGCCGGGTTGGCGGCGGCGTGTGCGTCCCAGGGCGACCCGTCGGCGGGCGAGCAGGGACGCGTGGCGCGCGTGCTCGATGGTGGTGCGCTGGCGCTGGACACAGGATTGCGGGTGCGGCGGGTTGAGGTCGCGTCGCCGCGCTACGACGGCTGGGCGCTGCGGATGTGGCGCTTCGGTTCGGATCGCGCGTGCGCGTGGCAGGCTGGATCAATACGCGCCCGGTTGGATCAGGAGGCGAGCGGCTGATCTGCGTGTCGCACTGCGCGCAGGTCGAAGTCTTGTGACCGCCACGGGGCGCGGCGAAGACACGTTACAGTCTTCGTGTGATCACGCCTCGATCAGTGCTTCCTCTATCACGTCCGTATATGCGCGCACGAAGCGTTCGATGGCTTCACATTCGCGTTCGTTGAACTGCCCCAACAGACTCGTCCACAGGTTCCCCAAAGGCTCCATCTGTTTCATCACATTGCGGGCGTTCGGCTGTCGCGGCGCGACGAGAACAGTTCTCCGATCTACATCGCTCCGCCGACGTTGAACGAGCCCCAGCGCCTCAAGGCGATCAATGGCTGTCGTCGTTGCGCCGGTCGTAAGGAGCGCAATCTGGGCCAGCGTACCCGCCGACAATGGCTCACCTGCACGCATCAACGCGCCGAACAGGGTCGCGTCGGTTGTGTTGAGACCGGTGCGTTCCGCCAGGCGTTTCTGGAATTGCTGGTGCGCCTGAAACAGGCGGGCAACTGAAGTGTATTTCATCACGGCTCGGCTATCGGCTGACACTTTGGCGACTTCATAATATCTTGACAATCAAGATATCGCAAAGTCGATTGGCGAGGGTGGCGACAGTGTTTGGATCAAGCCGCGCCTGGGCGGCGTTGCCGGCGGTCCGGACGAAGACCTCGGCAATGTGCGGCTGGCGAGCAGTAACTGAAGGAAACGTGCGATGAAGCATTCAGTGATCCTGGCCTCGGCCATTTGCGCCATCGCGATGGCGCCGGCCGCCCTGGCGCAGGCTGCGCCCGCCTACACGCCACCCAAGCTCAGCTGGGGGGTTCCCGACATGACGGGCTTCTTCACCAGCGCATCGCTTACAACCCTGACGCGCC
>CANJIL010000008.1 GCA_947474455.1 Hyphomonadaceae bacterium | reverse complement strand
TGGCCGCCTACTCAAACTAGCGCTGGTCCGAAGAAACCGAGCAGGTCAAGAGCGCACGCGAGAAACGCCGTTTGCTCAATTTTCTACTTTTGAACTGCACTTGGGAGGATGGCGAAGTGGTAGCCACCTTCCGCGAACCGTTTGATTTACTTGCGGAAACTGTTGCAACCGCCGAACGGCAGCCCGAACTCGCGGCGGTCAATTCGGCTAAAATAGAGAACTGGCTCCCTGAGCTGGACTCGAACCAGCGACCATTCGATTAACAGTCGAATGCTCTACCAACTGAGCTATCAGGGAGCACGGTTGGAGGCGGGGGTATAGCCGCCGGACTTTGGCGGTTCAATAGCGGAGCGCTCTCCGCCACGCGATTCCGCCCTTCTGGCCGCGATCCCGTTCGAAACTCACGGAATCCAATGCAAAAAGAAGAGGGCGGGAGCCAGAGGCTCCCGCAAAGGCGTTTGGGTGATGGTGGGGTGTCTTCAAGGGAAGACAGCACCACCATGCTCCGCGCTGGTAAATGAGAGGTTAACGCTAACCGGATTGTTCGATTTTCCGGCGCGGCGTTAAGAAATAAGGGAAGTTGGAGGCCTCGCCCGGAATCGAACCGGGGTGCAAGGATTTGCAGTCCTCTGCGTCACCACTCCGCCACGAGGCCTCGGAACGACCGGCGCTGGCGGAGCGACGGCTATGGGTAGTTTAGGCGCGTTGCGCCGGTTGGTGCGTATGCTAAGAGCCCGGGGCGCACAAGACCCCCGAGTCTGCGCAGGAAACAGGGGCTATTCGTGGATCTGGAAGCTGCTCGTACCGCGATGATCGACAGCCAGGTGCGTCCCAACGACGTCACGGACCGCCGCCTGATCTCGGCCATGGCGGCTGTTCCCCGCGAACACTTCGTGCCTGCCAGCCGCCGTGCTTCGGCCTATGCCGATGTGATGGTGGAAACCGTGCCGGGCCGCTGGCTCATCGCCGCGCGGGATTTCTCCAAGCTGGTCAACGCAGCCGCCGTCCGCGACACTGACCGTGTGCTCGATATCGCTGCAGGCACCGGCTATTCCGCGGCTGTCCTTTCCAAGCTCGCCGTGAGGGTCACTGCCCTGGAACAGGACGAAGCCGCAGCCGGGGCCATTCGCCAGAAAGTCCCAGGCGTGGACGTGGTGGCAGGGTCCCTCAAGGCTGGCGTCCCCGCCAGGGCCCCGTTCGATGTGATCTTCGTGAACGGCGCTGTCGAGGATGTGCCGCAGGCCTGGCTCGACCAACTGGCCGAAGGGGGCCGTCTGGCTGTTGCCGTGGCCGACGGCGGCATCCGCCGCGCCCGAATCTATACCCGCGCTGGCGGCAAGACTGCATGGCGCGCGCCCTTCGATACGGCCATTCCGTTGCTTCCCGGCTTTGAGAAAGCCGCCGAATTTCGTCTTTAAGGCTAATTAGGGTCTTACCTGTCAGCCTCCGCGCGCTGCTGCTTGGTCCATGACCTGTGCAGCAGGACGCTGCGCTGCTGGCTGGGACCCGATATGGGCAAGCCATTCGAGGGAGTAGGCCATGAAAATCTTTGCAGCCCTGGTGCTGATGGCGTCGGTTTCGACGCCGGCCCTCGCTCAGGCCAGCCGCGACACACTGTCCGACGCGGTTGACTCCGCCATCTCCAACAACCCGACCCTGATGGCCGCACGCAAGTCGCGCGGCGTCGCAGACGAAACCTTCACCCAGGCCAAGTCCCAGATGGGCCCGCAGCTCAACTTCACGGGAAGCTACGGAGCGCAGAACCAGACCATAGGCCGGCAGGTCAGCACACCGTCCGGCAATTTCCCGGAAGACGGAAACAGTCAGCGCGGCATGCTCGGCCTCGAAGCTCGCCAATCGCTCTGGTCCGGCGGTTCGCTGATGGCGCGGGCCGATCAGGCGAGCGCCGGCGTCGACGTATCGCAGGCCCGGCTCATCAACGCCGAGCAGGAGACCGTTCTCGCTGTCGTAACGGCCTTCGTCGACGTGCGCCTCGCCGAACGTGAAGTCGAGATTCGCGAAACCAACGTCGCCTCGCTGCGCCAGCAGGTGCGGGCCGCCACCGACAGGTTCGATGTCGGCGAAGTCACCCGCACCGATGTCTCGCAGGCGCAAGCGCAGGCCGCCGCCTCTGAATCGGAACTTGCGAACTCGCGCGCCGGTCTTGCCCGCGCTCGCGCCGTCTACGAACAGATCGTCGGTCGCCCTCCGGTTCAACTTGCCGAGCCGCCGCCAGCGCCGGCCTTGCCCGGGACGCTGGACGAAGCGCTAGCGATCGCCCGCAGTGGAAATCCGGCGCTTCTGGCCGCTCGTGCTCTGGAAGTGCAAGGTGAGCGCGCCGTCGACGTCGCTCGTGGTGCGCTTGCGCCGCAGTTCGATCTCGTCGGCAGTGCGGGCCTAACTGACACGCGCTATAATCAAAGTTTCCAGGACACAAATGTCGGCGTCGTTGCCGAATTCCGCTGGCCCCTGTTCAACGGCGGCCTGCTCGAATCAAAAACACGCGGCGCCCAGCTCGAAGCCGACCGCGCCCGCTATCAGCGCTTGGCGGTCGAGCGTGACGTCACGGCCCAGACCACCACATACTGGCACCAGGTTATCGCTGCGCGCGAAGCGATCACCGCATCGACCAGCCGCGTCGCGGCCGCCGAGGTCGCGCTTGAAGGCGCACTGCAGGAGCTTGCCGTCGGCACACGCATCACGCTCGACGTGCTGGATCAGGAGCGCGAACTTCTCGATGCCCGCCTGAGGCAGGTCGACGCGGAACGGCAAGCCTATATCGCGATCCACCGGCTGCTGGCGGCCACAGGCCGTCTGCGTCCTGAATCCATTAGCAAATAGGCTTTTGCGCACTACTGGCGCGTTAACGAATTCCACACCATACGCCTGTCTATTGCTTAATCGTGGGCTGCGGGGAATCACGTTCCTTTTGCGCTCATTTGATTGAACGAGGGCGGCAATGTCTGCGGAACAAGCTCAGCGTGAGCCGACGATGGAGGAGATTCTCGCCTCGATCCGCCGGATCATCTCTGAAGAAGACAAACCCGCCGAGGCTGGCGGCGATGTGCTCGATCTCGTGCCGCCTCCGGCCCCGGCGGAAGTGAAAGCGCCCCCGCCGCAACCGGCCCCCGCGCCGAAACCCGAGCCGGTGATCGCCAAAGCACCCGCGCCCGTCTTCGACGAACCCGAAGAATTCATGCCGCCCGCACGCTCGCTCGAGGAAGATTTCCTGATCGAGGACGTAGAGCCCGCGCCGCCGCCTGCGCCGGCGGTAAAGTCTGCTCCTATGCCCGCACCGAAGGCCGAATGGACGCCTCCGCCCGCTCCAACCGAGACGCTGACCAGCGCGCCCGTCGCCCAGCACGCCGCCGGCGCGCTCGGCAAGCTGATGGGGTCGATGCTTGTCTCCACGGGCGGCACGCTGGATGACGTCGTCCGCGAACTACTCAAGCCGATGCTCAAGGAATGGCTCGACGCCAACCTCACGAACATCGTCGAATCCGAAGTTGCAAAGGAGATCGATCGCATCCGCCGTCTCTCCCGCTAAGGGCTGACGAGGACCCCGGTCGCCGGCTGGCGCGACACCACACGAACTTTGCACTGACCCAACGATCTAAAACACAGGGCGCACCTTCACCGGTGCGCCTTTTGTGTTTTCAGGGCTCGATAATGCGCAGCGTCGTTCCATCCGCCCGCAGCTCCATCCGCTCGTAGTGGGCGAACGGCCGCCGCAGCTGGCGGTCGATGAAGATGCTCATGGCCGTCAGGTCGCCGACCTCCGGTCGCTGCACCAGCAGCTTGGCCGCCTGCATGAACTGGCCATGCGAGACAACCAGCGTCAGGTCGCTGTCCAGCTCCGGGAGGTCGTCGAGAAACCTCCGCGCACGCGTCAGCAGGTGGGAAAAGCTCTCCGCCCCGACGCCGTCGATATAGGCGGGATCCAGCTTCGCCCAGTAAGCATCGATCCGCGGCTTGCGGTCGATCCACGACGTGCCGACGCAGCTCGCCGGCTCCAGATAGGTAAACTCCTGTACCGGCCACTTCTCATTGATCGCCCCCGGGGAACCGCGCATCGATCGGCCTGGCCGTGTCGATCGCCCGCCGGAAGGGCGGAGTGGTGATCCGCTGGGGCGCTTCCGCGAGGCTCCAGGCCAGGTCGCGGGCCTGCGTGTGGCCATGTTCCGTCAGCGGTATGCCGTGCGGGGCTAGCGTCGTGCCCCTGGCGTTCGACGCGCTCTGGGCGTGACGGAATATCCAGATGCGCTTCATCGCAATTCCTCTAGCCGGGACAGTTTTGCCTGAAACGCAAAGCCTGTCATCCCGGCCGGAGGGCAGGTGAGAGCCGGGAACCACAGACTGGCCGGACGAGGCAGGAAGTCGCTCCCGGATAGCGTTCGTGCTTCCGGGATGACAAGGTGCGGGCGAGGCCCCGCTGGCGGGTTGTTCAAAAGCGTTGGCCAAGCTATCCGCAAGGCATGATTGACGATCGTTTCGACCACAAATCCGCAGAACCCCGCCTCTACGAGGCCTGGGAAGAATCCGGCGCATTCAAGCCGTCCGGCGAGGGCGAGCCCTATTCGATCGTCATCCCGCCGCCGAACGTCACCGGCGTGCTCCACATGGGCCATGCGCTTAACAATACGCTGCAGGATGTCCTGATCCGCCACCACCGCATGCGCGGTTTCCGCACGCTCTGGCAACCCGGCACAGATCACGCCGGCATCGCGACGCAAATGGTCGTCGAGCGCCAGCTCGCGCAAGAAGGCAATATCGGCCGCCGCGAACTCGGCCGCGAGAAATTCCTCGAGCGCGTCTGGCAATGGAAAGAGAAATCCGGTGGTTCGATCACCAACCAGCTCAAGCGCCTCGGCGCGTCCTGCGACTGGAGCCGCGAACGCTTCACGCTCGACAAGGGCCTTAGCGAAGCCGTCACCAAGGTCTTCGTCGAACTCTACCGGGAAGGCCTGATCTACCGCGACAAGCGCCTCGTGAACTGGGACCCGCAATTCCAGACTGCGATCTCGGACCTCGAAGTTGAGAACCGGGAAGTGAAGGGCCATTTCTGGCACTTCAAGTATCCGCTCGCCGACGGCTCCACCTACAAATTCCCGACCGCTTATGACGAGACTGGCAAGCCCGCCATGTTCGAAGACCGCGACTACATCGTCGTGGCGACGACGCGGCCGGAGACTATGCTCGGCGATACCGGCGTCGCAGTGCATCCCGATGACGAGCGCTACCGCGCGATCGTCGGCAAGATGGTCAGGCTGCCGCTCACGGGCCGCCTGGTCCCGATCGTCGCCGACGAATACGCCGATCCGGCGCAGGGCTCAGGCGCCGTGAAGGTCACCCCAGCGCACGACTTCAACGACTACCAGGTCGGCAAGCGCAACAAGCTCGACATGATCAACATCTTCACGGACACGGCGTACCTCAACGACGCTGTTCCGAAGAAGTATCAGGGCCTCGAACGCTTCGCCGCCCGCAAGCAGGTCGTCGCCGACATCGAGACGGAAGGCTGCCTCGTGCTGATCGAGGACAAGACCATCATGCAGCCGTTCGGCGACCGCAGCCAGGTCGTCGTCGAGCCCTACCTGACCGACCAATGGTATGTTGACGCCAAGACGCTGGCCCAGCCGGCGATCAAGGCCGTCGAGAACTGCGAGACCAGATTCGTCCCTGAGAACTGGGCCAAGACCTACTATGAATGGATGCGCAATATCGAACCGTGGTGCGTCAGCCGCCAGCTCTGGTGGGGCCACCGCATCCCGGCGTGGTACGGACCCGACAACAAGTTCTTCGTCGCCTTCTCCGAAGCCGAAGCGCACGAGCAAGCGAAGAAGCATTACGGCAAGGCTGTCGAACTTCGTCAGGACGAAGACGTCCTCGACACCTGGTTCTCGTCCGCCCTCTGGCCGTTCTCCACCATGGGCTGGCCCGGCGAGGTCGATCCGGCGCTGAAGGAATTTTACCCCGGCTCCGTCCTCGTCACCGCCTTCGACATCATCTTCTTCTGGGTCGCCCGCATGATGATGCAGGGCATCCACTTCATGGGCGAGGCGCCCTTCAAGGACGTCTACATCCACGCCCTCGTCCGCGACGAGAAGGGGCGCAAGATGTCGAAGTCGCTCGGCAACGCCATCGACCCCCTCGAACTCGTCGACGAATTCGGCGCCGATGCGCTGCGCATGACGCTCGCCGCCATGGCCGCGCAGGGCCGCGACATCAAGCTCGCGAAACAACGTGTCGAAGGCTACCGTAACTTCTCCACCAAGCTTTGGAACGCCACCAAGTTCGCCCAGATGAATGGCTGCGAACTTAAGCCCGGTTTCGATCCCGGCTCAGTGAAGCACGCGCTCAACAAATGGGTCGTCTCCGAAGCTGTGCGCACGACGAAAGCGGTCGAGCAGGGCATCTCCGACTACAAGTTCAACGAATCCGCCGGCGCGATCTACACCTATGTTTGGAACGTGGTCTGCGACTGGTACATCGAGCTCACCAAGCCGATCTTCATGGGTTCTGACGAAGCCATCAAAGCCGAAACACGCGCCACTATGGCTTGGGCGCTCGATCAGATCGTCCACCTGCTGCACCCCTTCATGCCCTACGTCACCGAAGAGTTGTTCCAGGAATTCGGCAAACCAATCGGCCGCAAGGGCCTGCTGATCTCGAGGAGCTGGCCTGCGCTCGACTGCAAGCTGATCGACGCGACCGCCGATGCCGAAGTGAACTGGGTTATCCGCCTCATCACTGCAATTCGTTCCACGCGCTCGGACCTCAACGTCCCCGCCGGCGCCAAAGTCCCGCTCACGCTCGTTGGCGGTTCGCCCGAAATCGAAAAGCGCCTTGCGACCTACCAGTCGCTGATCGAGCGTCTCGCCCGCCTCGAGTCGGTCTCACTCGCGAAGGAGCCTCCCGAGGGCGCCATCCGCATCGTCCTCGATGAAGCCACCGCCTGCCTCGAGATCGCCGCGCTGATCGACCTCAAGGCCGAGATCGCCCGCCTCGAGAAGGAGACCGCCAGGCACAAGGCCGACATCGCCGGCATCGCGAAGAAGCTCTCGAACGAACAGTTCGTCGCCAAGGCCCCGCCCGAGGTCGTCGAGGAGCAACACGAACGCCGCGCTGCCGCCGAAGCCGCGCTGATGAAGCTGGGCGATGCGCTGGGGCAGCTGAGATCCGCGGGATAGCATTTTCCAGTCGATGCCGTCGGCATTGGCGGTGCGGGAACGTCCTACGGGTTCGACCGGAGTATCCTGCCCATGAAAATCGTGACCAGCCTCAGCTTCCAGGGCCAGTGCCGGGAAGCGTTCGAATTCTACCCCAGGGCGCTCGGCGGCAAGATCACCGCCGCTTATCCCTGCGGCTAAGGCGCGTCCAACAGGTATGCCGATCCCAAAATCAAGGCCTGACTGATGCTTGCTGGCTTGAAGTCGGCGATCAGGCGATCATGCGCCTACATGGTTAAGCCGTGGGCGCCGAACATCGACAAGCCCAAGAACGGCTTCGACGTGACGCTGCGCACGCAGGATGTTGCCGAGGCGCGCCGCTGGATCGCCGCCCTTCTCGAAGGCGGCAAGGTCAGCATGCCTTTCGGCGAGGCATTCTGGTCGCCGGGAGACGGCTCGCTGACCGACGAGTTCGGCATTCCGTGGATGGTCAACGCGACCCCATAGGCAGACTGGAAGCCGAAGGCGCTCTGATGGCGTCCACGCTAGGAAGCATGCACGAACCGTTCTAGCATCGCCTCTCTTGTGGAGGCGAGGCACATGCGGCGTGCGATCCCGCTTGTGGCATGGCCCTGGCCTCCGCCTGCGCCTCTCTGGAGCCCGCAATGCCCAAACCCGAATGGACGCTCCTGATCCATGGCGGCGCCGGGGTCATGCGCCGCGCCGAGATGACGCCGGAGATGGACGCGACTTACCGCGCCGGCCTCAATGAAGCGCTCGAAGCCGGTTCGAGAATCCTTAGCTGTGGCGGCTCATCGCTCGATGCGGTCGAAGCCGCCGTGGGCGTGCTGGAGGACAATCCGAACTTCAACGCAGGCAAGGGCGCCGTGCTGACGCTCGAAGGCGTCGCCGAACTCGACGCCTCCATCATGGATGGGTCCAATCGCAAGGCAGGCGCCGTCGCCCAGGTGCGCACGGTCAAGAACCCGATCCGCGCCGCCCGTCATGTCATGGAACAGACTGGCCGTGTGATGTTCGCCGGTCCCGATGTCGACGAGATGGCCGCGAAAGCCGGCATCGAGATCGTGCCCCCCGAATACTTCATCACGCCACGCCGCCTCCAAGCGCTGGAGCGAGCCATGGCCGGAGATCTCCAGCCCATCGATTGCTACGGAACAGTCGGCGCCGTCGCGATGGACGCTAAAGGCAACCTCGCCGCAGCTACCTCCACCGGCGGCATGAACGCCAAGCCTCCTGGCCGCATCGGTGACAGCCCGATCATCGGCGCCGGAACCTACGCCGACAACGCGTCCTGCGCCGTCTCCGCCACGGGCGATGGCGAATACTTCATCCGCGCCAGCGCCGCCCGTACGATCTGCGCACGCGTGGAGATGCAGGGAATGGCCGCCGAAGCCGCCGCTAAGGCCACGCTCGACGAAGTGAAGGCCCTCGGCGGCACAGGCGGCGTCATTGTCCTCGGCCACAAGGGCGACGTCGCCCTCAGCATGAACACCGAGGGCATGTTCCGCGGCCGCACGGATGCGACGGGTGTGAGGCAGGTGGGCATCTACGTCGACGAGTAATCGGCGAAACCTCTGCTCATCATTCCGGACGCGCGCCCTAGTGCGCGAGTCGGGACCCAGGGCGACAGGCGCCGAGGTTAAAGCCCTTCAGTTCCAACTCTTCGCCCTCCGGGCTCCGGCGGGAATGACGAGCACGGCTTCACAGAGCTCTCACAAACCAGGGCGCTTGTGAGCAAATGCTCGCCGTCGCATGTTGCCGCCAGTACAGGAGCCTCCCCATGCAGAAACGCAAGCTTGGAACATCAGGCCTCGAAATCGCGCCGCTGGTCCTCGGCGGCAACGTGTTCGGCTGGACGGCCGACAAGGCCGCCTCCTACGCTGTGCTCGATGCTTTCATCGCCGCAGGCTTCGACGCGGTCGATACCGCCGATGCCTATTCCCGCTGGGTCCCCGACCATCAGGGCGGCGAATCCGAAGCCGTCCTCGGGGACTGGATGAAGGAACGCCGCAATCGCGACAGCGTCGTCGTCATTACCAAGGTCGGCAGCGAGATGGCCGCCGGCAAGGGCCTCAAGGCCGGCTACATCCAGTCCGCCTGCGAAGCCTCGCTCAAGCGCCTCAAGACCGATCGCATCGATCTCTACCTCTCGCACTTCCCCGACAAGGATACGCCAATCGCGGAGACGCTGGAGGCGCACCAGCGCCTCATCGACCAGGGCAAGGTCCGCGCCGTCGGCGGCTCCAACTATGACGCGGCGGGCCTCAAGGAAGCGCTCGACGCCGCCGGCCCCAGCCGCGCCCGCTACACTGTTCTCCAGCCGCATTACAATCTTCTAGTCCGCGACCAGTATGAAGGTGCGCTCCAAGACCTCTGCGTGATGCACAATCTCGGAGTGATCCCTTACTTCGCCCTCGCCAGTGGTTTCCTCACTGGCAAGTATCGGTCCGGGGACGACCTCGGCAAATCTGTCCGCGGCGGCGGCATGAAGAAGAACTTCACCCCACGCGGCCTCGCCATCCTCGCCGAGCTTGACAAGGTCGCCAAGGCGCACGGCGCAACCCCGGCGCAGATCGCGCTCGCCTGGCTGATGGCCCGCCCCAGTGTGACCGCCCCCATCGCCTCGGCAACCAGCGCCGCGCAATTGAAGGAACTCGCGCCCGCGGCCAGGTTGAAGCTCACGGCTGATGACATGAAAGCGCTGGACCTCTGATGCAAAGGGAATAGCGAGCAAAGACAAGACACGTTCGACGTTAACCGGAATGGCATGTCCGGCATGATAGCCGTACCGCCATGACCAAAATGGAAGCCGCCATCGAGCGCCTGCAAGCCTTGCCAGAGGCTGAGCAGGAGATGATCGCCGCTGAGATCGAGGCGCTGCTGTCCGAGCCCGCCTCCATGCTCACGCCTGAACAATGGGCCGGGGTCGAAGCCGAACTCGACAGCGACGATGGCGTGCGCCTTTTGCACAACGACGTCATGCTCCGCATGCGCGCGAGGTTCGGCCGCTGATGATCACCTGGCGTCCCCGCGCGGCGGATGACTTCGAACGGCTAATTGACGTGTCCTCAGCCGGCCACACGGCGAACGCGGCGCGAGACAAGTCGCTGCTTGAAAACCGAATCCTCCAGCTTGTCCGCTTCGACCAGCTGGGCCGGAAGTCGCGCCGCATCGGCGTGCGCGAACTGCCGATCGAAGGCACGCCCTATGTGGTGGTGAACCGCCGGCTGGAAGATGAACTCCTGATCCTCCGCATCTTCCACACCGGCAAGGCCACCCTGGCCTGACCCCGCTCTATTCAGGCTGCCTGCCGCCCCGAACTGGCGAACGCCGTCCGCTGGTGTATTAAAGCTGCGGGACGGCGACTCGGGGCGGATATGGTGGAAAAGCAGGAAATCCTGACGATCGGGCAGGCCATGGAAGGCCTGCCGCCGGATTTCCAGTTCTTCTCGCAACGTTTCAGCAGCACAGTCCAGCCGGGTCTCATCGCCCGCGAAACCGACCGCGAAAACGCGGTCAAGCGCCAGCGGAACTTCATCATCATAGGTGTCGTGCTCGCGCTGGCGATTGGCGGCGGCAGTTTCTTCATCGGCGAAGACATCTGGATATTCGGAATTTTCGTCGGCGTTGTAGCGGCCTTTGGCATGGGCGCGTGGGGCAGTATGGCGCTTAACAAACTCGCCGAGGAAACCAAGCTCATGCTGATCGAGCCGGTCTCGGCCGAGTTCGGCATGGGCTATCAAATCACCCCGGCGCCGCCACAGGAGATCAACACCTTTCGCTCGCTCGGCCTCGTCCCCGGCTGGGATCGCGCCAAGTACGAAGACCGGCTCACCGGTTCCCGCAATGACACGCCGTTCGAGTTCTTCGAAGCGCATCTGGAAGAGAAGCGCACCACGACCGACTCGAAAGGCCGCACCCGCACGACCTGGGTCACCGTGTTCCGCGGCCAGTGTCTCGTGGTGAAGTTCCACAAGCAGTTCAACGGCGTCACCAAGGTCTATCGCGACATGGGCATGCTCAACTGGCTCGCAAAGCTCGGTCAGATGGGCAAGGGCCAGAAGGTGAAGCTGGAAGACCCGGTCTTTGAGAAAGCCTTCGAGGTCTACTCCACCGACCAGATCGAAGCCCGCTTCATTCTCACGCCGGACTTCATGGAACGCCTCGTCGGCCTCGAACGCACCTTCAAAGGCAAGCAGGTCCGCTGCGCCTTCGCCGGCGGCGAGATGCTGCTGGCTTGCGAGGGCAAGAGCCTGCTCGAAGCCGGCTCGATGTACCGCAGGATGGGCGATCTTGGCCGCGTCCGCGAAATGCTGCAAGACTTCGCAGCCATCTTCCTTCTGATCGACGCGATGTCCCAGCGGCTCACGCCGGATGCGCTGCGCGGCGCAAATGGCTGAGCGCTCGCCCTGCGCGCGAATGCTTGCTCGCGATTAATTCGGACCCGCGCGATTTCGGTTGCGGTGAATCGTCGTTCTTGGTTTGTGGCTCATCGTGGCCAGAATCCGGAGCCTGCCGCCGATGAAGAAACCTTGGCTAGAGCGCGCCCTCGAGGGCGGCCTATTCCGCGCCCGCTGGCTGATGGCGCCGTTCTATGTAGGCCTGATCGCGGCTGTAATCGCGCTTCTGGTCGTGTTCTTCCAGGAGCTCATCCACCAGATCCCGATGCTGTGGACGTTCGATCCCGCCACCCACGCCTACGCCATGACCGCCGACGACGCGATCATGCTGGCGCTATCGCTCATCGACCTGTCGCTGGCCGCAAACCTCGTCGTGATCGTCATGTTCTCGGGTTATGAGAACTTCATCTCGAAGATCGACACCGGCGAGAACGAAGACCGCCCCGAATGGATGGGCACGGTCGATTTCTCGGCGCTCAAGCTGAAGCTGGTCGCCTCCATTGTCGCGATCTCGGGCATAGCGCTTCTCAAGAGCTTCCTCGAACTAGGCGACGGCATGACGTTCGACGCACAGGCTCGCGACAAGCTGATGTGGCAGGTCATTGTCCATGTCACCTTCGTGGTCTCGGGCGTCCTGCTCGCCCTGATGGACTGGCTGACTGGCCACCAGAAGGGCCACTGAGCGCATCCGCTAGCGTAAAGAAAAAGTCCCCGTCGACGAAGCCGACGGGGACCAAAGGATGATTCTCGGGGGAGAGAATGATTGTCTTCTCGCCCAGGGAGGCGCCCTCGACACGTCCGGAAGGGGGCGATGACGGGATTGTTTAAGGCGTAAATGCGGCGCGCTAGTTGACAGGGCCCATCGCAAGCTCTGCACTCCCCAATATTGCGTGGCCGGAACAGAGGGCGTGGATGAGAAGAACGCTGCACCTCGCGGCGCTGGCGCTGGCGATCGTTTCGGCGCCGATCCCGGCTGCGGCCCAGGGCGCGGCGGAAGACTACGCCCGCGCCGAAAACCTCCGTACACGTTTCTATGGTCTCGTCGAAGGCATTGTCGGCGATCCGATCTTCGCGGCCGACTCGAAGACGTTGACCTACCGGCGCACGCTGAACGGCGGCGGCTATGAATTCGTCCAGGTCGATCTGCAGACGCTGGAAAAGTCCCCCGGCTTCGACCATTACCTGCTGGCAAGGTCGCTGACGGCCCGCACGGGCCGCCCGTGGAAACTGACGAACCTGCCTTTCCTGAAATATTCGCTGTCGGATGATCGCACGTCGATGGAGTTCGACGCGGTCGATGCACACTGGCGCTGTCAGATCGCGAACCCGCTGTGCGAGCGACTCGAGGATCTGCAACGTCCGCCGCCGATCATCGGCATGGGAACGCGCAAGCCGATCGGCTCCGGCCCGCCCGAACGGCGAGACCTCGGGCCGAAGAAGTCACCGGACGAAAAGTCCGAAGTTTTCATCCGCGACGACAACATTTTCATCCGCGATCTCGCAACGCAGGCCGAACGCCAGCTCACCTTCGACGGCGCCGAAAAGAGCTACTACGTCGTCACCCGCGACAGCTGGTCTCCCGACAGCCGCATGCTGGCCGTCTCGCGTAACAGGCCGGGCACGGAGCGCTATGTCCACTATGTCGAGAGCTCGCCTGACGGACAGCTTGAACCAAACCTGACGGAGCTGTTCTACCAGAAGCCGGGCGATGAGCTGACGGACCGCCAGCCCGTCCTGATCGACACGGCCACCGGCGCCGCCACGGTCATCGACCGCAGTCTCTTTCCCAACGCCTATTTTCAGACCGAGCCAAGATGGTGGAAGGACGGCCGCGGCTTCTACGTACGCTACAACCAGCGCGGCCATCAGACATTCCGAATTATCGAGGTCAATCGCGAGGGCGTGCCGCGCGTGCTGATTGACGAACAATCGCCTACCTACATTGAATACAGTTCAAAGATCGTGTTCGAGCCCGTGAACGATGGCAAGGAAATCGTCTGGATGTCCGAGCGGGATGGCTGGTGCCATATATATCTCTATGACGGTGTCAAAGGCGTCGTGAAGAAGCAGATCACCAAAGGCGCGTGGGCGGTGCGCGCTGTTATCAGCGTCGACCAGAAGCGTCGCGAGATCATCTTCAGCGCCAACGGAATGCGCCCGAACGAAGATCCGTATTTCGTGCACTATTACCGGATCAATTTCGATGGCACGGGGCTCGTCCAGCTCACCAGCGAGCCGGGCACGCACACGGTGACTTTCTCCCCGAACTATTCCGTCTATGTCGATACCTGGTCGCGCGTCGACATGGCGCCCGTCACGCAGCTTAAACGCGCCTCGGACGGCGCGGTGCTGATCGAGCTGGAGCGTTCCAGCACGGAGGCGCTGGCCGCCTTCGGCTGGTCGCCGCCGGAGCTTTTCGTCGCCAAGGGACGAGACGGCGTCACCGATATCTACGGCCTCATCTTCAAGCCGACCAATTTCGATCCGACGAAAACCTATCCTGTAATCGAGAACATCTATGCTGGCCCGCAGGGCGCATTCACGCCGACAGGTTTCGCCGCCTATCGCCCCATGCAGGCGCAGGCCGAACTCGGCTTCATCGTGGTGCAGATCGACGGCATGGGCACCAATTACCGCTCCAAGGCCTTCCACGACGTCTCATGGAAAAACCTGAAGGACGCCGGCTTCCCCGATCGCATTCTCTGGCACAAGGCAGTCGCCGCGAAATATCCGTGGTATGACATGAGCCGCCTCGGCATCTATGGCGGCTCGGCTGGCGGCCAGAATGCGATGGGCGCCCTGCTGTTCCATAACGATGTCTACAAGGCGGCCTGGGCCTTCGCCGGCAGCCACGACAATCGCATGGACAAGATCTGGTGGAACGAACAATACATGGGTTGGCCCATCGGGCCTGAATACGCTGCCTCGTCCAACGTCGACAACGCGCCCCTGCTGCAGGGCAAGCTCGCACTGGTCGTCGGCGAACTCGACACCAACGTCGATCCCAGCTCGACCTATCAGGTCGTCAACGCTCTCATCAAAGCCGGCAAGACATTCGACTTCATCATGCTGCCCGGCGTCGACCACAGCGAAGGCGGCCAATACGGCGAACGTCGTCGCTGGGACTTCTTCGTCAAGACGCTTCTGAACGTCGATCCACCGGACCGCAACAAGTCATCGGTGATCCCGACGGAACCCGCAAAGACGACCACGCCACCGCCGGGGTTAGCGACGTCATCGCCGACGCAATGACCAGAGTTCGCAGGGCGACCACACGTCTCGCGTCCCGGCAGTGCGGTACTCGACCACCAGATCGAAGTTCCGCGTCGCCGACGTAGCGACGAATTCAGGCGTGAGGAGATACATGTCGCCCGAAGCTGACGCGGGTTAGACCACCCGCGTGCGAGTCTCCTGCGATGTCTCACTCTCGATCAGATGAACGAAACGGCTGTCCGGCGTGACGAACACGATCCTGCCGCCATCAACCGTCACGTTCGGACCGTTGGCGCAGGGAAGGCCATCCCAGTTCCAGTGGCCTGCCATCCTGGCTGAGAATGCTTCTGCAGGGCTAGGTCCGAGGCCGCCGCCCAGCACCGGGGCCGGGGTATCTGCATGTTGCCATTCGCGCACACGCCCAGCATTGGAACTGATCCGTCCGGACATGTCGCCCCCGGCGCAGGCGTGGCAGCTCCATTGCCCGGCGCGAACACCCTGTTGCCCGAGATGTGATCCGAGGGCAGGGCAGGCGCGGAGGGCTGCTGCATCATGAACCACGCCATGCCGCCGACAGCCGCTGCGATCGCCATTAGCGCAAAGGCCGTCTGCCCCTTTGGCGAAGGGGCCGCGCTGGAAGCCTTCGCCGTGGTCGCCTTCGCAGCCGGCCGTCCCAGCCGCGCACTGATCACATCGGTCGGCTGGGCAACGCCCTTCGAGTTCGCATCGCGCCAGTCGGTGAGGTTGATGGCCTGCACGATATAGAGTCCCATCGGCAGCACATCGGCCTCGATCGAATCGACCATCGCCGGCAAGAGCTTGTTCGCCTTGCGCGCCACCAGGGCCTCATGGCGTACATTGTCGCTTTTCACACTGGTCTCCGACCACGGCACCGCGGCGACGCTGCACACCGAAAGCTTGCCTCGGATCCAGGTGTCCCAGTCCTGCCCCGGCGGCGTCTCCTGATCGCAGAACACGTCGATCCTGCGCGCGCTCAACGCCTCCCGCACCCGCATCGCCTCCGCGCGGCCCTTGCTTGAGTAGGAGAGAAAGACATCGGCCATGGCGATCCCCGGCCGGAGGATAAGCGAAGCCTCAGCCCTTCGCCACGCCTGCCGGGCCGATCAGGATGAAGAAATCCGCCTCAAGGCGCCAGGCGTTGTCCATATGGGTGTTTTTCGCCGCCGGAACGTACAGCAACACGGCGTCCTGATCGGAATACCTGAACCGCGCCACTTCCTCGACGCGATAGGTCCTGATCGTCGCTGCCTGGAAGTGGCGCATGTCGCCATCCTGCATCGCCTGCGGCCAGTTCGTCTTCTCGCCGACATGCGCCTTGACCTCCTCGATCCGCCCGCCCCATCCCGCCGCACGCAGCGCCTCATCGCCCTCCACCGGCCAGGCCACCTGCGCGAAGATCTGCCCCGGCGCCACAATCTTCGCCGGCATAGTCGTCGGCGCACTCGCCATGGTCGCGCACGCAGACGTCAGCATCTGCGCAAACCCGGCTACAACCGACGCGATGATCATCCTCATGATGGCTCCTTCAGTCCGCGAACGCCCCGATCACCGGCACATGGTCGGAGGGCTTGCCCAGCGTGTCCATCCCGCGCGCCGCACGATGGATCGCGATCGACTTCAGCCGGTCCGCCGCCTGCGGCGAACACATCAGGTGATCGATGCGAATGCCCCAGTCTTTCTGCCACGCCCCCGCCTGATAATCCCAGAACGTGTACTTCTGCATCCGTCCATCGCGCGCCATGAACGCATCGGTGTAGCCAAGGTGCTGCAGCTTGCGGAAACGCTCCCGCGTCGCCGGGAAGGCGAGGGCGTCCTCCGCCCACACACGCGGATCCCAGCAATCCTCATCGCGCGGAATGCAGTTATAGTCCCCCGCCAGAACCACGGCCTCCTCCGTCTCCAGCAGCGCCGACGCGCGCTGCACCAGCCGGTCCATCCACCGCAGCTTGTACTCATACTTGTCCCCCGGCCGCGGATTGCCGTTGGGCAGATAGACCGACGCCACCCGCATAGGCCGCGGGCTCTCGATCAGCACTTCGAGATACCGGCTCTGCTCATCCTCCGGCTCGCCCGGCAGATGCCGCACCTCATCCGAGATGCGAAACTTCGACAGCACCGCCACGCCGTTATAGGTCTTCTGCCCGAACACTGCGCAGTTGAACCCCAGCGCCTCGATCTCCTCGCGCGGAAATTTCTCGTCGACGCACTTGATCTCCTGCAGGCACCAGACATCCGCCGCGCACGTCTTCAGGATATCCAGCACGGTCGCCAGCCGCGCATTCACCGAGTTCACATTCCACGTCGCGATCTTCATCGGTCACTCGAGTTCAAAGCGGCTAGACGCCTTGATAGCGCGCTTCGCCGCAAACGGAAGCCCGACCTCGGAGTTGGCCGCGGCGACAGTAGCGCCTATTGCAGGCGCAGCTCGGCGAGAGCAGGGCCAAAATGACAGCATCTCAGCACCATGAAGGCGGATGCCGCTGTGGGGCGGTCAGCTACACGCTGAACGTTGCACAGCTTCCGCGTACCTATGCTTGTCATTGCCTCGATTGCCAGACATGGTCAGGCAACGCCTTCGCCGAAGCGATGATCGTCCCGGAAGCAGCGCTTGCTGTGACGGGCGATGTCACGATGTACGAACTCACTGGCGCCAGTGGCCATGTCTCGCGCCAGCGCATGTGTCCCGTCTTTCACGCGCGCGTTTTCAATACGAACACCGCGCGCACCGGCCTCGTCGTCATCCGTGCTGGCACACTCGACTATAGCCGCACGCTCGATGTCGTCGCCCACATCTGGACGAAGCGGAGGCAACCCTGGCTTGTCATCGCCGAGGGCGTACCAGCCTGGCCCGAAATGGCCCCCACGGCAGATTTCATGAAGGCCCTCGGCCTCGGCTGATCGTTTTTTGCCTTGCCTTTCTCAGTGGGGGTGGGATTACACGTGTAATACACGAAGCCGCTGCTTCGCGCGTCGTCAAATCAGGGAGACGTTCATGGCCATGCAGGCCGGTGCTCTGCGGGAAGGCGAACCCGCGTCCGATATCAACATAACGCCATTGATCGATGTGATGCTGGTGCTCCTCGTCATGTGGATCGTGACGCTGCCGCCGCAACGCCACGCCGTAAAACTCGATACGCCCGTCGCATGTCCCACATGCGAAGCCGCGGCGGTGGCGCCGCCAAGGCCTATAGGGATACGCGTCGACTTCGATGGCGCTATCAGCTGGAACGGCGAACCCATCTCGCGCGTCGTTCTCACCCAGCGCCTCAAGGTGGAGGCCCAACGCGCCATCCAGCCCGAAATCCACGTCGAACCCGATCGCCTGGCTAAGTACAGCGCCGTTGCCCACGTCATAGCCTCCGCCCAACGCGAAGGCCTCACCCGCCTGGGCGTGGACGAGTCGGGAGCGTAGGCGAAGCCCGGGAGGCGCAAGTATGGCATCGTGGTTCGGCAGACGCGCTGCATCGATCGCGACGCACCGCTGCTCACCGCATGCTAAAGGCAGGCTGGTAGTTTAGCCGTTGGTGGACAGGCGCCAAAAGGCGATGCCCGAAGGGCCGCCCGTCGAACCACGAGGGCGTGCTCACGAACGCGAGCAACAAGGGGGGGGCATCCCCAGGCCCGTCCCGACGATCAAACCCCAAGGTGACTGGCGATGAAGTCCGCCGCGGCATACAATCAAGAGTCCTGACACAAGCTCGAGAATGACGGTCGCAGGTTAGCGAGAAGGAGAGGCTACCGCCCCAGTTCAATCAAACCCGCGGAACTCAACGACTTCGCTCTGTGGTGCACGTTCCGTATACAGATGATTTACCGTCGCATCCGGATCTGGCGCGCCAAGCGAGATCCCGGCGAAGATCATGTGATGCTCGTCCAGCCCGAAATAATCGTGCAGCTGATCTCGCAGGAGAGCCCAGGCCTCCTGCATGCATGTCCCCCAGCCACGCTCATGCGCCAGCAGGGCGATCGTCTGCATGTACATGCCCATGTGCGCCCACTGCCCATGTCCCATGCGGCGGTCGATGACCAGGAACAACCCAACCGGTGCGCCGAAGAAGCGATAATTGTTGGCGAACCAGCCCATGCGCCCGGCATGATCCTCCCTTGGCATCCCGAGCTTGGCGTACATCATCTCGCCTACGCTCTTGCGCCGCCGGTTGTAGATCGGGTCAACCGCATTGAGATCTGGATAGACCGGCCTGTCGCCCATTGCGGCTCCGCCGGGATTTGCACCCAGGGTACGATGCGCCATCGCAATGATCTCGTCCTTCACCGCGCCCGTCACCGCGATCAGCTTCCACGGCTGCAGGTTGCCGCCGGATGGCGCGCGCTGCGCCGTTTCCAGCAGATCGGCGAGCTGGTCGCGCGGAATGGGTACGTCCAGAAACGCCCGAGTCGAAACTCGCTGGCGCACGGCTTCAGTGACATTCATCGCTCTACCTCTGCGGCGAATTTAGCCAGGCCTTTGCAGGGCGCAAACGCCACTCCGACAAATCGGGCAAGAACATGGCCCTTAACATGACCATTTGTTCTATTGACGGAGTCGGCGGATCGCAGCGAGCGTCTTTTTCAATCAGTTCACGGATCGAGGTCGGGCATGTCACAACCAATGATTGCGACCCTCATTGCGGTCGGCGTCGTCGCCATCCTTCTCCTGGCGGTCATGGGCCTCACGCGGCCCAGGCGGATCACGCTGGTGGACTATCCCGAATTGCCCGCGCCGCCCAAGGAAGACGGAACCGTGGCGGAACCCACGCTGCGGGCCTGACGCGGAACGGCGCTGCGGCGCAGCGGCCGGAACAAGGGCCTCCCGAACGGGTTCAACCGGATATGTCCGGAGGCTCTCATGAAAATATTCCTGGCCACGGCGGCTGTGTTCGCAGCAGGCTCGCTTGGAGCCTGCGAATCCGATGGTGGCCACTACGATGGCGTCTCGCGCTTCGCCAGGATGAGCGATCCATATTACGGCCCCGGCAGCCCGCCGCGCGAACCGGCGGAACAGGTTCCGGATGCGTCCGGCCCCAAAGAAAACATCTGATTGCTAAACCTGCGTCAGGTTAAGCCCGATTTCGCAGCTTTCCAACGAACCGTTGCGCTGCGTTCAGGTTCGGATGCGAAACTGTTCCCATGAAAAAATTCCTCATCCTCGCGGCAGTTCCAGCCGCCCTCGTCGGACTGGGCGCCTGCTCAACCTACGACGACTACGGGTATGGGTACGGCTATACCGACTATGGGTATAGCGACTACGGCCCTCGCTACGGCGGCGACTACGCCCCGACCTACTCCAGCGGCAGCATCTGGTACGACGCGTACTACGACGACTTCTATGGTCCGGTTTACGGCGGCTATTGGGCGCCTGACGGATACTTCTGGTATCAGTCGCGGATCGGCGCCAGCTACGTCCGCGACCACGACCGGCATTTCCGGCGGGACGATTTCCGCGGCTACAAGCACAACCGCTATCAGGACAATCGTGGTCATGGCCGCGACAATGACCAGTGGCGGGCCAATGATCGTAACACCTATCCGCCGCTCTTTTCAGGGCAGAACAACTATAGCGGCCGGGACAATGAACGGAACCGGGATCGTGCGCGGGACAATAATGGTCCGCGCGCGAATCCTGCGCCGCCGCCGCAGTGGAACAGCGATCGCGGAAATGGCGGGCGCGGCGGCAATGGTCGCAGTGATGACCGCGCAGGCCGTGACCGTGACCGGAACAATGGCGGACAGAGCGCCAATCCCAATCCGCGCCCGAACGGCAACGGCGGCCCCCCGCTCTTCGGAGGTCAGCAACCCCGCGCGAACCCCGCGCCACCTCCGCAGCCTCAGCTGGATGGCGCACCGCGTGGCGACAACCGCAACAATGACGGCGCCCGCAACAATGAACGCGGCCGGTACCGGCAAGGCGCGGCCCCGCCACAACCCCGGGCCAACCCGTCTCCCCCTCCGCAACAGCCCCGTGAAGCCGACCATGACAACAATCGCGATGACAACGACCGCGGAGATCGTGCGCGTGGTGGAGATCGCAATGATAGTGGCGACCGCGATCGCTCTCGCGGGAACAGTGGGGGCGGTCGGCGGGACTAGCAATCAGGCGCGCGGTTAGATCGAAAAGCTTGTTCCGCAGCCGCAGGCGCTGGTTGCGTTCGGGTTGTGAACCCGGAACGATGCTCCGATGATCTCCTCGACGAAATCGATCTCCGATCCGGCAAGTAGCCGCAGGCTGGCCTCGTCGATAGCGACCTTGGCGCCATCGCGCGCGATCACACGGTCGTCGGCATTGACTTTGTCAGCAAAGCCGAAGCGGTAGGAAAAGCCGGAACAGCCGCCGCCGATCACCTCGACGCGCAGCATCGTCCCGCCCGGTTGTCCGGCCGTGATCTTGTTGATCCGGCGGGCGGCGGAGGCGCTGAGGCCCACTTCGGGCGTTGCTGTCGCTGTATCGGGCATGTGGACCTTAATTCGCTGTTCGCGACGATTCAGATATGAAGCCGGAACAGTAAAGGGAAGCCCAAGACGGTGACAGGGCTTCTCCAGAAGGAACAAAATCCATGGCCAAGGGGTTTACCGCGCCTCCCCGGGCGGCCTTCGCCGCCAATCCGGACCAGTCGCGCGGGCGTCTGCACGATGAGCCTCCCAGCGCTACCCGCACCGAATTCCAGCGCGACCGGGACCGGGTCATCCATTCCGACGCGTTCCGCCGGCTGAAGCAGAAGACCCAGGTGTTCGTCGCGCATGAGGGTGATCACTACCGCACGCGACTCACGCACTCGCTTGAGGTGTCACAGATCGCGCGGACGGCTGCCCGCGTGCTTGGCCTCGATGAGGACCTCGCGGAGGTGCTGGCGCTTGCCCACGACATCGGCCATCCGCCATTCGGTCACGCTGGCGAGACCGCGCTCAACGAGGTCATGAAGCAGTATGATGGCTTCGACCACAACGCGCAGGCCCTGAGGGTGCTGACCAAACTGGAACGCAAGTATCCGAAATTCGACGGGCTCAACCTGACGTGGGAGACGCTGGAAGGCGTCATCAAGCACAATGGTCCGCTCGTGAAAAAGGATCGGACCATTGATATGCTGCCTGCGGCTTTTCACGACTACGAGGCGCTCCAGTCGCTCGAGCTTCACACGTTCGCCGGCCCCGAAGCGCAGGTCGCGGCGCTTGCGGACGACATCGCGTACAACAATCACGACATCCAGGACGGGCTGCGGGCCGGCTTGTTCGAGGTCGATGACCTGATGGACATTCCGCTGACCGGCAACGTCTTCCGCGAGGTGATGCTGGAGTTCCCGGATATCGAACGGGATCGGCTGGTGGCCGAAGCCGTGCGCCGCCTGATCGGCATCTGGACGCGGGACCTAATTCAGGAGTTCCAACACCGCGCCGCCAAGGCCAAGCCACAGTCAGTCGAAGATGTGCGGGCGCTCGATCATCCGCTCGCCGCATTCTCGAACGACATCGCGGAAAAGCAGAAGCCGCTGCGCGAATTCCTGTTCCAGCGCATGTACCGCCACCACAAGGTCAACCGCGTGATGAGCCAGGCGCGTCGCATCGTGCGCGAACTGTTCGGCCTGTTCATCGCTGAGTCTGACACGCTGCCGCCGCCTTGGCGTCAGCGCGCACAGCTCGCGGACAAGGACGTCATGAAACGCGCCCGCGTTGTCTGCGACTACATCGCCGGTATGACGGACACCTACGCAATCGATGAACACCGGCGGTTGTTCAATCTCGAGCGGTGGGTCTGAAGGTCGCGGCGCGCGCATGCGCTGAAGCAATTAAGGTTGGCCCTGCTGGTGCTATTTCTGGCGGCATGCAGTGAGGCCACGGAGCAGAAATTGTTTGTCAGCGATTCTCCGAACGGTCAGTGCTCCGCTTAGCTATTCTTCGTGGAAGAAGGCCAATTCGGATCCACTCGATATAGATTGGATATCGACACCGCAGCCGACGGAAAGCAAGAGACGGTGTTTCGTGGCGACAACGCCTGGGCCGAAGCGTCCGTATGGGTATGTGCCTCGACGCTCATTCTTCCATTTTGTTTCGGCGACATCATATCTGTAATTTCGATCGTTGCTGCGGATACAGGCAACACTTTGAAGTTAAGATCTGGCAGCTCATCCAACATCCGACTGCATTTCATTACGACGCCGGATACGCGATCTGCGGGGAAGCCTATTGTTCGTCGGCCGAGCAGCCGGCCGGCCTGTGAACGCTCCTCCTTCGACGCGGGCCGTTGGGGCTTGTCGGGCCAAGACTAGGCCAAATCGTCCTTTTGCGTTGAACTGAGTTCCAACTCTTTCCTGTTCGTTAACGCCCATTCGGCACGATGCCGCGCTGGTGGGACGTGGGAGCTCGCATGCCTGAAGCGCTGGCGCCGGCGCGGAGGCGTCAGGAAGTTCGGCGCAGGAAAGTTCTGGTTCCGGCCATGACCCGATATTCTCGATCCGTAATTCCCGGCCGTCCAAACGAGGACCGTCCAAGCGAAGCTGGCGACAGCGCCAGCCTCGAACGCGTCATCTTCGGCTCGCGCAAACAGGCGGTCCAGCCGATGACCAATGCTCGCGAGAACGACTATCCCGCTCCGATGGAGATGGACGTCGACGAGGCAGGCTTCCTGGTCGACCGGTCCAGCCAGGATCGCCGTGGCGTCAACGCGGATCGTCGCAAGAAAACCGAGCGCGGACATGCCGCGACCCGGCGCCAATCTGAGTTTAAGCCGTTGCGCGAGGATGGCGCGGCCTATCGCACGAATGACTCCGGCAGCCGCGGGCCGATCCTGCTGGTCGGCGCGCTGGCGATCGTTGCGGTGTTCGGCGTTGTTGTCTGGAACGCCTATCGCGAAGGCGTGCGCACGGATGATGCGACTGACGTTACGCCGAAACTTGCCGCCGCTGGTGCGTTCAAGACGCCACCGCGTGAGACGACATCTGTTGCCGCGAGTCAGCCGGCGGCCGCGTTCGAACCACTCGATGGCGCGCCGTCACCGGTGGTGACCAAGCCGCCAGAAGTACGGGCCGAGCCGAAGCCGGCGCCGCCGGTGCAGACCGCTGTAGCAGCTCCTGCTCCCGCGCCGTCGAAAGCCACAGCTCCGCCGCCCGCGCCGCTGAAACAGTCTGTCGCTCCGCCGGTTGTGGCTGCCGCGAAGCCTGCGACGCCTGTTGCGACAAAAGCCGCAGCGGCGTCGACGCCTGTTCCCGCGCCCGCAAAGGTTGATCTGCCAAAACCTGCGGCGACCGCTGCAGTTGCGCCAGCGCCCGTCGCCGCAACGCCTGTCCCAGCGGATGCTTACAAGCCCGTGTTCGCTGCTGGTGGGAGCTGGCTCGTGCAGGTTGCAGCGCCTTCGACGGAAGCCGGGGCGGTCAGCGAATGGAACAAGCGCATCAGGGCGCTGCCGGATTTCTTTGCGGCTGCGGAGAAGGTGATCGTGCAGGCAGACGTCAACGGCAAAACCGTTTATCGTCTGCGGGCCGGGTCCTTTGGTTCGAAAGCCGATGCAGATGCTTTCTGCTCGGCCTACAAGGCGAAGGGCGGGAATTGTTTCCCGGCGACCCGCTAGCGCTGCGAAATAACCGGACCACCTGATGTCTGAGCCGAAAGCCTGCATCCTTTCCGTTTCGGGAGTGACGCTCACCGACGAGGAGCGGAAGCTGCTGGCCCATGCGAACCCATGGGGCATTATCCTGATGGGCCGTTCGTGCGTGGGGATCGAGCAGGTCACGGCGCTGACCGACGAGATCCGTCAGGCGAGCGGGCGCGAGACGCTGGTGTTCATCGACCAGGAAGGCGGGCGCGTGAAGCGCCTCAAGCCGCCGGTTTGGCCGGACTTTCCTGCGCCGCTGACCTATCTGCCCATCTACAAGGCCGATCCTGAACTGGGGCGCGAGGCGGCGTGGCTGCATCACCGGCTGATGGCGGCGGAACTAGAGCCGATGGGCATCCGCGCGGACTGCGCGCCCGTGGTCGATCTGCTTCATCCGCGGATGCACAAGATTGTCGGGGACCGTGCGCTTGGCGAAACGGCGGATCAGGTCGGCGATCTGGCTCAGGCGGCGCTTGCGGGACTTGCGGCGGGCGGCGTGGCGGGCGTCATCAAGCACATGCCGGGACACGGCCGCGCGGAGGTTGACAGCCATGAGCGCTTGCCCGTGGTTCGGGCGAGCCGCGAGGCTGTCGAGCAGGACATCGCGCCGTTTAAGCTGGTGAAGCACGCCACGATGGGGATGACGGCCCATCTGGCCTATGCGGCGCTGGACGACGAGACGACGCCGGCGACGCATTCGCGAAAGATCATCCGTGAGGTGATCCGCGAGGAGATAGGGTTCGACGGTCTCCTGATGACGGATGATCTCGGGATGAAGGCGCTGGGCGGTACGCTCGCCAGCCGGGCGAGCCGGTCGCTGGAGGCTGGCTGCGACGTGGTTCTGCACTGCTCGGGGCTGGATGTGTGGGGCAAGATCCTGCGCGATGCGGGTCAGGTACTGCGTGAAATGAGCGAGGTTGCGGAGGTCTGCCCGCAGCTCTCGGGCGGCCAGTTGCGCCGGGCGAAGGCGGCCGACGCAGCAACTGGCCATTTGAAGCCCTTCGACAAGGCGGAGGGCCGGGCGCGGCTGGAGAAGCTGTTGTATGGGTCGCCGGGGTCGTCTACTCCGGCGGCATGACGGTAGTGCCCGTTCCTGATGAGGACATGCTGGCCCAGGCGTCCGCCGAAGCCGCCGACGCGAAGGATGCCTTCCGCGTCGATCTCGAAGGCTATGAGGGTCCGCTCCACCTGTTGCTTGACCTGGCGCGGCGGCACAAAGTTGATCTTGCGAAGCTCTCCATCCTGAAGCTGGCCGACCAGTACCTCGCCTACATCCGGGAGGCGCGGGAGCGGAAGATCGATCTCGCGGCCGACTATCTGCTGATGGCGGCGTGGCTGGCCTATCTCAAGTCGAAGCTGCTGCTGCCGTCCGAGAAGAAGGACGAGGATGAAATCGACCCTGAAGCCATCGCGGGGCGGCTGGCGTTCCGCCTTCGCAGGCTCGACGCAATGCGGACGTCCGTGAACGACCTCTATGACGGGCAAATCGACGGACGCGATGTGTTTCCGCGCGGTGATCCGCAGCTTGCGAAGATCGTCCGCAAGCCGCTGTGGAACAATACGCTGCACGACATCCTCAAGGCGTTTGGCGATATCAACGGGCGGAAGGTGAAGCTCAGGACACATGTCATCAAGCGCCAGCCGGTGGTTCCACTGGATACTGCGCGCCGCTATCTGGCGGCGCTTGTGCCGGAGCTGCTGGAGTGGGCTTCGATCCAGTCGATGCATGCCGATGACGCGGAATCGAAGGAAGCCCCGCGCCGGTCGGAGGTCGCCAGCTTTTTCTCCGCGGCGCTGGAGCTGACGAAGGACAACGCGGTCGAGCTGCGGCAGGACCAGCTCTTCTCCGACGTCTATGTGCGCAAGGCGCGCGAACGATTGAAGGCGGCCGAATGAGCGGCGAGGCGGACAAACCACCCGAACTGGACGACATGCGCAAAGCCGTCGCCAAGCTGGCGAAGGCGCGCAAAGGGCAGCTGGCTCCGGTCGTTGAGGCGTCCGCGCCGAAACCCGAAGCGCCCGCGAAGCCGGATCCTGAGCGTTTGGCTGATGCCCTCCGCCGGGCGGAGGCGATCCTATTCGCGTCTGATGAGCCGATTGACGCGACTATGCTGGCGGAGGCGCTGCCGCCGGGCATTGAGTCGGGGGATGTGCTGCTGAAGCTGAAAGCGGCGTATGCCGCCAAGGGGGTGCAGCTCGTGGAGCTGGCCGGCAAGTGGCGGTTCCAGACAGCGCCCGATCTCGCCTTCCTGTTCGAGGAGACGCGCGAGCAGCCACGGCCTCTGTCGCGTGCGGCGCTGGAGACGCTGGCGATTATTGCGTACTGCCAACCAGTGACCCGGGCGGAGATCGAGGATGTGCGGGGGGTGGCGGTGTCGACCGGCACGCTGGACATCCTGATGGAGGCAGGCTGGGTGAGGCCGCGCGGGCGGCGCAGGACGCCGGGGCGGCCTGTGACATTTGGAACCACTGAGTCGTTCCTCGTTCACTTCGGGCTCGACGCCATCGACAGCCTGCCGGGCCGGGACGACCTGAAGGCAGCGGGCCTGCTCAGCGCGGAGATTCCCCGCGATTTCGAGTTCGCCGGCCCGCCGCGAGACCCCGAAACAGGCGATCTCCTGGGCGAGGACCCGCTTGACGACCGGGAATTCCAGCCCGACTTCCTCGAAGGGGCAGAAGACCGGGGCTGATCTGGTTAATGCAATCGTGTCCGGCTCAGGCCGCGCAACATTTGCAGAGTCCTGCCCCAAGGGTTACGTTGTCCAGACGTGGGCTATCAACAGGGCGGCCTAGCGCCCCCTGAATCCGCCGGAAACGGCGCACCGGAGTAGGGAATATGTTTTCACGTCTCGGTCCGCTCGAGATCATCATTATCCTCGCAATCCTGCTGCTGGTTTTCGGCGGCCGCGGAAAGATTTCAGCGATGATGGGCGATATGGCCAAGGGCATCAAAAGCTTCCGCAAGGGGCTGAAGGAAGGCGAAGTCGACACGAGCCAGACCACGTCCGGCGCGCTGGTCAACGAGCCGATCAATGTGACGCCCGAGAAGGACAAGGCGAAGGTCTGACCGGTTCGCCTGCGGGGACGGCAGGCCTGGTTTTCCCCTCGTCTCCGTAAAGGAGCGTCCTGGCCATGATGCCTGGCATCGGCTTCGAAGAAATGGTGATCTTTGCGCTGCTGGCGATTGTTGTCATCGGCCCGAAGGATTTGCCTTTGATGATGCGCAAGTTCGGGCGCTTCACCGGCAAAATGCGATCCATGGCCTTCGAGTTCAAACAAGGGTTCGACGAGCTTGGCCGGCAGGCCGAGCTTGAGGAGCTGCGCAAAGAGGTGGCGAACCTCAAGGCGCATACCGGGCTCGATGACCTGAAGCGTGAGTTTGAGGAAGATCGGCTCGACATCGAGAAGGATGTGAACGCCGCCATGGCGCCGGTTCCGGCGCCAACCCACCCAGCTGCGGCGAGCGCAGCCGCTGCAGCTGCGGCAACCCCGGCGATCCCGTCCTATTCCGGCCTGTCTCCGGATCATCCGGGCTACGACACCGGAGAAGCTCACAGCATTGGCGGCGGGCTCCCTGAACCGGAGGCCGTGAACGGCGCAAATGGGCATGGCTTGAACGGCCATGTCGAAGCCGCGCCCTATGATGCGTCGATTCTTGGCGTGCATATCGTGCCGGACGAAGATGTTCGACTGGCGCCGGTGAAGCAGGATACGCCTGCCTGATGGCCAACAAGCCCGCCACTGCCAGCACGACGCCGCCGGTCGATGAGGTCGAGGCGAGCCGGGCGCCGCTGATGGACCATCTGGTCGAGCTACGCACCCGGCTGATGCGCATCTTCATCGCGGTGGGGCTGCTGTTCCTGTTCGCGTGGTTCATTGCCGATGACGGGTTGAAGATCCTGCTGTCGCCCCTGCATGATGCGGCCATCCGGGCCGGCCGCCCGCCGGACCAGCCGTTCGAGGCGATCACCAACGCGCCGCTCGAAATGGTGTTCGTGAAGCTGAAGCTCTGCTTCGTCATCGCGCTGGCGGTCGGCTTTCCGTATGTGGCGTACCAGATCTACGGGTTCGTCGCCCCCGGCCTCTACAAGAACGAACGCTCGGCGGTGATGCCGTTCCTGTTCGTGATGCCGGTGCTGTTCGCGGCAGGCGGGGCGATGGTCTATTTCTACGTGCTGCCAGTGTTCATGGACCTCTCGTTCAGCCAGGAGCTGCAGGGCAACAATGTGAAGGTGGTCTACCTTCCGAAGGTCAAAGAATACTATGACCTTTCGATCTCGCTCCTGACCTGTTTCGGGTTTGCATTCCAGTTGCCGATCGTGCTGTCGCTGCTGGCGCGGGCCGGCGTGGTTTCTGCGAGTTCGCTGCGCAAGGGGCGGAAGTTCGCATTCTGCGCCATCGTGATCGTCGCGATGATCATGACGCCGCCCGACCCGTTCAGCTGGCTGCTGCTGTCGGTGCCGCTGGCGATCCTATACGAGAGCGGCATCTGGTCGGCCGCCGGGATCGAGGCCGGGCGCAAGCGTCGTGAGGCGGCCGAGGCCAAGCGCGAGGAAGAAGAAGCCCGGCGCGAAGCAGCGGAAGAAGCGAAGCGCCGGGCCGCTGCGGCCGTCGCGGCGCCCCCCGTGGGGACGTTGCCGGCCGGGGAATGACGCTGCCGCAGGCGGCCGTCGCAAAACCGTGACAGTCCGCCCGTTGGAATTGCGCGGCGGGGGCGCATCAGGCTAGACCGCACGGGAAACCCGAGGGCCTGACATGCACGATATACGCGCCATTCGCGAGACGCCTGAGACCTACGCGAAGGCGTGGTCGCGGCGGCCGTCAGTGGATGGCGCGGCGACGGTGAAGGAGATCCTCGCGCTCGATGCGGAGGTGCGGAAGCAAATTCTCGCCAAGGAGCAGGCCGAGGCGGCGCGCAATGCGAAGTCGAAGGAGATCGGCAAGGCGAAGGCGTCGAAGGACGAGGCGCTGGCGGCGCAGCTGATGGCGGATGTGGCGCAGGCCAAGACGACCATCGAGGAGGCGGGTCGGCTGGAGGGGGAAGCGATCGCCAGGCGGGACGATCTGCTGGCGCGGTTGCCGAACCTGCCGCTTGACGATGTGCCGGATGGCGCGGACGAGCATGGCAACAAGGTGATGCGTACGGTGGGCGCGCCGCGACAGTTCCCCTTCACGCCGAAGGATCACGCCGATCTCGGCGAAGGCCTGAAGATGATGGACTTCGAAGCGGCGGCCCGGATGAGCGGCGCGCGTTTCGTGGTGCTGAGGGGGCCGCTTGCACGTCTGGAGCGAGCGCTCGCGGCGTTCATGCTCGATGTGCAGACGGGGGAGAATGGATATTCGGAAACGGCGGTTCCTCTAATGGTTCGACCATATGCAATGTACGGCACAGGCCAGCTTCCCAAATTTGCGCAGGATCTTTTTGTCGCAAAGACTGACGACCAACTCTCCGATGACGAATTCGACGTCGTCGCGGTTGAAGGCCAGCCGGGAGTAGTTGAAGTCATATTCAAAGGCCCTCGAGCCGTGGAGTTAGAAGGCTCGCATAAGCAAGGCGGCCGGCGCATGTTCCTTACGGGCAACTCGATTGGGTCGGGTGGACTCAAGGACGCTATGCGGCCGAGTTTGGAATCGACACGTTATCTCATTCCCACAGCTGAGGTGTCGCTCACCAATATCGTGCGTGATCAAATCTTCGACTTGTCCACGTTGCCGATGCGTATGACTGCGGCAACACCCTGCTTTCGATCGGAAGCCGGTAGCGCAGGGCGTGACACCAAAGGCATGATCCGTCAGCACCAGTTCATCAAGGTGGAGCTGGTGTCCATTGTGAAGCCGGAAGACAGCGATGCCGAGCTGGAGCGGATGACGCGGTGTGCGGAGGGGATTCTCGAGCGGCTGGAGCTGCCGTATCGCACCATGCTGCTGTGCGCGGGCGATATGGGGTTTGGGGCGCGCAAGACCTACGATCTCGAAGTGTGGCTGCCGTCGCAGAACACTTATCGGGAAATTTCCTCGTGCTCGAATTGCGGGGATTTCCAGGCGCGGCGGATGGATGCGCGCTATCGCGAGGCTCCGAGCGGGGACAATCCCAAACCGAAGCCTGAATTCGTGCATACGCTGAACGGATCGGGGCTCGCGGTGGGGCGGACGCTGGTGGCTGTGCTGGAGAATTACCAGGAGGCGGACGGGCGCATCCGCGTGCCGAAGGCGCTGGTCCCCTACATGGGCGGCCTGGAGGTTATTGGATGACCTCCGGCATTTCGCTCGCGTGGTTCGCGGTTCAGGGCATTGAGCCTGAAGAACTGCTGGAGCGTGTGGGGTTTGTCGATACGGGTGAGGCGGATACGTATTTCGAGGCGGAGCATACAGGCGGCGAGCTGCCGGGGGGCTGGTATGTCGTGGTGACGGAACAGCTGGCTCTGCTGGAGCCCGCGAAGTTGGCGGGGTGGTCAGTTGGGGCGCGGCTGGTGGGCGCCATCGTGCACGAGGAAACCTCAACAAGCCTCGCCATGGAGTGGAAGGACGGCAAGCAGATGTGGTCGGTCTTCCATGACGGGTCGGCGGCGGAGCGGAACCTTGGCGTGGACGGCCAGCTTCCCGAGGCGTTCGGGCCTATCAGCGAGGAGCTGATGGCGGTGCAGGCGGAGGCGGATGCGACCGGCGCGGAGTTCAACGCGGCGTTCGATATTCCCCTGAACCTGGCGGAGGACATCACGGGGTTCCGTCACGACGAGATGGGCTTCGACGACGAGATCCCACCATTCACGATCCTCGAGCGCGTGCATATCGCATGAGCAGATTTGACTCTGCCGCCTGATCAGTAGAGGCAGGGCGCATGCGCATTCTGCTTACCAATGATGATGGTGTTTTTGCACCGGGGCTGACGGTGCTGGAGGAGATTGCGCGATCGGTGTCCGCCGACATCTGGATCGTGGCGCCGCATGAGGAGCAGTCGGGCAAGGCGCGGGCGGTGACGCTGAACGCGCCGGTGCGGGTGCGGGAGGAAAGTCCGAAACGCTATGCGGTGCAGGGGACGCCGGCGGATGCAGTGCTGCTGGCGGTGAAGGACATTCTCGCGGACAGTCCGCCGGACCTGATCCTGTCCGGCGTCAATCGCGGGCAGAATATCGCGGAGGATACCAGCCAGTCGGGCACGGTGGCGGCGGCGATCGAGGGGATGCATCTCGGGATTCCGTCGATCGCTTTCAGCCAGGCGCGGAACTACCGGCGCGGCGAGCCTGTGCCGTGGGAGACGGGCAGGCTGTGGGGGCCGCGTGTGCTGAAGGCTTTGCTGAAAAGCGGATGGCCGCGGAACTGCGTGATGAACGTGAACTTTCCAGACCGGCTGCCGGGCGATGTAGGCGGCGTCGAGGTAACTAGCCAGGGTTTTCGCGACGAAGCGGTGTCGACGCTGGAGAAGCGGACGGACTTGCGCGGCGCAGACTACTACTGGATCGGGTATACGGCGAAACCGTCGAAGCCGCCGGAGGGAACGGATCTGCGCGCGGTCTATGAGGGCCGCGTTTCGGTGACGCCGCTGCATATCGACATGACGCATCATGCCTATCGCACGGAGCTGGCGAAGGCGTTCAGGGTGACGGAGGAATGACCGACGACCCGCGCTTTCAGGCGGCTCGGCTGGTGCTGGCGCTGCGCCAGTCGGGCGTCACGGACCATCGCCTCACCGAGGCGCTGGAGAAGACGCCGCGCGAGGTGTTCGTGCCGCGGCCGTTCGCTGAGCATGCGTGGGAGAATGTAGAGCTGCCGATCGATTGTGGGCAGACGATGACGCGGCCGGTGACGGTGGGCGTGATGCTGCAGGCGCTCGGGCTGCAGCGGGAGCATACGGTGCTCGAGGTGGGCAGCGGGTCGGGCTATGTGGCGGCCGTGCTGAGCCGGCTGGCGCGGCGGGTCTGTTCGATCGACCGGTATCGCACGCTGGTCGACCGGGCGCGATCAACGCTGGATCTCTTGGGCGTGTCGTCGCGGGTGGAGCTGCGGCTGGCGGACGGACTGGCGGGGTGGCCGGAGGCGACGCTGTTCGACCGGGTGCTGCTGATGGGGTCGGTTCCAGTCTTGCCGGGGGAGATCGTGCGGCAGCTGGCTGTTGGGGGTGTGGCCGTACTGCCGGTTGAGCGGGACGGGGAGGGGCTGATCGTGCGGCTGGAGAAGCTAGCGGATGGCGGCTTTAGCGAAACACTGGTGCAAAAAGGCAGGTTTGGCGCACTGCAACCAGGCGTGGCGCGCGAACTTTAGCTTCCGGTAAGCATGATCGGGGCACTCTCCGCCCGGATGACCGGAGACTTTTTCAGGTGAAAAATCTTGCCCTGCGCGCCTGTCTGCTGGCCTCCGCTGCGGCGGGGCTGACGGCGTGTGCGTCGAACCCGGAATCCCTTGGTCCCGCGCCGATTGATTTTCGCGGCGGCGCGCCGCGGGGCAAGGCAGCGCCCGCAGCAGTGGCATCTGCGCCTGTTGCGCCGGCCATTGCACCGTCGGTGAACCCTGAGCCTGTTCCGCGCGTGGTTGATGTCGGCCTGTCGCCGACTGCGACCAGCGCCGTCGAGGAAGCGAAAAGCCTGACGCCGCTGGCGGGGTCGCGTCCCGGCGGGGCGATGCGGCAGGCGCATGACAATCCGGCGGCGCGGGCAATCGAAGTTCAAGCCGGGGATACGCTGTACGATCTTTCGCGTAAGTATTCGGTCAACCTGCGAGCGCTGATCGAGACCAATGCGCTGGAGCCGCCTTATGCGCTCGATCGCGGCGACCTGGTCTATCTGCCGCCGCCGAATGTGCACGTCGTGGAGAAGGGCGAGACGCTTTATTCGGTTTCGCGCCGCTACAATGTGGATACGCGCTCGCTCGCGCTTCTCAACAGCATGTCGCGGCCGTGGGCGATCTGGCCGGGTGATGAGTTGCTGTTGCCACCGCTTGCGCGGGAGCAATTGCGGGAGCTGGTGACGTCTCCGCAGGCGGCGCCTGTCGTGGTGGCGAAGGCGACGGCCGCGCTTGCGCCGCCGGGCGCCAGGACGCCAGTTGCGAAAGCTCCAATGGCGAAGGCGACGGCCGCGAATCCTGCGGACGACAAGCCGATCTCGCTGACGGGCGATGTCGCCGTCGCTGCGGTGAAGGCGGCGTCCAAGCCGCCCGCGATAGTCTCCGCGCCGTCGCCGGCGCTGCCGGTTTCGGCTCCGGCGTCTCAGAAATCGACGCCTCCGGTTTCATCGGCGGCGCACGATTTCATCTGGCCGATTTCCGGGAATGTACTGAAGGGCTTCGGGCAGGCCGCTGACGGGATTCGCAATGACGGGGTCAATATCTCAGCGACGCCGGGCGCGGAAGTGCGCGCGGCTGCGGGCGGAGAAGTGGTTTATGCGGGCAGCGAGCTTGCCGGGTTCGGCAATCTGATCCTGATCCGCCACCCCGGCGGCTGGGTCACGGCCTACGCCCATTCCGATGCTATGCGCGTGAAAGAGGGCGACCTTGTGAAGCAGGGTCAACCAATCGCGACGGCAGGCCAGACCGGAAACGCCAGTTCGACGCAGGTGCATTTCGAGCTGCGCAAGGGCAAGGAGCCGGTCGATCCGACGCGGCATCTGCCGCCGCTGCGGGGGTAATCGTTCGTACAGCCGCTTCGGACCGACCGCCCGCCAGAGACGAATTGACCCCGGATATCCGTGCATTGCCAAGGGGGCGTCTCCCGATATAGTCCGCCCGCCATGAGCTCCCCCGGTCTGGCGGGAGCGTCGAGAGATTCCACGGAGACCTGATGTCGTCGTTCCTGATGTTCTTCCAGCAGGCCGCTGCCCCGGCGGCCGCGGCAGGCGGTGGTCCCGAGTCGCTTCTGCTGAACCTCATGCTGCCGATCGGCATGATCGTGATTTTCTACTTCCTGCTGATCCGTCCGCAGAACAACCGCATGAAGAAGCACCGCGCGATGCTCGCCGCAATGAAGAAGGGCGACACAGTCATCACCCAGGGCGGCATCATCGGCCGCATCTTCGCGCTGAAGGACGACGAGATAGTTCTCGACACGGGCGAGGGCGGCAAGCTGCGTATCGTGCGCGGCATGATCGTCGAGGTGAAGAACCCGTCGGCGCCTACGCCAGCGAACGATTCCAAGGGAAGCTGATCTTCCATGTTGTTGCGTTTTCCGCCTTGGAAGGTCGCGCTTGTCCTTATCACCCTGCTGCTTGGGGTGCTGACTTGTCTGCCGAACCTGCTCAATGAACAGCAGCGCCAGCAGTATATCGGCTGGCTGCCGGTCAAGCCGCTGAACCTTGGTCTCGACCTGAAGGGCGGGGCGTCGATCCTGCTTGAGGTCGATCCGGTTGAGTTGCGTCAGAACGAGCTGCGCAATGTGAACCGGGCGATTGGCGAGAAGCTGCGCGAAACGCCGCTGATCCCGGTCACCAGCCGTAACCCGGAAGGCGATGCTGTCGTCGTGAAGCTGCGCAACCCGGCCGATCGGGCGCAAGCTCTGGAGCGGATCAAGACGCTGGGCCGTCCGCCGGCTGGCTCGATCGGTGTGCAGGACTATTACATCATTACCGAACGGGCCGATGGCGCGATCGATGTGCGCTTCTCCGACACCAGGTTCGACAAGCTGCAGGTCGATGCGCTCTCTAGCTCGATAGAGGCTGTGCGGCGGCGCTCGGACAACTCCGGCCTTGTCGAGCCCAACATCCAGAAGCAGGGCGACAGCCGTATTCTGGTGGAGGTTCCGGGCCTCAATCCGTCTGAAATGGACACGCTGATCGGCACGCTGACCAAGACGGGCGTGCTCACGTTCAACATGGTCGATCCGGCCGCCAACGTCGCTGACTACACGCCGGGCGAGCCGCGCAACAACCGTGTCGCGTTGCCCGACGACAGCGTCAAGGGCCAGATCGAGGTGATCCATCTCGATGCGATCATCCAGGGTTCGGATCTCTCCGGCGCGCGTCAGGACTTCGACGAAACCGGCGGCGCCAGCATCGCTTTCCAGCTTCATCCGGCGGGCGCGAAGCGTTTCGGCGACGAGACACAGAAGAATGTGGGCCAGCGCTTCGCTATTGTACTCGACGACCGCATCGTGTCGGCGCCTGTTATCCAGAGCCCCATCACGGGCGGTAGCGGGCGGATCACGGGCAACTTCACGATCGAGGAAGCCGAACAGATGGCCGTCGTGCTGCGCTCGGGCGCGCTCCCGGCCAGACTGAAAGTGGCCGAACGGCGGGTGGTGGACGCGAGCCTTGGCGCGGATTCGATCCGTGCCGGCGTGATGGCGTCTGTTGTGGGCGTTGGGCTGGTCGCCGTGTTCATGATCATCGCCTACGGCCTGCTGGGTGTGTTTGCGGTGATCGCGCTGCTGCTGAACATGGTGATGATGATCGGCGTACTGTCGTTCTTCGGGGCGACGCTGACATTGCCGGGCATTGCCGGCATCCTGCTGACCATGGGTATGGCGGTTGACTACAACGTGCTGATTTTCGAGAGGATTCGCGAGGAGAAGCGGAACGGGCGGTCGCCGATCACGTCGGTCGAGGCGGGGTATGACCACGCGATGGCGACCATCATCGACGCCAACGTGACCCACGTCGTGGCGGCGCTGGTCATGTTCAACCTGGGTTCGGGACCGGTGCGGGGCTTCGCCCTGACCCTGGTGATCGGCGTTATTACCTCGTTCTTTACCGCGGTCATCGTCGCCCGCTGGATCATGGCCATCTGGCTGAAGACGTTCCGTCCGAAGTGGATACCAATCTAGGCCCTCTCGGACCCCGGAATGGTGAGCGGGCGGATGGTGTGGCGGGGGCGCCCCTTATTTTAGGGGTTTCCGCTTCCCGGCTTCCTGCTTACGCATCTTGTCAGCCTGCCGTTACAAAACCCATGGACGACAGGGCCCCTTTGCCTTAGACGGTCCCGTCCACACCCCGGAATTTCATGAAAACGCCCACCGGAACCTCCGAGACTGCTTCGAGTACGCCGCCGAAAAAGCGGGTCGGCCCTATCACGTTCTTCAGCCAGGTTCAGGCTGAAGGCCGCAAGGTGACATGGACGACGCGCAAGGAAACGATGGTTGCGTCGATCATGGTGGTGGTGATGGTCGTGGTGGCCGCGATCTTCTTCTACGCTACCGACAGCATCGTGAAGCTTCTGGTCGGGGTTACGACGGGGATCTCTCGCTGATGGCTGACGGACGCTGGTATATCGTTCACGCTTACTCGAACTTCGAGAAAAAGGTCGCCTCGACCATTCGTGAGCAGGCCGAAATGCAGGGCCTGTCGGACCTGATCGAGGAAATCGAAGTGCCGACCGAGGAAGTCGTGGAGGTCGTGCGCGGCCGTAAGCGCACGGTCGAGAAACGCCACATGCCCGGCTATGTGCTGGTGAAGATGCAGATGACGGATGAGGCCTACCACCTTATCAAGAACACTCCGAAGGTCACGGGCTTCCTCGGCGCCGAGGGCGGCAAGAAGCCCCTGCCGGTGCCGCAAAAGCAGGTCGACCAGATCCTCGGCAAGATTGAAGCCGGCGCCGCCGAACGTCCGCGCGCGCGGATCCAGTTCGAGATCGGCGAGAAGATCAAGGTCAACGAAGGTCCGTTCTCGGGCTTCGAAGGCGCGGTGGATTCGATCGACGAAGCCACGGGCCGCCTGAAGGTGACAGTCACGATCTTCGGCCGGTCGACGCCCGTCGATCTGGAATACGGTCAGGTCGAAAAGATCTAGGACCTTTCGCCGGCTCCGGCCGGCGTCCCCAAAGAAGCGACGCTACTTGCCGCGATGGGCCGCCTCTATGGCTGCGACGTCGATCTTCTCCATGTCCAGCGTCGCTTCGAAGGCGCGCGGTGCGCCGTCCCCACCAAGCTGTCGGGAAAGACTTGCGCATAGAAGCGCGCGGCTGCCGCAGCATCCCTGTTGTACCAGAGGCAGATCATGTTCCTCTTCATGGCTGGGCCTTTCGCGTGGGGCTGACGCTCGCCTCAATAACGATTGCTAGTCCCGCGGCGTTCCAAGGAAAGCGGCCATGTCGCCCGGCCAGCGCACGGTGGTAGCCATTTCCGGCTTCCCAAAGCCATCCCGACCATGTATGAGCCGCCCCTCGCGTGGGAGGAGACCCAAAGACCTGGGTCGAACCGCACCACGAACCCCCGCCTTTCCGGATGGTCCGGGAAGGCCCGCCTGAGGGCTAATACCTCTCAGGCTGCCACAAAGAGGGAAACATGGCGAAGAAACTGCTGGGGAGCCTGAAGCTTCAGGTTCCCGCCGGAGCGGCAAACCCGTCTCCGCCAATCGGCCCCGCTCTCGGTCAGCGCGGCATCAACATCATGGAATTCTGCAAGGCCTTCAACGCAAGGACCGCGCAGGAACAGAAGGGCACGCCCCTTCCCGTGGTGATCACGTATTATCAGGACAAGTCGTTCACCTTCGAGATCAAGACACCGCCAGCGTCCTACCTTCTGAAGCAGGCGGCGAAGATCCAGTCCGGCTCGAAACTGCCGGGCCGCGACAGCGCCGGTACGGTCACGATGGATCAGTGCCGCGAAATCGCGAAGAAGAAGCTCAAAGACCTAAACACGAACGACGTGGACGCAGGCGCCAAGATCATCGCCGGCTCCGCCCGTGCGATGGGTCTGCAAGTGACGGGAGCTTGATCCAATGGCACTCGGAAAACGCACTGTTGCAGCGCGCAAGAACGTCGACCCGACCAAGGTCTACAAGGTCACCGACGCCGTTAAGATCGTGAAGGGCAACGCGAAAGCGAAGTTCGACGAGACGATCGAGATCGCCGTGAATCTCGGCATCGACCCAAAACAGGCGGACCAGAACGTCCGCGGCGTCGTAAGCCTACCGGCCGGAACGGGCCGGACGGTGCGCGTCGCCGTGTTCGCCCGCGACAAGAAGGCTGACGAAGCCCGCGCCGCCGGCGCAGACATCGTCGGCGCGGAAGACCTGTTTGAGACGGTGAACGGCGGCAAGGTCGATTTCGACCGCGTCATCGCCACGCCGGACATGATGGGCCTCGTCGGCCGCCTCGGTAAGGTGCTAGGCCCGAAAGGCCTGATGCCGAACCCGAAAGTCGGCACCGTGACCCCGAACGTCTCCCAGGCCGTCAAGGACGCCAAGGGCGGTTCGGTCGAGTTCCGCGCCGAGAAAACGGGCATTATCCACGCTGGCGTGGGCAAGGCCTCGTTCTCAGAAGCCGACATCGAGAAGAACGTGCGCGCCTTCGTTGGCGCGCTGGTTCGGGCCCGTCCGTCGGGCGCGAAAGGCACCTACGTCAAGAAGATCGCGATCTCTTCGACCATGGGCCCGGGTGTCTCGATTGACGTTACGGACATCTCCCAGACTCCGGCTCAGTAGGCTGCGACCGCCGGACAAGACAAAGGCGAGGCGGCGGAGAGTTCCGTCGGCCTCGCTGTTTTGTGTGTGGCTGACGTCCTTGTTGAAGAAGAATGTGGCATTGTTCATTCCCGCGTTTCAGCGGTGATTTCTCGCCGATTTTTGGCCGTTTTCATTGGCCGGATCAGCATTTGGGAAAAAAGCAAGGCCCCGCTTGCAACAAAGCGGGTGGGCGGCTATAGGAGCCCCCTGAGCGGGAGATTCGTTAATACGCGCTCCCGTTTCTCGTCCAAGATTGCAGGTGGAGCAAAGCATACAAACCAGCTAACTATCTGGTTTTGCTCCTCAATTTCCTGCATGAGACGGGGTGTGACGGGACAGGGTGCGTAGTTGGCGCAGTCGCTAACGACGACACCCTTGAGTTCGTTTCTGCCCTGGGACGGGGGCACGTTGGTCATGCGGACCGCGCGCTCTCTCCGTAACTGTCCGGCAGCGTATACGCTTCCGGATAGCTGGAAAGGGTGAAACGGCCGCTTGTCCTGCGTGCGCTTCCTGGGGCGATCGGATTGTCCGGTCGTCCAACCTGGAGACCGCATATGGATAAAGCTGGAAAAGCGGTGGCGATGGAGGCCTATAAGAAGGTCTTCGCCGACGCCGGCGTGATCGTCGTCACGCAATATTCCGGATTGACCGTGCGTGAGCTCACGGATCTGCGCGTGAAGCTGAAAGGCGAAGGCGCGGCTCTGAAGGTCATCAAGAACCGGCTTGCGAAAATCGCACTGGACGGCCGTGGCGGCGACAAGGCGGGGGCAATGTTCGTTGGCCCCGTGGCGATCGCCTACTCACCCGATCCGGTCGCGGCTTCAAAAGTCGTGGCGGACTTCGCTAAGGGGAACGAAAAGCTCGTTCTCGTTGGCGCGCTCATGGGCGACCAGGTGCTTGACCAGAATGGCGTGAAGCAACTCGCTTCGCTGCCGTCGCTGGACCAGCTCCGCGGCAAGATCATCGGCCTCATCCAGGCTCCGGCGACCAAGATCGCCGGAATCGTGGCTGCGCCGGCTGCTCAGCTCGCTCGTGTCATTGGCGCTTACGCCAACAAGGACGCCGCCTGAGACCTGCTCCGATACGTGAAATTCGAAGTCACACACCCGAACTCAAGGAAATCCTGAAATGTCGAAACTTGATAAAATCGTCGAGGACCTGTCCTCGCTCACCGTTCTCGAAGCCGCTGACCTCGCCAAACTTCTCGAAGAAAAGTGGGGCGTTTCGGCTGCTGCTCCGGTAGCCGCTGCTGCTCCCGCCGCTGGCGGTCCGGCTGCCCCGGCTGCTGAAGCCCAGACCGAGTTCACCGTCATCCTGAAGGAAGCCGGCGACAAGAAAATCAACGTGATCAAAGTCGTTCGCGAAGTCGTGCCGAGCCTCGGCCTGAAAGAAGCGAAAGACCTGGTCGAAGCTGCTCCCAAGGCTGTCAAGGAAGGCGTGTCGAAGGAAGAAGCCGAGACCATCAAGAAGAAGCTGGAAGAAACCGGCGCCAAGGTCGAGATCAAGTAAGGTCTTATGCGCGCCGCCGGAGGGTGTGTCCCTCCGGCGGCGCGCACCGCCTTTTGCTCCGCGCGCGAACGGGGTTGACGGGTGGTGTAGAATTATCGGGCGGTCTGAATTTCGGATCGTCTTTTGCGCACCGGATACTAACGGTCCAACGGCGCTGTCCCGGTCCCAGGGGTGGATGCTGCGGCCCAGAAAAAGCGAGCTGACCAAGACATGGCTCTGTCGTTCACGGCGAAGAAACGTATTCGGAAATCCTACGGAGCAATCACTGAAACAGTCTTGATGCCGAACCTGATCGAGGTTCAACGCGCGTCCTATGAACAGTTCCTGCAGATGCATACGCCCGCCGAAAAGCGTGAGGCTGAAGGGCTGGAAGCTGTTTTCAAGTCGGTGTTCCCGATCAAGGATTTCTCCGACCGCGCCACGCTCGAATACATCTCGTATGAGTTCGAGGCTCCCAAGTTCGACGTGCAGGAGTGCATGCAGCGCGACCTCAACTTCGCTGCGCCCCTGAAAGTAAAATTGCGCCTGATCGTGTTCGAGACGGACGAAGAGACCGGCGCGAAGTCGATCAAGGACATCAAGGAGCAGGACGTATATCTTGGCGACATTCCGCTGATGACGGACAAAGGCACCTTCATCATCAACGGCACCGAGCGCGTGATCGTCTCCCAGATGCACCGCTCGCCAGGCGTCTTCTTCGACCACGACAAGGGCAAGACCCACGCCTCGGGCAAGCTGCTGTTCGCCGCGCGCGTGATCCCGTATCGCGGCTCGTGGCTCGACTTCGAATTCGACGCCAAGGACATCCTCCACGTCCGCATTGACCGCAAGCGCAAGCTGCCGGCGACGGTACTGCTGCAGGCGCTCGGCTATTCCGGCGGCAAGATCATGGACACCTTCTACAACAAGGTGACTTACAAGCTGGACAAGGCGGGCTGGGTCACAGGCTTCTCGGCTGACCGCTGGAAAGGCGCGCGCCCGGAGTTCGAACTGGTCGACAAGAAGACCGGCAAGGCCGTCTTCCCGGCCGGCAAGAAGATCACACCGGTCAAGGCCAAGAAAGCCGAGGCTGATGGTCTGCAGGACATCCTGGTTCCGTCGACCTTCCTGGAAGGCAAGTTCATCGGCGAGGACGTGATCAACGCCGCAACCGGCGAGATCTATGCGGAAGCTGGCGACGAGCTGACGGAAGAGACCGTGGCCGCGCTGCGCGACGCCAAGGTCAAGTCGATCCAGCTGCTCGACACCGATGGCGACAACGCCCGCGGCCCGTGGCTGCGCAATACGCTGAAGGTGGACAAGGCGACGTCGCGCGTCGACGCGCTGTCGGACATCTACCGCGTCATGCGCCCCGGCGAACCGCCGACGCTCGAAGCCGGCGAAGCGCTGTTCAACCAGCTGTTCTTCGATCGCGAGCGCTATGACCTCTCGGCCGTCGGCCGTGTGAAGATGAACATGCGCCTCGGAATGGAAGCTCCCGACACGCAGCGCACGCTGCGCGAGGAAGACATCGTTTCCGTAATGCGCACGGTGCTCGACCTCAAGGACGGCAAGGGCGAAGTCGACGACATCGACAACCTCGGCAATCGCCGCGTCCGTTCGGTCGGCGAACTGCTCGAGAACTCGTTCCGCGTCGGCCTCGTCCGGATGGAGCGCGCCATCAAGGAACGCATGTCATCGGTCGATATCGATACCGTCATGCCGCACGATCTGATCAACGCAAAGCCGGTGGTCGCCGCCGTGCGCGAGTTCTTCGGTTCCTCGCAGCTCTCGCAGTTCATGGATCAGACCAACCCGCTCTCCGAGATCACGCACAAGCGTCGTCTTTCGGCGCTCGGGCCGGGCGGCCTCACGCGCGAGCGTGCGGGCTTCGAAGTGCGCGACGTGCACCCGACCCACTACGGCCGCATCTGCCCGATCGAAACGCCGGAGGGGCCGAACATCGGCCTGATCAACTCGCTGGCCACCCACGCCCGCATCAACAAGTACGGCTTCATCGAGAGCCCGTACCGGAAGGTGAAGGACGGCAAGCTGACGCAAGAGGTGAAGTACCTCTCGGCGATGGAGGAGCAGCGCTACTCGATCGCCCAGGCGAACGCGAAGATGGACGCCAAGGGCGTGCTGCAGAACGAGTTCGTCAACGCGCGGGTCGGACCTGCGCGCGACGCCATGCTCGTGGCGCGCGACGCCATCGACTATATCGACGTGTCTCCCAAGCAGGTTGTCTCCGTGGCCGCGGCGCTCATCCCCTTCCTCGAGAACGATGACGCCAACCGCGCGCTGATGGGTTCGAACATGCAGCGGCAGGCCGTGCCGCTGATCCAGACGGAGGCGCCGCTGGTCGGCACCGGCCTGGAAGGTATCGTGGCGCGTGACAGCCGCGCGGCTGTTGCGGCTCGCCGCGGCGGCATTATTGAGCAGGTGGACGCGACGCGTATCGTCGTGCGCGCGACGGACGACCTCGATAACTCGAAGTCGGGCGTCGATATCTACCGTCTCGCCAAGTACCAGCGCTCGAACCAGAATTCGTGCATCAACCAGCGCCCGATCGTGAAAGTCGGCGACAAGGTCTCTAAGGGCGACATTATCGCTGACGGTCCCTCGACCGATCTGGGCGAACTGGCGCTCGGCCGGAACGTGCTCGTCGCGTTCATGCCGTGGAACGGTTACAACTTCGAAGACTCGATCCTGATCTCCGAGCGCATCGTGCGCGACGACGTGTTCACCTCGATCCACATCGAAGAGTTCGAGATCGCCGCCCGCGACACCAAGCTCGGACCGGAAGAGATCACCCGCGACATTCCGAACGTCGGCGAGGAAGCCCTGCGCAACCTTGACGAGGCGGGCATCGTGGCGGTCGGCGCTGAAGTCGCCGCCGGCGACATCCTAGTCGGCAAGGTCACGCCGAAGGGCGAGAGCCCGATGACGCCGGAAGAGAAACTCCTCCGCGCCATCTTCGGCGAGAAAGCCTCGGACGTCCGCGACACCTCGCTCCGCATGCCTCCGGGGGCGACGGGCACGGTGGTGGAAGTTCGCGTGTTCAACCGTCACGGCGTGGACAAGGACCAGCGCGCGCTCCAGATCGAGCGCGAGCAGATCGACCAGCTGATGACCGACAAGGATGACGAGATCGCGATCATCGAACGCGATGCTCTCTCTCGCCTCAAGTCGCTGCTAGTCGGCCAGAAAGCTGTCGCCCGCGGCGGCAAGAAGACCGACATCACCGAGGAGCTTCTCGGTGAGCAATCGTCGTCCGATCTCTGGAAGATCGGCGTCGACGACGACGCGATCGACTCGCAACTAAAGGCGCTCAAAGGCTCCTATGACGACTCGGTGGCCCTGATCGAAGCCCGCATCGCGGACAAGATCGAGAAGGTGCAGCGCGGCGACGACCTGCCTCCGGGCGTGATGAAGGTCGTGAAAGTGTTCGTCGCGGTGAAGCGCAAGCTGCAGCCGGGCGACAAGATGGCCGGTCGTCATGGCAACAAGGGGGTTATCTCCAAGATCAACCCGCTCGAGGACATGCCTTATCTTGATGACGGCACGCCGGTCGACATCGTTCTGAACCCGCTGGGCGTGCCTTCGCGCATGAACGTCGGCCAGATCCTCGAAACGCACATGGGCTGGGCCTGCAACGGCATCGGCAAGATGATCGACGCCGCCCTGAAGGAGTACCGTCATTCGAAAGACGGCAAGTCCCTCCAGAAGGCTCTGCGCGACGCCTATGGCGAAGACGAAGAGCTGCCGAAGTCCAATGACGAGATGGAAGAGCTTGCCTCGAACCTGACCAAGGGCGTTCCGATCGCCACGCCTGTGTTCGACGGCGCGGACGAGGACGACATCGCGGTGATGCTGAAGAAGGCCGGCCTCGACTCGTCGGGGCAAGTCTATCTGCACGACGGCCGCACGGGTGAGCGTTTCACCCGCAAGGTCACGGTGGGCTACAAGTATCTCCTCAAGCTCCACCACCTGGTGGACGAGAAGATCCACGCCCGTTCGACCGGCCCGTACTCGCTCGTCACCCAGCAACCGCTGGGCGGCAAGGCGCAGTTCGGCGGCCAGCGCTTCGGCGAGATGGAGGTGTGGGCGCTCGAAGCCTACGGCGCCGCCTACACGCTGCAAGAGATGCTGACGGTCAAGTCGGATGACACGGCGGGCCGCGCCAAGGTCTATGAGGCGATCGTGCGCGGTGACGACACGTTCGAGGCCGGCATTCCGGAATCGTTCAACGTGCTTGTCAAAGAGATGCGTTCGCTCGGTCTCAACGTCGAACTGCTCGAGGGCGAACCCGAACCTGCGGAGGAGGGCGCCGACATCTGACTGTCGCCGCCGTCACGCCTTTCGCAATGCATATCCGTGGAGCTCGAGGGCTCCACGGTCACCCCAAGAGGGAGACTAAATCAGGATGAGCCAGGAAATCACGAACCTGTTCAGCCCTAACACTCCGGTCCCGACATTCGAGGCCATTCGCATCGCGATTGCGAGCCCGGAAGAGATCCGGAAGTGGTCCTCGGGCGAGATCAAGAAGCCGGAGACGATCAACTACCGCACGTTCAAGCCTGAGCGTGACGGCCTGTTCTGCGCGCGCATCTTCGGGCCGATCAAGGATTACGAGTGCCTGTGCGGCAAGTACAAGCGCATCAAGTATCGCGGCGTGACCTGCGAAAAGTGCGGCGTTGAAGTGACGCTTGCTCGCGTTCGTCGCGAGCGCATGGGCCACATCGATCTGGCGGCGCCGGTCGCCCACATCTGGTTCCTGAAGTCGCTGCCCTCGCGCATCTCGCTGATGCTGGACATGGCGCTGAAGGATGTGGAGCGTGTGCTCTACTTCGAAAGCTATATCGTCACTGAGCCGGGCCTGACCCCGCTCAAGGAAAAGCAGCTCCTCACGGAAGAGGAGTACATGCAGCAGGCCGAGCAACTCGGCGAGGACTCGTTCACGGCGCACATCGGCGCCGAGGCGATCCGCGAGCTGCTGAAAGGTTATGACCTCGAAGCCGAGGCCGAGCGGCTACGCGCCGAACTGGCGGAAGCCACGGGCGAATTGAAGCCGAAGAAAATCGCCAAGCGCCTGAAGCTGGTCGAGAGCTTCATTGCGTCGGGCTGTCGCCCGGAGTGGATGGTGCTGACGATCGTTCCGGTCATCCCGCCGGACCTGCGTCCGCTGGTGCCGCTCGATGGCGGCCGCTTCGCGACGTCGGATCTCAACGATCTCTATCGCCGCGTGATCAACCGCAACAACCGCCTGAAGCGCCTGATGGAGCTCCGCGCGCCGGACATCATCATTCGCAACGAGAAGCGGATGCTGCAGGAGTCGGTCGATGCGCTGTTCGACAACGGCCGCCGCGGCCGCGTCATCACAGGCACCAACAAGCGCCCGCTGAAATCGCTGTCCGACATGTTGAAGGGCAAGCAGGGCCGGTTCCGTCAGAACTTGCTCGGCAAGCGCGTCGACTATTCGGGTCGTTCGGTCATCGTCGTCGGTCCGGAGCTTAAGCTCCACCAGTGCGGCCTGCCGAAGAAGATGGCGCTCGAACTATTCAAGCCGTTCATCTACGCGCGTCTCGACGCCAAGGGTCTCGCGGGCACGGTGAAGGCCGCGAAGAAGCTGGTCGAAAAAGAAAAGCCGGAAGTCTGGGATATCCTCGAAGAGGTGATCCGCGAGCATCCGGTTCTACTCAACCGTGCGCCGACGCTTCACCGCCTGGGCATCCAGGCGTTCGAGCCGAAGTTGATCGAGGGCAAGGCTATCCAGCTGCACCCGCTTGTCTGCGCCGCGTTCAACGCTGACTTCGACGGCGACCAGATGGCTGTGCACGTTCCTCTGTCGCTCGAGGCGCAGCTAGAAGCGCGCGTGCTGATGATGTCGACCAACAACATCCTCTCGCCCGCCAACGGCCGCCCGATCATCGTGCCGTCTCAGGACATCGTTCTCGGTCTCTACTATCTCTCGATCGAACGCGAAAAAGCCCTCGGCGAAGGCATGATGTTCTCCGACCTCGCGGAGATCGAGCACGCGCTCGCCGCGGGCAAGGTGTCGCTGCACTCCCGCGTCAAGGCGCGTTTCATCACCAAGGATGAGAACGGCAAGGACGCGCCGAAGGTCTACAACACTACGCCGGGCCGCATGATGATTGCGGACTGCCTGCCGCGCGAAAAAGGCATGGACCCGAGCGTCGCCAACGAACTGATGACGAAGAAATCGGTCGGGAAACTGATCGACATCGTCTACCGGAACTGCGGCCAGAAGGCGACGGTCATCTTCTGCGATCGCATTATGGCCCTGGGCTTCAAGGAAGCTGCGCGCGCGGGGATCTCCTTCGGCAAGGATGACATGGTCATTCCGAAAGCGAAGGACAAACTGGTCGCCGACACGCGCAAGCTGGTGAACGAATACGAGCGGCAATACGCCGATGGCCTCATCACGCGCGGCGAGAAGTTCAACAAGGTGGTCGACGCGTGGTCAGCATGTACGGACAAGGTTGCCGACGCCATGATGGACGCCGCTGGGGCGACCGGTACGGGCGAGCTCAACTCGGTCTTCATGATGGCCCACTCGGGCGCTCGTGGTTCGAAAAACCAGATGAAGCAGCTCGCCGGCATGCGCGGCCTGATGGCCAAGCCGTCGGGCGAGATCATCGAGACGCCGATCGTGTCGAACTTCAAGGAAGGACTCACCGTTCTCGAGTATTTCAACTCGACGCACGGCGCGCGTAAGGGCCTCGCCGACACGGCGCTCAAGACGGCGAACTCGGGCTACCTCACGCGTCGCCTGGTCGACGTGGCGCAGGACTGCATCATCACGGAAGAGGATTGCGGCACCGACAAGGGAATCACGCTCGCGGCGGTCATGGAAGGCGCGGATGTCATCGTCTCGCTGGCCGAACGCACGCTCGGCCGGACGACGGCGGAAGACATCAAGCACCCGAACACCGGCGCGATCATCGCTCCGGCCAACACCTATTTAGACGAAGATATCGCCTCCCAGATCGACAAGGCTGGCGTCGACCGCATCCTGGTTCGCTCGGTGCTGACCTGCGAAAGCCGCAATGGCTGCTGCGCCTCGTGCTATGGTCGCGATCTTGCTCGCGGCACGCGCGTCAACGTCGGTGAAGCTGTTGGCGTCATCGCTGCGCAGTCGATCGGCGAACCGGGCACGCAGCTCACGATGCGTACTTTCCACATCGGCGGCGCCGCCCAGGTCACGACCGAAAGCTCGCTGGAAGCCGCCTTCGACTCCGAAGTGCGCTTCGACAACCCATCGACCGTCAAACGCGACGACGGCACGCTGGTGGTCAACGGCCGTTCGATGGAGGTCAAATTGATCGACGCCGATGGACGCATTCGTCAGACGTTCAAGCCGGTCTATGGCGCGCGTCTGCGCTATGGCGACGGCGACAAGGTGAAGCGCGGCGAGCGCGTGGCTGACTGGGATCCGTTCGCGACGCCAATCGTCACCGACCTCGCCGGCAAGGTGAAGTTCGAGGACCTGATCGAGGGCGTCACGACCCGCGACGAGACGGACGAAGCGACCGGCATCGCCAACAAGGTGGTGATCGATGCCCGCACCGGATCGAAGAAGGTCGAGCTCAAGCCATGCATCGTGCTGGTTGACGACAATGGCGCGCCGATCAAGCACGCCGGCGGTGTACAGGCGCGCTACTTCCTGCCGGTGGACGCGATCCTGTCGGTGACTGAAGGCGACGAAGTTCGTCCGGGCGACACGCTCGCGCGTGTTCAGACCGGCGGGGCCATGACACGGGACATCACGGGCGGTCTGCCGCGCGTGGCCGAGCTGTTCGAAGCCCGCCGTCCGAAGGATCACGCGATCATCGCGGAGATCACCGGCAAGGTGGAGTTCGGTCGCGACTACAAGAACAAGCGCCGCGTTCGTCTGGTGCCGGAAGAGGACGGCGCGGAGCCGATGGAATATCTGGTGCCGAAGACCAAGCACCTCATGGTCCAGGAAGGCGATCTGCTGAAGAAAGGCGAATACCTGCTCGAGGGCAATCCAGCGCCGCAGGACATCTTGTCCATTCTTGGCGTCGAAGCGCTGGCCGACTACCTCGTGAACGAAATCCAGAAGGTCTATCGCCTGCAAGGCGTTCCGATCGATGACAAGCACATCGAAGTGATCGTCAGCCAGATGCTGAAGAAGGTAGAGATCTCCGAGGGCGGCTCGACCACGCTGCTCGCCGGTGAAGCTGTCGACTCGCTGGAGTTCGAGGAAGCCAACGCTGCGGCGATCCGCGCCGGCCGCGAGCCCGCCAAGGGCATGCGCGTCCTGCTCGGCATCACCAAGGCCTCGCTGCAGACCCGCTCCTTCTTCTCGGCGGCGTCTTTCCAGGAGACGACCCGCGTCCTCACGGAAGCGGCGATCCAGGGCAAGGTCGATCCGCTTGAAGGCCTCAAGGAGAACGTCATTGTCGGCCGTCTCATCCCGGCCGGCACGGGCGGTGCCCTGCGGAAATACCGTAAGATCGCCACCGATCGCGATGTTCGCCTGAAGGAGCAACGCAAGGTCAATCAACCTGTCCCGGCGCTGCCGCCGGCCGAGTAGCGCAGCCTCAGACTGCGACCCAGTCAGGACGCAGGATCCCGAAGCGGATCCCGCGTCCTTTCTGCGTTAGGGGGGCTAGCCGAGAGAAGAAGCCGGATGGCGATACGGCGACAGGCTGGGCGACCGGAAGCCGGAAGAACTTCCGGCGGCGCCATCGTTTGACCTGCCGGGGGCGGACTACCAGAAACGCGCCAAGACGCTTTGAAACAGACCTGATTTCGCTGAAGCAGCCACAGAGTACCGCGAAAAAGGCTACCTGATCCGAGATTTCGGGTTCTCGGAAAACGATCTCGCTGAGGTCGCGGCCTATACAAAGCCGATCAGCAAGACCCGCGTGCGCGACGCCTGGCGGCTCAACGGCGCTTTCAAGCGTCTGCGGTCAACGGGAAGGCGCAGGACTTTCTGGGCGAGCTTCAACAAAGAGAGGCGTTCGCGTTTCGGATGCTGAACTTTCCCCGCGGATCGCAGCAGGAGACCCGCTCCGACACCTATTTCTTCAATTCGATTCCGTCCGGATTCATGTGTGGGGTCTGGGTTGCGCTCGAGAACATACACCCAGATTCCGGGCCGCTGCTCTATTCCCCGGGGCGGTCATCGTCTGCCGGCATTACGAACGCCGACCTGCAAGGTGGCGACAGGTGGGATGTGGCGGCCATGTCGACGCCGCGGCGAGGGATGCAGGCATTCGCGGCGAAACAGCGACGATCTCGCCAGGTCAGGCCTTCAGATAGGCAGCGAACCTGTTCTATGGCGGCTCGCCCATCTTGGAGCCCGGGCGTACCCAGCTCAGCTAGGTGACCCACCACTATTCCTGCGACTGTTCATATTTCACTCCTTACGCAACCGGAGAATGGCGGACTTTCTGGCGCGAACCGTATGACATCGCGGCCGGCCGGTTCATCGCAGATGCCGACGGCAGCAATCGGCCTAGATTGTATTGCCGGCCGGATGAACGGCGTAATATCTGGACGCGGGCGCTCTACATCGCCTGACGTTGCCGGCCAATCCTTTCAGCTGTGGAATGTGGCGGTTCGTCTCGCTGAACTCGATTCTGGTCGGGGCGGCGGAATGGTTGGGAATCATAGGGCGGAACACGCCGCCGCGAGGCGCAGATTCCGACCTTTGCCGCACTTGACCCCGGTAGGGGAGGCCAGTATAGCCCCGGCTCACATTGCCCGACCGGCCGTGGAATCTATTCCAAACGCGGTTAAGGCGATGTGTCCTAAGAGAGCGAAAGCCTCCTATAGAGTTCGGCCGGGGCAGCCTAGCGGGTTGTCACGGCAAATGTTTTTGCAGGCAAGACGCGCCGAATTGGTCCAGATGGCCCGGCGATTTGGTGTGACGAGAGGGTAGATGCCTACGATTCAGCAGCTGATCCGCAAGCCGCGGCACGACAAGCCGGCCCGTAATAAGGTCCCGGCGCTCAAAGGGTGCCCCCAGCGGCGCGGCGTCTGCACGCGCGTCTACACGACGACCCCAAAGAAGCCGAACTCGGCTCTCCGGAAGGTCGCCAAAGTGCGTCTCACCACGCAGCACGAGGCCGTCTGCTACATCCCGGGCGAAGGCCACAACCTGCAGGAACACTCGGTTGTGCTGATCCGCGGCGGCCGCGTAAAAGACCTTCCGGGCGTGCGTTACCACATTCTCCGCGGCGTCCTGGACACCCAGGGCGTCAAAGACCGCAAGAAGCGCCGTTCGCATTACGGCGTGAAGCGTCCGAAATAAGCTGAGCAGAGTTAGAAATGTCCCGTCGCCACCGCGCAGAAAAACGCCAGGTCCTTCCCGACGCCCAGTATGGCGATCAGGTCATCACCCGCTTCATGAACCAGGTTATGTACCAGGGGAAGAAGTCTGCCGCCGAGAAGATCGTCTACGGTGCGCTGGAAACCGTGGCCACGAAATCCAAGCGCCCGGCGCCGGAACTGTTCCACGAAGCTCTCGGCAATGTCGCGCCGTCGGTTGAAGTCCGTTCGCGTCGCGTCGGCGGAGCCACGTATCAGGTTCCTGTCGAAGTTCGTCCCGAGCGCCGTCAGGCTCTTGCGATCCGCTGGCTTATCATCGCAGCGCGCGCCCGTTCGGAAAACACGATGGAAGACCGTCTCGCAGCGGAGATGCTCGACGCAGCTCACGGCCGCGGTTCGGCGGTGAAGAAGCGCGAAGACACGCACCGGATGGCGGAAGCCAACCGCGCGTTCTCGCACTACCGCTGGTAATCCAGCGGTTCGCCGCAATACGAATTCAGAGGGCTCCCCATGCCTCGCACACATAAACTCGAAGACTACCGAAACTTCGGGATCATGGCGCACATCGACGCCGGCAAGACAACCACGACCGAGCGCGTGCTCTTCTACTCGGGCAAGTCGCACAAGATCGGCGAAGTCCACGATGGCGCGGCCACGATGGACTGGATGGAACAGGAACAAGAGCGCGGCATCACGATTACGTCCGCCGCCACGACCTGCTTCTGGCAGGACAAACGCCTGAACATCATCGATACGCCCGGACACGTCGATTTCACGATCGAGGTCGAGCGCTCGTTGCGCGTTCTCGACGGCGCCGTTGCGGTGCTGGACGGCAACCAGGGAGTCGAGCCGCAGACGGAAACCGTCTGGCGCCAGGCCGACAAGTACAACGTTCCGCGGATCGTCTTCGCGAACAAGATGGACAAGATCGGCGCGGACTTTTACAACTGCGTCAACGATCTGGTGAAGCGCCTGGGCGTGAAGCCTGTTCCGCTGCAGCTCCCGATCGGCATCGAGAACACGTTCAAGGGCGTGGTAGATCTCGTCGAGATGCGCGGCATCGTGTGGCACGATGAATCGCTCGGCGCGAAATTCGACATCGTGCCGATCCCGGAAGACATGGCCGAGCAGGCCGCCGAATACCGCGCCAAGCTCATCGAAGCGGTCGCCGAACTCGATGACGACGTCATGGCTGCCTTCTTCGAAGGCAAGGAGCCGGACACCGCCACGATCAAGAGGCTTATCCGCAAGGCCGTGCTGGAATCGACGTTCTTCCCGGTGCTGTGCGGCTCTGCCTTCAAGAACAAGGGCGTGCAGCCGCTGCTCGACGCCGTCGTCGATTACCTGCCGTCGCCGCTCGACGTGCCGGCCGTCAAAGGCATCGACCCGAAAGACGACTCGGAAATCGAGCGCCCGCAGACGGACGATGCTCCACTGTCGATGCTGGCCTTCAAGATCATGGACGACCCGTTCGTCGGTTCGATCACGTTCTGCCGCATCTATTCGGGCACGCTGAATGCTGGCACCACGCTGCTCAACTCCACCAAGGACAAGAAGGAGCGTATCGGCCGCATGCTCGAAATGCATGCGAACGACCGCAAGGACATCAAGGAAGCCTTCGCCGGCGACATCGTCGCGGTGGCCGCCCTCAAGGAATCGACCACGGGCGACACGCTGTGCGACCCGGCCCATCCGGTCATCCTCGAGAAAATGGAATTCCCCGAGCCGGTCATCGAGATCGCGATCGAGCCGAAGACTAAAGCCGACCAGGAGAAGCTGGCGCTCGCCCTGCAGCGTCTGGCAGCGGAAGATCCGTCTTTCCGCGTGTCGACCGACTTCGAGTCCGGCCAGACCCGCCTCAAAGGCATGGGCGAGCTTCACCTCGACATCAAAGTCGACATCCTGCGCCGCACCTACAAGGTCGATGCGAACATCGGCGCGCCGCAGGTTGCCTACCGCGAAACGCTGGGTCGTCGTGCCGAGATCGACTACACGCACAAGAAGCAGTCCGGCGGCACCGGCCAGTTCGCCAAGGTGAAGCTGGTGTTCGAACCGCTTCCGCCGGGCTCGGGCTTCGTCTTCGAGAACGAAATCGTCGGCGGCGCGATTCCGAAGGAGTTCATTCCGGGCGTCGAAAAGGGCCTTAAGTCGGTCATGAACTCGGGTCCGCTTGTTGGCTTCCCGGTCATCGACTTCAAGGTCAGCCTGATCGACGGCGCGTACCATGACGTAGACTCAAGCGTGCTGGCGTTCGAGATCGCTGCACGCGCCGCTTTCCGCGAAGCTTCGGAAAAAGTGGCGATGAAGCTGCTCGAGCCCATCATGAAAGTGGAAGTCGTAGCGCCGGAAGATTACGTCGGCACGGTCATCGGCGACCTGAACTCACGCCGCGGGATGATCCTCGGCCAGGAGATGCGGGGCAACGCCACAGTCATCAACGCGATGGTGCCGCTTGCCAACATGTTTGGATACGTTAACAACCTGCGCTCCGCGACGCAGGGCCGGGCGAACTACACCATGCAGTTCGACCACTACGAAGCGGTGCCCAGCGCCGTCGCCAAGGAAGTTATTGAGAAGCTCAGCGGCTGATGAAGCCCAACGCGCGGCCCCGGCCGCGGATCGAATCTACGGAGTAGGAGAAGATGGGTAAGGAAAAATTCGCGCGCACCAAGCCGCACGTAAACGTTGGCACGATTGGCCACGTTGACCACGGCAAGACGACGCTGACGGCGGCGATCACGATCGTCCTCGCCAAGACCGGCGGCGCGACCGCCAAAAAGTATGACGAGATCGACGCGGCCCCCGAAGAAAAGGCCCGCGGCATCACGATCAACACGGCGCACGTCGAGTACGAGACGAAGAACCGTCACTACGCGCACGTCGATTGCCCTGGCCACGCCGACTATGTGAAGAACATGATTACCGGTGCTGCCCAGATGGACGGAGGCATCCTCGTGGTGTCGGCCGCCGACGGCCCGATGCCCCAGACCCGCGAACACATCCTGCTCGCCCGTCAGGTCGGCGTTCCGGCGCTCGTGATCTTTCTGAACAAGGTCGACATGGTCGACGACAAGGAACTGCTCGAGCTCGTCGAACTTGAAGTTCGCGAACTCCTGTCGTCCTACGATTTCCCGGGCGACGACATTCCGATCATCCCGGGCTCCGCCCTGGCGGCCGTCGAAGGACGTGATCCGGAAATCGGCGAGCAAGCCATCCTTAAGCTGATGGAAGCCGTCGACAACTACATCCCGACGCCGGAGCGTCCGCTCGACATGCCATTCCTGATGGCCATCGAGGACGTGTTCTCGATCTCGGGCCGCGGCACCGTCGTCACCGGCAAGGTTGACCGCGGCATCGTGAAAGTCGGCGACGAACTCGAAATCGTCGGCATCCGCGACACGCAGAAAACTACCTGCACGGGCGTCGAGATGTTCCGTAAGCTGCTCGATCAGGGCCAGGCTGGCGACAACGTCGGCATCCTCGTCCGCGGCATCGACCGCGAGCAGGTCGAGCGTGGCCAGGTTCTCTGCAAGCCCGGCTCGGTCAAGCCGCACAAGAAGTTCGAAGCCGAGGTTTACGTCCTCAACAAGGACGAGGGCGGCCGTCACACGCCGTTCTTTGCCAACTACCGTCCGCAGTTCTACTTCCGCACAACTGACGTGACGGGCATCGTTGAACTCCCGGCCGGCACCGAGATGGTCATGCCTGGCGACAACATCAAACTCGTCGTCTCGCTGATCGCTCCGATTGCTCTCGAAGAGAAGCAGCGCTTCGCCATCCGCGAAGGCGGCCGCACGGTCGGTTCGGGCGTCGTCGCGAAGATCCTCGAGTAGTCCGAGACTGACTTGCCTGAATTTAAGCCGCCGGCGGAGGGTGCTCCGCCGGCGGTTTTGCTTTGGGGCGGGTATATCCGGCTAGATCCGCTCGCGGCGATGTGGGCGGGCTGTGGTTCGCCAGGGCTGCAGCATCCGAACGGGGATCGCGTGATTGCCCGTGGCTGCTATCTCAGTCCGCTGGCTGGCCGGATACTGACGGTCAGATGGTTTAACGGCTGCAGGACGAGACAGGATACGAGCGTTCGGAGCTGACGTCGGAGGTTTTCAATGACGATGGCATGGTTCCGAGGCTCGACCCCGAGCTGTTGCTTGCGCCCGCCACTAGCGGGCGTTCTATCTGCAATCCCGGCTCTGCGGATGGCGAGGGAGGTGGGTAGATGGGCAGATCGGCACGTGCTCATCGTCAGCCTCTGCATCCACGCAGGGCAGGAGGCTGCTGTCGAAGCGTTCGAGCGGGAGGCGGCGAGGATCACGGCGAAGCACAGGGGCCGGATCGACAGCGCCCAGCCCGTGACCCAACAGGAAGGAGCGGGTCCTCGAGTTACGACGCCCTCAGAGCTCCATGTCGTCAGCTTTCGGGACCGGGAAGCGGCGGAGGCATATGCGGCTGATCCCGAAGCCGTCGCCCTGAAGCTGAGGCGGGACAAGATCATCGCGCAGACCATGGTCATGGAGGGCCGGGAGGTTGGCCCCTACTGAGCTTGCCTTTCCAGAGGGCGGCGCGGATGCTTCTGGCGCAAGGGAAGGGGACCGCCATCTATCGCAACCTGCTCGTGATTCCGCTGCTCCTGGTCGCCGCGGGCTGCGCCTCCGGCAATGCGGGCGAGGTCTAGCGCACGGCGGACGCGCCGAGCCTCAGGGACGCCAGCGCCACGGTCGATGAATGTGCGGAAAACGTCCGCCTGACGATCAGAATTCCTGATCCCTCCTCGCCGGGGACGCTGACTCAGTACGGTGGCCTCAAGCATCGCGAGGGGAATCTTGAGGCGTTTCGGGTCCGGACCCGGTTTACTTCATCATGCCGACCGAAATCCAGAAGGGTCAGGCTCTGATATTCGAGCGCTAGAAGTCCCTTAAGGTCGGACTTTACGGAGATTGGTGCATCCTGGGCCAGCACGCCCCAAACGGGCGCTTGACGTGTGTGGGGCGGGGGACTAATACCCCGGCTCGTTTCAAGCGCCTTGGCCGTATTCGGGCCCGTTCCGAATAAACGCAAGGCACTGAAACAAAAGAGAAAACTCAACGAGTGCGGCGGTCCTCCGGGGGATTCTTCCTGGTCAGGCTGCTTTCACGCTGTTTCGGTGACCCGATGGCACAACAGAATATTCGAATCCGGCTGAAAGCCTTCGATCACCGGGCGCTGGACATGTCCGCGCGGGAAATCGTGTCGACCGCCAAGCGCACCGGCGCTCAAGTGCGCGGTCCGGTTCCGCTGCCGACCCGCATCGAGAAATTCACCGTCAACCGCTCGCCCCACATCGACAAGAAGTCGCGCGAGCAGTTCGAGATTCGCACGCATAAGCGCGTGCTCGACATCGTCGATCCGACCCCGCAGACGGTCGACGCCCTCATGAAACTGGACCTCTCCGCCGGCGTCGCCGTGGAGATCAAGCTGGGGAACGGCTGATGCGCACCGGAGTCCTCGCCAAGAAAATCGGAATGACGCGCGTTTTCGCCGCTGACGGCGCGCACGTACCTGTGACAGTGCTGTCGCTCGAAGGCTGCCAGGTCATCGGCGTCAAGAAGAACGAAGAGCGTGAAGTCGACGTCACCAAGAAGGGTGAGAAGACTGGCACGCGCAAAGCCAATGACGGCTACACGGCCGTTGTGCTCGGCGCTGGCGCACGCAAGGCCAAGAACGTGAACCAGTCGCTCCGCGGTCAGTTCGCCAAGGCCTCGGTAGAGCCGAAGGCCGTCCTGCGTGAATTCCGCGTGTCCGATGACATGCTGCTTGAGGTCGGCGCCCAGATCAGCGCCGACCATTTTGTTTCCGGGCAGAAGGTCGACATCTCGGGCCTAACAAAAGGCAAGGGTTTCGCCGGCGCCATGAAGCGCTGGAACTTCGGCGGTCTTGAAGCCACCCACGGCGTGTCGGTCTCGCACCGTTCGCACGGCTCGACCGGTCAGCGCCAGGATCCCGGCCGCACGTTCAAAGGCAAGAAGATGGCCGGCCATTTCGGCGTCGAGCGCGTCACGACCCAGAACCTCGAGATCGTCCGGACGGACGCCGAGCGTGGCCTGATCCTCGTCAAGGGCGCCGTCCCCGGCGCCCAGAACAGCTGGGTTGAAATTCGCGACGCCGTGAAGGCCAAGGATAACAAGGGCGCGCCTTCGCCTGCTGGTCTCAAGGCTAAGGAAGGGCAGGGCTGATGAAACTCCCCGTCGTTAAACTTGACGCCCAAGCTGCTGGCGACATCGAACTCGCCGACGCAGTGTTTGGCATCGAAGAAATCCGCTCGGACATCCTGCAGCGCATGGTTCGCTACCAGCTGTCGAAGCGTCAGGCGGGAACGCACTCGACGCAGAATCGCGATGACGTGTCCGTCACGACCAAGAAGCTTTACAAGCAAAAGGGCACGGGTGGCGCCCGTCACGGCTCGCGCAACGCTCCGATTTTCGTCGGCGGCGGCGTGGCCCACGGTCCGCATCCCCACAGCCACGCTCACGGTCTGCCGAAAAAGGTTCGTGCGCTGGCTATGAAGCACGCGCTCTCGTCGAAAGTGAAAGACGAAGCGCTCATCGTTCTCGATGGCTTCGATGGCCAAAAGACCAAGGACCTGGTCGCTCAGCTCAAGGCGCTCGGTATTTCGAACGCCCTGTTCATCGGCGGCGCTGAAGTGAACGAGAAGTTCGCCAAGGCCGCCCGCAACATCCCGAACATCGACGTGCTCCCGCTCGCCGGCCTCAACGTCTATGACGTTCTGCGCCGCAAGACGCTGGTGCTGTCGCGTGAAGCGGTCGAAGGCGTGAACGCGCGCTTCGCCGAAGCCGAGAAGGCGTAACCTGATGGCCGCTCCCAAAGCCCTCCACTACACGCGCCTGACGGCGCCGATCATCACCGAGAAGTCGACCATGCTCTCAGAGCAGAACAAGGTCGTTTTCCGCGTGCCGCTCGAAGCGACGAAACCGCAGATCAAGGAAGCGGTGGAAGTCCTGTTCAACGTCAACGTGATTGGCGTGAACACGATCGTCGTCAAAGGCAAATCGAAATTCTTCCGCGGTGTTCCGGGCAAGCGCTCGGACGTCAAGAAAGCGATCGTGACGTTGAAGGACGGCCAGTCCATCGACGTGACGACCGGGCTCTGAGGATAAGGCGTCATGGCTCTTAAGACCTTCAACCCGACTTCGCCTGGGCGTCGTCAGCTCGTGCTGATCGACCGTTCGGGTCTGCACAAGGGCGGCCCCGTCAAGGCGCTGACCGAGGGCAAGTCTTCTTCCGGCGGCCGCAACAACCTTGGCCGTCGCACCGCGCGCTGGCGCGGCGGCGGCGCTAAGAAGAGTTACCGCATCATCGACTTCAAGCGCCGCAAGTGGAACGTCCCGGCGACGATCGACCGTCTGGAATACGACCCGAACCGCACGGCCTTCATCGCGCTGATCACCTACACCGATGGCGAGCAGGCCTACATCATCGCCCCGCAGCGCGTTGATGTAGGCGACACGGTGATCGCGGGCGATAGCGTCGACATCAAGCCGGGCAACGCCCTGCCGCTGAAGTCGATCCCGGTCGGCACCATCATACACAACATCGAGATGAAGCCGCTCAAGGGCGCGCAGATCGCCCGCTCGGCTGGCTCCTATGCCCAGCTCGTCGGGCGCGGTGATGGCTATGCCCAGGTGAAGTTGTCGTCCGGCGAAGTCCGCCTGATCCCGGAAGGATGCATGGCCTCGATCGGCGCGGTCTCCAACCCAGACAACATGAACGTCGTGATCGGCAAGGCCGGCCGCAACGTGCACAAGGGCTGGCGCCCGCACGTTCGCGGCGTCGCGATGAACCCGGTTGACCACCCGCACGGCGGCGGCGAGGGCAAGACCTCCGGCGGCCGTCACCCGGTCACCCCTTGGGGCAAGAAGACCCGCGGTCCCAAAACTCGCAAGAACAAGTCGACTGATCGCCTGATCGTGCGTCGTCGGCATAAAGCGTAACGGAGAGAAGCAAGATGTCCCGTTCCGTATGGAAAGGCCCTTTCGTCGACGGCTACCTGCTGAAGAAGGCAGAAGTCGCCCGAGGCGCTTCGCGTTCGACGCCGATCAAGACCTGGTCGCGCCGTTCGACGATCCTGCCGGATTTCATTGGCCTGACCTTCCAAGTCCACAACGGCAAGACCTTCGTGCCGGTCAACGTCTCGGAAGAGATGGTCGGCCACAAGTTCGGCGAGTTCGCGCCGACCCGTACCTTCCAAGGGCATGGCGGCGACAAGAAAGTCTCCCGCAAGCCGTCGCCGGGAGCCAAGTAAGATGGGTAAGTCAAAAGCCCCCCCGAAACAGGCCTCTAACGAGTCCCGCGCGGTGCTCCGCATGTACCGCATCAGCGGTCAGAAGCTGAACCTTCTGGCGCAGCAGATCCGTGGGCTGAAGGTCGACAAGGCGATGGCCGAGCTCGAGTTCTCGCGCAAGCGCGCCGCTGCCGACGTGCTGAAGCTGCTTAAGTCCGCTGTCGCGAACGCCGACAATAACCACAACCTCGATATCGACAGCCTGGTCGTCGCCGAAGCCCATGTGGGCAAGAACTTGGTCATGAAGCGGATGCACGCGCGCGCGCGCGGCCGCGGCGTCCGCGTCGAGAAGCAGTTTTCCCAGCTTACCATCGTGCTCCGCGACACGTCCGCGGTCGCTCAAACCTCTGAGGCCGCATAATGGGTCAGAAGATCAACCCGACCGGGCTTCGTCTTGGCATCAACCGCACGGCTGACAGTCGCTGGTATGCCGACAGCGCCGACTTCGGCCGCCTGCTCCACGAAGACATCAAGATCCGCAAGTTCATCAAGGACAAGCTGAAGCAAGCCGGCGTCAGCAAGGTGATCATCGAGCGTCCGCACAAGAAGTGCCGCATTACCGTTCACACCGCCCGCCCGGGCATGGTGATCGGTAAGAAGGGCGCGGACATCGAGACGCTGCGCAAGGAGATCTCGAAGCTCTGCAAGGATGAGGTGTTCTTGAACCTCGTTGAGATCCGCAAACCGGAGACCGACTCGAACCTCGTCGCCGAAGACGTAGCACGCCAGCTTGAGCGCCGCGTCTCCTTCCGTCGCGCCATGAAGCGCGCGATGCAGACGGCGATGCGGATGGGCGCCCAGGGCATCCGTCTCACGGTCGCCGGCCGCCTCGGCGGCGCGGAGATCGCCCGGACCGAATGGTATCGCGAAGGCCGCGTTCCGCTGCACACGCTGCGCGCCGACGTCGATTACGGTACTGCAGAAGCCAAGACGACCTACGGCATCATCGGCATCAAGTGCTGGATCTTCAAAGGCGAGATCATGGAGCACGATCCGATGGCTGTGGACCGCAAGCAGGAAGCAGCCGGCGAAAATCGCCCGCGCCGCGACCGCGAGCGTCAAGATCAGCGCGCGTAAGTGAGATAGAGCAATGCTTCAACCCAAGCGCACAAAATACCGGAAGGCCTTCAAGGGCCGCATTCATGGTCTCGCGAAGTCCGGCTTCACGCTGAACAACGGCAGCCATGGCCTCAAGGCCCTGGAGCCGAACCGCGTCACCGCACGTGAGATCGAGGCTGCCCGCCGCGCTCTTACTCGGGAGATGAAGCGTCTCGGCAAAGTCTGGTGCCGGGTTTTCCCGGATGTTCCGGTTTCCAAGAAGCCGATCGAGGTCCGCATGGGCTCGGGCAAGGGGGCGCCGGAATACTGGGTGGCCCGTGTGAAACCCGGCCGCATCCTGTTCGAGATAGACGGCGTTCCGGATGCGATCGCGCGTCAGGCTCTGTTGCTCGGCGCCGCTAAGCTATCGGTCAAGACGAAGATCGTCACGCGGATGGGAGAGTAACGATGACGAAGCTCTATCAAGTCCGCAAAGACATTGAAGGCTATCGCTCCTCGACGGCGGATCAGCTGCGCGACGAGCTTGCGAAGCTGAAGAAGGAACAGTTCAACCTGCGTTTCCAGAAGGCGACCGGCCAGATGGAAAAGACTTCTCGCGTCGGCGATATCCGCCGCAGCATCGCCCGCATCGAGGCTGTGCTGTCCGAGAAGTCCAAGAAGCAGCCGGCGTAGGAGACAGCGATGCCCAAGAGAATCATGGAAGGCGTGGTCGTCTCCAACAAGATGGACAAGACCGCCGTCGTCCGCGTCGAGCGGACCTTCATCCACCCGCTGTTCAAGAAGACGGTTCGTAAGTCGAAGCGCTATCATGCTCACGACGCGAACAATGCTGCGCAAGTTGGCCAGCACGTCGAGATCCAGGAATGCCCGCCGCGCTCTAAGCTGAAGCGTTGGGAAATCGTTTCGTTCAAAGGGGCGAACGCATGATCCAGATGCAGACAAATCTCGATGTGGCGGACAATTCCGGCGCCCGCCGCGTCCAGTGCATCAAGGTGCTCGGCGGCTCGAAGCGCCGCTACGCCTCGATCGGTGACGTGATCGTCGTCTCGGTGAAGGAAGCTGCGCCGAAGGGCCGGGTGAAGAAGGGCGAAGTGAAGCGCGCGGTTGTCGTGCGCATCTCGAAAGACCTTCAACGCCGCGATGGCTCGGTGATCCGCTTCGATACCAATGCGGCAGTCTTGGTGAACAACCAGAACGAGCCGATCGGTACTCGCATCTTCGGGCCGGTTCCGCGCGAACTTCGCGCCAAGAACCACATGAAGATCATCTCACTTGCGCCGGAGGTCCTGTAATGGCCGCCAAGATTCGCAAAGGCGACACGGTGATCGTGATCACCGGTAAGGACAAAGGCCGCAAGGGCGAAGTCCTGAAATCGTTCCCTGAGGACAGCCGCGTTCTGGTTTCGGGCGTCAACATCAAGGCGCGCCACACGAAGCCGAGCCAGGTCGATCCGCAGGGCGGGATCAAGCGCAACGAAGCGCCGATCCATGTGTCCAACGTCGCCCACGTCGATCCAACGTCGGGCAAGCCCACGCGGGTGGGTTTCAAAACCGAAGGAACAGGCGAGAAAGCCCGCAAGGTGCGTTTCGCCAAGCGTTCCGGGGAGTCAATCGATGGCTGATGCCAAGTATACGCCGCGCCTCAAGACGCTCTATACGACGTCGATCCGCGAGAAGCTGACGAGCCAGTTCAACTACACGAACGGCATGCAGGTGCCCGCGCTCGACAAGGTCGTCATCAATATGGGCGTTGGCGAAGCTGTCGCCGACTCAAAGAAGATCCGCTCGGCCGTCGCCGACCTCGCGGCGATCGCCGGCCAGAAGCCGATCGAGACCAAGTCGCGCAAGTCTATTGCCTCGTTCAAGCTGCGCGATGGAATGACGATCGGCGCGAAGGTCACCCTTCGCCGTGAGCGCATGTACGAATTCGTCGATCGTCTGACGACGATCGCGCTCCCGCGCATGAAGGATTTCCGCGGCCTGAACGCAAAATCGTTCGACGGCCGTGGTAACTTCGCGATGGGTCTCAAGGAGCACACCGTGTTCCCGGAGATCAGCTACGACAACATCGAGACGGTCTGGGGCATGGATATCATTGTGTGCACGACGGCGCGCACCAACGAAGAAGCGAAAGCGCTCCTCACGGAGTTCGGCTTTCCCTTCCGCACTTAGGCGCGCTGGAGAGAAACGATATGGCTAAGAAAAGCTCGATCGAGAAAAACAACCGCCGGAAACGGCTGTCGGAACAGTACGCCAAGAAGCGCGCCGCGCTGAAAGCCTTGGCGCTCGACGAAAGTCTTCCCCTGGAAGAGCGGTTCGACGCGCGCATCAAACTGGCGAAGCTGCCGCGCAACTCGGCCCCTAACCGGGTCCGCAACCGTTGCGAAATCTCGGGTCGTCCACGCGCTTACTACCGCAAGCTCAGAATGTCGCGCATCGCGCTGCGCGAGTACGGCGCCAACGGGATGATCCCGGGCCTCGTCAAGTCGAGCTGGTAGGGGAGAGATCAAGATGCAAATGAACGATCCCCTTGGCGATCTCCTGACCCGCATCCGCAACGCCCAGCGTCGCGGTCGCTCGACGGTGCAGTCGCCGGCCTCGAAGCTTCGCTTTCACGTGCTGGAAGTGCTCCAGCGCGAGGGCTACATCCGTGGCTTCACGGAGGTGGAGAAGGACGGCCGCCGCGAGCTCGACATCGAGCTCAAATACTATGACGGCGCTCCGGTCATTTCCGAAATCCGCCGCATCTCCAAACCGGGCCGCCGCGTCTATTCGGCTGTTCGCGATCTGCCGCTGGTCCGCAACGGCCTGGGCATCTCGGTTCTGTCCACGCCTAAGGGCGTGATGTCAGACGCCGAGGCGCGCACCCAGAACGTCGGCGGCGAAATCCTCTGCCGGGTGAGCTAAGATGTCTCGCGTAGGAAAAAAACCAATTGCAGCGGTCAAGGGCGTCGACATCAAAGTCGCGTCCGGCCAGGTCACCGTGAAAGGCCCGAAGGGCGAGCTCAAGATGGCTCTGTCCGACGAGGTCGGCGTGAAGGTCGAGAATGGTGAAGTGACCATCACGGCCCGTAACCCCGAAGAGCGGAAGTCGAAAGCGATGTGGGGCACGGTTCGCGCCAATATCCAGAACATGGTCACCGGCGTGACCACCGGCTTCACCAAGGACCTCGAACTTCAGGGCGTCGGTTATCGTGCCGCCCTGAAGGGCAAGGACCTTGAGCTCTCGCTCGGCTACTCGCACCCCGTCGTTTACAAGGCTCCGGCGGGCATCACGTTCACGTCGGCCAAGCCGACCGAAATCAAGATCTCCGGCGCCGACAAGCAGTCGGTCGGACAAGTCGCGGCTGAAATCCGCAGCTGGCGTCCCCCCGAACCCTACAAGGGCAAGGGCGTTCGCAAGGTGGGCGAATTCGTCCGCCGCAAGGAAGGCAAGAAGAAGTAGGCGATCATGCAAGCTTATCAGAAGAACAAGCTTCGCCGCGCCCAGCGCGTCCGCACCAAGCTCCGCAAGGTCGCGGACGGCAAGGCGCGTCTGTCGGTCACCCGCTCGACCAAGCACATCTCGGTGCAGCTCATCGACGACGCCAAGGGCGTTACGGTGGCCGCTGCTTCGTCGCTCGAGAAAGACTTCAAGGGCGGCTCCAAGTCGGAGGATGCCTCCACTGTCGGCAAGCTCATCGCTGACCGCGCGAAGAAGGCTGGCGTCACCGACGTCGTCTTTGATCGTGGCAGCTACATTTTCCATGGCCGCGTGAAAGCGCTCGCCGATGCCGCCCGTGAGGGCGGTCTGAAATTCTAGGGAGTCGCTGATGGCGCGTGAAGGCGAACGTAGCGAACGTGGTGGTGAACGCGGTGGTCGTGGCCGTCGTCGCGATGGCGGCGATGATCGCGAACAGTCCGAGATCGTCGACAAGCTGGTTGCGATCAACCGCGTCGCCAAGGTCGTGAAGGGCGGTAAGAACTTCGCGTTCGCAGCCCTCGTGGTTGTCGGCGACCAGAAGGGCCGCATTGGCTACGGTCACGGCAAGGCCCGTGAGGTTCCTGAGGCGATCCGCAAGGCGACCGAGGAAGCCAAGAAATCCATGGTCCGCGTGCCGCTGCGCGAAGGCCGCACGCTGCACCACGACACCCACGGCCGGTGGGGTGCCGGCAAGGTCATCATGCGTTCAGCTCCAGCTGGTACGGGCGTGATCGCCGGCGGTCCGATGCGGGCGGTGTTCGACGTGCTCGGCATACGTGACGTCGTCGCCAAGTCGACGGGTTCCTCGAACCCTTACAACATGGTTCGCGCCACAGTCGACGCGCTCAAGCGCCAGGCTTCGCCCCGTCAGATCGCATCCAAGCGCGGCCTGAAGGTGCAGGACATCATCGCCCGCCGCACCGACGGCTCGGGCAACGCCGAAGTCGCGTAAGCCAGGAGACGTTGAGATGGCCGCCAAGAAAACCCTCCGCGTGAAGCAGGTGAAGAGCCCGCAGCGTCGCGAAGCTTCGCAGCGTGCGACGCTTGTCGGCCTCGGCCTCAACAAGCTCGCGCGCGAACGCGAATTGGAGGACACTCCTTCCGTTCGCGGCATGATTGCCAAGGTTTCGCACCTGATCGAAGTCGTAACTGACTAGGAATTTGCTGGTCGCCCGCGAGGGCGGCTGGCCTGGAGAGCAAGATGAAACTGAACCAGATCTCCGACAAAGAAGGCGCCCGCAAGAAGCGGATGCGCGTCGGCCTGGGCGTCGGCTCGGGCAAGGGCAAGACCGCGGGTCGCGGCGTCAAGGGCCAGAAGGCGCGCCGCGGCGTCGCCATCAACGGCTTCGAAGGCGGCCAGATGCCGATCTACATGCGCCTGCCGAAGCGCGGCTTCACGCCCCACGGCGCAAAGAGCTTTGCCGAGGTCAATCTGGGCAAGATCGAGGAGTTCTTGAAAGCGGGCAAACTCGACGCCAAAAAGCCGATCGACGCTGACGTCCTCAAGGCGGCTGGCGTGCTGCGCCGCACCAAGGACGGCGTGCGCCTCCTTGCAAAAGGCGAGTTCACCTCCAAAGTTGAGCTGGTCGTGTACGGAGCCTCCAAAGCTGCAATCGAAGCGGTGGAAAAAGCCGGCGGCAAGGTTACTGTGACGAAGCCGGTTGCCGTCGAGGCTGCCGAGTAGGCCTGCTCTGGTTTCAGGGCAGGCGTCCGTGAGTTCTCAGCCCGTCGCTAAGAGGGGTCTGAGGGCAGCGCGATCTGGGAGGCGGGCTTAATGGTATCCGCGGCCGAGCAATTTGCTCGCAACATTTCCTTCTCGACCTTCAGCAAGGCGAAGGAGCTGCAGGCTCGCATCTGGTTCACGCTCATCGCGCTGGTCGTCTACCGGATCGGCACGCAGGTTCCGATTCCCGGCATTGATACTGCAGTGTACGCCGCCCAGTTCGGTCAGGCCTCTCGCGGCATTCTCGGCATGTGGAACACGTTCTCCGGCGGCGCCGTGGAGCGTATGGCGATCTTCGCCCTCAACGTGATGCCGTACATTTCGGCCTCGATCATCGTGCAGATCCTGACCACCGCCGTTCCCGCGCTCGAGCGCCTGAAGAAGGAAGGCGAGACGGGCCGCAAGCAGATCAACCAGTACACGCGCTATCTCACCGTCGTTCTGGCGCTCGCGCAGGCCTTCATGGTAGCGACCTCGCTGAACACGGTTCAGACCGACGGCACGTCGGCCGCTCTGGATCCGGGCATCTACTTCCTGACATCGACCGTCGTGACGCTGGTTGGCGGCACGGTGTTCGTGATGTGGCTGGGCGAACAAGTGACGGCGCGGGGCGTCGGCAACGGCATCTCGCTGATCATCTTCGCGGGTATCGTCGCAGAGCTGCCGAACTACATCATGCAGACCTGGCAGCAGCTCTATCAGGGCTCGATCGACTTCACCGTGATCCTGGCGATTACAGCGCTGTCGGTTATGATGGTGCTGTTCATCGTGTTCATCGAGCGGTCGCAGCGACGCCTACTGATCCATTATCCAAAGCGCCAGCAGGGCAACCGGATGGTGGGCGGGGAATCGTCATTCCTGCCTCTGAAGGTAAACTCGGCCGGCGTCATCCCCCCGATCTTTGCCTCGTCGCTTCTCATGCTGCCGCAGACCATGGCGAGCATGAACAACGCCGCGGGCGCTGCCGCGCAGACCGGCTGGTGGGGCGAGACGCTTGGCTTCATCAACGCTTATCTGGGCGTTGGCCAGCCGCTGCACGTGATCCTGTTTGCTGCGCTGATCATCTTCTTCTGCTTCTTCTATACCGGGATCGTATTCAACGCCGAAGAGACCGCGGAGAACCTGCGCAAGTATGGCGGCTTTATTCCGGGTTACCGTCCCGGCAAGCGGACGGCGGAATACTTTGACTACGTACTGACACGCCTGACGGTGATCGGCTCGGTCTACATAGCTGCCGTTTGCGTGCTGCCAGAATTGCTGCGGACCAATCCTTTGACAGGAAGATTCTACATCGGCGGCACGTCCCTGTTGATTGTCGTATCAGTCACTATGGACACGGTCGCACAAATCCAGTCGCATTTGATCGGCCACCAATATGAGGGCATGATCAAGCGGTCGAGGTTGGGGGGTAAGAAGAAGTGAACCTGATCCTGTTCGGTCCCCCAGCCGCCGGCAAGGGAACCCAGGCCAAGAAGCTCGTTGCGGAGCGTGGCTTCATCCAGTTGTCCACCGGTGACATGCTCCGGGCGGCGCGATCCTCGGGATCCGAACTCGGCAAACGGGTGGCGGCAATCATGGATTCAGGCGCGCTGGTTTCCGACGAAATCGTCATCGCGCTGATCGAAGAGCAGCTCGACAACAACCCCATGGCCGCCGGGTTCATTTTCGACGGCTTCCCCCGCACGATTCCGCAGGCCGAGGCGCTGGATAAGTCGCTCGCCAGCCGCGGCCAGAAGGTCGATTTGGTCATCCGTCTCAAGGTCGATGAAAACGCCCTTATCGCCCGCGTTACCAAGCGTTTCGAGGACGAAGGGCGGGCCGACGATAACCCGGAAGCCTTCAAAAAGCGCCTGGTTGCCTACAACTCGCAGACCGCGCCGCTGGTGCAGGTCTATGCCGGGCAGGGCAAATTGGCCGAGATAGACGGCATGGCGAAAGTTGAAACCGTGTCCGACGCAATCGCGGACACTCTTGACAACGCCAAGTCGAAAAAAGCCTGAAGAATCCGGGCGCAGAGCAACCGCTTGCTGGGCCCGGGGGGACTGAAACGAAAAGGAAATAAGCGGTTGACGGCTGGGGTTCGCCTCCTATAAAGGGCGGCTTCCGCGATGGGCTTAATGCTTCGCCGCGCCTTAGGGCGCAGCGCTGTTATGTCCGTCGCTTTGGCATTTCGACAGAGTTTTTGGCCGCTCCCAAAGGGAAACGGCGGACGTTCAGGAGAGGCAATTGGCCCGTATCGCCGGCGTGAACCTTCCGACCGCAAAGCGCGTCGAAGTCGCCCTGACCTACATTCACGGCATTGGCCCGGCCAAAGCCAAGGAACTCACGGCGAAGCTCGGCATCGAGCCGGCGCGCCGGGTGAACCAGCTGACGGACGCTGAAGTGCTCAAAATCCGCGAAACGATCGACGCCGATTTCGTCGTCGAAGGCGACCTTCGTCGCGAGGTTGCGATGAACATCAAGCGCCTCATGGACCTCGGCTGCTATCGCGGCCTGCGTCACCGCAAGGGCCTGCCGGTCCGCGGCCAGCGCACCCACACCAACGCCCGCACACGCAAAGGCCCTGCAAAGGCCATCGCCGGCAAGAAGAAGTAGGATAGATCATGGCTCGCGAAGCGACTGCCGCCGGCGACAAAGGCCGGGTCAAGAAACGGGAACGCAAGAACATCGCGTCGGGCGTCGCCCACGTGAATGCGTCGTTCAACAACACCATCATCACGATCACCGACGCGCAAGGCAACACCATATCCTGGTCGTCCGCCGGCACGATGGGCTTCAAGGGGTCGCGCAAGTCGACGCCTTACGCCGCCCAGGTCGCCGCCGAAGACGCTGGCAAGAAGGCGATGGAACACGGCATGAAAACGCTCGAAGTGCTCGTCCACGGTCCCGGTTCGGGCCGCGAGTCGGCGCTGCGCGCCCTGCAGGCCGTTGGCTTCACCGTCACGACCATTCACGACACCACTGCCGTGCCCCACAACGGCTGCCGTCCGCCGAAACGCCGCCGCGTCTAACGCGCTTTCTCGTTTCGGTCAGGACCTACTGAAGAGGCTAAACCCATGGCGCAACCCGCCGGCTCGGTGAACGACAAAAACTGGAAAGACCTGATCCGCCCCAACCGTCCGGTTGTCGAACATGATCGGGACGCGCAACGCAAAGCCAGGCTCGTCATAGAGCCGCTCGAGCGCGGCTTCGGCACGACCCTCGGCAACGCACTCCGCCGCGTTCTCCTGTCCTCGCTCCAGGGTGCGGCCATCACCGGCGTCCAGATCGATGGCGTCGTTCACGAGTTCTCGTCCATCCCGGGCGTCCGCGAAGACGTCACCGACATCGTCCTCAACCTCAAGCGCGTCGCGATCCGCATGGTGTCGGATACGCCCAAGCGCATGACGCTGAAGGCCACAGGCGGGGGGGCGGTGAAAGCCGGCCAGATCGAGACGTCCTCGGACATCGAGATCCTCAACCCCGACCACATCATCTGCCACCTCGACGAAGGCTCTGAGCTCCGCATGGAGTTCACCATCGCGACCGGCAAGGGTTATGTACCGGCCGACCGCAACCGTCCGGATGACGCCCCGCTGGGCTACATCCCGATCGACTCGATCTTCTCCCCGGTCGAACGCGTGAGCGTCCTCGTTGAAGACACCCGCGCCGGCCAGGTGCTGGACTATGACAAGCTTACGCTCGAGGTTCAGACCGATGGTTCGGTGACGCCGGAGAACGCCGTGGCATACGCTGCGCGCATCCTGCAGGACCAGCTGCAACTGCTCATCACATTCGACGAGCCAGTCGCCGCTTCGTCGGCCGAAGACGAGCCGGACCTGGGCTTCAATCCGGTGCTGCTCAAGAAGGTCGACGAGCTGGAGCTTTCGGTGCGTTCGGCCAACTGCCTGCGCAACGACAACATCGTCTACATCGGCGACCTCATCCAGAAGTCCGAAGCGGAAATGCTCCGTACTCCGAACTTCGGCCGTAAGTCGCTCAACGAGATCAAGGAAGTGCTCGCCTCGATGGGCCTCCACCTCGGCATGGACGTTCCGTCCTGGCCGCCGGAGAACATCGAAGAGCTCGCCAAGAAATACGAAGACCACACCTGATTAGGAGCGGCTCCAACAAGAGCCGGGTAGTAAAATGCGCCACGGTTTCGCGCTTCGCAAACTCAACCGGACGGCCTCGCACCGCAAGGCGATGTTCTCCAACATGTCTGGCGCGCTGATCCGCCATGAGCAGATCACCACGACGCTTCCGAAGGCGAAGGAGCTCAGGGCCGTCGTCGACAAGCTGATCACGCTCGGCAAGAAGGGCGGTCTCTCGAACCGTCGTCTCGCCGCCGCCCAGCTCAAGGAAGATGATGTGGTCGTGAAACTCTTCGACACGCTCGCTGAGCGCTACAAGACCCGCAATGGCGGCTACACGCGCGTTCTCAAGGCCGGCTTCCGCCATGGCGACAACGCCCCTCTGGCGGTGATTGAGCTGGTTGACCGCGACGTCGACGCCAAGGGCGCTGACGACCGCGCTCGCGCCGAAGCGATGGCTGAAGCGGCAGACGAATAGACCGCTGGTCTCCGGCAATTCTGATTTGAAAGGCGACCCGCCAGGGTCGCCTTTTTCGTTGGGCCGAATGCGCCCCACTGCGTCCAAGCCTTGTTTGCGCCGGAATCTGCCCCTTAGCTCTGGCCAAACGATGCACAGGCGATAGACCTGTCCGGCGTAGTACGGGACAAGTCGATGCTCGCCGCCAGGCTCGGCAGCGCGGAGTAGGTCCATGACCCGGCAGAACGTTCTTCTCGTCGCTTCGGCTTCCATAGCGACCGCACTGGCCATGCTCGCAGCGCCTGCCGTTGGCCAACTTGTCGCGCCGGGTGGGCAACCGGTTGCCGCTATTGCCGGGCCCTCGCCCGATCCAGCGCCGCAGGAACTTCGAGTCGTTCCGGAGTCCCAAGGGGCGATCCAGCAATCCTTCGCACCCGTGGTGCGGCGCACGGCGCCGGCTGTGGTCAACGTCTATTCGAGCGTGACGGTGCGGCGTTCGAACTGCCCCTATGCGAACGATCCGGTCTTCTCCCGCCTTTGCGGGAACACGCCGACGACGAACCAGAAGGTCGACAACTCGCTCGGCTCGGGCGTGATCGTCGGCGAGGACGGCGTGATCGTCACCAACAATCACGTCGTCGAGGGCGGCCAGGAATTCCGCGTAGTGTTGAACGACCGCCGCGAGTTTCCCGCCGAACTGGTGATGAAGGACGAGCGTACGGATCTCGCTGTGCTGCGCATCGACGCGAACGGGCAGAGTCTTCCCATGCTCGAATTTGCGGACACGCGGAGCCTTGCAGTGGGCGATCTCGTGCTGGCGATCGGCAACCCGTTCGGTGTTGGACAGACCGTCACCAGCGGCATCGTCTCGGCCCTGGCCCGCACGGATGTGGGCGTTTCCGACTATGCATCCTTCATCCAGACCGACGCATCGATCAACCCAGGCAATTCCGGCGGCGCGCTGGTCGATATGCAAGGCCGCTTGCTTGGCGTGAACTCGATCATCTTCTCGAAGGGCGGCGGCTCCAACGGCGTTGGTTTTGCGATCCCGTCCGAGATGGTGAAGCGCGTGGTCGACGCCGCAGTGCATGGTGGCACGCTTGTGCGGCCATGGTTGGGCGCGAAGGGCGAAACGGTGGATAGCCAGAAGGCGGCGGCGCTGGGTCTTGATCGGCCGCGGGGCGTGCTGGTCTCGCAAATCTTCGCTGGCGGTCCGGCCGACAAGGCTGGGCTCAAGGAAGGCGACGTGGTGCTCACGGTCGATAGCCGCGAGGTGTTTGACGATCGCGGCATGAAGTTCATCGCGGCGACCAAGGCGGAAGGCGAAACCGCTACGCTCAGCATCCTGCGCAACAGGCAAGCTCAGACAATCAGGGTGCGGATGTCCGCTCCGCCGGGAACGTCGAAGGCGGAACTGGTGCAGGTCACCAGCCGCAATCCGTTCTCGGGGGCCCAGGTGGCTGAATTGTCGCCGGCGCTGGCGGACGCGCTTGGGCTCGACCCGTTCCAGGCCAAGGACGGCATGCTGATCCACAGCGTTCCGGGCCGCACCGTCGCCCGCAATGTCGGCTTCCAGCCCGGCGATATCGTGCGCGAGATCAATGGCGTGACCATTCGCACCAAGAAGGACTTTGAAGCGGCGCTGCAGAAAGCTGAAGCCAATCCGGGGTCGGAATGGCGTCTGGCCATCGAACGCAACGGCCAGCGCATAGAGACGTCGCTCCGCGGCTAGAAGCCGGGGCTCCGGCGCGCTAGATCGTGTTCTGTGAGCGATCTCTTCGAAGCAGCCGGATTTACCGATGACGCGCCCCGCCCGCTGGCTGACCGCCTGCGTCCGGAAGCGCTGGAGGATGTCGTTGGCCAAGAGCATCTGCTTGGGCCGGAAGGCCTGATCGGGCGCATGCTGGCGAAGGGGCGGCTTGCGAGCCTGATTCTCTGGGGGCCGCCGGGCACGGGCAAGACCACTATCGCCCGCCTGCTAGCCAAGCGCGCCAACCTCGATTTCGAACAGCTGTCGGCGATTTTCTCGGGTGTGAAGGATCTCCGCGTTGCTTTCGAGAAGGCGGAAGGCAAGCGGGCGACCGGCAAAGGCACGCTGCTGTTCGTGGATGAGATCCATCGCTTCAATCGCGCCCAGCAGGATGGCTTCCTGCCGTTTGTGGAGCGAGGCGTGGTCACGCTGGTCGGCGCCACCACCGAGAACCCCTCGTTCGAGTTGAACGGCGCGCTCCTGTCCCGCACGCAAGTCATGGTGCTGAAGCGTCTGGATGATGCAGCGCTTGGAAGCCTCCTCGCGAAGGCAGAGCGGTATCTGGGCAAAGCCGCGCCGCTCACTGAAGACGGCAAGGCTGCTCTGATGGCGATGGCTGATGGCGATGGGCGCTACTTCCTCAACCTCGTCGAGGAAGTTTTCGCCTGGAATCGATCGCAGCCCATGGATGCCAACGGGCTGATGACCGCTCTCCAGAAGCGCGCGCCTGCCTACGACAAGGATCGCGAGGAGCACTACAATCTCATCTCCGCCTGGCACAAAGCCACGCGCGGTTCCGATCCGGATGCTGCGCTCTACTGGTTCGCCCGCATGCTCGAGGGCGGAGAGGACCCGCTGTTTCTCGCACGCCGCATGATCCGCGCAGCCTCGGAAGACATCGGCCTTGCCGATCCAACCGCGCTGATGATCTGCAATGAAGCCGCAGCGGCTTATGAACGTCTTGGTTCGCCGGAGGGCGAACTCGCGCTGGCGCAGGCCGTCATCCATCTGGCGACTGCCCCCAAGTCGAACGCCGCCTACAAGGCGTTCGGCGCAGCAAGGGCGGCAGCGCGTGAGACCGGTTCTTTGATGCCGCCTGCCCATATTCTAAACGCGCCCACGAAGGTGATGAAGTCGCTCGGCTATGGTTCGGGCTATCAGTACGACCACGACGCCGACGGTCAGTTCTCGGGCCAGAACTATTTTCCCGACGGCATGGAGCGTCAGGAATTCTACCAGCCCAAGGGCGCCGGGCGCGAAGGCCCCATCCGCGAGAAACTCGAACAGTGGGCAAAGCTCCGCCGTGAGCGTTCGGGTGGCTAAGGGTGAAAAGCGAAACTACGAAGCCATGCCGGTGTCTGCAGAAGACGCCGCCTATGTCCGCGCGCTGGTGATCCACGAAGACAGCGCCGTGCTCGCCTTCAACAAGCCCTCGGGCCTGCCCGTACAGACCCGCAATGTCGATGATCGCACGCTCGACCGCCTGATGGCCGCTTTCGCGCGGTCCAATGGCAAACGTCCGCGCCTTGTTCACCGACTCGATGCGCAGACGTCGGGTGTTATCGTCGCCGCGAAGACGCAACCCGCCGCAGCGGCACTGAGTGAAGCCTTCGCCGAACGGCTGGTGTCGAAAGTCTATCTTGCGCTCGTCACCGGCTCACCCTTCCCGAACGATGTGACCGAGTTCTCCATGCCCCTTTCGCGGCATATCGCGCGTCCTGGGCTTGAACTGATGCGCGCCTCGCGGCCGGGCGACCAGAAGAGCCAATCGGCTGTCACCCGCTGGCGTGTGTTGGCGTCGACTGGCTCCATGCACCTGCTCGCCGTCGAACCCCTGACGGGTCGCATGCACCAGATCCGGGTCCATCTTTCGATTGAAGGGCGGCCGATTGTCGGGGACCCGTATTATGGCGGAGCGGGCACTCTGAAAGGCGAACCGGTACCGCGCCTTATGCTTCATGCCGCCAGTCTTGATCTGCCGCATCCGACGGCGGGGGGCCGCGTCGTGATTAACGCCCCTCCGCCGGCTGATTTTCTGGCCGTTCTTTCGGCCGCAGGGCTCGAAATGCCCGGAGATCTGGCCATTCAGGCCATCTAGGGCTATGCGCTGGGGCGCAATGTTCAACGTCCTTCTCGTAGCTCTCGGAGGCGGCCTCGGGGCCGCTGCGCGCTTCGGCGTCTCGCTGGCCATCCCCGTGCGGGCAGATGGCTGGCCGCTGTCGACCTTCCTGATCAACGTGTCCGGCAGTCTTGTGATCGGCCTGCTCGCTGGCTGGCTCTCCACGCGTGGAGAAGCAGGCGAGCCGTGGCGCCTGTTCCTTGGCGTCGGCGTGCTTGGCGGCTTCACCACCTTTTCGGCGTACTCGCTCGAAACCATGCGCATGATCGAGCGCAGCGACTGGCTGGGCGCCTCCACATATTCAATCGGCTCTGTCTTCGCCGGCCTTGCGGCTGTCGCCATCGGCATCGCCTTGGCAAAGCGGGTGCTTGGATGAGCTGGAACGTCGGACAGGTCGTAAATCTCAACGTCGACGCGGACGAGGACGATACGCGCCTCGATCGCTGGCTGAAGCGGAAGTTTCACGGGCTCACGCAGGGCCAGATCGAGAAGGCCTGCCGCACCGGCGAGATCCGCGTCGACGGCGCGCGCGCCAAGGCGAACACACGGGTGAAAGCCGGGCAGTCCGTACGCGTCCCGCCAATGACCGCGCCGAAGGGCCGCGAGGGCGAGGATGAAAATGAGAAGCCGCGTGCGCATTTGAAGCCGTCCGACGCGGACATGATGCGCTCGCTTGTGATCTATGAGGACGACCAGATCATCGCGTTGAACAAGCCAGCGGGCGTCGCGGTTCAGGGCGGCACTGGCACCACGCGGCACATCGATGCGATGTCGCGGGCGCTCGTGGATGACACGGCCGAAAAACCTCGCCTTGTTCACCGGCTCGATCGCGACACGACGGGCGTTCTGGTGCTGGCCAAGACGGTCGGTTCGGCCAACCAGCTGGGCAAGCTGTTCCGGTCGCGTGAGCTCGACAAGATTTATTGGGCCGTGACGCTGGGCGTGCCCCACCCTCCGAGCGGGGATATCCGGGGGTGGATGATCAAGTCAGCTGGGCCCGGCGGCGACAAGGAAAAGATGCGGACGGCCGAGCAGAATGAAAAGGGCGCGGTGCATGCGCTGACGCTGTATTCTGTCGTGCAGAATGCCGGGCGCAAGGCGGCGTGGGTGGCGCTGAAGCCGGAGACGGGGCGGACGCACCAGCTGCGCTTCCACATGGCGGAGTTGGGAACGGCTATCCTCGGGGACAAGAAGTATACGTGCGACCGCGAGGAGCCTTCGGGTCTTGCCGGCGGACTGCATCTGCATGCGCGTGCGCTGCGCTTGCCGAACAAGGGTGGGCCGCCGATCGAGATCGTGGCGGACCTGCCGGCGCACATGAAGCAGACGTTCGAGGTTCTCGGCTTCGACGAGAACTCCGCCGAGAACTTCTTCGATCTGCGCAAGCCCAGGCGGGTGCGATGAGCGACAAGCCTGAATACGCCAGGGGCGTGAAGGGCGAGATCGATCAGCGGCCCAAGCGCTTTTACAAGCACGTTGTCGTTGTCAGCGACGGCGGTATGTGGCGCGTCGCGCTCGACGGCAAGGCATTGCGGACGCCGAATGGCCATCCGCTGGCGCTGCTGACGGAAGCGCTGGCGAATGTCATTGCCGATGAATGGCGTTCACAGCAGGAGCGCATCGACCTTCAGTCGATGTTCAACACGCGCCTTGCCCACATGACGATCGATCGCGCGCGGGTGGCGGACGCCGCCTTCACCGCTGAGGCGGTCAAGTATGCGGAGACGGATCTGGTGTGCCACCTGGCGGAGGCGCCGGTGGCTCTGCAGGAGCGGCAGCAGGCCGGATGGGGTCCGCTGCGCGACTGGGCTGCCAGTGAACATGGGGTCGTCCTGATCGCAGTTGAAGGGATCATTCCGCAATTGCAGCCGGAGGCTTCGCTGGAGGCGATGCGGACGCATGTGGCGGCGCTGGATGCTTTCCGGCTGGCTGGATTGGCGCACGGCGTCGCGCTGTTCGGATCGGCAGTGCTCGGGCTTGCGGTAGAGCGCGGGCGGCTGTCGGCGGCGGAGGCGTTCGAGCTGTCGCGGATCGATGAGGTGTTCCAGGCCGAGCGGTGGGGTGAGGACGCCGAAGCCGTTCGGCGGACGGAACGAAATCGCGCAGAGGCGCGGGCGCTGGACCTGTGGTTCGGCGCGCTGGCCTAGGCAGCGACGCGCGACGGCTGCGCCAGCACGGCGCGAGGTTTCACTTCGATCGCGGCCCGGCGCGCCGGCCATGAGCGGCGACCGATATTGGCGATTACGGAAATCACGAAAGGCGCAAGCATAAGCGCCAGAATGAGAATCGTGATGAACACGTCGGCGCGAGCGCGGCCAAGTGAGGCGAATTGCTAGCTGTTCGGCTTGTCCGGTCACGCTGCAGCTCGCTCTCAATTGCTCGCGGCATCCGGCACAGTGACTTCGTCTGCCAGCAGGATAAGGCCGCTGCCGCAGGGGTCTGCAAGCGAGCCGGCTTCCTCGCCGCCAGCGGTGAGGAGGCGGCCGGAGAGGGTCATCTGGCGGTTGCTGTATTCGAGCGGCGGGATGCCGGCCAGCGAGGTGAGCGCGCCAGCGAGGCAGGCGTCGCCGCTGCCGGGATAGAGGCGGAACTGCCGGCCGTTGACTTCGAAGCGGCCGGTAAGCGTGGCCTGATCGGCGTCAGGCGTCGGCTGCAGCTTGGCGATGTCGAAGGTTGGCGTGCTTGCGCAAGCTGCGAGCGCCATAAGCGATGCCATCAATAAGACATGCCTGGGCATGAAAGCCTCATGTGCTGGTTCGATAACGAAATGCTATCGCGCCGTGAGAGCAAGCCCTCTCGGCAGATCACGAAAAAAGGCCTCGGACTAAACCTGCATGCCCGCGCGCAGAGCGCAGGCGTAGGCGAATTGCGCGAGGGGGGCGACGCGGCCTTCGTTCTCGGCGGCGACTGCGCTGCTGGCTGTGCCATCGCGCACGCGGCCGACGATGCCTTGCAGGATGCCGGCGAGGCGGAAGGCGTTGTACGCGAAATAATAGTCGAGGTCGGGAAGGCCGGCGCGGCCAGTGAGCTCGCAATAGCGGGCGACGTATTCTTCCTGGCTCGGGATGCCGTGCGCCTTGAGATCCTTCACACCGGGGATTGCGGGGCGCTGCGGGTCATTCGAGGGCATGACCCATGACATCAGATGGTAGGTGAAGTCGGCAAGCGGATCGCCGAGGGTGGAGAGCTCCCAGTCGAGCACGGCGATGACCTTCGGTTCGGTGGGATGCAGGATCAAGTTGTCAATACGGTAGTCGCCATGGACGATCGACGTGCGCTCGCCGGCGGGGACATTCTTCGGCAACCATTCGATCAGTTTGTCCATCTCCGGTATCTTCGTGGTTTCCGAGGCTTGGTATTGCTTGGTCCAGCGATGGATCTGGCGGGCGATGTAGTCGCCTTCCTTGCCGAAGCCTTCGAGGCCGGCGGCTTTCCAGTCGACATTGTGCAGCTGGGCGAAGGTGGTGAGCTTGGCGTCGAAGATGGCGGTGCGCTGGGCGGGCGTGTAGCCGGGAAGTGTCGCGTCCCAGAGGATGCGGCCTTCGACCATGTCCATCACGTAGAACATCGTGCCGATGACGCTGTCATCCTTGCAGAGGCCATAGGGCTTCGCGACTGGGAAGCCGATCGGATCGAGCGCGGAGATGACGCGGTATTCGCGGTCGACGGCGTGGGCGGAGGGCAGCAGCTTGCCGGGCGGCTTGCGGCGCATGACGTATTTCTGCGTAGGCGTGATGAGCTGGTAGGTGGGGTTGGACTGGCCGCCCTTGAACTGGCGGACAGCAAGCGGGCCTTTGCAGCCTTCGACGTTGGCCTCCATCCAGGCGGCGAGTTTTGACTCGTCGAACTTGTGGGTATCGGCGACGTCCTTCGTGCCGGAGAAGAGGTCGGCGGGGTTGATGTCGGTCATGTCGTGCCCTGTCGCGCCAACCGATTGCATAGCCTGCTTAAAGCCGTTCCGGGGCGGAGGTCGAGAGGAAGGCTGTGTCAGGCTTCTCGGCTGAGCGCCCGCCAGGCGATGTCGCGGCGGCAGAAGCCTTCGGGCCAGTCGATTGCGTCGACGGCTTCGTAGGCGCGGGTGACGGCCTGTTGCAGCGTGGGGGCTGTCGCGGTGACGTTGAGGACGCGGCCGCCATTGGCGATGATGTCGTCGCCCTTTTTCGCTGTGCCGGCGTGGAAGACGATAACGCCGGGGATCTTGCCGGCGTCTTCGAGATTGCGGATGACGCTGCCTTTCTTTGGTTCGCCGGGATAGCCCGCGCCGGCCATGACGACAGAGACGGCGTGGTCGTCGAAGCGCTCGAGGCGGGCGCAGCCGGCGAGGCCGCCGGTGGCGCAGGCGAGGAGTTGCGGGAGCGGGTCGTCCTTCAGGCGGGCCATGATGACCTGGCATTCGGGGTCGCCGAAGCGGACATTGTACTCCACGACTCTTGGACCGTGTTTCTGGTCGATCATCAGGCCGACGAAGAGGACGCCGCGGTAGGGCCGACCGTCCTTCTTCATGCCGTTGACGGTGGGCGTGACGATCTCGTTCATCACGCGCTTCTGCATCGCGGCGTCGAGGATGGGGGCGGGCGAGTAGGCGCCCATGCCGCCGGTGTTGGGGCCGGTGTCGCCATCGCCGACGCGCTTGTGGTCCTGTGCGCCGGCGAGAGGGACGGCGGTCTCGCCATCGCAGAGAGCGAAGAAGGAGGCTTCCTCGCCGTGCATGAATTCCTCGATGACGAGGGAGGTGGAGGCTGCGCCGAACTTGCCGCCGAGCATGGCGTCGATCTCGGCTTCGGCTTCGGCCTTCGTTTCAGGGATGACGACGCCCTTGCCGGCGGCGAGACCGTCGGCTTTCAGGACGTAGGGCGGGCCGTCGAAGGTTTCGAGATAGGCTTTGGCTTCGGCGGCCTGATGCGCTTCGAAGCGGCGGTAGCGGGCGGTGGGGATCGAATACTTCGCCATGAAGTCTTTCGAGAACCCCTTCGAGCCTTCGAGCATGGCGGCGCGGGCAGAAGGGCCGAAGACCGGGATGTCGATGGCGCGGAGCCTGTCGGCAAGGCCCATGACCAGCGGGACTTCGGGGCCGATGATGACGAGGTGGGGGCGTTCAAGCCGGGCTAGGCTAACGAGGGCTTCGATATTTTCGGCGGCGACGTTTTCGCAGCGGGCCAGGGCGGCGATGCCCGGATTGCCGGGGGCGGCGACGATTTCGGTGACCCGGGGACTTTGTTTCAGGCGCCACGCCAGGGCGTGTTCCCGGCCGCCGCTCCCGACAATGAGGATTTTCATGTAGATTGTCCGGCCGGGTTGATAGCTGGTTATGCTAGGCGCCGGATTAGTACCGCCGGGGCGCAGAAGACAAGGTTTTTGCATGACGGGCGGGGGCAACGCTTATTCGCGCGACAGCGACCTGACCGGATTGTGGTCGGGCGAGTACTGGTACGGCGCGGGGACGCCAGTGCCGTTCTCGGCGCACATCATTGATTCACTGGGCACGCTGTCAGGCACCACGCTGGAGCCGAACACGTTCGCGCATCCGGGGCTTATCGAGTTGTCGGCGGATATCTCGGGCGCGCGGGGGGAGCTCAGCGTGAAGTTCACCAAGCTGTACCATCCGGCGCCCGGCGTTCATCGCGATCCGATCGTCTACACAGGGACGGTCGATCCATATTTCACGATGATCGATGGCGAATGGGCCTTCGACTACGGCTTCTCCGGACGCTTCGTGCTGGTGCGCGTGTCGCGCGGGACGAAAGCGGAGGAGGTTGTGCGCGAGGTGGAGCTTGAGATCAGGCCCTAGGCCTGACCTCAGAAGCTTCCGGAGACAGTAAGCTTGATGGCGCGGCCGCTATAGCGCAGGCGGTTTTCCTGCAGCTCCAGCATATCCGCGCGCGTGCCATTCCAGACCAGACGGCTGATGTCATCCTCCTCGTCGAGGAGGTTCATGAGCCGCACATTCACGTCCAGGCCGTAGAAATCCTTGTTCTGGATGTACATGTCGAGATTGCCGGGACGCGAGATGCGGTGTGTGCGCTGGTCTAGACGCCACTGGCCGGAGCCGCGGGCGAGGAAAAACTCGGCGCCCCATGCCCATGGCGTGCCGGGTACGTCCTGGCGGAATTTGACGTCGATCTTGGAGAAGTCGAGCCGGTTGAACATGCGCGTCAGGTTAGGAACGACCGGATCCTCGACGCGTTGCTCGCTGAGGAGATACAGCCAGTCGATCTTTGCGCCAGGGAGAAGCCCGCCCAAGGGGTATGTGCCGGACAGCTCGATGCCGTAGTCCACGGCGCTGTCGAGGTTTCCTTCTGATTCAAGAATATCGATCGAGCCATCGGGATTTACGGTGCGCGAGACCAGGATCTGGTCATTCACGTCCTCGATGGCGCGATAGAATAGGCGGAACTTCACAGGGCCTGACCAGGCCATCTGGGTGTTGACGATCAGCTCGGTGTCCCAGCTCTGCTCGGGCACGATGTTGGGGTTTCCGACGGTGGTCTGACCTTGATCGCTGTTGAGTCCGATAACCGTTACAAAGTTGACGAAATCAAGCTGGCCGACTGCACGCTCGACGCGGAAGGTTGCGTCCCACTGCGTGCCCGGATTGTAGGACAAGGCGACAAAGCCCTTCGGTCGGACGAACTCGCGTACCAGGCCATTCGCGCTGGTTTGCGACAGCTCCGAATATTCGACGCCCAGCGATGCTTGCACGCTGAGCTGGTCAGTCAGGGGACGGCCATGAACCAGCGTTGCTTCTGCCCGCCGTTCCTCGACGCGGCTGGTCGACCCAGCAACCGGCACGACGACGTAGTTTCCATTCGAAATCGTAGATAGCTCGGCGGCCGAGTCGAGAAAGTTGAAAGCGCCTTCGAGCGAGGCCTGCCAGTCGGTGTTGTCGACCTGCAGCGAATATTCGCCTCGCAGAATTGCCTCGCCGCTTTCCTTCGCTGTGATCACGTGGGATCCGACCTTCGGACGAGCGCCGAGGAAGTCTGTCACGGCGGATTCGTAAAGCCCGTTCTTGAGCGTCTGGTGCAGGCCGATAAGCTTCAGACGGCCCGGTCCAAGCCCGAATTCGAAGTCGCCACCTAGTTCGATCTTGTCGCCATCGTCCATCTTCTGGAAGACCCGGAAGCGATCTGGAAGGTTAATCCCGGTGCGATCGGAAAACTCGCGCTGCCTCTTGTCGTCGCTGGATGCAAGCATGTGAAGGTTGGTGGTCATTCCCGACAGTGTCTCGTTCGACAGATCGAGCGAGGCCGCGCGCTTCGTGTTCCAGTTTTCGTCGTCTTCGACCCGTACATCGAAGAGTTCGACGTTCTGGTTGTACGCGTACTCTGTACCTGCATAAACGTCGCCATACTGGTCGCTCAACAACGAGGCGCTGTAGTTCCAGCCTGCGATGTCGCCCGACACGAATGCCTTGCCACGTTCGAACTTCGGCTTCCGGTCTTCGCGGAATTCAGGCGCCCATTCCCAGCGACCGGTCATGGCGCCGCCGCGCGTGATGATGTTGACGACGTAGCCAGACAGCCCCGGGATATTCAGACGCGCCCCGTCGACGACTTCGATGCGAACAACGCGGTCAGCTGAGATCCGGTTCAATGCATCTGCAGCGCTGGTTGCCTTGGATGACATCCGCTGCGAATTGATCAGCACGTTCGCGCCGCCCTGACCGAGTCCGCGCTTGCCGGCGACGACCTCCGTGATCGTGAAGCCGGGGGTCTGCTGAACCATGTCCAGGGCCGACCGGGGGGCAAAGCGGGCGTAGAAATCCGGGCTGTAGACGTTCTCCGTAACACTAACATTCTCGACAGCGGGCGCGGCTAGGGTGTCCTGCGCGTAAGCCGATCCGGCGCAGACTATGGCCCCGAAGCCGGCGCCCGCGAACGCCAAGGTCAGGCGCAGGCTCGCGCTAATTCCAGACAAGTTGACGCACCCACTGGCGCGCGCACCGGCAATAGCCGCTTTAGCCGATGTCACTCTAGTGTCCGCCCCTGCAAAGGAATTCCAGGACTCTATGGCAGATCGCTGATCACGGCCAAGATGGTTGCGCACGCAATTTCGTGCAGCCAAGTCTATTCCCGAGGACTGTGGCGATGATGTTTTCTCCCTGGGAATGCGGCAAATGCGAAGGATAGACGCGCTCAGCGGCGAAACTTCGTTGGCAAGCTGACCTAGGCCCTCTGCCGATGCGCTAACGTGTCGCTACGTGAATGTCGGTGCGCTGGGGGGGGGCTTCCGCTACGTCAGGTGGAGACGCCTCGGTCTACCGATTCCGGCGAAAGACCGCGCCCATGGCAACCCTTCTGTCCATAGCACACTGAAGACTTGTCCGACCAAGCTAACGCGGATTGTTACACTCCAGCGCTCCATGAACGCTCCAGCACTTTCGTCGTTTGTCCTTCAACAGGAAGCATACGCTTCGGTGTTCTCAACTGGCGTGATCGCCTGAAAGGATATGGCGATGTGATCGAACAACATCACCCTGGCATGCTGCTCTCCGTACTCAAGATAGGCGCTTTTCAGACGCTGCTCGCCGAAACTCTGCTGACGAGACCTGCCGGAAGGATGGCGCGCTATCCCGGCGTCGATCCGCAAATCGGCGATGATACTGATCAGAACTCCAAAGCGTACTGAAAGGGGAAGAAATTGGTCGCGGAGAGCGCTTACGAACCGGCAAAGGCCCGCATTGTCGCGGCTGGCGGCGCGGCGGTACGCGCGACTTCGGTGGACTAGCTGAAGAATTGCCGCGAGGTCCTCCCGGCGATCGTCATCGGCGGTAATCATCGCTAAGGCCTCGCGTAAGCTGATCTGCACGCGGCATGGCCTCTGCTGTCGCCAAAGGGGCTTTTGATCGCGGACGATTCCGCAAATCCCGATCATCTCGGCGTCACGGCAGCCGCCCCGAGGCTCGAGAAGCAAACGCGAGCCGAGTGCGAGGCGCATGGTTGCCATGATTCCATTGTACACAGACCGCCCGAGCGGTTGTTGCCGTCTCTGCTCGGTCCGGCGGTGTGGGTCAAACGCTAGCACCTCTCGAGTCGCGCCGTGATCCGCGGCGGTGGCTTGGCGTTCATGGAGGACTATACTCCCCGCATGGATAAGTTCATCGAGTCGCAGACCCCGCCGCCACATGGCGACAACATGCCGGAGCAGACGGTCTCCGAGCTGGCGAATGCGCTGAAGAAAACAGTGGAGGACGCCTACGCGTTCGTGCGCGTGCGCGGAGAACTGGGGCGTGTGGTGTTCGCGAAGTCGGGACACTTGTATTTCGATGTAAAGGATGCTGGCGCGACGCTCAACACGGTGATGTGGAAGGGCAATGCCGGACGGTTGCCGTTCAAGCCCGAGGAGGGGCTGGAGGTGGTGGCCGAGGGGCGGCTGTCAACCTATCCGGGGCGGTCGAACTACCAGCTGATCGCGGACAGGATGCGACCGGCGGGGCTTGGCGCGCTCATGCAGCTGCTTGAGCAGCGGAAGATAAAGCTCGCGGCGGAGGGGCTTTTCGCAGCTGAGCGGAAGAAGCCGCTTCCATATCTTCCGGCCGTGATCGGCGTGGTGACGTCGCCGACGGGGGCGGTGATCCGGGATATTCTCCATCGTGTGAGCGACCGGTTTCCGGTGCATGTGTTGATCTGGCCAGCTCTGGTGCAGGGGGAGAAGGCGGCGGCGGAAGTGGAGGCGGGGATACGCGGCTTCAATGCGCTGAAGCTCGGCGGGGCGATCCCGCGGCCGGATGTGATCATCGTGGCGCGGGGCGGCGGGTCGATCGAGGACCTGTGGCCATTCAACGAGGAGCGCGTGGTGCGGGCGGTAGCTGACAGCGAGATACCTCTGATCTCCGCTGTGGGACACGAGACGGATACTACGCTTATCGATCTTGCATCCGACGTGCGCGCGCCGACGCCGACGGCCGCCGCGGAAATGGCGCTGCCGGTGAGAGCGGAGCTGATTGCAGCGGTGGCGAGCCTGGGCGGGCGGATGGCCAAGTGCCTGACGCGGCAGACGGACAGGGCGCGGCTGGAGCTGAAATCGGCGGCGGGACGAATGCCGCGGCTGGATGTGCTGCTGCAGGGGCCGCGGCAGAGGCTTGATACGGCTTCGCAGCGGTTTGGCGGGTCGCTGTCGCGGATGGTGGCGCGGAAGCGGGCGCGGTTCGATCAAGTGGGCGGCGGGTTGAGGCCGATGGCGTTGCGGCGGGAGATTGGATCGAAGCGAGCCGAGGTGTGGCGGCTGGCGGGGCGTCTGCAGCCGGCGCTCGGGCGGCGGATGAAGCGACTTCGCGATGCGTTGCGGGAGCAGACGCGGGTGCTGGATTCCGTGTCGTACCAGCGGGTGCTGGCGCGGGGGTTTGCGCTAGTGACGCGGGGCGATGGCGGGCTGGTCCGGTCGGCAGGCGCTGTTGCGGAGAACGATGCGCTCAAACTGCGGTTTGCGGACGGCGAGGTTGGGGTGACGGCTGGCGGTGGTTCTGGTGGACCGAAGCCGCCTGCTCCGCTGGCGACGGCGGCGTCGACCGACGCGCAAAGGCCGCGTATTCGACGGCGGACGACGGGCGGCGATCAGGGCAGCCTGTTCTGAGGGGACATCTCAGGCGGCGCTGGTGCAACGCACCTGACCGTGCCTAATGGGGACCTTGCGGCCGTGATCAATCTCGATCAGCTGCGGCCTCTCGTTCCGCTGAAAAACATGACGATGCATGCGATCGACGACACGACGCTGGCGGGGAATGTGCGGAAGGTTGCGGGGGGAATGGGGATCGAGATCCAGCCGGACATGGAGGTGGAGCGGAATCCCAATCAGTGGACCGACCACTTCCCGTTCCTGCGCTCGGACGTGCCGGCTATGAACTTCATGTTCGGCTTCGGTCTCGGGGCGGAGGCCGAGCGGCGGTATCGAGAGTGGTGTCAGGTTCGCTATCACCGGCCGCAGGACGACCTGAGCCAAGCGCTCGACTTGGGCGCGGTGCGGGACATGAATAGATTCTTCTACCGGATGGTAGAGGGCGTGGCGCAGGCGGACGCGCGCCCTGCGTTCGCAACCGGGAGCGGCGCCGAAGTGAGGCGCTAGTCCGGCTTTTTGGCGTGGCCGAGGAGGCCTTCGAGTGGGGTGGAGGTGGCGCCTGGCGGTGTGTACCCGTTGAGGTTGATGGCTTCGCCGGCCTTTACCGCGTCGGCGTAGGACAGGTTCTTTTCCTTCACCAGATAGGCGGCCCACATGTGGCTCGCGCGCCAGGCGATGGTGCAGTGGAGAAGGACCTTGCCGTCCGCGTCTTTCATCGCGGCGGCGACTTTCTCGACGGCTGCAGGCGTGTAGGGATTGTCCGGTCCGCCGAGGGGGACGTGGACATAAGTGACGCCGAGTTCTTTCGCGACGGCTGCTTCGTCGAAGGGAACTTCCTGGCGATTTTCCATCTCGGACTGCCGACGAAGGTTGATGATGGTTTTCACGCCCTGTGCTGCGAGCTTGCGGAGAGCCGCTTCGGTGGGCTGGCCGGAGACGTAGGCGGGGCCGGTGTCTGCGATCGTGCCCTGGAAGCCTTCGGTGGAGGCCAGCTTCTGCGGGAAATGGACCGGCGTCTGCGAGATGGCTGGGGCGCTGAAGAGCAGGGCGGCGGCGACCAAGACGAAGCGCATGTGGGTCCTCCGGTGCAGCTGGTTCAGGCTCGGCCGCCTGTGACCTGCAGGCGGTCGGGCGAAACGCCGATCCGGGCGAGGGCGCGGCTCCATTTGGTGTCGAGTGAGGGGTCGTAGACGAGGGCGACGTCCGGCATGCCGACGAGCCAGACGTTGGCGGCCAGCTCCATCTCTAGCTGGCCTGCGCCCCAGCCGGAATAGCCGAGGGCGAGTACGAATCTTTCGGGCGGTGTGTCTGACGTCATGGCGTGGAGCACGTCTCGCGTTGCGGTGAGGCAGGCGCCTTCGCAGACATTCAGCGTGGCGCCGTCGCTGTCATAGTCTTCGGAGTGGAGGACGAAGCCGCGCTCGCGGCCGACAGGGCCGCCGAACAGGATGTGCGCATCGTCCGGCGCGCCATCGCCGTCGACGCCGAGCTGGTCGAGAAGTTCGGAAAGATTCTCTTCGTCGCTGGCCTGGTTGAGCACGATCCCCATAGCGTGCTCCTCATTGTGCGTGCACACTAGGATGACCGCCCGGCTGAAGCGGGGGTCTTCGATCGCAGGGGATGCGATCAGCAACTTGCCGGCGAGCGAGCCTTTCACTCTGTGCGTCTCCGCGTTGGTCTAGTGAACTATGCTGGGCTTTAGGGCGGGCCAAGGCAAGCGGAGATCGGACGGGGCGGCTTGGAAAAAAGGCAAGGCCTGGGAAGGGATTCGCCTTCGGGTCAAAATGACACTAGATCGTAGCGGGCTTATTTGATGATTTTCGGAGGACTCCCCTATGACGATCAAGGTAGGCGATAAACTGCCCGAGGCGGCCTTCAGGGTGATGAAGGACGGCAAGCCAGCCGACATGACTGTCTCTGAACTAACCAGCGGCAAGACGGTGGCGCTGTTCGCCGTTCCGGGCGCGTTCACGCCGACCTGCTCGGCCAGGCATCTGCCGGGCTACAAGGAGAAGGCTGGCGAGATGCGCGGGAAGGGCGTCGACACGATCGCCTGCGTTGCGGTGAACGACGTGTTCGTCATGAATGCTTGGGGCAGGGACCAGAAGGTCGGCGACGACGTCGTGATGCTGGCGGACGGCAATGGCGATTTCGCACGCGCCATCGGCCTGGAGATGGACGGCAAGGGGTTCGGGATGGGCTCGCGCTCGAAACGCTATTCCATGCTTCTCGAGGACGGCGTGGTGAAGCAGCTGAACGTCGAGGCGCCGGGCGAGTTCAAGGTCAGCGCTGCGGAGTATATGCTCGGGCAGATTTAGCTCGGGTGAGTTGGGGAGGGGGCAATGAGGCGGACGTATCTTCTGGCGCCGCTGGCAATCGTGCTGACGTCGCGGGCCGTGGCGCAACAAGCTGTGTCTGACCCGCTTTGCGTTGGGCTGGACCTCGCAGTTGCGGCGGCTGCAGAAGACCGTCCCTTTCTTTCACTGGTGCCGGAGGGCCAGACGCTGGGATCCTTGCCGGGGCTCAAGAAGAATCCCGCCGGCTTTGAGGAGTTCAAGGGCTGCCAGATCTATCGGGCAGGCAATAGCAGAGATGGCGTGATCGGCGGCGGTCCATACAATTACTTCAGCTGCGCGGCCGTTCAGATTTTCGGAAACACCGGCGGCGAGGCCGTGGCGACGGATGCTCATGCGAAGCTGGCGGCGCGCGTTGCCGCCTGCATGACGCCGGATGGCTGGACCGCGAGCGAAGCTGTGCGAGCGCGGAAGTATGAGGACTACGAGACAGTCGTTTCGATCATGCGCAACGACAGACAGAATCACGGAGCGGTTGAGTTGATCACCGGACAATCCGAGTCCGGGCTCGCGCTCGTCATCGACGACGTGGTCTGTATTCCTGACGGTGCGCAACCCCAATCCCAAGCAACCCAAGCCGCAGTAGTCCGGCTTTTCAGGACTGGGGCGCGACGGTCGAGTGGAAGAAGCTGATGCGCCAGCGTTGGCCATCGTGTCTCAGCGTTGCAGATTCCAGCCATGACACGTTTCGCCTGCCGCTCGTGGACGAAGTCACCGAGCCCGTGTTGAGATAGGTGATCAGCGCCATGTCGCACGCCACGTCGACCTTCGGGGCGTTGACCGTCCATTCGTAGACGGCGCCTTTGGCGTGATTGGTCTTGATCAGGTCGAACAGGGCGTCGCCGTCGAAAGGCTTGCCCCCGTCAAATGCGATGAAATCCTTCGTGATTGCCGTGCGCCAGACGTCGAGATCGTCCTTCCTCAGCGCCGTATACATGTCTCACATGGTCTGCGCGACTTCAGTGATCGCCTTGTCCTGCGGCGGGCAGGCGGCGTGAACGGGCGAGGCGAAGATCACGATGGCGAATGCTGAAAGCGGTATGATCGCGCGCTGCATGAATTCTCTCTCACCTTTGGCCCGGATCGCTTCTGGAGCAGTCGCCCGGCAACGTCCATCTCAGGCGCTGAAATAGATGCAGCGGGCAGGCCTCTGCTTGTGATTCCCGCGCCTGCCTCCAATATATGTTAGTGACAAAGTCGCTTGTCACGATTGCGGAGGACGATGGGATGGGGGTGGATTTCTTGAACGATGCGGGACTGTGGATTCCGGTCCTGCTCGTCATCGCCGGCGTCGTTCTGATCTTTAGCGCCGTGAAGGTCGTGCCACAGGGTTACATGTACACGGTCGAACAATTCGGGCGGTACACACGCACGCTCTCGCCCGGCCTCGCCTTCATCATGCCGTTTGCGGACCGCATCGGCCACAAGCTGAACATGATGGAGAACGTGCTCGATATTCCGACGCAGGAAGTGATTACCAAGGACAACGCGCAGGTTTCCTGCGACGCAGTCGTGTTTACGCAGATCGTCGATCCGGTGCCAGCGGCGTATGAGGTGAACGACCTCGTGCGCGCAATCAGCAATCTTTCGATGACGAACATTCGTACCGTCGTCGGCTCGATGGACCTCGACCAGGTTTTGTCGAACCGCGACGACATTAATGCGCGCCTGCTGAAGGTGATCGATGCGGCGACGCATCCGTGGGGCGTGAAGGTAACGCGTATTGAGATCAAGGACCTGACGCCGCCCGGCGACATCACCGAAGCGATGGCGCGGCAGATGAAGGCTGAGCGCTTGAAGCGCGCGCAGATTCTGGAAGCGGAAGGCGATAGGGCTTCTGCGATTCTGAAGGCTGAAGGCCTGAAGCAGTCGCAGATTCTTGAGGCCGAAGGCCGCCGCGAGGCGGCGTTCCGCGACGCCGAGGCGCGGGAGCGTGCCGCGGAAGCCGAGGCGAAGGCGACAGAAGTTGTGTCGGAAGCCATCGCCAAAGGCGACGTGAATGCGATCAACTACTTCCTTGGCCTGAAGTATGTGGAGGCGTTCGCAAAGCTGGCGTCGTCGCCGCAACAGCGCACCGTGATCGTACCTGCGGATTTCGCAGGGTTGGTCGGCGCGATCGAGGGTGTGAAGGCGCTGACGGACAATGTCAAACGTCCGTCTGGACCTGACACGCCGCGACCGCCGGGCGGAACAAGTCCGTTTGCAACGCGAGGCTAGGCCATGGATGGTGTTGGCGGTTTTCTCGATGGACTGACGGTCTGGCACTGGGTCGGCGTCGGCATCGTGCTTATGACGATCGAGGTGGCGGTCGGCACGTTCGACCTGCTGTGGGTGGCCGTGGGGGCATTCCTGACGGCGCTGTTCGCCTTGATCGTGCCGACGCCTGCAGGCGCGTGGCAGGGGCAGATGGCGTTCTTCGGGATCGCGGCAATCGCGTTCGTGATTTCCGGACGGACGCTGTTCAAGGGCCTGCGCAATCGCGCGACGAGCCATCCTCATCTCAACGACCGCCTCGCGAACATGGTGGGGCAGCACGGCGAGGCGGCCACGAGTTTCGATCAACGCCAGGGCAAGGTGAAAGTCGGCGATACGGTGTGGTTGGCTGAGCAATCGGACGACACGGTGATCATCGAGGGTGACCAGATCGTGGTCACCGGCTCGGAGAACGGCTTGCTGAAAGTGCGGTTGGCCTAAGCCTTTGCGTTCAGCTTCAGGCCTTTAGCGACGATGATCTTGGCGAGGTTTACGCCCGGTATGAACGCGTTCAGGGCTTCGGCGCTGGCATCGATCAGGAAGTCGCGGTCTACGAACTTGCCCATGTAGGCTTCAAAGGTCGCGCCGCCTGTGCGGGTTTCGCCGGAGACGGCGTCGACTTCGACGACGGCTTCTTTTTGTTGCCATTTGTAACGCACGGCGTAGACGGGACGGTAGTACAGGTCGATTGCGTCGATCTGAATCTTCTCTTCGAGGATACGGTCCGCTTCGATCTTTCGGATCGCCTGAGAGATCACTTCGCGAGTCAGCATCGACGCCTTGGCCTGTGGCGGCACGATGATGGCGCCGGCCTTGGCCTTTTCGTTGAGCTCTTCCGTCGTGACCGGTGTCGCATCGAGACCGATGTA
>CANJIL010000007.1 GCA_947474455.1 Hyphomonadaceae bacterium | reverse complement strand
GGCGAGCATGGCGGTCGCCAACGCTACGGCCAACAGGCGTCGGGCGACCGCTCAGCCTCGAACGAATGGACAGGTTGTGCCTCGTCCAGGAACTCAAGGCGCCGCAGTCGTCGAAGCCCCAGCCCCACCGGAACGCAACACTCTGGAGCGCCGCATCGCCGACCGCGGACCGCCGCCGGGCCTGCTCGACCGACGCCAGACGCGAAACTTTGGCCGACGACCGACGCACTGAGGCGCGCCTTATGTCAGCACCCCGCCATGCATCGCTCAACGCAGGACTCCTTGCCCGGAAGGGCGAGGCCAAACCATCGCAAGAGCCATCCTTTGGATCGAAGCCGTGGCGGCCGCCGGTGGTTCCGGTTGTGACTGCTGCCCCCCCGCCCTGGTCACAGATCGCGCCCCAACCGGCTGCCGCCGCTTCGATGCCAAGTATCGTGCAAGAGAAGGTGCGCCTTCAGGAAGTCGCCGCTGCCTGGCCCCAAGTCAAGACCGGCAAGATGGCGTATCTCGACGGACAAAACTGGGTAGGCGAAAAGGGGCGCGACCCGCAGCTCAGCAATCATTCCCAGCCGATCAAGACCACGATCCGGCTGACGCACGCGCAAGCACGGGCCGTCAAGCTGGCGGCGTTAGTGCTGGACAAGCCGCAGCAGGAAATTCTGACGGCTGGATTGATTGCCCGGCTCGAGGCACTGGCTTGCACGGACCTCTCAGGCTGCTCGTGCTTCAAGGCTGTGCTGGAGGGACTGAAGCTGCCTGATCCGCTGGAGTCGTCGCGGGCCTATTGATGGAAGTCAGTTCTTGCAGGCCGTCAGCTTGAGGCCCTTGGGCAGCTTTGTGTCGGCGTCGCTGCAGGTGGTATTGAGTTGCGTTTGCGTCAGGCCCTTGGCCGTCTCGAAATCCGAACCGGAAAGGTTGGCGTTGTCGAACGTCGCGGCAGTGAATATGGAGCCGTCGAACGAGCCGCCCACGAGAGTTGCATCGGCAAAATCGACCTTGGAGAAATCGGCATTTTCGGCGCGCATTCCGAACGCGTTCACGATCGACATATTGGCGCCGGTGAACTTGCCTTTGTCGAAAGTCGACAGGGTCAGATCAGCCTGGCGCAGGCGGGAGCGGGAAAGATCGAGCCCCGGAAGCTCCTGGAACGACAGATCGACCTGAAACAGGTCGCATTCCGCGCAGGTGCTTTTGCCCTTGATTATGCTTTCAGCAGTCGCCCTACGCGCAGCCTCGTTCAGCTCCGGGGTTTGGGCAAACGCCGCAAGACCCATTACACCGATTGCGGCCAAAGCGATCAGGATGCGCATCAGCATTTGATGCTGTTTGGCCCTAGGCGAGGACGGAAAGGCTCATTAGTCCGATAGCGACGACGGCGATGAAAATACGCTGTACCATCTAAGAGCGGGTCCTGTGTGCATTTAAGCGGCGTTCACCGCCGGGAGAGCAACGGTCGCGCCAAGGAAGAGTTCAATCGGGGCGGTTTGCGGGCGACATTTCGAAAGTCTGGCGGTGTTTAGGTGAGCGAATTGTTAGGATCACCGAAAGGCGTTAGCGAATTACCAACAACGCCGGGGTCCGTGGCACGCGTTGCACATTACACGCTAATGCGGAAGGCAGGCCCGCAGTAACGCGGCAATTTTTGCCGAGCGATGCATCAGCAGGACGCTGACGCCGCACCCATCGCTAGGCAGTCTGAACGGTTGCGCCGCACGCTTCACAAACGGCGACGCCATCATCCGGGCGCAGCGTGAAGTGACCACAGGTCGGGCATGCGTCAGACAGGTATTCAGGTGAACGCTGCGGAACGAGTGGAGTTCCTTCCGTTTCCTCCAGGCGTTCGGAGACACGACGCGCCGTGAACGGCACGATATTGTCAGGCATCACGCCCCGGCTGAACCCGCGAGAGATAAGCTGCTCGGGGCGAACCGGGGAAACAGGCACGGTCGGCTCTTCACCCTCTTTCGCCCCGGCGCCGAGCCCGTCATGGCTTACATTTTCGATCTCGGCGAGATCGTCGCGACCGAGATAGGAGACCGCAAGTTCTCTGAAGATATAGTCGAGGATCGACGTTGCCTTGCGGATGGAGTCGTTGCCCGTGACTTCGCCGGCCGGCTCGAAACGGGTGAACACAAACGCATCGACGAATTCTTCGAGCGGGACGCCATACTGCAAACCGATAGAGATCGCGATTGCGAAGTTGTTCATCAACGAGCGGAAGGCGGCCCCTTCCTTGTGCATGTCGATGAAGATCTCACCGAGCTCGCCGTCATCGAATTCGCCGGTATGCAGATAAACTTTGTGGCCGCCGACGGTCGCTTTCTGGATATATCCTTTGCGACGGTCCGGCAGGCGGCGACGTTCGGCGATGTACACTTCGTCGTGGGCGTGCTCGGGAGCGACCGGCTGCGGCTGCCGCTCGAATGTGGTCGCCTGCGTTTCGCTCGCCAGCGGCGCGCGGGCGCGGCGTTTGGCTTCCGCGATGCGATGCTGAAGATCGGAGTCAACTGCAGGGCGGCCCGCTTCGATCCGCACGCCCAGGCCCGCCGCCATGGCTGCGCGAACAGAAGCATGAACGGTCATACGCATGGTGTCGGATTGCTCGCCGGTTGAAATCGTAACGGTTGGCTGGCGCGAGACAAAAGGTGCGATAGCTTTGGCCATACGCACGCGCGCCTCCGGCGTCACGCCATCCGCGCGGGCGAGGACACGGGCGAGCGGCGATTTGGGATTGGAAACTGGGCGCCGTCGGCCTTGGACAGCCACGCGCGCTTCGTCAATCTCGCGGGGAGAGATCCCCAGCATGCGCAATAATCCTTCGCCATCGGTGTCGTAGGCTTCGGGATCGAGTCCGAGACGCTTGCGGATCAGATCATCGCCAACCACCCACCGCGAGAAGGCTGCAGAAAGGCTGAGACCCTCCTTCAGCGCCTGCTCCACGCGATCCAGCGCATCTTCGGTCAGTCCGCGCGATTCAAGCCGATGGCGCTCCAGCCCGTCTATCTGATCGAGCGTGCGGGCGCCTAAAATGCGAAGGCGCACATCTTCAGCTTCAGTCTGCGAGGCCGTGGCGCTCAGCGCGGCCGCTACGCATTCGGAAAGATCCGGCGTCTGTTCGTCTTCATGGGCAAGCAGCAGGTCAACCGGATCGGTCCCGCTGCTTTCGGCGGCGATCCACAGGATCGCGGCCGGCGAGGGATGCTCTGCCGAAATCGCGCAGGCGGCGTCCTTTGCCAGACCGCAAATCTTCGCCGCCACCGCGACGCCCTGCTCGCTGTCGTAGGCGACACCGCGCGACATGACCGCCGCGGCAAGCCCGGCAACGCGCACTGAGCAGCCAAGAATGATTGCTTGAAGCGCTTCGAGCTCGGCCGTCATGACCGCGACATCATCCATTGCCATGTAGCGCGCCACGTTCACGGCGGCTGAAGGAGCGTTCGCTTCAGGCGCGCCCGCGCCCACGCCGATCTCGACCGCGAGCCGTGTGCGGCTCACCCGTTCAATGGCCGATGCGACATCGTTCGCTTCAAGACCCGCCCACGACGGGATCACATAGCTTTGTCGGCCGGGTTCTCGCGCTCCGGTTGCCTGGCGACGGAGTGTGATCGCCGCGGCGCGAGGACCGCCCGGCGTGCACAGCGCGATTTCAATCAGCTCTGCATCAGCGCCCGCGCGGAATGCGTCGATCAGGGCGGATGTTGTAGGCCGGCCTTGATCGTCCGTCTCGATGGTGAGCGCTTCAAGCGCATCCGCCACGGCAACGAAGGCTTGCGTTGCGACTGCGCGGGCGGAGGCGAGGGCTGTTGCGTCGGCGACCGCGGACAAGAGCTGGGCGGCTTCCAGCGGGATTCCCCGAGCGCCCTCGATATAGGTGGCCGGCGCTATCGGGGTTATCCGGCGGGCGCGGATGGCTTCGCAAAGCGTTTCAGCCGCCTCGCTTTCCCCGCCCAGCGTCCGGATCGCGGCGAAGTGAGCGTTCAGCAGCCGGGCGGGCGGCGCATCTGCATCGCCATGACTGATCAGCGACGCGCCGGTCTCCAGCACACGCGCCAGATGGCGGGTGTTTGACTTGGTCCGGGATTCGGCCATGGGTCTGCTCCCGTTTGCGTGAAAGGGGCGTCAATGCGACGCCCGTCGCGAATCGGCCATATGATGGGATGCTTCGGCCTTGGCTGCACACAGGAATTTGTCGCAGGGGCAAGGGTTTCGCCCTTCTGGACCCATTAATTTGCGGGCGCCATATTCGCGCCGCTCAAGTCATGCCTATGTTCATGAATTCCTTGCGGGGCCGAGATGCTGAAGTCGATTTTCACCTGGTGGAACGGGGCCACTATCGGCGCCCGCTTCGACATCGGCCGCAGGGCCCGCGCCGTGGGTCAGGACGATCAAGGCAACAAGTATTACGAAGAGCGCAAGCCGAGCCTGGAAGGTCGCAAGCGCCGATACGTGATCTATAACGGCTACGCCGAACCCACCAAGGTTCCTCCCGATTGGCACGGCTGGCTGCACCATACGTTCGACAAGCCCCCCACCGAGTCGCCGCTTCCTCGCAAGAGCTGGGAGCTTGCCCACAAACCGAACATGACCGGCACGCTCGATGCCTATCGCCCGAAAGGCAGCCTTGCTGAAGGCGGTGAGCGCGCGAAGAGCTCCGGCGACTACGAGGCCTGGAAGCCCTGATGCGTGAATCCCTGTTTGAAACTCTGATCGGTCTTGGAGTCGTCGCTGTCGCCGGCCTTTTTCTGATGTTTTCGTTGTCCCAGCGCAGCGATGCATCGACGGCCGACAGCTATGATCTGATCGCGAGGTTCGACCGGGCAGATGGCGTTTCCCCAGGCACGGAGGTGCGGGTTGCCGGCGTGAAGGTTGGCGCGGTGCGGTCGGTGGTGCTCGACCAGAAGACCTTCAAGGCCGAAGCGACGCTCGCAATCAAGAAGGACGTCCAGATTCCTGACGAGGCGGCAGCGCAGATCCAGTCCGACAGCCTTCTAGGCGGCAGCTACATCCATATCCAGATCAGCGGGATGCCGGACAATATGCAGCCGGGCGCCAGATTCGAATACACACGCGGCAGCATGAATGTTCTTGGTATCCTGCTGGAAGCCGTGGGCGGTCTGGGCGGCGGTGAACAGGGTGACAAAGGGGGAGGTTCGCAGGACAAGGTTCTCCAATGACACGCTTCATTCGATTCACGCTTGCCACGGCAGCGGTTGTTCTGGCCTCGGCTGGCGCACATGCGCTGGAGCCACGCACCGGCGTGAAGCTTCGCGCGCTCGACAAGATCACCGGCAACTCTACCGACATCAGCGCCAAGGTCGGCGAAACGCTTACCTTCGGCCGCCTGAAAGTCACCGTGCGCGCGTGCTTCCAAGCGCCGCCGGAAGATACGCCGGAATCAGCCGCATTCCTTGAAATTCATGCGACGGCCGCCGCCAGCAAGGGCGGCACGACCGATCGAGCGGCTGAAACGACGCGGATGCATCGCGGTCCGCAGCCGATCGGCCCGGATGGGTTATTGTTCTCGGGCTGGATGTTCGCCTCCTCGCCGGGACTCAGCGCGCTGGAGCATCCGACCTATGATGTCTGGGTGATCAACTGCAATACGTCGGCGCCGGTCCAGCCGGCAGCCACGCCAGAAGCGCCGCCTGCCGCGCTGACGGAAACCCTGCCAGAGACTCCGAACTGAGCTTCTATTTTCAGCGCTGTTTCGAGCCGGCGCGTAAACTCTTGCCGTTCGATTTCCTCCACGCCAAAGCCGAGCAGGTGCTCGGTCACGAACTGCGTATCGAGCAGAACGAAACCTCCGTATTTCAATCGCGCTACAAGATGCGCCAGCGCGACCTTTGATGCATCGGTCGCGCGCGAGAACATGCTTTCTCCGAAGAATGCGCCCCGCAGGCTTACGCCGTACAATCCTCCAACCAATTCTCCGTTGAGCCAAGACTCGACACTGTGGGCGTGCCCAAGACGATGAAGCGCGCTATAGAGATTGAGGATCGGTGCGTTGATCCACGTGCTGGGCCGGTCTGGCGCTGCTTCGGCGCATAACTCCATCACACGCGAGAACGCCGTGTTGATGCGGATCTCGAAAACGTCCTTGCGGATCATCTTGCGCAGACTTTTGGAGACATGAAAGCGGTCGAGCGGGAGTACGCCGCGAAGGTCTGGATCGACAAGGAAAATGCGAGGGTCGTCGCGGTCGTCCGCCATCGGGAACACGCCGCGACGGTAGCAGTCGAGCAACTCCTTCGGGCCGAACACCCGGCTCAACGCCTTATCCTTTCTTCGGATCCTTGGTCGACTTCAGGAAGTTTTCCAGCCAATGGATGTCGTAGTCGCCCTTTTGAATGTCTTTGTTGTCGACCAGCCGCATGTGCAGGGGCAGCGTGGTCTCGACGCCGCCGACCACCATTTCGCCGAGCGCGCGGCGCAGGCGCGCGATTGCTTCGGCGCGCGTCGGTGCATGCACGATCAGTTTGCCGATGAGACTGTCGTAATGGGGCGGCACGCGATAGCCGGAGTAAACCGCGCTATCGAGTCTGACGCCGAGGCCGCCGGGCGCGTGAAAGTCGGATATTAGGCCGGGTGAAGGCGTAAATGTTTCCGGGTTTTCTGCATTGATGCGGCACTCGATGGCGTGGCCTTCGATCACCACATCCTTCTGCTTCAGCGACAGTTCCTTGCCGGCGGCGATGCGGATCTGTTCCTGCACGAGATCGACCCGCGTGATCATCTCCGTGACGGGATGCTCGACCTGCAGCCGCGTGTTCATTTCGATGAAATAGAACTCGCCACCCTCGTACAGAAACTCGATCGTCCCAACGCCGAGATAGCCAAGCTTTTTGATTGCGGTTGTGACCGTCTTGCCGATGGCCGCGCGGGCGGCTGCGTCGATGACAGGCGAGGGGGCTTCCTCGAAAACCTTCTGGTGGCGGCGTTGCAGCGAGCAGTCTCGTTCGCCGAGATGTATGACATTGCCTTGGCTGTCCGCCACGACCTGGATTTCGATGTGGCGTGGCTTCTCAAGATATTTCTCCATGTAGACCGCCTCGTTGCCAAAAGCCGTTTTGGCTTCCGTGCGGGCTGTCGACCAGGCAACCTCAAGTTCCTCTGCGTTCCGGGCGACCTTCATGCCGCGGCCGCCGCCACCGGCGGTCGCCTTGATCAGTACAGGATAGCCAATGCGTTTTGCGGCGGCCTTGGCGTCTTCAACCGTCGATACCGCGCCGTCGGAGCCGGGGACGACCGGGATGCCGGCCGTCAAGATGGCTTCCTTGGCGGTGATCTTGTCACCCATCATACGGATATGCTCGGGCTTCGGACCGATGAAGGTGATGCCGCTCTTCTCGACAATCTCGGCGAACTTGGCGTTCTCCGACAGAAAACCGTAACCGGGATGGATCGCCTGCGCGCCAGTGATCTTCGCAGCAGTGATGATGGCGGGGATGTTGAGATAGGACTTCGCGGCGGACGCCGGGCCTACGCACACGCTCTCGTCGGCGAGGCGGACGTGCATGGCGTTGCGGTCAGCCTCGGAATGGATGGCCACCGTGTGGATGCCCATCTCCTTGCATGCGCGGTGCACGCGGAGAGCAATCTCGCCCCGGTTTGCTATGAGAATCTTGTCGAACATAGCTGTGCGCTATTCGATAATGACGAGGGGTTCACCGAATTCCACCGGCTGTTGGTTGTCGATCAGGATTTGCATGATCTTGCCGGCGCGCGTCGCCGCGACCGGATTGAATGTCTTCATGGCTTCAACAAGCACGAGCGTTTGGCCCGCATTTACGGTGTCGCCGACCGTCACGAATTTCGGAGCGCCTTCTTCGGCCTGAAGATAGACCGTACCGACCATGGGCGACTTCACAGCGCCCGGGTGGTCACGCAATGACGCCTTGGTCGCCAGCGCGGTTGCACCGGCCGCCGCCGGGGCCGCTGCAGGAGCGGGGGCATAGCCCTGGGCGATGTGCATGGTTTTCGCTTCGGGCTTCACCACCTTGATGCGCAGGCCGCCCTGTTCGATCTCGATCTCGCCAAGGTCAGCTTCCTGCAGGATCGCCGCGAGCTCGCGGATCAAACCGGTGTCGAACCTGCCATTCTTTTCGGAAGGCTTGTCGGCCATGTCGTCAAACTCTCTTCTGGTCAGCAAGCGCCGCTGCAGCCTCGATGGCCAAGCGGTATCCAAGGGAGCCGAAGCCGGCGATAACACCGGAGGCGGCGGGCGAAACCAGGCTCTTGTGCCTGAATTCCTCTCGAATCCCAGGATTGCTGAGATGCACTTCCACAACTGGTATGGTCAACACCTTGAGCGCGTCGTGGAGGGCGACCGAGGTGTGGGTATAGCCGCCCGCGTTTATGACCAAGGCGCCGGCCTGTCTACGTGCTTCCTGTACCCAATCCACAAGGTCGCCTTCGTGGTTCGACTGACGGAAAACCAGCCTTGCGCCAATGGTGGCGGCGACCGTTTGCGACAGTTTCTCAAGATCGGCGAGCGTCGCCTTGCCGTAGATGGTAGGCTCGCGCTCGCCCAGCAGGTTGAGATTCGGGCCGTTAAGGCAGTAGATGGTCAAGCTCATCAAAGACCTTTTATCCGCGAGCGTTCCTAACACCAAACGTCCGCCCGGGCGCAGAATGCATAGGCGAATCCTGAGCAGGATCAAATGCCTGAGACAACGAAATGAACTTACTCCTGAATGGCGAGCCGGCCACCGCCCCCAAAGCGGCAACAATTGCCGTCCTCCTCGACCAGTTGGACCTACCCCAGAAGGGCGTAGCGATAGAACGCAACCGGGAAATCGTGCCTCGGTCCCTGTATACAACGACGCTTCTCGCTGAGGGCGACCGGATCGAAATTGTTCAGTTTGTGGGAGGGGGCTGATGCCCGAGTCCTCAGGTCCAGGCAGTGATAAACTGGTCATAGCGGGCAAGGCCTACACGTCCCGCCTGATCGTAGGCACCGGCAAGTACGCCAGCTACGCCCAGAACGCGGAAGCTGCAGAGGCTGCGGGCGCGGAAATCGTCACGGTCGCACTTCGTCGTGTGAACGTCATGGACAAGACTTCCGACCGGCTGATCGACCATCTCAATCCGAGGCGTTTCACCTACCTGCCGAACACGGCGGGATGTTACACGGCAGACGAGGCCGTTCGGACGTTGAGGCTGGCGCGCGAGGCCGGCGGATGGTCGCTGGTGAAGCTGGAAGTTCTGGCCGATCAGAAGACGCTCTATCCTGAGATGGAAGAGACGCTGAAGGCCGCGAAAGCGCTTATCGCAGACGGCTTCGACGTGATGGTCTACTGCTCCGACGATCCGGTTTACGCGCGCAAGCTGGAAGACGCGGGCTGCTGCGCGATCATGCCCCTTGGCTCGCTGATCGGCTCGGGCCTCGGCGTGCAGAACCCCGTCAACATCCGCCTTATCGTTGAGCGGGCGAGGGTGCCTGTTATCGTGGACGCCGGCGTCGGCACGGCATCGGACGCAGCAATCGCAATGGAGCTTGGCGTCGATGGCGTGCTGATGAATACCGCGATTGCGGCGGCGAAGGATCCCGTTCGCATGGCCCGCGCGATGAAGCACGCAGTCATTGCAGGTCGCGAAGCCTATCTCGCGGGCCGGATGCCGAAGAAACGCTATGCCGATCCATCCAGCCCGCTGGGCGGACTGATCTAGCCTACGACTTCAGCTGTTCGCGCGTCGCTTTGATCAGGCTGTTAAGTCCCTGTTCGTCAAAGCCGGTGACATACTTGCCATTGATGAAAAAGCTCGGAGTCCCCTGCAGGCCGACCTGACCAAACATGTTGGTCGTGGCCGCCACATGATCCTTCACTTCCCTGCTCTGCATGTCCTGATTGAAACGCGCGAGATCGAGTCCGACCGACTTCGCTATCTTTTCGATGTTTTCGGAGGTGTAGGCGTTGGCCGGCACTTTCATCAGGGCGACGTGCATCTCGCGATACTTGCCCTGCCTCTGGGCGGCGAGCGCGGCTGCGGCGGCCAGCTCAGAGTTGGGGCCCCGCACGGCGGACTCCTTGATGATCACGCGGATGTCGCCCTTACGGTCATCCACCTGGTTCATCACCCACGGGGTCGCGGCTTTGCAGAAACCGCAATTGTAGTCGGTGAATTCGACGATGGTGATCGGCGCATCCGCCGGCCCGAGCGTCGGGTCGTTCGCTTTCACAGAAGCCAGCTTGGCCCAGTTGGCTTCAGTCGCTGCGATATGCTGCTGGTCCTCGCGGCGCTGAAGTTCGCCGAAGGCCTCCGCGAGAATGACCGGCTCCCGCATCAGGTATTCCTTCACGATGGCCTCGACCTGAGCCTTGGTGAGCCCGGCGACGCTATCCGGCGCTTTCACGTTACTTTGGCCCTGGCCGCCCGAGCAGGCGGTGAAAGCAAGCGCCGCTGCAACGGCCGTCGTGATCTGGAAGCGCATCCGGCAGGTCCTTTCGGGTCAAAAGCCCGCTTGTTCTGGATGGAATATGGTCCGATTTGAGCAGAATCCATCATCAATGTTGGGTGTGTAACGCCGTCCTCGCCAGCCCCGGACCCGACCGGCGGGGTTGGTTGCGGGGGTCCGAAAGGGCCATGATATCGTCAGCGCGCTGGCCGTTCGGCGTGTCCAGCTTCAGCTTGTCGCGTGCGCGGCGAGCGAAAATGTGGGCGCGGCTCAAATTACCGACCTGATAGGCTTCCTCGGCTGTCGCAAGGTCAGCATCTCCGATCCTGCCCTGCTGTGCATAAACGACGGCCAGCTGGTTCCAAGCGAAGGCATTGTCGTGCTCAAGCGCCAGAGCGTCGATGAGAAGCCCTTCCGCCTCGTTGAGATTTTCAGGTACTTTCGTTCCAATCAGCGACCGGGCTAGGTTGACCTTAAGCAACGCATGCTGGGGCGCCAGCTCTACAGACTTGCGGTGAGGCTCCACGGACTCCGCCGACTTTCCGCTTTCGAAAAGAATCTGGCCCTTCAGCTCTTGGAAGTACGGATTGCTGGGATCGCAATCGATCAGCTCCTGGGTCAGCTTGAGCGCCGCCTTGATATCGACTGCCCGGTAAGCTGCTATCGCGCGTGCGTATTTAGCCGGAATGGACTGGTCGCTCGCCGGGTAGCGGATTGCAACACGGGTCGCAGGCCCGATGAACCCCACGAGTTTCGCTTTCATCATGGCGAGTTGGTCGATCGCTTCCTGACTTTGCGGTTTCGACTTCGCCGTAATAGTCGCCGCGCGACGCGACAATGCAGCGATGCGGTTGCTCGAGATGGGGTGAGAGCGGAAATAGGGATCGCGGCGGCTTTCCGACATCAGCTCTTCGTATCTGAAGTGTTCCATGAACGTGACCAGGCCGTCGGCCGACTGGCCGGTCTTCTCCAAAAAGTCCAAGCCATACTGGTCGGCGGAGCTTTCTTCCGCCCGCGTGAACTTGAAAATGGTCATCAGGCCGAACTGGCCGGCGCTCCCAAACAACGCGAGTGCGGCATCTGGCGCACCGGCGAACAGGGCGAGCGCTCCAAGGCCCATAGTGATAAGGGAGGTTCCGCTGGCGGCCCCCATGGCAGCTTCGCGCGTAACGTTGTGACCACCCGCTATGTGGCCGGTTTCATGCGCGATAACGCCCTTGAGCTCTTCAGGGGTCTTGGTCTCCATGATTAGGCCGGTGTGTAGGAAGAGGTTCTGTCCGGCTGCCACGAATGCGTTAAGCGTATCGTCCTGCACGATGTAGATGTTCACGTCTGGAGGCCGCAGGCCGGCAGCATCGAAAAGCGGGTCAGCATACGCTCGCAGGATATGCTCGATTTCGGCGTCGCGGATCAAACCCTGCGCCGATGCGCCGAAGGGCAGAGCAAGCGCGAGCACCGGGCCAGCGACCGCACGCAGGACACGATTCATAACGCCCATTCGAACGTCTCCTTCAGTCCGGTCCGCCCATGGACAAGCCATAGTCCGCCCGCGAGAAGCATTTCTGCACGACTGGTCCGGCTGCTGCTCGACCGGTTTCAGCCGGCCTTGCGGCGGTTCCACCAGCCCATCTTGCGGGGAGGCGTATCCGATACAGGGGCAGGTTCTTCCGGCGTGCCGTGTATGGCGTGCCGTTTCACCTCAGCCTGTGCAGACTCAGTGACGGATTGCTCCACAGGTTCATCGACTTTCGGAGCTTCCGGCTCGCTTGCGGCGATTTCGTGTTCAGTCGCCTGCGTTTCCTGGGGCTCCGGCGCGCTTTCCGGGGGAATTTCGAACACCGGAACTGCCCCCACTGCTGATGTCTCGAACGGCATTTCGTTTGCGCTGGCCCGTTCCGCGGCCAGATCCGGAGCGTCGGCTGCGTCCTGCGCCTCCTGCGGCGTCACGACCATAAGGAAAGGTGCAGACGCGATTGCGTCAAGCATTTCGCCGCCGTCCGCCGCGATATCGGGTATCCGGTTGCGCTCGCCGCGATCCCGGTCCCGCCCGCCGCGACGCCGACGGCGCCCGCCCCTGCCGCGCCCGTCGTCACGTCCGCCGTCGTCGCGCGCAGCGATCGGCGTCGTTTCCTCGGAAGGTTCGACAATCTCCATCCCGGACATTTCGCGCACGTTGTCGCGGCCTCCGGTGCGGCGGCGCCGACCTCCTCTGCGGCCCCGGCGGCCCCGAGGGCTACGATCTTCGTCATCATCGTCATCGGCGTCCGAACTCGAGTCCTCTTCGGAGTCGCCTTCTTCGTCTTCGTGATCGCGGCCTTCTTGATCGTCCTCGGACTCATCGTCAGAGTCGTCGACAATTTCGTCTTCCTCATCCTCAATCTCATCCGGCGCCGGCGGCGGCAGGGGTTTCAGCTTGCGAAGGTCGATGGGCTGCATCGGCCGCGGTTGGACAACGTTTCCTTCAGCCCGGCCCTCGATCTTGAATTCGCCGGCCTTGAGTTCCTCGTCAGCTTCGATGCGGACGCTGACATGACAATCGGCCTCGATCGCTGCGATAGAAGAGCGTTTCTCGTTGAGCAGATAAAGCGCGACCTCCGGCGCCGCATCGACATGCACGCTCTCGATGCGGTCGTCGGCGGCGCGCGCCTCGATAGTACGCAAGAGCTGGATTGCTGCGCTCTCGATCGAACGCATGCGTCCTGTTCCGCCGCAATGGTCACAAGGCTCCGAGGAAAGTTCGAGTACGCCGGCGCGACGCCGCTGACGAGAGATTTCAAACAAACCGAACTGCGAGATGCGGCCAGTCTGCACGCGCGCCCGGTCGATCTTCAGCGCGTCTTTCATCTTCTTTTCGACAGCACGGTTGTTCTTGTTGTCCTCCATATCGATGAAATCGATCACGATGAGGCCGGCAAGGTCACGCAGGCGCATCTGGCGGCAGGCTTCGGCCGCTGCTTCCATGTTTGTTTTCAGGGCGGTGGCTTCGACGTTCCGCTCGCGGGTCGCCTTGCCGGAGTTCACGTCAATCGCCACCAGCGCTTCGGTCTGGTTGATGACGATGTAGCCGCCAGAAGGAAGCTGCACGGTCGGAGAATAGATGCCTTCAAGCTGATCTTCAACGCCCGTCATCACGAAAAGCGGACCGTTGTCCTCGTGCTGCACGACCTTCCGCGTATGGGAAGGCATCAGCATTTTTACAAAGGTGCGCGCCTCGTTATAGGCCTCGTCGCCCTCGACGATAATGCGCTCGACATCCTTGTCGTAGAGATCCCGCACGGCGCGCAGGACTAGATGCCCTTCCTCGTGAATGAGGGCTGGCGCCATGGACTCCATCGTCTTGCCGACGATCTGCTGCCAAAGCTTGGTGAGATATTCGAAGTCGCGACGGATTTCCGTCTTGGTGCGCTTGGCGCCCGCGGTGCGCACGATCAGGCCGGCGCCGCGCGGAACATCGAACTCCGACGTGATGGCCTTCAGGCGTTTGCGGTCCGAAGCGTTGGTGATCTTCCGGGAGATGCCGCCGCCGCGTGAAGTGTTCGGCATCAGCACGCAGTAACGGCCCGCGAGCGAGAGATAGGTCGTGAGGGCCGCGCCCTTGTTGCCGCGTTCTTCCTTGACCACCTGCACGAGCATCACCTGCCGGCGGCGGATTACTTCCTGAATCTTGTACTTGCGCTGGAAGAGGTTGTTGCGGCGGTTCTGCTGGCGCTCTTCGGCCTCTTCAGCGTCTTCGTCATCCTCTTCTTCGCCATCGGCGGAGGACTCGGAGTCATCTTCCTGATCAGCTTCCGCCAGCAGGGCTTCGCGATCCTCTTTGGGGATCTGGTAGTAGTCCGGGTGGATCTCGGAGAAGGCCAGGAAGCCGTGGCGATTGCCGCCGTAGTCGACGAACGCAGCCTGCAGCGAAGGCTCGACCCGAGTGACCTTGGCTAGATAGATATTGCCGCGAAGCTGGCGCTTGTTTCGAGCTTCGAAGTCAAAGTCTTCGATCTGGCCGTTTGAAACGACGGCCACCCGGGTCTCCTCCGGGTGGGTGGCGTCGATCAGCATGAGCTTGCTCATGTGGGAAAACCTCTTCGTAAATGCAGACGGCGCGCGAAAGCGCGGCTCCAGCCTGCGAAATGGTGGAATATTCAGGTGACGAGGGGGCTCGGCGTCCGGTCGGGCTGACTGAATCTCGCGAAATCGCGTTCATAATTGCCCTGGCCACGGAGGGAGCTAGATCGCCAACCTCCTATACGCACGAAACCAGCTAACGCCCTCTACGACATAAGTATTTCGGAAATCCGTCGCGAGGGCCGCTAAGGGCGGCCATTAGGACCAGCCTCGAACTCACCTATGCACCCATTGGCGGCGGAGGGGAAGAGCGATACGGGCCGCACCGTTATTTATCCACAGCCAGCACGTCTTGCTTCTCGGTATTTACCCTTGAATTTTCGCCTATTTTCCTGCGATCATCCTTTGTCGCACGGTCTATGCTCTCCCACCACGCCCAGCCGGCGGACCTTTCCGGCCTGATTATCGACGTCGAAATAGATGTTCCCGTAGTCGTAAACCGTTGTGTCGCCGCGACTCTCCACGCAGCGCGGCTTCCCGAAGGACGCTCGGGCGAAAATCTGCTCAACGCCCGGGCGAACGCCGGCCGCGGTATGGAACCGGGCGTCCTCCGCAATGATCCAGTAGACCTCGTCATGCGCCCCGACGGTCAGACCATCTTGGAAAGTGTACGTCGTCGCTTCAGTCCCAGCGATCGGTTGGGTGGTTATCGGGTTGCCCTTTACCGCCATCAGGGTCGCCAAGGGCATGCCGATCTGAACTTCCCCTATTCGCTGACCCGGAACCACAAGGTCGTCATCCAGGGTGAGTGGACCCGTCACGCAGGCGGCCAGAACGACGGGGAGGAGGGCGAATAGCGCAGGTTTCAGGCGCGCAGCAGGCATGGCGTTTCGCTTTCATCACGAGCCCCGCCAGCGGTGTGGGGGGCAGATCAACCGAAATCTGGCGGGAAGTCGAGCGCCGCCTGCGATTCCAACGAACAGTTCATGCGATATTGTCCGCGTGCGGCCGTTTCCACGGCAATCCGTACTCGAAAGTGCGCGTCGGGCGGATCGCGTTCGCTGGAACTTCGTGACAAGAGGTCGGCAGCACACCGTGCTGTTTTGGCGTCAATAGAGTTAGTGTGCTAGTTTGCGATTAGAGTTCGGAGCAGCACGGCGGTTCATCAGTTCAACTAGGTCGCAAATAAATGAAGATGCGCGCTTTTAGTCTTGCCGTTTTACTCGCTCTCGCGCCCGTGGCCGTGGCGCAAGGCATACCCGCTCCGCGCACGGACATCGACGCGCTTCGCAAGGAAGCCATGGCCGATCGCGCCATCAGGGCTGCGGTCGCCGATCCATCCCGCTCGATGGAATCCGCGCTGAAGGATGATCGGCGCGATGTCCGCGTCATCCTCAAGGCTTCAAAGGTCAAAGCGGGCGACCGTGTGCTCGATATCGGCTCCGGCAGCGCCTATCTCGCCGTCCTGTTCTCTTCCTTAGTTGGCCCAACTGGGCATGTCGATATCCACAACACGCCGAGCTGGATCGCGCAGTTTCCACGGATGGCGAAGGAAAAGCAGAGCAAGTGGATCACTAGCCCGAACGTTGGTTGGGTCGCTCAGGCATGGAACGATATCGAGGCGCCCGCAGAGAGCTACGACCTTGTCGTTCTGGGCAGGGTGTATCATGACGTTCTGGTCGAGAGCGGGGATCATGAGCTGCTCATCCAGCGCATATTCGCGATGTTGAAGCCGGGCGGTCGTGTACTTGTCGAGGATCATGACGCTGATCCAGAAATGCGTGTGGACAAGCAGGTCTTCTTGCACCGTATCGGACGTGATCACGTCACCAAGCATTTCACATCCGCGGGCTTTGCCCTGACCGAAATGATCCTTTTCGACAGCAAGGATGACAACCAGACAACCGACGTTTTCCGGCCTGGTGTCAGAGGCAAGACCGATCACTACATCGCGGTGTTCCAGAAGCCGCTGCGCTAATCCCGCGGCTGCGGGCGCAAGCAAACGAACGATTAACAACGCTTCGGTAAGGGTCGCAGAGGGTCAGAAGGACCTGAGATGCATCCTGAAAGGGCGCAAACAGTCGTGCGCGTGTGGCTCCTCACATTGTTGTCGGCGTTGGGGCTTGGCGTCCTGGCAACCGCCCCTGCGGTAGCTGATCCGCCTGCGGGCCGCGTGCTTTCAGTCCGAATTGGCGGCGAGGGCAGCGCGACACGCGTCGTGGTCGAGTCCGACGTCGCTCTGAAGTATCATGTCTTTCTGCTTGCAGCTGGAACGCAGCGTGTCGTGATCGACCTGCCACGCGTCCGTTGGTCGTTGAGCGGGCTGACGTCGCAATCCGGTTCGGGCAAGGGAAGCGGCGTCGTCGCTGGATACCGTTACGCCCAGAACACCGCGACAACGTCCCGGCTTGTCCTCGATCTTGCCAAGCCGGCCATCGTTGCCCGCGAATTCGTGCTGGCGCCGAAGTCAAAAGACGAGCACCACCGCATCGTTCTCGATCTGGATCCCGCCTCAGCCGAAGCATTCGCTGAGGCTGCCGGAGGCGACAATTCCGGCCCACAGCCCGTTGCCCAGCAGATTGCGCGCAAGCCGCTGATCGTCATCGATCCGGGTCATGGTGGAAAAGACCCCGGCGCAAGCTCCAAATCCGGCCTGCAGGAAAAGGACATCACACTGGCGATCGCGACCCAGCTTCGGGACGAGTTGCTGGGGTCGAAGCGGTATGACGTGGCGATGACGCGCTCGACAGACATTTTCATAGAATTGGAAGACCGGGTGACCAAGGCGCGCAATCTCGGCGCGGACCTGTTCATCGCACTTCATGCGGATGCCGGCGCCAAGCCTTCCGTCAGCGGAGCCTCGGTCTACACGCTCTCATCCGAAGGCGAGAAACGGGTCGACGGCGCACGGAAGCAGAATGACTGGATCCTTGATGTGGAAGTGGATTCTTCGCGGCCGGAAATGGTGAACCAGATCCTCGCTGATCTGGTGCAGCGCGAAACCAAGAACCAGTCCGCCCGGTTCGCGCAAATGCTGGCGGGATCGCTGGCGGAAGCAGAATGGCCGACACTGCAGAACACACATCGCAAAAGGGGCTTCTATGTGTTGCTGAGCCCAGACGTTCCCGCGGCTTTGCTAGAAATGGGCTTCATGACAAATGAAGCGGATGCTGCCGCCATGACCTCGGAGCGGAAACGCAAGAAGCTGGTGCAGGGTGTGGCGCACGCGATCGACCAGTTCTTCGACAGTCAGACACGTATTGTCGCAGCGAAATGATCGGCCGATCAGTATGTACCGAATGGTGCGGAACGACCTGTCGAAAGTCCGTCCGCGGCGGCCGGTCGCAGACGTAAACAACGCCTTCACGAAGATGGGCTGAGTTTAACCCGAAATGGGCCTGTTGTCGGCGGATTCGACGCCATAAAGTCACCTCAAAGAGCGGTGATTCCGGGGTCGATGCGTTTGTAGCGGCTTTGCCGTTGCTACTTCAGCGCCAGTGGCGCAGCCGGTGAGATATGCAGCTAGAGATGCCCTGGTTGAACTGGAAGACGATCCTGATCGGGACCGGCGCTCTTATCGGCGCTGTGGTTCTCGGTGTGCTCGTTTGGTTCTTCATCGTGACGCAGAACCTGCCGTCTGAGGATGAACTCGCCAACTACGAGCCGCCGATCATGAGCCGCGTGCACGCGGGTGACGGGAAGCTTGTGGCGGAGTTCGCAACGCAGCATCGCGTCTACGTGCCGTCGGAAGAACTACCCGACCAATTGGTCCAGGCGTTCATCTCGGCCGAAGACAAAACCTTCTTCGAACACTCCGGCATCGATCTGTGGGGCATGTTCCGTGGGACCGTGCTGAACGCGATGCAAGGCAAGCGCATGACGGGCGGTTCGACCATCACTCAGCAGGTGGTGAAGAACATGCTGGTCGGCGACGAGCGCTCGATCGACCGCAAGGTGCGCGAGGCCGTGCTGGCCATGCGTATCGAGAAGAAGCTCTCCAAGGAGCAGATCCTCGAACTCTACATGAACGAGATCTATCTCGGCGGCAGATCCTACGGCGTTGGCGCCGCGGCGTTGAACTATTTCGGCAAGTCGCTGGGTCAGCTCACGCTGGCGGAGTGCGCCATGCTGGCGGGCCTGCCGCAAGCGCCGGGCAAGGTGAACCCTTACACTAATCCTGAAGCTGCTATCGAGCGCCGCAACTACGTGCTCGGCCGGATGGTCGCGAACGGCTATGTAGATAAAGCCGCCGGTGATGCGGCGGTCGCAGAGCAGCTTAAAGTTGTCGATCGTCTGGATACGGACGAGAACCAGGCTGCGGCTTACTATGTCGAAGAACTGCGCAAGGAAATCCTGGCGCTTGGCGATCAGAAAAAACTCCAAGGTATCGATGGCAGGTCGGCGGCGGAGAAGGCCTTCCTTGAGGGTGGCCTGTCTATCCGCTCCACCCTCGACTCCAATCTGCAGCTGATTGCTCAGACAGCGCTACGCGCCGGTCTCGAAAGCTATGACCGTCGTCACGGCTGGCGTGGTCCGGTCGGGAAGATCGAAGCGACAGATGATTTTGAGGGTGCGCTCAAGACCTTCGCCAACAACAAGGATAACCGGGCCAAGATCGCTGGCAGCGGCAACACCTGGCAGCTCGCGGTTGTTCGCACAGTGGCCAAGGATGCGGTTCGTCTCGGCCTCGCAAGCGGCGATACCGGCACGCTGCATGCGGACGACGTGAAATGGTCGGCGTCGTTGAAGCGCGATGGCGGCGGAACGGGCCTCAAGGTCGGCGATGTGATCCAGGTTTCCCGCGATCCGACGCCAGACGTGACGGTACAGCTGATCACCGATTATGGCGTGCCGAAGAAGGCCGCGAACAATGCTCCGTGGCGTCTCCGCCAGGTTCCGGCGCTGCAGGGCGCCTTGGTAGCCATGGACCCGCACACGGGCCGCGTCCTCGCCATGGCGGGCGGTTATTCATTTGAAAGCAGCCAGTTCAACCGCGCCATCCAGGCGAAACGTCAGCCCGGCTCTTCCTTCAAGCCGTTTGTCTACGCAGCGGCGATGGAGCAGGTCGATCCGGTCACCGGCACTTACAAGTGGACGCCTTCCTATCGCGTGCCGGATATTCCCTACGTCTCCTGCGATCCGAACCAGGAGAAGTGCTACAAGCCGACCAACTACTCTGAAGAGTTCTATGGCCTCACGACGCTGCGTGTCGGCGTCGAGAAATCACGCAACGCAATGACCGTGCGCCTTGCGAGCGAGATCGGTTTCGACAAGGTCTCGGCGGTTGGCGAGCGGATGGGCATCTACGACAAGCTGCCGCCGTATGAATCGATGGCTCTGGGCGCCGGCGACACGACGCTGATGCGGATGGCGGTCGCCTATGCCGAGTTGGTGAACGGCGGCAAGCAGCTGACGCCGGTGATGTTCGACCGAATCCAGAACCGCTATGGTCAGACCGTCTACCGCACCGACCAGCGCCCCTGTCAGACCTGCGTAGGCGAGTGGAAAGCCGGCATGCAGCCGCCCGCTCTGCCGGACGAACGCAAGCAGGTGATGGATCCGATCACGGCTTATCAGGCCGTCTCGATCCTCGAAGGCGTTGTTCAGCGCGGCACCGCGACAACGGTTCGCTCCGTCGGCAAGCCGGTTGCGGCCAAGACCGGAACGACCAACGATCAGTTCGACGCGTGGACCATGGGCTTCAGCCCGGACCTGGTTACCGGCGTGTGGGTCGGTTTCGACAGCCCCCGCAACATGGGTAATGGCGAGAGCGGTGGCCGCGTCGCGGCGCCGATCTTCCGCGACTTCATGCTTGCCGCGCTCAAGGATCGCCCGGCCGTGACGTTCCGCATCCCTGACGGTGTCGAACTGGTGGAGATTGATGCCGATAGTGGCTGTCAGCCTGCGCCTGATACGCGTCTCGTGATCACCGAGGCGTTCCGCCCGGGGTCGGCACCGACAGATCGTTGCGAGGTGCCGGTGGGGGCTAACGGCTATCGGGTCGATTACACCAAGATGGGCGCGGGCGATGAGGCGGTTTCCGCTACCCCGGCTGGCGAGGTCATTGCTCCGACGGGAACTGACGCCGTCACAACCAGCAACCCGACAGATCCTAGCCAACAGCCGGCGCAGCCCACCCAGCCCAAGGATGAGTTGACACTTGAGGACGGCACCTTCTAGACGGCCAGTCGAGAATACCTTTTTCCCTCCGGTGCCGAGCAAGCGATGACGCCCGAACTCGAAAGCAATATCGAGACGATCCGGCAGTCCATTGGCCTGCTCAGGAGGCGTCTTTGACTGGGGCGTCGCCGAGAAACGTCTCGCTGAGCTGAACGCGCTTTCCGAGCGTCCCGAGTTCTGGAACGACCCTGCAAAAGCCCAACCGATGATGCGCGAGCGCAATCGCATCGCGTCGGCCATGGATGACATCCGCATGCTTGAGCGCGAGGCGGACGACGCCGTGGCGCTCTGGGAGATGGCGGAGGACGAGGGCGACACCGCGACCCTGAAGGAGATCGAGGCGGGCATCCGCGTGTCTGTGGCGAAGGCCAAGGATGCTGAGTTGAAGGCCCTGCTGTCTGGCGAGGTCGATGCCAACGATTGCTATATCGAGATCAATGCGGGCGCCGGCGGCACGGAAAGCCAGGACTGGGCGTCGATGCTGCGCCGAATGTATGTGCGATACGCCAATGCGCACGACTACAAGATCGAGGAGATCGACGAGCACGGCGGTGAGACCGCGGGCATCAAGTCGGCCACCATGCTGATAAAAGGCGAGAACGCTTATGGCTGGCTGAAGAGCGAAAGCGGCGTGCATCGTCTCGTGCGCATCTCGCCCTATGACTCCAACGCGCGGCGCCACACGAGCTTTGCGTCCGTCTGGGTCTATCCGGTGATCGATGACACGATCGAAGTGAACATTGAGGAGAAGGACGTTCGCACGGACACCTATCGCGCCTCGGGTTCGGGCGGGCAGCACATCAACAAGACCGACTCCGCCGTCCGCCTCACGCACGCGCCGACAGGCATTGTTGTGGCGGTGCAGGCGGAACGGTCGCAGCACAAGAACCGCGCCAAGGCGTGGGACATGCTTCGCGCGCGCATCTACGAGATGGAGCTCAAGAAGCGGGAAGCGGCGGCGCAGGCGGAGGCAGACTCGAAGACCGAAATCGGCTGGGGCCGGCAGATCCGCTCTTATGTGCTGCAGCCCTACCAGATGGTCAAAGACCTTCGCACGGGTGTGGAGACGTCGGACACGCAGGGCGTGCTGGACGGCGATCTGGACGCGTTTCTGGCGGCGTCCTTGTCGCAGAAATTGGGCCCCGAAACAGTAGTCGAAGACCTCGACTGACACACGCCCGGCTAACGGCCAAAATCCCAGCAAATCGCGGTTTTGGCCTGTGGATCAACCGTTTGAAACGTTTGTGTGGCGACGCACAAATGGGCTAGAAAGATATATCGAATCCCGGCGGCGCGGCCGCCCTCTTTCCGGACGTATCCTGCTTGACCGACACTCCTGATAAACCGGCCCCTGCAGGGGCCAACGGCGCTGGCGATATTGCGCCGATTTCGATCACGACGGAGTTGAAGAAGTCGTATCTCGACTACGCGATGAGCGTCATCGTCTCGCGCGCGCTGCCGGACGTGCGCGACGGCCTGAAGCCCGTTCACCGCCGCATCCTCTTTGCTGCCTATGAAGGCGGCTACACGCACGACAAGGCCTTCCGGAAGTCTGCCAACATCGTCGGCGATGTTATCGGCCGTTGGCACCCGCACGGCGACCAGTCGATCTACGACGCCCTTGTGCGCATGGCGCAGCCATTCTCGATGTCGGTTCCGCTCGTCGAAGGGCAGGGTAACTTCGGTTCGATCGACGGCGACCCTCCCGCAGCGATGCGGTACACGGAAAGCCGCATGGCGCGCGTAACGGCGAACCTGCTGGATGACATCGACAAGGATACCGTCAACTTCGAGGACAACTATGACGGCTCGCGCCAGGAGCCGTCTGTGCTTCCTGCGAAATTCCCCAACCTGCTTGTCAACGGCGCCGGCGGCATCGCCGTCGGCATGGCGACCAACGTTCCGCCGCACAACCTCACCGAGATCATCGACGCAACCGTCGCTCTGATCGAAAACCCGGCCATGGAAGACATGGCGCTGCTCGACATCGTGCCGGGCCCGGACTTTCCGACGGGTGGCCTGATCATCGGCCGCGCGGGATCGCGCAACGGCCTTATGACCGGACGCGGATCGGTGATCATGCGCGCGAAGACCAATATCGAAACGATGAAGGGCGGGCGCGAGGCGATTATTGTCACCGAAGTGCCCTACCAGGTGAACAAGGCCTCGATGGTCGAGAAAATCGCCGAACTGGTGCGCGAGAAGCGCATCGATGGCATCTCTGACCTGCGCGACGAAAGCGACCGCACGGGTATCCGCGTGGTGATCGAGATCAAACGAGATTCATCCGCCGACATCGTACTGAACAACCTGTTCCGCCTGACGCCGATGCAGACATCGTTCGGCGTCAACATGCTGGCGCTGAATGGCGGCCGGCCGGAGCTGATGACGCTACGCGGCATGTTGCAGGCCTTCATCCGCTTCCGCGAAGAAGTGGTGGCAAGGCGCACCAAGTTCGAGCTCAACAAGGCACGCGACCGAGCGCACGTTTTGATTGGCCTTGCGCTGGCCGTCGCCAACATCGACGAGATCATCCGGATCATCCGCTATTCTGCTGACCCGGATTCGGCGCGTGTTGCGCTGCTTGAACGCGCCTGGCCGGCGATGGACATGGCGCCGCTGATCGGCCTGATCGCCGATCGCCGCACGGTGTTCAACGACAAGGGCGAAATCAGGCTGTCGGACGAACAGGCACGCGCGATCCTCGCGCTGCAGCTGTCGCGCCTGACCAACCTTGGTCGCGACGAGATCGGTAAAGAGGCCTCCGGCCTCGCCGAGAGGATCAAGGACCTGCTGGATATCCTGAGTTCGCGCGCCCGTGTGCTCGAGATCATCAAGACCGAGCTGACAGGCATACGCGACAAGTTTGGCGTCCCGCGCCGTTCGGAGTTCGTGGAAGCCGATCTCGATCTCGAAGACGAAGCCTTCATTGAGCGCGAAGACATGGTCGTCATGGTCACCCATGGCGGCTATGTGAAACGAACGGCGCTATCCGCTTACCGGACGCAGAACCGGGGCGGGAAGGGCCGTGGCGGTATGGAAACGAAGGAGGACGATTTTGTCGTCCGCCTGTTCGCCGCCGACACGCACACCGAGATACTGTTCTTTTCCTCGACCGGCATGGCCTACAAGCAGAAGGTCTGGCGCCTGCCGCTCGGTGCGCCGCAAGCTCGTGGCAAGGCGTTGATCAACATCCTGCCGCTCAAGGAGGGCGAGCGGATCACGTCGGTGATGCCGCTTCCGCAGGACGAGGAAGAGCGCGCTCGTCTCAATATTCTTTTCGCCACCAAGTCGGGCGGCGTGCGCCGCAACCTGCTGACGGATTTCCTGTCGGTGAACCGCGCCGGCAAGATCGCGATGAAACTGGAAGACGATTCGGACGCCATCGTCGACGTGCAGATCTGCTTGCCGGGCGACGACGTCTTGCTGACGACGGCGCTCGGCCAGTGCATCCGCTTCCCTGTCGAACAGGTGCGGGTGTTCACCGGACGCACGTCCACGGGCGTCCGCGGCATCAGGCTTGGCGCGGGGGATGCGCTGATTGCCATGAGCGTGCTGGGTCAGATCGACGTAACGCCGGCGGAATCACGCGCCTATCTCAAGCGCGCTAACGCCGCGCGGCGCGCCGAAGGTGATGAGGTCTCAGACGAGATCGAGACCGATGAAGACGCCAATGGCGATGGCGAGGAAGCTGCGCCCTCGGCTGAAGCCGAAGCCAACGGCGAAGTCGAACTGAGCGAGGAGCGTTTCACCCAGCTTCAGGGTGCCGAGCAGTTCATTCTCACGCTGACCGAAGAAGGCATGGGCAAGCGCGCATCCGCTTTCGACTATCGTCGCACGGGAAGAGGCGGGAAGGGACTCATCGCCCATCGTCTGCCGAAGAATGGCAGGCTGGTCGCTTCCTTCCCGATCGGCGAGTCGGACGAAATCATGGTGGTGACAGACGCCGGGCAGTTGATACGTTGCGCGGTGGATCAGATCCGTATTGCGGGACGGGCGACTCAAGGGGTTCGCGTGCTGCGCGTGGCGGCAGGCGAACGGGTGGTCTCCGTGGAGAGGCTGGAGGACCAGAGCGGTGACGAGACGGCCGGAAAGACGGGCGGCGGGTGAACCACGTCCGGTTCGGGGCAGCGCTACCGCCAGAGCTCTTCTGCGCGGCCGGAGCGTCAAGCGGGTAGGGCTTTATCCGGGCACGTTTGATCCCATCACCAATGGCCATCTCGACATCATCGGCCGGGCAGTGAAGCTGGTGGACAAGCTGATCATCGGCGTCGCGATCAACCAGGACAAAGGCCCCCTGTTCACGCTTGAAGAGCGCACAAAAATGGTGCTTGCGGAGTCCCGCAAGCTTGCCAACGGGGTCGAGATCGAAGCGCGGCCTTTTGACAATCTGTTGATGCACTTCGCGGAGGAGTGCGGCGCCCAGATGATCATCCGCGGCTTGCGGGCGGTGTCCGATTTTGAATACGAATTCCAGATGGTTGCGATGAACCAGCGAATGAATGACGACATCGAGACTGTGTTTTTGATGGCCGATCCCCATCACCAGGCCGTGTCGTCCCGACTGGTGAAAGAGATTGCGCGGCTTGGCGGAAGAGCCGATCTATTCGTCCCTGAGGCAGTTCATGAAAAGCTGCTCGCCAAATACGGGACCAAAAAGGGCAGGTAACATGTTTCGACAAGTTTTGATGGCAGCCGCGGGCGCAGCGTCGCTGGCGTTCGCAGGCACGGCATGGGCTGGCCCCGCTGATGACCCCGCCAACTGGCGCAAGGTCGACCCGGAAAACATGCTTCAGTTCATGATCAACAAGCAGGAAGTGCTGATCGAGCTGCGGCCCGACATGGCGCCGAAACACGTCGAGCAGGTGAAGAAGATCACGCGCGACACCAACTGGGACAAGCTTCCCTTCCATCGCGTGATCGATGACTTCATGGCGCAAGGCGGCGAGGTTTATGCGATCTACCAGATCTACCCGCGCTATCCCTTCCTGAAGGCCGAGTTCACGTGGGGCCGCAATCCCGCGAAACAGAAGGTCCAGTGGTTCGGCGCAACGCCGTCTGGCGACAAGCTTGGCTATCTCGAAGGTTTCCTGGTGCAGGGGCAGCCCGACGAGACCGCCAGCATTTCCGTTCCGCCGGTTGCCAAGACATGGGGGCTGCACTGCGCAGGCGTCACGTCGATGGCGCGCGCGGACAGTCCTGACAGCGCGGACACGCAGTTCTTCCTTATGCGCCAGGCGCGCGTTGGCCCGGATGGCCTCGATCAGAAATATACCGTGTGGGGCCGTGCCCTGACCGGGCTCGACGTGATCCGGGGCATCAAGGTTGGTCCGGAAGAGACGGACGGACGCATGCCAGCCGCCTCAGCAGACAAGTTGACGAAGGCGATGGTCCTCGCTGACATTCCGGAAAAGAAACGGCCCACCGTTTATGTCCGCCGCACGGATGGCCCTGAGTTCGCTGCAACCCTTGCCACACTCAAGGCCAGCGATCCGTTCGAAGCCTGTGCGCTCCCGCCAGTAGAAGTCGTCGTTGAAAGGCCAACTCCGTGAGCACTGCCGACAAAGAAAACATCCTTATCCTCACTCTGGATACGGGAGCGGTGACGATTCAGTTGCTGCCGGACAAGGCGCCCGGCCACGTGGCCCGCATCAAGGGGCTGGCGCGCGAGGGCTTCTATGACGGCGTCGTCTTCCACCGCGTGATTGAAGGCTTCATGGCGCAGGGCGGCGATCCGACCGGCACCGGCATGGGCGGTTCGGGCGAGAAGCTCCGCGCCGAGTTCAACGATGTCAGCCACCAGCGCGGCGTCTGCTCGATGGCGCGCTCGAATGATCCGAACTCGGGGGACAGCCAGTTTTTCATCTGCCTCGACGATGCATCCTTCCTCGACCGCAAGTACACGGTCTGGGGCAAGGTATTGAGCGGGATGGATGCTGTTGATGCTCTGCCGAAAGGCGAGCCGCCGAAGAAGCCGGGCAAGATCGTGTCGGCCAAGGTCGCGGCCGACGTCTGATCTTTCCAGTTGCACCAGACGATCAGGGCGGCCTCGCGGCCGCCCTTTTTGGTATCTGTGTTTTCAGTTCGCGTGTTCCGGCTGACCGTCGGGCCGATAGATCGGAGCATCATCCAGAGATACTGCGGGCGGAAGGGGCTGCGCCGGCTTGCGCGAATTGTCGACGTTGTCGAGCCACGATGTGGCGGCGCTCATCCGCCCGGTCAGATTGGGCACGATGTCGGCGTAAAACAGGTTGTACTCTGGCGTCTTGTATTGCGCGCCGGTCCCGCCATCAGCTTGCAGCTCTGGAGCGGAGGGGCGTTCCACTTCCAGCACGCCGTTGTTGCAACGGGCCGTGACGGCGTTCTCGATGATGCTCGGCTCGAGATCAGCTGAGCCGCGAACTCGCGCGCCGCCGCGATGATCCACGCGCGCCGAGAGCTCGTTGTCGAGGGTCCAACGCAGCGGGTTTATGCAAACGAGCGGCTTGCCCTTCGATGTCGTGATTTTCCAGTTGGCGGTCCAGACCGGCGATTGATCGCGGAAGCGGGATGCGTCATCGCCCCCCATCAGTGTCTTCCATGCGACGATGCAATGGATCTGATCGTATTGCGCGCAGAGGGGCTGGGAGACGGTCTTGCCCGGGAAGTCCGCCGGGAGGGCGTCGTCGATGACGTAGGCCGCGGCGAGGCGGCTTTTCAGCGGGTCGGTCTGGAAACGATCTGCGAGAAGCCGCTGCACATACAATCCGCCTTGGCCGACGCCCGCCAGAACAATTCCGCGATGCCGGTTATCGACGGCCATGTACTGGTCGAAAGCACGCAGCACATCACTATAGGCAAGCTCGAATGCGCCATCCCCTTCGCCGCCGACATTCAGCTCCGAATGAAGCGAGGCCTGCCGGTAAAGCGGAGCGTAAACTGGTCCGGCTTGCAGGAACGGCCCCGCATGGTTGGGCAGGATGCGTTCCTTCAACCGATCAAGTGCTTCGGCGTTATCGACCGAGGTATTCCAGCCCGCATTCGAATAGGCCGAAGCGGGGGAGACGAAGAACGTGTCTATACCCCACGGCGTTTCCCAGCCGCCCGGCGGCGGCTGCGCCGGACGAAGCGCCCAGGATTCGGGCTTGGCATAATCGGCCCGCGGCGGGGCTGGCTCCTGCGCGAAGCGTCCCGGCGGGGTGATCGACATGCGGAACAACGCGTCCTGGAACAGGACCGCGCCCAGCACCAGCAGAACAACGACGGCCGCGCCTCCGAACAGCGCGATGCGGCGGAATTTCGGGTCCTTCAGCATGGACTCTTGTGCAACCCCCACGGTTTTGGCGAAGCGTTAAATGCAATGATAGCCGCCGTCCATGGCGGTCGTGGGGCGTCCGCAAGGCGGGCGGGGCATGAAATCGCAAGCCGGCGGGGCCATATTCACCCCACACGCGACTGGAATCACGCAACAACGCCCTCGGAGGATTGCGGATGCCGACAGGGAAACCGACAGAGGTTACGCCGCCCAAAGCCGGTCCGCTGACCACATTGCGTAACTGGTTCTTTGCCGGCGTGGTGGTGGCGGCCCCGATCGGCATCACGATCTGGCTGGTGTGGAGCTTTGTCGCGTTCGTCGACCGGCACATCAAGCCGCTGATCCCGCCCGCGTGGAACCCGGAAACCTACCTCGATGTCGGCCTGCCGGGGCTTGGCATCGTGATCGCGGTGATCGGGCTTGTTGTGCTGGGGGCGCTCGCCGCGAACCTGTTCGGCAGGTGGGCGCTCCGGATGGGCGAGCGCCTTGTCGCGCGCGTGCCGCTGGTGCGATCGATCTATGCGCTTCTGAAGCAGGTGATCGAGACATTCGCGTCGAACGACGCGTCGTCGTTCAAGGAGACCGTGCTGATCGAGTATCCCGGCAAGGGATTATGGGTAATCGGCTTTATCACCAGCCGCACGCCTGATCCGGAAATTCTTGCGACGGTTCCTGATGCGGTCGGCGTGATCGTGCCGACTTCGCCGAACGTCGCCATGGGGCAGCTGGTGTATGTGAGCCCCGAGCGACTGGTGAAGCTCGACATGTCGGTCGAGAAGGCGGCGAAGCTGGTGATCTCTTTCGGCATTCTGAAAGACACGCAATCAGAACTCGGCAAGTAGCTACTCGTTCTCGGCGACGATCGAAGCGATACGCGGCGCGAAGAGATCGCGGGCGCGGCGGACGGCTGCCCCGCGCGTACCTTCGAGACGCGGGTCGGCCATGAGTATGGACTTCGCATCGGTGCGGGCTGTTTCGATCAGGTTCGTGTCCTCGGTGATGTTGAGGACGCGGAAGGCGGGTAGGCCGGACTGGCGGAGACCGAGCAGGTCTCCGGGGCCGCGCAGTCTGAAGTCGGCTTCTGCGATCTCGAAACCATCGGTGGTCTTGCGCAGGATATCCAGCCGCTCTCGTCCGCTGTCGGTGAGGGGGGCCTGATAGAGCAGCAGGCAGCTTGAGGCCTTCTCGCCGCGGCCGACGCGGCCACGCAACTGGTGAAGCTGGGCGAGGCCGAATTTTTCGGCGTGCTCGATCACGATGATCGTCGCTTCGGGAACGTCGACGCCGACTTCGATGACGGTTGTCGCGACGAGGACGGGGGCCTCGCCCGAGCGCAGTTTTTCGAGGGCTGCGTCGCGGTCAGGCGCGGGCATGCGGCCGTGGACGAGTTCGACCGGGGCGCGGATCAGGCCGGCAAGCACATCTCGGCGCTGGATTGCCGAAGCGTCGCCGGCGTCTTCGGAATCGACTGCGGGGCAGATCCAGAAGGCACGCTCGCCGCGTTCGACGGCACGGGAGACGGCGGCCATGACTTCGTCGACGCGGGTGTCGGGGACAGCGGCCGTTGTGACTTCCTGGCGGTTGGCGGGCTTTTCGCGGATGACGGAGATGTCGAGGTCGCCATGGACGGCTAGCGCCATGGTGCGGGGGATGGGGGTGGCGCTCATGACCAGCATGTGGGGGCTGGCGCCTTTGGCGGAAAGTTTCAGGCGGTCTGCGACGCCGAAGCGGTGCTGTTCGTCGATGACGACGAGCGAGAGATCGGGAAGATCGACGTCGGACTGATAGAGCGCCTGCGTGCCGGAGAGGACCTGGATCTTGCCGGCGCGGACATCGTTGAGGATGGCTTCGCGGCCCGCTCCCTTGTCACGGCCGGTTAGGGCGGCGACGCGGACGCCGATTGGGGCGAGGAATTTGCCGATGGCTTCGGCCTGTTGTCTTGCGAGGACTTCGGTTGGCGACATGAAGGCGGTGATGCCGCCGTCGGTCGCGACCTGCGCGGCGGCCAAAGCGGCGACGAGGGTTTTGCCGGACCCGACGTCGCCTTGGATCATGCGGCGCATCGGAACTGGGCGGCCCATATCGATGGCGACATCAGAATAGGCGTCCATCTGGGCGCGGGTCGGCTTGAAGGGCAGGGCTTCGATGATGTTGCGTTCGGCGCCGACGGCGCGGGGGATGGCGCGGGCGAAACGGCGCTCGCGGGCGAGGCGGGCCTGGCCCATGGCCATTTCGCGGGCGAGGGCCTCGTCATAGGCGAGGCGCTGACGGGCTGTCTGGAACCCGTCTGGGTCGTAGACCTTTGGCTGATGCAGGCGAAGCAGCGCCTGTTTGAAACTCGGCCAGTTGTTGCGCTTCATCAGGTGCGGGTCGATCCATTCGTCGAGATCGGGAGTCGCATCGAGCGCTGCGGCCATGAATTTGCGGAGGGCTTTCGGGGTGAGGTTCGCGGTCATCGGGTAGACGGGTTCGACTTCCGGGAGTTCGTCGTCCTTGTCGGGGTTGATGACGTGATCGGGGTGAGTGATCTGGCGGCCGCCCTGGTAGTCGTCGATGAGGCCTGAGACCACGACGTCTTCGCCGATGTTGAAAGTGCGTTCGAGCCATTGGGCGTTGGCGTGGAAATAGACGAGGGTGAGGAAGCCGGTCTCGTCGCGGAGCCGGACGCGGCTGGGCCATTTTCCGCGGCTGGGGGTGAGCTGGTCGACCGTGGCCGTGACGGTGGCGATTTCGCCGATTCGCAGGGCGTCGATCGAGGCGCGGTTCCGGCGGTCGATCCAGCTGACGGGCAGATGGAAGAGGAGATCGAACCAGGTTTCGCCGCCGATCAGGCGGGCGAGAATCGGACGCGCTTTCGGGCCGACGCCGGGAAGGCTCGAGAGGTCAGAGTAGAAGGGATAGAGGACCGGGTCGCGCATTGGCTGCGATGTTAGCCGGTTTGCGGCAGGCATGCAGCCGCGTTCTCGCAGGTGGGCGAGGTGGGGATTTCGGGCTGTGGTGCGCCTATAGGGGCGCTGGGTTGGGTGCGGGCTTTGCACCGCTCATCCCGATGAAAATCGGGATCCAGGAACGGTGATGCGCCTTGCGCGGGATTGTAGCTTCAAGTCCGGACAAGGATCGAGGTGATTCCTGGGTCCCGACGTTCGTCGAGACGAGCGGAACGGTGAGCTGGTGATCCCGATGTTGAGCCAGCCGGAATTCTCGGCACGGGGCCAAGAATGACTTCGTGGGCATGGCTCGGGCGGTGAGCACGCCCTCGTGGTTCGACGGGCGCACGCTGCGCGTGCTGCTCACCATGAGGGCTTGGGTGGGCTGGCTGCTTGGAACAGCCGTTTCTGTCTCCTGTTGTTGTGTGTCGCTCGTCTCTCCGGGCAGACCAGCCGGCATCTCCCAGGTGCCAATGATGGGCGGCCGGCGGGTGATTATCTGTAGGGTTGAGGCGATCTCGGACATGAGAATCGCAAACAAGCCTAGCGCGTCTATCAGCCGAGCTGAGGAAGCGACCGGGTGACCAGCCCAGTGTGTGCGTGTTTGTGCTGTGTCGTCGGCAGGCCTATGACCCTCATTTCGAGCCCGGTGGAATCTGGCGGGGCCCATCCTTCGTCTTTTTTTGCCAGCGCGATGAAATCAGGCGCGAAGAATTTTGGCTGTCCTACGAATTGGGAACGGCTCCATCCCCCGATCTGGCGTTGGCGCTGATAGCTCCTGGTTTCCCGCTCTTCGCCCTTCGCGCTTCGGCGGGAATGACAGGGCGAGGGTGACTTGTGATGGTTCGGGGGATAAGACGCCGCCATGAGTGATATCGAGACGCGGCGGCGAAAGTTGAAGTTCAGGGCGGACCGGCGGGGGTTCCGGGAGCTGGATCTTTATATGCAGCAGTTTACCGACAAGCATCTGGTTGCGTTTGACAGCGATCAGCTCGATCAGTTCGAGGCGGTGCTCGATATTCCAGACCAGTTTGTTTTCGACTGGATCATGGGGCGGGGAGAGCCGCCGCAGGAGGTACGATCGGAAGTGCTCGACCTGCTGCTTTCATTCCGGTATTCGGCTCCCACATAGGATGCGCCGCGCCGCAAGACGGGCGTGGAATTCGTGGAACACTTGATCGGCCTGAACGCTCAATGAGGCGTCCGGGCGGATGAGCTATTCTTTTTGCGGGGTTTGATGCGCGTCTGGGACTCCATCGCCAGTCAGACAAAGCCGGTCCGGGTCTATGAGACGCCGTTCATTGCGGATGTGCGCCTGATCGCGGAGGCGGCGCAGAAGCGGGGCGGGGCTTCGGTCTATATTGCGCGGGATGACCGGCATGCCTTCATGGCGGCGGCCGCGGCGCGGTTCTTTGCGCCCCTGCTGGAAGTGGTGAACCTGCCGGCGTGGGATTGCCTGCCTTATGACCGGGTGAGCCCGTCGCCGGTTGTGGCGGCGCAGCGGTGTGCGGCGCTGGCGCGGCTGGCGAGCCGGAATGTGGGTTCGCCGCCTATGCTGGTGATCACGACGGCCGCGGCGGTGGTGCAGCGTGTGCCGCCGCGGCTGCACATGGGCGTGGCGGCGTTCGTGGCGCGCGTGGCCGATAGCGTGCCGCAGGAGCGGGTGCGCGCCTATCTCGACATCAATGGTTACAGCCGGGCGTCGACTGTGCGTGAGCCGGGCGAGTATTCGATGCGCGGCGGGATTGTGGACATTTTCCCGGCGGGCCTGCCGGAGCCGGTGAGGCTCGACTTCTTCGGCGATGAGTTGGAAGCGGCGAAATATTTCGACCCGGAGACGCAAATCTCGACGGCGCCGATCCGCGAGATCGTGCTGGCGCCGGTGAGCGAGATCGATTTTTCGGATGAGGCGCTTTCGCTGCTGAGGAAGAACTTCCTGGCGGCGTTTGGGTCGCCGGGCGGTGACCCGACCTATGAGGCGGCGCGCGAGCGTATCCGGCGGCAGGGCGTGGAGCAGTGGTTGCCGCTGTTCTACGAGAAGCTTGAGACGCTGTTCGACTATGTTGGCCCGACGGCGCTGATCGCGATGGATCCGGCGTCGGCTGAAGCTGCGAGCGAGCGGCTTGCGCAGGCGGCGGAGTACTACGATGTGCGGAAGTCGTCTGCTTCGGCGGCCGGGATCACGCAGCATGTTCTGCCTCCAGATCGTCTCTATTTGACGCCGAAGGAGCTGGGCGAGGCGCTGAATGCACGCGCGACGGTGTCGTTCACGACGCAGAATGCGCCGGAGAAATCCGATGGGCAGCAGGATGGCCTGATCAGTCGCGCGAAGCCGGGGCGCAGCTTCGTTCTGGAGCGGGCCGATCCGAATGCGAACCTGTTCGATGCGGTCGTGCGGCATATCCGGGAGCGGCAGGCTTCGGGGAAGAAGGTCATCGTTGCGGCGTGGAGCACAGGGTCGGCGAGCAGGCTGGTCGGCATTCTCGAAGATCATGGCATTCCGAATGCGAAGGCGATCGGAAGCTGGCCGGAGGCGACAAAGCAACAGGTGTCTGTTGCGGAGATCGCGGTCGAGACGGGATTCGAAGACGATGATCTCGTCATCATCTCCGAGCAGGACATGCTGGGCGACAAGCTGGCGCGGCCGCGGAAGCGGAAGTCGTCGGCGGCGGTGATTGCGGAAGCGGCGGCGCTATCGGCGGGCGACCTGATCGTTCACGTCGAGCATGGCGTGGGGCGATATGAGGGCTTGAAGACGGTGGTCGTTCATGAGGCACCGCATGACTGCCTTGAGTTGATCTATGCGGGTGGGGACAAGATTCTGCTGCCGGTCGAGAACGTCGAGCTGATCTCGCGCTACGGGGCGGAGAGCGGCGAAGGAGCGTTGGACCGGCTGGGCGGCGGCGGATGGCAGTCGCGCAAGGCGCGGGCCAAGAAGAAGATCATGGACATGGCGGACGAGCTGATCAGGCTCGCCGCAGAGCGCGAAATGAAGCGCGCGCCGAAGACAGATACCGCGGACGGCGTGTTCAGGGAATTCTCGGCCCGCTTCCCCTATGAGGAGACCGACGACCAGCTTTCGGCGATCGAAGATGTCATCAAGGATCTGACGTCGGGCAAGCCGATGGATAGGCTGATTTGCGGCGACGTTGGTTTCGGCAAGACTGAAGTGGCGTTGCGGGCGGCTTTCCTGGTGGCGATGAGCGGGCTGCAGGTGGCGGTGATTGCGCCTACAACATTGCTGGCGCGGCAGCATTTCCAGACATTCTCGGAGCGGTTTGCCGGGTGGCCGATTAAGGTACGGCATTTGTCGCGGTTCGTGACGGCGAAGGAGGCATCGCAGACGCGGGAAGAGCTCAACAACGGCGAATGCGATGTGGTGATTGGCACACACGCGCTGCTGGCGAAGACGATCAACTTCAAGCGGCTGGGGATGATTGTCGTCGATGAAGAGCAGCGCTTTGGCGTGAAGCACAAGGAGCGGCTGAAGGAACTGAAGGCGGATGTGCATGTGCTGACGCTGTCGGCGACGCCGATTCCGCGGACGCTGCAGATGGCGCTGACGGGTATTCGGGATCTGTCGATCATTGCGACGCCGCCGATCGACAGGCTGGCGGTGCGGACCTACGTGGTCGAGTTCGATCCGGTGACGATACGCGAGGCGCTGTTAAGGGAGCGGTATCGCGGCGGACAATCGTATTTCGTGGCCCCTCGGGTAGCGGATCTGCCGTTCCTGGAACGGTATCTGCGCGAGCAGGTGCCGGAGGTGAAGATGCTCGTGGCGCACGGGCAGATGACGCCGACGGAGCTCGAGGATGCGATGTCGGCTTTCTATGACGGGCAGGCGGATGTGCTGCTGTCGACGACCATCGTGGAGTCGGGTCTGGATATACCGCGGGCGAATACACTGATCGTGCACCGCGCCGATATGTTCGGGCTGGCGCAGCTTTATCAGCTGCGGGGGCGCGTCGGGCGGGCGAAGTTGCGGGCGTATGCGTATCTGACGACGCCGGAAGAAGAGACGCTGACGGATGGGGCAGCGAAGCGGCTGAAGGTTCTGCAATCGCTGGATAGTCTCGGCGCGGGTTTCATGCTGGCGAGCCATGACCTCGATATGCGGGGTGGAGGCAACCTTCTGGGCGATGAGCAGAGCGGGCATATCCGCGAGGTGGGCGTCGAGCTTTACCAGCAGATGCTGGAGGATGCAGTGAAGGCGCTGAAATCTGGCGAAGCGCTGGACAGTCATGAGGTGGCCGACGAGTGGTCGCCGCAGATCGACATCGGCGCGGCGGTGCTGATCCCGGAGGGGTATGTCGAGGATCTTTCCACGCGGTTGGCGCTCTATCGGCGATTGGCAGAGCTTGCGACGGATGCAGAGCGCGAGGCGTTTGCGGCGGAGCTGATCGACCGGTTCGGGCCGTTACCGGAGGAAACGAAGCAGCTGCTGGAGATCACGACGGTCAAGATCCTGTGCAAGCGGTTGGGCGTGGCGAAGGTTTCGGCGGGGCCGAAAGGCGCGCTGCTTGCTTTCCGGGATAATGCGCCGCTCGATACGGGCAAGCTGGTGGCGTATGTGCAGAAGCGGCCGAATGCGCTGAAGCTGCGGCCGGACATGAAGCTGGTGCTGAGCGGAACGTGGCCGGATGCGGCGGGGCGCATGGCGGGCGTGAAGAACCTGCTGCGGGACATGAGCGGGTTGTTGTAGGAGGGCGGGGAGGCTGGAAATCATGTTCGACATCCAGCAGGCGCTAGCCGATGACGAGTGCGCGCGACGTGGTCCAGGTGAGTGTATGGATTAGCCTTTCGGAGGCTTTGTGATATTTGGAAATTCAGGTCTCCGGATAGAGACGGTTCCAATCGTCATGGCCATGCCGCGCTGACGCGAGGCGTACAGCTTCTGCTGTTTCACGAGCGCGGGATCCTGTTGAGCCTCGACATCGCGAGGACAAGCGTTCGCATGCGCCGCGTGGGAGACGTCATTCAGATCCGCTTTGGTTGGATGAAACCCGAATTCGGAATCGTTGAACTGGGAACGGCGTTGGGCGGAGAACATCGCAGGCTGATACGCGAGATCGAGGCAGGGAAACCCGATCTGGCTGCGGACGACCGGAACGTTCTCCAAGGAAACCCTGAGTTGTGGTGCGCGGCTACGGCGGTTAGTGGAGGCCCAAAGCTGTTACTCGACAAATGATAACCGGCTCAATCCTAAGGGTATTTCGATGGCAGGACGGGTTGCTGGGCGTGTGGCGCTGGTGACGGGGGCTTCCAGCGGGCTGGGCAAGCGGTTTGCGCAGGTGCTGGCGGCTGAGGGGGCGAAGGTTGTTGTCGCGGCGCGGCGGAAGGAGCGGCTGGACGGTCTTGTGAAGGAGATCGGGGCCGACCGCTGTTTCGCTGTGCGGTGCGATGTGACTGACGAAGCGCAAGTTATTGCGATGTTCGACGCGGCCGAAGCGAAGTTCGGACTGGTCGATACCGTGATCAACAACGCCGGCATGACCCATGCGAACGACGCGCTGACGCAGGAGATTTCGGAGGTTCGCAAGATCATGGATCTCAATGTGACGTCGGTTTGGTGCGTGGCGCGGGAGGCGGCGCGGCGGCTGATCAAGGCGGGGCCGAGCAAGTCCGAGCGGGGACGGATCGTCAACACAGCGAGCATGGCGGGGCGGCATGTCGTGCCATTTATCAGCGCCTACAACGCATCAAAGGCGGCCGTGGCGCACATGACGCGATCGCTGGCGCGGGAGTGGGCGCGGTACGGGATCAATGTGAACGCAATTTCGCCGGGCTATGTCGCTACGGAGCTGACCGACGAATGGCTGAATGGCGAGAATGGACAGAAGACGATCGGCAAGACCCCGCGCCGCCGTGTCATGGATGAGGATTCGCTGGACGAGGCGTTGCTGTTCCTGTGCTCGGACAACGCGAAGTTCGTAACCGGCAGCGACGTGCTCGTGGATGATGCGCAGACCCTGTGATGATGAAGGTTGTCTTCAGTACTGTTGTGCTTGGGGCGCTGGGAGCTTGCAGCAACCCTGCGGCGCAGTTCATGAGCGACTGCGAGCCGAGCGGGTTGAAGCGCGAGCTGTGTGACTGTCTGGTGAAGCGTCTTCCGCCAGAGCGGCGGGACGAATTGCTGAACGTTCCGGAGAGTGTTGGGCGCGAGTGGGTGTTGCCGAGCGACATGGCGCCGGCGCTGTCGTGCTTCGATGTTGGCGTTAGCGCAGGGTAGCAGAGTCGGCTTGCTGCAGGCGTCCTCCTCTAGACTCAGCTCAAGCACAGGACAAGAAGGCCAGCTAACTGGCCGAGCTTTCCCGGAGATTGACAACGGACAAGAAATCGGACTCGACCTTGTCCTTGTCCTTGTCCTTGTCCTTGTCCTTGTCCTTGTCCTTGTCCTTGTCCTTGTCCTTGTCCTTGTCCTTGTCCTTGTCCTTGTCCTTGTCGGCTGACCACGCAAGCAGGAACTGCTAAGTCGTCGGCGTTTCAGGCACCGCCGGCACCACGCTCTCTTGAGCCGCCAGCTGGCATTCGACCGATCTGGCAGAACCTCGATGATGCACAGCGACAAAGCCACATCGTTTTCGTGCTGACGATCCTTGGCGTATGCGCGGGCGTGCGGATCGTCTGGGTGCTGGGGTATCGCTTCGTCGTCGACATGAAGAACCGCTTGTCGGGCGCCAATTTGCCGGGGGATCTGGTGCGTCCCACCAGGGGCGGCGCTACGATGATAGCCTGGGCGGGGAAGGGCGGGATTGTGAGTTCGACCGCGGCGAATGCGCTGGCGGCTGAATTCTAGCAGTGGGCCTGATCCAGGCGGCTGTGTTCGGTGTGGTGATGGACGGCTGGTTGGGCAAGGGCTGATGCTTGGACCATTCATAAGGTTGCCCGCAGGGACAATGGAGTGCTGGAGCGGGAGATCCGCAAGGCGCGCTGGGCAATTGGTGATGCCGCGCTTACGACGGTCGGCGGCGAAGTGATGCGGGGGTTGCGGGCGGAGTATCAGGAACGGCAGGAGGCGCTGCGTGAGGCTTGACGTGAGCGGTAGTCCGCGACTTCGTGCGGCAAGCATGGAGAATTGCTGATGGCGTCTGGTCCACTCGTTGGTGTGAAGATCGTCGAGTTCGCGGGGATCGGGCCGGGGCCGTTCTGCGGGATGTTGCTTGCGGACATGGGCGCGGATGTCGTGCGGATCGATCGTGTCGACAGCGTGGGCCAGGTGCCGGACATCATGAACCGGGGCAAAAGGTCGGTGGCGATCGATCTCAAGTCGCCGGAGGGGGGTGAGGCGGCGCTTCTGCTGATCGAGAAGGCGGATGGGTTGATCGAGGGATTCCGGCCGGGTGTGATGGAACGTCTGGGCGTGGGGCCGGATGTGGTGCTGAAGCGGAATCCGAGGCTCGTTTACGGACGGATGACGGGCTGGGGGCAGACTGGGCCGTGGGCGAAGACAGCTGGGCACGACATCAACTACATCGCGCTGAGCAGCGCGCTGCACACGATGGGCCGGGCAGGCGAGCCGCCGGCGCCGCCGCTGAATCTGGTTGGCGATTATGGGGGCGGTGCGCTTTATCTCGCGTTCGGTCTGCTGGCTGGGATCATCGAGGCGAAATCATCGGGCAAGGGGCAGGTGATCGACTGTGCCATGGTCGATGGCGCGGCGTCGCTCATGATGATGTTCTACGGGCTGAAGGCGACCGGTGTGTGGAGCAGAAACCGCGACGACAACTTCATCGATGGAGGGGCGCACTTTTATGACACTTACGAATGTGCGGATGGGCGGTGGCTGTCGCTCGGCGCGATCGAACCGCAATTCCATGCTGTGCTGGTGAAAGGAATGGGGCTGCCGCCCAACGCCTTCCCGGCACAGATGTCGCGCGAGGGCTGGCCCGAATATTCGAAGCGCGTCGCTGAGGTGGTGAAGACGAAGACGCGCGACCAGTGGATGGCGATTTTTGATGGTGGAGACGCCTGTGTCGCGCCCGTGCTGAGCATGGATGAGGCGCCGCTGCATCATCACAACGCGGCGCGGAAGACTTTTGTCGAGGCTTTTGGGGTAATTCAGCCGGCTCCGGCACCACGTTTTTCGCGTACCGCGGGAGCGATCAATGGCGCGCCAGCCGGGCCAGGAGACCATTCGCGGGAGGTGCTTGAAAGCTGGGGGATCGCGGCTGAACGGGCGGGCGATTTGCTGAAGGCCGGCACCGTCGTCCAATCAATGCGCGTAGCCGGTTAGCAGTTGATTCTGCCTAAAATGTGGCGTGGAGTCAGTGGGTTCACCTTATTTGTTTTACCTGAATTGAGGACAACAAGCGCCTCAATCCGCGTTCAGACTAAATCCCATACACCAAGCACGTACCGCCGGGACGCCTTGAAGTCCCTCGATGGTTCCTGACGGTTCTGTTCCTGTGCAACTGGGCCGGCGTCATTGACGTCGGCCCTTTCCTTTAGGGGTACTCGCCTGAAGGATGATCCTTGCGATTTGCCGGAACGTCGCGGTGACTTTTCTTCGATAATCGCTAAGATCGGGGTCAGAGATTCCGGGAGTCGGCGAATGAGACTGAATTGGTTGGCGGCGCTCGCCGTTGCGCTTGTCGCGTCAGCACCGGCTGTGGCAGACGCCAACAAGCAGACCAAGGGCAATTTCGACGACAAGTTCAGGCAACTTGAGGTCGATTTGCCCGCGCCGAACACTTACCGGGCGGCTTCGGGAGCGCCGGGCGAGTCTTACTGGCAGCAACAGGCTGACTATACGATCAACGCCACGCTGGACGAGGCCAAGAAGCGGATCACAGCAATCGGGACGATCGCCTACCACAACAACTCGCCCCATCCCCTGAACTACATCTGGCTGCAGCTAGACCAGAACATCTTCAAGCAGGACTCAGCGTCGCGCCGGACGCAGACGACGGCTATGCCGGGGGCCGACTCAGTCAGCGTCAACACGCTTCGCCAGCTGCAGTCGTATACGAACACTCCGCACGGGTTCGAGATTCTGTCGGTGACAGACGCCGGCAACGGCGCGCTGCGCTATACCGTCAACGACACCATGATGCGCATCGACCTGCCACGCGCCCTGGCGCCGAAGCAGTCGACGACCATCAAGCTCGGCTGGGCTTTCAACATTGTGGACAACGACCTGTTTGGCGGGCGTTCGGGTTACGAATATTTCCGCGCGAACGACACCTACACGTTCTTCCAGGCGCAATGGTTCCCGCGACTGGTTGCGTACACCGATTACACCGGTTGGCAGCATAAGCAGTTCCTTGGCCGCGGCGAGTTTACCCTTGAGTTTGGCAACTACGATGTCGCGATCACAGTGCCGGCGGACCATATCTTGACGGCTACTGGCGTGCTGCAGAACCCAAACGAAGTGTTGAGCGCCGAACAGCGCAACCGCCTCAACCAGGCGCGCCGCGAATACAACAAGCCAATGTACATCGTGACGCCGGAAGAGGCGGGGGCGAATGAGAAGGACGGCGTGACGGCGACCAAGACCTGGCGCTGGAAAGCCGGAAACGTGCGCGATTTCGCTTGGGCGTCGTCGCGCAAATTTATCTGGGACGCGATGAATGTAAAGCAGCCACAAGGCGGCGAAGTGCTGGCGCAATCCTTTTTCCCGAATGAGGCGGATCCGCTGTGGTCGCTCTATTCGACCCGGGCGGTGGCGCACACCATCGACGTCTATTCGGAAATGTCCTTTGCGTATCCCTATCCCAATGCAATCTCGGTCAACACCTGGCTGGGCGGCGGGATGGAGTATCCGATGATCTCCTTCAACGGCTATCGCCCCGTGAAGGATGAGAAGACGGGCCAGAAGACCTACACGCGCAATGCGCGCAATGGCCTGATCGGCGTCGTCATCCACGAGGTTGGCCACAACTACTTCCCGATGGTCGTCAACTCGGACGAGCGTCAATGGACGTGGATGGATGAGGGTCTCAACTCGTTCCTTGAGTGGATCGCCGAGTTGCGCTGGGACGAGAAGTACCCGGTGCTCGGCACCAATCCGAACGCGCTCGACGAGATTGGGGCCTACATGATGTCGGAAGACCAAGTTCCGATCATGACGAACTCGGAATCGGCGCTACAGTTCGGCAACAACGCCTACAACAAGCCGGCTTCCGCACTATTCGTGCTCCGCGAGACGGTGATGGGGCGCGAGCTGTTCGACTTTGCGTTCAAGGAATATTCGCAGCGTTGGAAGTTCAAGCGACCGACGCCTTCAGACTTCTTCCGTACGATGGAGGACGCCTCCGGCGTGGACCTCGACTGGTTCTGGCGCGGTTGGTTCTACACGACCGACCATGTGGACATCGCGCTGAACGGCGTGCGCGAATATCGCCTGTCGACGAAGAATCCAGAGATTGAGAATCCGCTGCGTCGCGAGCGTCAGGATACGGTGCGAGAGGAGCCTGTAACCGTCACGGAAAACCGCGAGAAGGGCTTGAAGACCTACATGGAGCAGCACCCCGACGCTGCTGACTTCTATACCCAGAACGACGAGTTCGTAGCCAACAACAAGGACAGGAACGACTATCAGACCTTCGTTGAAGGCTTGAAGGAGCCAGAGAAGTCCACTTACGAGCGGGCTATGCGCGAGAATCCGTACATCTACTTCCTCGACTTCGAGAACATTGGCGGGCTGGTTTCGCCGCTGCCGCTGCGTTTCACGTTTGAGGATAGGTCGACGAAGGATGTATTGATCCCCGCTGAGATCTGGCGCCTCAATAGCCAGAAGGTGACCAAGTTGTTCGTCGAGACGAAGAAGGTGGCTTCGGTGGAGCTGGATGCGAAGCACCAGACTGCTGACGCCGTGCGCTCGAACAACGCGTTCCCGCAGAAGAATGTGCCGAGCCGTCTCGATGCGTTCCGGTCGGTCTCGGGCTCGACGGCCCGCAACCAGATGGCGGAAGCGCTAGTCGAGTTGCGGGCGAAGCAGGCTCAACCGGCCGGCCCGGCGGCGCCGATCACGCCGGCTAACTAGGAGACGCTAGTGGACGAGACCGCCAGGATCACGCGCAGGCTGGCGGTTTTCGCCGGTTGCGCGCTGGCGGTCGCGCCGCCGGCTCTGGCGCATCGCGCGCAGACGGTGCTGACCACGGTGATGTGGAACGCGGCGTCCTCAATTCTGGAGGTGATGCACCGTATTCATGCGCATGACGCCGAGCTCGCGCTGCAGGCGACGACGGGGGCCAAGCAGATGGACATTACCGAGGTGCGCAATCAGGCCCAGGCGATGCTTTATATCGAAAGCCATTTCGGTTTGACGGACGGGGGCAAGAAGATCGCGCTGCAGCCTCTGGGGGCCGAGATCGAAGGCGAAGCACTGATGCTCTATCAGGAATGCAAACTGTCAGCGGCGCCGGCCGAACTGGCGATCGACAATCGCATTTTGCGTGATGTTTTCGAGGGCCAGACCAATCTGGTGAATGTGCGGCTCGCACAACGGACCCGAACGATGATTTTCTCGGGATCGGATGGCGTAAAGAAGGCGGAAGGCCTGCTGTAAGGGGCCAGCCAGGCTGTCTGGCGTTGCGAGCCAGCGAACGATAGCATTCCCTTGGGGGACTGGATGTCGAGGGAAGCACCCGTGCGGATCGTTATCTTCGTCGTGCTTGCGGTGGTGGCAGTCCTCGTGGGCGGCGTGACCTTCCTGCCCATGTCGATGGCGGCGGACATGGCGGCGAAGCATTTTCCCGAATTCAAGTTTGGCGAGGCATCCGGCAGCGTGTGGGACGGCAAGCTAACAAAAGTGTCCTACGGCGCGCAGACTATCGGCGACCTTTCCGTGAAGACAGACCTCATGGCCCTGTTTGGCGGCAAGGCAGCGGGAACATTGGGGTTGGCGAGGGAAGGTTTCACGGGGGCGGCCGCGGTTGTGTATGGGGTCGGCGACGGCAGGCTGGACGTAAAGGATCTCAAGCTGGCCGGTGATACATCCCGCGTGCCCGGCATGCCGCCGTCAATCGCGAGGACGGACGGGAAGTTCACCCTTGAGATCAAGGACGTGACGTTCGTCGACAGCCTGTGCCAGTCCGCTTCCGGCGAGGTGTGGACTGACGCCCTGACCAAGGTGAATTACAAGGGATGGGTTGGCCCCGAATTGCGGGGCCCCGTGACGTGTTCCGATGGGAAACTGCAGGTGCAGGCGCTCGGGAAGGCTATCAGCGGTGAGGATGTGCTGGCGTCCATGAGCATCAGCCAGCATCTCGACATGGAGCTGACCGCCACTGTTTCGAACGCCGGCCCGAGTGCGGTTGAGGCGCTGACGTCGATCGGCTTTAGGGTCGAGGACGACAGGCTGGTCCTACGGCAGGCGATGGCGTCACAATAGGCCGGATTGCCTGAGCCAATCCGCTTGACCGGGCGGGCGGTGACGCCTAAACGCTCCATCCTTCGATACCTGCGGATGCGGGTGTAGCTCAGTTGGTTAGAGTGCCGGCCTGTCACGCCGGAGGTCGCGGGTTCGAGCCCCGTCACTCGCGCCAGGTATCGAAAAGACCCGCTGGTCGAAATCATCTGGAAATTCAGACGTTTTGGCCCGCGACCACTGTCCGCGGGGTTCGGCAGGCGGACTTTGCATGATTCAGGATGGCGGCGGCATATCCACACCCCGCGCTTGGGCATCATCGCCGTTTCATGCCGCGGAATTTCGGCGGAGGGCGCAAGATGGCTCAGGCGCTTGTCGTTGATGATTGCGCCCGCCGGCGCGCTCAGCGCTTCTGGTGATAGTTGAGCAGTCAGTTGCGACCTTCCATCGCACTCGAAAATCAGCTGCACGGCCCGGATTCAAGGCCAGAAAGTCGCGGTGGGGTGAAGATTCGCCAGCGCGTCCGGCAGCTCTATTGCCTCACGCATCAAAGCGGCATAGGCCGTCGGCAAAAGACTAACCGAGGGTATAATGGAAGACGCGCAGACGCTCGTCGTCGAATATCTGCCGGTCGTGATTTTTCTTGGGCTGGCCATAGCTATCAGTCTGCTTTTCCTGGTCGCCTCGAGTCTTCTGGCGCCGCGGAAACCCGATCCGGAGAAGCTGTCCGCGTATGAGTGCGGATTCAATGCGTTCGACGACGCACGCATGAAGTTTGATGTGCGATTCTACCTCGTCTCGATCCTCTTCATCATCTTCGACCTCGAAGTCGCGTTCCTGTTCCCCTGGGTGTTCCAGGTGGCGGAGGGGAACCTGCCGGCCTTCTGGTCGATGATGGGTTTCCTGGGCGTTCTGACCATCGGCTTCGTCTATGAATGGCGCCGTGGCGCGCTGGAGTGGCAGTGATGGCGCAGCCCAAGGTTAGTGAAAGCGCCGCTGCGTCGGTTGCGCGGACTGCGGGCGCGGCGCTGGTTAAGCCGAGCGATCCATATCTGACTGGCCTCTCCGACGAGCTAGCGGACAAGGGCTTCGTCGTTGCGGCGGTGGATGACCTTATAACCTGGGCGCGCACTGGCTCGCTGATGTGGATGACGTTTGGTCTCGCCTGTTGCGCGGTGGAAATGATGCAGGCGTCGATGCCGCGTTATGACATGGAGCGCTTTGGCGCTGCGCCGCGGGCTTCGCCACGGCAGTCCGACGTGATGATCGTCGCCGGCACGCTGACCAACAAGATGGCGCCCGCCCTCCGCAAGGTCTACGATCAGATGCCGGAACCACGTTACGTGATTTCGATGGGCTCGTGCGCCAATGGCGGCGGGTATTACCACTATTCTTACGCCGTAGTGCGCGGGTGCGACCGGATCGTGCCTGTGGATATCTATATTCCAGGCTGCCCGCCGACCGCAGAGGCGCTGCTCTACGGACTTCTACAGCTGCAGAAGAAGATCCGCCGCGAAGGGAGCATCGAACGATGAGTGCTCCCTCTCGCGCCTCAATGATCTCCGAGCTGAGGATCCATCTGGAAGAGAGCCAGAAGGGCGCGATCTCGAACGTGCGCGTAGCGGTCGGCGAAATGACGGTGATCGCGAACCGCGGTGGCATCGTGAAACTGCTCGAATTCCTGCGAGACGACAGCCAGTGCCGGTTCGAGACGCTGGTTGATCTATGCGCTTGCGATTACCCGACCGAGCCGGAGCGCTTCGAGGTTGTCTATCATATGCTGTCGATGCGGCTGAACCAGCGTATCCGCGTGAAGATCCGCACCGACGAAGCGACGCCTGTGCCGAGCGTGGCGAGCGTGTTTCCCGTCGCCAACTGGTACGAGCGCGAGGCGTTCGACATGTATGGCGTGATCTTCTCAGGCCATCCGGATCTGCGCCGCATCCTGACGGACTATGGTTTCGAAGGACATCCGTTGCGCAAGGACTTCCCGCTGACGGGCCGGGTGCAGGTTCGCTATGACGAAGCTCAGAAGCGCGTGATCAACGAACCGGTGCGGCTGGTCCAGGAATACCGCAACTTCGATTTCCTCTCGCCATGGGAAGGTATGCAAGCCGTTATCCCGGGCGATGAGAAAGCCGGCGAGGCGAAGAAGTAGCCATGGCCGACGACATCAATCACAAGTCCGCTGACCTCGATCTCGACGATCGCAAGTTCACGATCAATTTCGGGCCGCAACACCCGGCTGCGCACGGCGTGCTTCGCCTTGTGCTCGATCTCGACGGCGAGATCGTGGACCGCGTCGATCCGCATATCGGGCTGCTTCACCGCGGCACCGAGAAGCTGATCGAGTACAAGACATTCCTGCAGGCGCTGCCTTACTTCGACCGGCTCGATTATGTCGCGCCGATGAACCAGGAGCACGCCTACTGCCTCGCCATCGAGAGGCTGGCGGGTATCGAAGTGCCGGCGCGCGCGAAGTATATCCGCGTGATCTTCTCCGAGATTGGTCGCCTGCTTTCGCACCTGCTGAACGTAACGACGCAGGCGATGGATGTGGGCGCGCTGACCCCGCCGCTGTGGGGCTTCGAGCCGCGTGAGCAGCTGATGGTGTTCTACGAGCGCGCGTCCGGTTCGCGGATGCACGCGGCGTACTTCCGGCCGGGTGGCGTTCACCAGGACCTGCCGCCGGAGCTGGTGGAAGACATCCACAAATTCTGCGGTCCGTTCCTCAAGACGCTAGACGATATCGAGACGCTGGTCACCGAGAACCGCATCTTCAAGCAGCGTAACGTCGACATCGGCGTCGTGTCGGTTGAGGACGCGCTGGCCTGGGGCTTCTCAGGCGTGATGGTGCGTGGATCGGGTCTGGCGTGGGATCTTCGCCGGGCCGAGCCTTATGAAGTCTACTCGGAACTCGACTTCAAAATTCCGGTCGGCAAGAACGGCGACTGCTGGGACCGCTATCTCTGCCGCGTCGAGGAGATGCGCGAGAGCATCAAGATCATCAAGCAGTGCATCGACAAGATGCCGGTTGGGCCGGTTCTGCCGGAACATTCCAAGTATGCGCCGCCGCGCCGTGGCGAGATGAAGTCATCGATGGAAGCGTTGATCCATCACTTCAAGCTCTACACCGAAGGTTTCCACGTGCCCGCCGGCGAGGCCTATGCCTGCGTCGAGGCGCCGAAGGGTGAGTTTGGCGTCTATCTCGTGACCGATGGCGGCAATCGTCCGTATCGTCTGAAGATCAAGGCGCCGGGCTATGCCCACCTTCACGCGATGGATCACCTGTGCCGCGGCCATATGCTCGCTGACGTGTCGGCTATCCTGGGCTCGCTCGACATCGTGTTCGGGGAGGTCGACCGTTGAGCCACCGCCGTTTCCATCATCCCGAACACCACGAGCCGTTCGCTTTCAACGCAGCGAGCGAAGACCAGATCGCGTGGTGGGAGCGCAAATATCCCAGTGAGCGCCGCGCGTCGGCCGTCATCCCGGCGCTGTGGGTCACGCAGAAGCAGAACAATGGCTGGCTCTCGGAGCCGGCATTGCGCGCGGTCGCCGATCGGCTTGGCATGACTTACATCCGCGTCTACGAGATCGCGACCTTCTACACGATGTTCAACCTCGAGCCGGTTGGGAAGTATCACTTTCAGGTTTGCGGCACGACGCCGTGCATGCTGCGCGGGGCGGACAAGCTGAAGGATTTTTGCGAGCGCAAGATCGGGCCGAAGGGCCATGTGTCGGGCGGCGGCAAGTTTTCGTGGGTCGAGGTGGAATGCTTGGGCGCTTGCGTGAACGCGCCAATGATCCAGATCAACGACTACTATTACGAAGACCTGAGCATCGAAACGCTGGAGCAGTTGATCGATGATTTCGCGTCGGGCAAGGATCCTCAGCCGGGCACGTATGTGGAGCGGCAGACGTCTGCGCCAGCTGGTCCGCCGACTTCGTTGGCCGATGAAGCGCTTTATGACGGCTCGAAAGCCAAGCCGTTGAGCGTCGTCCCGAACGCGCCGAAACCGCCAGAGCCGGCGCAGACATGAGGGAAATCGCCATCATGTCGGAACCAAGCGCCAAACAGGTCGCTGCGAAGAAGCTGATGCTGGCTTTCTTCCTGGAAGCTCTCGCCACCATCGCGGGTCTGATCGCCTATGGGATGACCAGCAACTGGATCTGGATCGCCATCGGTGTTTTGGGCGGGCTTGGCTTCTCGCTTCCAGCCGTCATCGTTTTTATTCGTGCAAGCATGGAGGAGCGCGATCGTGCTTCTCGATAAAGACCGCATCTTCACTAACCTCTACGGCCGCCATGACTTCCGACTTGAAGCCGCGAAGCAGCGCGGGGCATGGAACTCCACGAAGGAGCTGATGCAATTCGGACCGGAGTGGATCTGCGACCAGATCAAGGCGTCAGGCCTGCGCGGACGCGGTGGGGCGGGCTTCCCGACCGGTCTGAAGTGGACCTTTATGCCGAAGGTCGTGAAGGACCGGCCGCACTATCTCGTCGTCAACGCGGATGAATCCGAACCCGGCACCTGCAAGGACCGGGACATCATGCGCCATGATCCGCACCTGCTGATCGAGGGCTGCCTGATCGCGTCCTTCGCGATGCGCGCCTCCAAATGCTATATCTATCTGCGTGGCGAATACATTCGCGAGCGCGAGTGCCTCGAGGAAGCGATCGCAGAGGCCTACAAGGCCGGACTGGTCGGCAAGAACGCGTGCGGTTCGGGTTTCGATTTCGACATTTACTGTCACCATGGCGCGGGGGCCTATATCTGCGGTGAAGAGACTGCGCTGCTTGAAAGCCTTGAAGGCAAGAAGGGCCAGCCGCGTCTGAAGCCGCCATTCCCGGCCAATGCCGGCCTCTATGGCTGTCCGACGACCGTGAACAATGTGGAGTCGATCGCGGTTGCGCCGACTATCCTGCGTCGAGGCGCTAGCTGGTTCGCGGGCTTTGGCCGTCCGAACAATACGGGCACCAAGGTTTTCTGCGTCTCCGGCCATGTCGAGCGGCCGTGCAATATCGAAGAAGAGATGTCGATCCCGCTCAAGACGCTGATTGAAGAGCATTGCGGCGGTGTGCGCGGCGGCTGGAGTAACCTGAAGGCGATTATTCCGGGTGGCTCGTCGGTGCCGATGATCCCGAAGGATATCTGCGACACGGTGCTGATGGATTTCGATGCGCTGCGCGACGTTAAGTCGGGGCTCGGCACGGCGGCGGTCATCGTGATGGACAAGTCGACGGACCTTGTTCGTGCGATTGCGCGGATCGCGTACTTCTACAAGCACGAGAGCTGCGGTCAGTGCACGCCATGCCGTGAAGGCACGGGCTGGATGTGGCGCGTGCTGGAGCGGATGGTGAAGGGCGAAGCCGAGGTCTCCGAAATCGACACACTGCTTGATGTAGCAAGCCAGGTCGAAGGCCACACGATCTGCGCGCTGGGCGACGCTGCCGCGTGGCCGATCCAGGGCCTGATCCGGCACTTCCGGCAGGAGATCGAAGACCGCATCACGAACTATCGTCAGGGCCGCCCTCACGTTCAGGGCCACACACTGGCGGCGGAGTAGGGCATGACCGACACCGTCAAACTTGTTGTCGATGGCGTCGCGGTGGATGCGCCGAAGACGTATACGCTGTTGCAGGCCTGCGAGCTAGCCGGCGCCGAAATTCCGCGCTTCTGTTATCACGAGCGCCTCTCGATTGCCGGCAACTGCCGCATGTGCCTGGTCGACTGGGTTGGCGCGCCGAAGCCGATCGCGTCGTGCGCCCAGACCGTAGGCGACATGGCGCCCAAGAAGGACGGCACGCCGCACGAGATCTCCACCAAGTCGCCGCGCGCCATCAAGGCGCGTAATGGCGTGATGGAATTCCTGCTCATCAACCATCCTCTCGATTGTCCGATCTGCGATCAGGGCGGCGAGTGCGACCTGCAAGACCAGGCGATGGGTTATGGCCGCGCCGCCTCGCGTTACGGGGAGAACAAGCGCGCGGTCGACGACAAATATATGGGCCCGCTGGTCAAAACGATCATGACCCGCTGCATCCAGTGCACTCGCTGCGTACGCTTTGCAGCGGAAGTGGCGGGCGTGGACGAGATTGGTCTCGCCAACCGTGGCGAGGACGCCGAGATCACGACCTATCTTGAGAAATCTCTGACATCTGAGCTGTCGGGCAACGTGATCGACCTTTGTCCCGTCGGCGCGCTGACGTCGAAGCCGTATGCGTTCAATGCACGCCCTTGGGAGCTGCGCAAGACCGAGAGCATCGACGTGATGGATGCGCTGGGTTCGGCAATCCGCGTCGATGCGCGTGGTCCAACCGTGATGCGCATCCTTCCGCGCGTGAATGAAGAGATCAACGAAGAGTGGATCTCGGACAAGACGCGCTTCGTGTGGGATGGCCTTGGCCGGCAGCGGCTGGACAAGCCCTATGTGCGCGAGAATGGCGCCCTGAAGGCCGCGACCTGGGATGCCGCGCTAAAGCGCGCGGCCGAGATGCTGAAGGTTTCGGGCGATGCGATCGGCGTGATCGCGGGCGATCTGGCCGACGCCGAGAGCATGAAGGCGGCCAAAGATCTCGCCGGTTCGCTGGGCGTGAAGTCGATTGACTGCCGGCAGGATGGCGCCAAGCTTGGAATGGCGGCGGACGGTTCGAAACTGCCGCGTGAGAGTTACCTCTTCAACTCGACCATCATGGGCATCGACGAGGCGGATGCGATCGTCCTGATCGGAGTGAACCCGCGCAAGGAAGCAGCTGTGCTGAATGCACGCCTGCGCAAGGCGTGGTTGCGTATGGTTCCGATTGCCCTGCTCGGCGAGCGGGTCGACCTGACGTTCGACTACAACTATCTCGGCACCGGTCCTGACAGCCTGAAAGACCTGAAGGCCGGGCATCCGGTGTTCGATGCACTGACCAACGCCAAGCGTCCGCTGATCATTGTCGGTCAGGGCGCGTTGACGCGGTCCGATGGCGCGGCGGTGCTGCATGCCGTCTCTGCGATGGCGGCGGCCGCAGGCGCCTTCAAGGGAGGTTGGAACGGCTTCAGCGTTCTGCATACGGCCGCGTCGCGCGTTGCCGGTCTCGACATGGGCTTCCTGCCGTCGGCGGGAGGCAAGGACGTTGCCGGTATCATTGCAGGCGCGCAGTCGGGCGACATCACGACGGTGCTACTCTTGGGTGCCGACGAGATCGACACGTCCAAGCTTGGCAGGGCCAACGTTATCTATATCGGCAGCCACGGCGACAACGGCGCTCACCGCGCGGACGTGATTCTGCCTGGTGCGGCGTACACCGAGAAGTCGGGCACCTACGTCAACACTGAAGGCCGCGTGCAACGCGCGCAGCGCGCGGTCGCGCCGAAAGGCGATGCTCGCGAAGACTGGGCGATCATTCGCGCGCTGTCGGCCTATGTCGGTAATACGCTGCCCTATGACACGCTTGCGCAGCTCCGCGCGAAGCTTGGCGCCGACCATAACTCGTTCCTCGGACTCGACTTTGCGCCCGGCACGCATGGCGGCAGCGTTGCGCCGCCTTATGGAACGGCCGGAAGCCTGCAGTCAGCTGCGTTCACAACGCCGATCAAGGCGTTCCACCTGACCAATCCGATCGCGCGCGCTTCGCGCACCATGGCGGAATGCGCCGAGCTTGCTGCAGGCGTGAGCCCTGCAGTTGCGGCGGAATAGGGGGGGCGCGATGGAAAACCTCTTCCAATGGGGCGGCGGAATGTGGGGCGGCATCGGCCTAGCCGTGCTGCAGATCGTGACCTTCGTCGTGATCCTTCTCGTACTGATCGCGTTTCTGCTGCTGTTCGACCGGAAGGTCTGGGCGGCGGTGCAGTTGCGCAAGGGCCCGAACGTGGTGGGGCCGTTCGGCCTGCTGCAATCTTTCGCCGACCTGATCAAGTTCGTGCTGAAGGAAGTGATCATTCCGGCGGGCGCGAACAAGACCGTGTTTCTGCTCGCTCCGGTCATCACGCTGACGCTGGCGCTGGTCGGATGGGCTGTAATCCCCGTCGCGCCGGGCTGGGTGATCTCCAATCTCAATGTTGGCGTGCTGTATCTGTTCGCTGTGTCGTCGCTGGGCGTCTACGGCATCATCATGGGCGGTTGGGCCTCCAACTCGAAATATCCGTTCCTCGGCGGCCTGCGCTCTGCCGCGCAGATGGTGTCGTATGAAGTCTCGATCGGCTTCGTGATCGTGACGGTGCTGCTGCTAGTGGGGTCGCTCAATCTCAGCGACGTCGTCGAGAACCAGGCGGGCGGCATCTGGAACTGGCACGCCTTCGCGTTCCCGACGATCTTCGTCATGTTCCCGATGTTCGTGATCTTCTTCATCTCGGCGCTCGCCGAGACGAACCGTCCGCCCTTCGACCTGCCCGAGGCTGAATCGGAACTCGTGGCTGGCTATCAGGTCGAATACTCGTCTTCGCCGTACCTCATGTTCATGATCGGGGAATACGTCTCGATCGTGCTGATGTGCTCGATGCTGACCATCCTGTTCTTCGGCGGATGGCACATGCCGTTGCCGATCCCGGGCGTGGACGGTCTGCCGGAATGGCTGCTGAGCTTGGGCGGGCTGCTGGTGTTCATCGTCAAGACGACGTTCTTCTTCTTCCTCTTCGCGATGGTGAAGGCGATCGTGCCGCGCTACCGCTATGACCAGCTGATGCGGCTGGGCTGGAAGATCTTCCTGCCGACCTCTCTGGTCGCGGTCGTGATCGTTTCGGCCTATGTGACATTCCAGAATGCTTCGGGACGGCAGGAATTCGACCGGCTCGACGCCGACAGTAGCGGATATCTCGAAGCGCCTGAACTGGCCGCAGTGATTCTGCCGTCGGGCGTGGATACGGACAACGACGGCAAGGTGAGCCTCGCAGAATATCGCGACAGGGCGAGGAGCTAGTATGTCGATCGGCCAAGCCATTCGGGGCGCTCTCCTGACGGACTTCCTCAGTGCGTTTGCGCTGTCGATGCGACAGTTCTTTACGCGGAAGGCGACGTTGAACTACCCGTTCGAGAAGGGACCATTGTCTCCCCGTTTCCGCGGCGAGCATGCGCTGCGCCGCTACGCCAACGGGGAAGAGCGCTGCATCGCATGCAAGCTTTGCGAGGCGATCTGCCCTGCGCAGGCCATCACGATCGAGGCCGAGCCGCGCGAAGACGGCTCGCGCCGCACAACCCGATATGACATCGACATGGTGAAGTGCATCTACTGCGGCTTCTGTCAGGAAGCCTGCCCGGTGGACGCCATCGTCGAAGGCCCGAATTTCGAGTTCGCCACGGAAACGCGTGAGGAGCTCTACTACGACAAAGAACGGCTTCTGGAGAACGGCGATCGCTGGGAACGCGAGATCGCCCGCAATCTGGAACTTGACGCTCGCTACAGATAGAAGGGCGCGGCTCGCGGGGGGCGAGTCGGGTCTTGGGGACTTACTTTCACTGCCCCGTCCGGGGCGCTTTGGACCAAAGAAAGAGGGAGGCTAGAGCATGGCGCTGATCGCTTTCTACATCCTCTCGACCATCGTCGTGCTGTCGGCGTTGTTCGTGGTCGCCGCGCGTAACCCGGTACACTCGGTGCTCTGGCTGATCCTGGCGTTCTTCACGTCGGCAGGTCTACTGGTGCTGATCGGGGCCGAGTTCCTCGCGATGCTGCTGGTCGTCGTCTATGTCGGTGCCGTGGCCGTGCTGTTCCTGTTCGTCGTGATGATGCTAGACATCGACTTCGCCGAGCTGAAGCAGGGCTTCCAGAACTATCTTGTGGTCGGCGTGCTGGTGGCGCTGGCGCTGTTGGCGGAGATCGGGATCGTTGCGGCGGCCGCGACCTTTGGCGGTGGTACGACGTTCAACGCGAATCCGGGTGCCGCGACCAACGCCGAGGCGCTGTCTCGCGTGCTCTACACGGATTATCTGCTGCTGTTCCAGATGTCGGGGATCGTGCTGCTGGTCGCGATGATCGGGGCGATCGTGTTGACGCTGCGCGCACGGCCGACAGTCAAACGGCAGAACATCGCACAGCAGACCGGACGCAAACGGAAGGACGCCGTCGAACTCAAGGACGTGCGTCCGGGGCAGGGGATCTGACCATGGCGGGCCTCGAACTTACTCTCGGGCACTATCTGGCTGTTTCTGCGGCGCTGTTCACCATTGGCGTGTTCGGCATCTTCGTGAACCGCAAGAACATTATCGTCATCCTGATGTCGATCGAGCTGATCCTGCTCTCGGTGAATATCAACCTCGTGGCGTTCTCGGTCTTCAATGGCACGATCATGGGCCAGGTCTTTGCGATGCTGGTTCTGACCGTCGCGGCGGCCGAAGCTGCGGTCGGCCTTGCCATTCTTGTCGTCTACTTCCGCAACCGCGGCGAGATCGCGGTGGAAGATGTCAACGTGCTGCGCGGTTAGGGGAGCAGGAACGTGACCTTCCAGGAAATCGCGGCCATCATCATTGTGTTGTCGCCGGGCATCGCCGCGGCGATTGCCGGCCTTGGCCAGCGCTTCCTTGGCGACAAGGGGTCTATGGCTATTACGACCGTGCTGGTCGTTTCGGCAGCCGTGCTGGCGGGCCTCTTGTTCTTCGGGCAGGTCTTCGGTCATCACCCCGAGGGTGGCGCACATGCGCACACGATCGTCCTGTCGCGTTGGTTTGACGTCGGCACGTTTGTTGTCGACTGGGCGATCCGGCTCGACAGCCTGTCGATCACCATGCTGTTCGTCGTAACGAGCGTGTCGGCGCTCGTGCACGTCTACTCCATCGGCTATATGGCTGACGATCCGCACCGGGCGCGCTTCTTCGCCTACCTGTCGCTGTTCACCTTCGCGATGCTGATGCTGGTAACGGCGGACAACTTCATCCAGCTGTTCTTCGGCTGGGAAGGCGTTGGTCTCGCGTCCTACTTGCTGATTGGGTTCTGGTACAAGAAACCCTCCGCCAACGATGCGGCCATCAAGGCCTTCGTGGTGAACCGCGTCGGCGACTTCGGCTTCGCGCTCGGCATCATGGCGCTGGTCTACATGATCCAGCCTTTTGCCGGCGTGGACTATGCCGCGATGGGCATCCACCATTTCTCGTCGGTCGGCTTCGACACGGTGTTCAATGTCATCGTCAACAACGCCCCCGTCCTGGTCGGCGGCTCGGGCGCGCCGGTCGCGATCCAGGATGTGGCGTTCGACTTCCTCGGCATCCATGTCTGGGGTCTCGAAGTGGCCGGCGTGCTGCTGTTCATCGGCGCGATGGGCAAGTCGGCGCAGTTCTTCCTGCACACCTGGCTGCCGGATGCGATGGAAGGCCCAACGCCGGTCTCCGCGCTGATCCACGCTGCCACCATGGTGACCGCCGGCGTGTTCCTCGTCTGCCGCTGCTCGTACATCTACGAGCACACGGTTGTCGCGGCGAATATGATCACGATCATCGGCGCGGTGACCTGTTTCTTCGCCGCCACGGTCGGCCTTGCGCAGAACGACATCAAGCGCGTGGTTGCGTATTCGACGTGTTCGCAGCTCGGCTACATGTTCTTTGCCGCCGGCGTTGGCGCCTACGAAGCGGCGATGTTCCACTTGTTCACGCACGCCTTCTTCAAGGCGCTGCTGTTCCTCTCGGCCGGCTCGGTCATCCACGGCATGCACCACGAGCAGGATATGCGGAACATGGGCGGCCTGCGGAAGAAGATGCCGCTGACCTGGGCGATGATGCTGATCGGCACGCTCGCGTTGACCGGCGTCGGCATCCCGGCGGTTGATGGATTGCATCTCGGCTTCGCTGGCTTCTTCTCGAAAGACGCCATCATCGAAAGCGCGTTTGCCTCGCACGACGCCTATGCGCCGCTGGCCTTCTGGCTCTCGATCGGCGCGGCCTTCCTGACGTCGTTCTACTCCTGGCGCCTGATGTTCATGACCTTCGAGGGCAAGACGCGGGCGGATCACCATACCTACGATCATGCGCACGACCCACCGATGGTGATGGCTGTGCCGCTGATCCTGCTTTCAGTCGGCGCCGTTCTGGCCGGCCTCGTATTCTACGATGCGATGGTCGATCACCACGAAGCCGCCTTCTGGGGCAGCGCGATCTACAACGCGCCTGACAATCATGTGCTGCATGAGCGGCACGAGGTTCCGCTCTGGGTGCTGCTGGCGCCCGCCATCTGCTGGATCAGCGGTCTGATCTTCGCAGTGATCTTTTATCTGCTCGCGCCGCAGATCCCGCGGAAGATGGCGCGTAATGGCGGGCCGATGCACTCGTTCCTGTCGCACAAGTGGTATTTCGACGAGATCTACAAGTTCGTCTTCGTAAAGGGCACAGCGCTGCTGGGCGACCTGTTCTGGAAGATCGGCGACAAGAAGATCATCGATGGGCTCGGCCCGGATGGCATGACAGGTCTGACCAAGGCCAGCGCCGGCGGACTGTCGAAGCTGCATACAGGATACATTTTCCACTACGCCTTCGTGGTCCTGATTTCGGCGGTGATCTTCGTGGCCTTCGTAATGTTCGGGCAGGGGCGCTGACGCATGGCCGGCTTGCCCATTCTCTCGATCACGATCTTCATCCCCCTGATCGGGGCGTTGATGATCCTTGGTGTCCGCATGGTCGGCGGCGCCAATCTGGCGTCGAGCGCGTCGAAGAGCATCGCGCTGCTGACGTCAATCGTGACGCTCGGCGCCTCGCTCGTCGCGCTGGCCGGCTTTGACGCTGGCAAGACCGGCTATCAGTTCATCGAGAACGTCGCTTGGTTTGGCGGCTCGTCCTACAAGCTCGGCGTCGATGGCATGTCGATCGCGCTGATCGTGCTGACGACCGCGCTGACGCCGCTGTGCGTGCTGCAGTCCTCGAGGTCGATCGAGGACCGGCTCGCTGAATACATGATGTGCTTCCTCGTGCTTGAATCGCTGATGATCGGCGTTTTCTGCGCGCTGGATCTGGTGCTGTTCTACGTCTTCTTCGAGGGCGGCCTGATCCCGATGTTCCTGATCATCGGCGTCTGGGGCGGCAAGAACAAGCTGTATGCGGCTTTCAAATTCTTCCTCTACACGCTGCTCGGCTCGCTGCTTTTGCTGGTCGCGCTGATCTACATGGCGATTACGGCCGGCACGACGGATGTTGTCGTACTGCAGGCCGGCGTGCATCCGGTGACGGGCGCGCCGCTATTCTCGCCTGATGTGCAGACATGGCTGTGGCTGGCCTTCTTTGCGTCATTCGCGGTGAAGCTACCGATGTGGCCGGTTCATACGTGGCTGCCTGATGCGCACGTCGAGGCGCCGACGGCGGGCTCGGTGGTGCTGGCGGCAGTGCTGCTGAAGATGGGCGGCTACGGCTTCCTGCGGTTCTCGCTGCCGATGTTCCCGCACGCGTCGCAGCTGTTCCAGCCGCTGATGTTCGCGCTCAGCGTCATTGCCATCGTTTATGCTTCGCTGGTTGCGTTCCGGCAGACCGATATCAAGAAGCTGGTGGCCTATTCGTCAGTCGCGCACATGGGCTTCGTCACGCTCGGCATCTTCTCGTTCAACGAGATCGGCATCCAGGGCGCGATCTTCCAGATGATTTCGCATGGTGTCATCTCCGGCGCGCTCTTCTTCTGCGTCGGCGTGATCTATGACCGGATGCACACGCGCGAGATCGCCTTCTACGGCGGCCTCGTTCACCGTATGCCGGTCTATGCGGCGCTGTTCATGCTGTTCTCGATGGCCAACGTAGGATTGCCGGGTACGTCAGGTTTCGTGGGCGAGATTCTGACGATGGTTGGCGGCTTCCAGGCCTCGACCTGGGCGGCGGCGGGCGCGGCGCTGGGCGTCATCCTTTCCGCCGTATACATGCTCACACTCTATCGCCGGGCGGTGTTCGGCGAGATGACCAACGAGAAGCTGTTCGACATCAAGGACGTCACCGCACTCGAATTCTTCATCCTAGGGCTGCTGGCGATCAGCGCCCTCGTCTTCGGCGTCTTCCCCGGCTTGATCTTTGATCTCACCAAAGGATCAAGCCTGGAAGTCCTGCGGATGATCGGGCAGGTCGGACAGTAGGAACGAGACATGGATTTCCTCGCCGACATCAACAACGCGATCCCGGAGGCGGCGCTTGCCGGCTTCGGTCTCGTCGGGCTTCTGCTTGGCGCGATCGGTGGCGACCGGACCGCGGGCCTCATTCGCCTGCTTGCCGCTGTGGCGCTGGTCGCGGCTTCCGTTCTGACCGCTTACCAGTTCCAGCATCCGGGGGCGGCTGACGGCATCGCCGCGTTCGCCAGCGCGACATCCCCGGACGGGCTCTATCGCGTGACGATGTTCACGCTGTTCGCCAAAACAGTGACCTATGCGCTCGCGGCGTTGGCGCTGTTGATGTCGGGCGGCTTCCTGAAGACGTCGCAGATGGAGCGGTATGAGTATCCGCTGCTTATCGTGTTCGGTTCGCTGGGCGCGGGCCTGATGCTGTCCGCCAATGACCTGATGACGCTGTATGTCGGCATCGAAACGCTGAGCCTGTCGTCTTACGTGCTCGCGGCCTTCCGGCGCGACAGCCTGAAGTCGGCGGAAGCGGGCCTCAAGTATTTCGTGCTGGGCGCACTGGCGTCCGGCCTCCTGCTTTATGGCTCGTCTCTGATCTACGGGTTTACGGGTGGCACTGCCTATGCGGTGATCGCTGCGGCGCCGATTTCGGTTGGGTTGACCTTCGGCCTGGTGTTCGTGGTCTGCGGACTGTCGTTCAAGGCTTCCGCTGCGCCGTTCCACATCTGGACGCCGGACGTCTACGAGGGCGCGCCTGCACCGGTCGTGGCGTTCTTCTCGACGGCGCCGAAGATCGCGGCAGTAGCGCTGCTGGCGCATGTGATGTTCGTGACGTTCGGGCCGCATGAAGAAGCCTGGCGGCAGATCATCTCGATCATCTCGGCAGCGTCGATGTTGATCGGCGCCTTCGGCGCGCTTATGCAGAACAGCATCAAGCGCATTCTGGCCTATTCCTCGATCTCCAACGTCGGCTTCGCGCTCATTGGTGTTGCAGCTGGCGTTGGTAACGGCGCCGCGTCGGTGCTGGTCTATATGACCCTCTACGTGATCGCGACGCTCGGCATGTTCGGTGGCGTGTTGGCACTGCGCCGCGGCGGCAGGGCGATCGACAACGTCTCGGATCTCAATGGTCTCGTGAAGCAGAAACCGGGCATGGCGCTTGGCTTGCTCGTTCTGATCTTCTCGGTAGCAGGCATTCCGCCGGCCGCAGGCTTCTGGGGCAAGCTGCAGGTGTTCCAGGCCGGCTTGCAGGCGGACATGACGTGGCTGGTCCTGGTCGGCGCTTTGTCGAGTGTGGTCTCGCTGGGATACTATCTGCGCCTCGTCTGGGCGATGTTCATGAAACCGTCGGCGGGAGAACTCGACAAGACGGATATCAGCATCGGCATTATCGTGCTGGTGACGAGCCTCCTGATGTTCCCGATCCTGACGGTCACCATCCAGATGCTGCTTGAAACCGCCGCCCGCGCATCGGGCGGTTGAGGGGAATGAAGCTCGAAACATTCTCGAGCATCTGGCCGGTCGCTCGGTTCGACGAGATCGATTCAACGAACGAGGAGGCGCGGCGTCGCGTGGTCAGCGGGGACGCTGGTCCGATCTGGCTGATGGCGGACGGCCAGACGGCGGGCAGGGGCCGGCTCGGGCGCCAATGGTCGTCGCCCCGAGGTAATCTCTATACGACCGCATTGCTCCCTTTCCCGGGCAGCCTGAAGGAAGCTGGGCTGGCCTGTTTTTCGGCTGGCCTTGCCGTCATTGATGCAGCGAGAGCCCTGGGCGCCGATGTTTCGCAGTTGAAGCTAAAATGGCCTAACGACGTGCTGGTTGGCTCGGCCAAGCTGGCTGGCATTCTCATCGAGACCGGCTCGGTGCACGGCCGCCTCTGGATGGCGGCCGGATTTGGCGTGAATGTCGAAGTGGCGCCGGAACGGGCGGACAGGGTGACGTCGTGTCTGACGGCGCTGTCCGGTGGCGAAAACCTGACCGCACAGCGCCTGCTTTCCGCGCTGGATATCGCATTCCGGGCGCGGCTGTTCCAGTTGCTGAACGAAGGTTTCGGGACGACGCGGGAAGCCTGGCTGACCAAAGCTGCGGGATTGGGCGCAAAGGTGGAGCTGAGTCCCGCGTCTGGCCGCGTCGAGGGCGTCATGACAGGGCTGGCCCAGGACGGAGCGCTTGTCGTCCAGCTGCCAGACGGGTCGGAAACCCATGTTCGGGCGGGTGAAATTTCTGTACTGGGGTAATCCCGGGCAAAGGAGCGGCGCATGCTGCTGGCGATCGACACAGGCAACACGAACACCCTGTTTGCAGTGCACGATGGGAAAGAGTGGCGCGCGCAGTGGCGTTCCGCGACCGACATGACCAAGACAGCCGACGATTATGCGGTGTGGCTGTCGACGCTGATGGAACTCAGCGGGCTCAACCTGTCCCAGATCGATGACTGCATCATATCGACTGTCGTGCCCCAGTCATTGTTCAACCAGCGGAACCTGGCCCGACGCTATCTGAACGTTGAGCCTTTTGTGGTGGGCGAGAACGTCGAACTTGGCGTCAAGGTGAACATTCCGAAGCCTAGCGAAGTCGGAGCCGACCGCCTCGTCAACGCTGTCGGTGCGCATGCTTCCTTTCCTGGCAAGCCGATGATCGTGATCGACAGCGGCACCGCCACAACATTCGACATCGTGGCGGCAGACGGCGCCTTCGACGGCGGGATCATCGCTCCGGGGATCAACCTTTCCATGAAAGCGCTGCATGAGGCGGCCGCCAAGCTGCCCCGCGTGGCGATCCAGAAGCCCGACCGGGTGATCGGCAAGGATACGGTTACCGCCATGCAATCCGGCGTGTTCTGGGGCTATATCGATCTGATCGATGGGCTGGTCGAACGCATCAAGACCGAGTACGGCCAGCCAATGACAGTCATCGCCACAGGCGGCGTCGCCTCGCTCTTTGAGGGCGCCGCGCGCAACATCGACCACTTCGACAGCGACATCACGATCAAGGGGTTGCGTATCCTTTACGACCGCAATGTCGCGAACGCGGCCAAAGAGCTGAAATGAAGGGCGCCGAACTCATATTCGCTCCCCTCGGCGGCTGTCGCGAAATCGGGATGAACCTCAACGCCTATGGTTACGGTCCGCCAGAGGATCGTCGCTGGATCGTTGTCGATGTCGGCGTGACGTTCGGCGATGACTCGACGCCGGGTGTCGATCTGATCATGCCAGATCCGGTCTATCTGGAATCGTTTGCGGACCAGATCGAAGCCATCATCCTGACGCACGCGCACGAGGACCATATCGGCGCCATTGGCTGGCTCTGGCCGCGCCTGCGCGCCCCGATCTATGCTACACCCTTCACGGCCTATCTTGTTGCAGAGAAACTGCGCGAGCGTGGACTTGATGATGCGCCCCTGCACATCATGCAACTGCGTGAGAAGCGAACGTTTGGCCCGTTCGAAATCGAGATGGTCACGCTCACCCATTCGATACCCGAGCCCAACGGCCTTGCGATCCGCACCCCGCTCGGACTGATCCTTCACACCGGCGACTGGAAGATCGATCCCGACCCGATCATAGGCGAGGACTTCGATCAGGCAAAGATCGAAGAGCTGGGCCGTGAAGGCATCCTCGCCATGGTCTGCGACTCCACCAACGTGTTCGAGGAAGGCGAGGCCGGCTCCGAAGGCATGGCGCGCGAGGCCCTGAGGCGGGCCGTGGCCGAACAGACGGGGCGCGTCGCGATCACGTCGTTCGCATCCAACGTCGCGCGCGTGCAATCCTCCTGCGAAGCAGCACGGGCGAATGACAGGTCGGTGTGCCTGGTTGGCCGATCGATGTTGCGCATCGTCGGAGCGGCGCAATCGGTGGGCCTGCTCAAGGGGTTCGATTTCATCGATCCCGCTGATGCGGCGGACCTGCCGCCGCAGCACGTGCTCTATCTCTGCACCGGCAGCCAAGGCGAGCCCAACGCGGCGCTGGCCCGTATTGCGCGCGGTGACCACCCTTCGGTGAAGTTGGGCGAAGACGACACGGTGATCTTCTCCTCGCGCGTAATTCCTGGAAACGAGCGCGCGATCAGCGAGATCCAGAACACGCTGGCCGAACGCAACATCAAGTTGGTGACCGCGCGGCAGTTCGATATCCACGTTTCCGGCCATCCCTGCCGCGACGAGCTGCGGCGCATGTACATGTGGGCCAGACCGCAGATCGCCGTGCCAGTGCACGGAGAGCGCCGGCATATCATGGAACACGCGCGCTTTGCGAAGTCGCTTCAGGTGCCCTTCGCGATCACGCCGGACAATGGCCACGTCATCCGTCTCGCGCCCGGCCCCGTCGCACTCATAGACGAGGTTCCGGTCGGCCGGTTGCACGTCGATGGCGAAGTTCTGACGTCCGATAAGGCTGGCGGGATGTGGGAGCGCCGCAAGATGGCTTACAACGGCCATCTGGCCGTCAGCGTGGTGATCGCCAAGGGGAAGATCGAGGATGGCCCCGTCGTCGTTGCACGCGGCTTCTCCGAGCCCGATGGCCGTCCGGCGGACGAGTCCATGGAGCCGATCGATGAGGCGGCTGAGGGCGCACTCGCCGGCTTGAAGCGCGGCGACTTCGGCGACGATGAGAAGATCGAGAAGGCGCTCACCAAGGCAGTGCGCCGCGCGGCGGAGCTTCAGTTCGGCAAGCGTCCGCTCGTCGACGTCACGATACACAGGATCTAGTCGGGAGTGCAGCAATGACCATCGGTCGCCTCAATCACATCGGCATCGCCGTGCCATCCATCGAGAAGACGTTCGAGACCTACAAGCGGCTCTATGGCGCGACGGAGTTCGTGCAGCCGTTCGACATGCCCGCGCAGGGCGTGCGCGTCGGTTTCATCAACATGCCCAACACGCAGCTAGAGATCATCGAGCCGCTGGGCGAGAAGTCGCCCATCATCAACTTCCTTGAGAAGAACCCCAAGGGCGGCCAGCACCATGTGTGCTTCGAGGTGCCGGATATTCATGAGGCCAAAGCCGACATGGAGAAAAAGGGCGCCAAGGTCCTCGGCGAGCCGCGCATCGGCGCGCATGGCACCCTGGTGATCTTCGTTCACCCCAAGGAGTCTGACGGTGTGCTGATCGAACTCATGGAAACGCCGAAGGGCCACCACTAAGATCAACCCTGATGGGTATTTTCGAAGCCATTGTCGTCTTTATCTGCTCGTGGTGGCTGATCTTCCTGCCGATGCTGTCGGCCGGAACGCGCAGTCAGCACGAGGCCGGGGAGGTGATTCCCGGCACGGAGCGGGCGGCGCCCGTCCTCGTTCGTTGGCGGCAGAAGATCATTATCGCCACGGCAGGCGCGGTTGCGGTGACTTTCCTTCTCTGGCTGGCGCTCCATATGCACTGGCTGGATTTCATGATTCCAAGGCTTTAGCCGCAGTCCGGCCTCATTGCGCGGGCACGTCCGGGCGGCTATCAGCCTGACTTCCGTCTGCACGCGTTTCAGGGCCCTCAATGCGACTGTCCCGCTATTTCCTGCCTGTCCTCAAGGAAGCGCCCGCCGATGCGCAGATCGTCTCGCACCAGCTGATGCTGCGCGCGGGCATGATCAAACAGAACGGTGCTGGCATTTATTCCTGGCTACCGCTGGGCATGCGCGTGCTGCACAAGATCGAGAAGATCGTTCGGGAGGAGCAGGAGCGCGCAGGCGCTGTCGAGCTGCTCATGCCCACGATCCAGCCGGCCGAACTCTGGAAGGAATCCGGCCGCTACGACGCTTACGGAAAAGAGATGCTCCGCATTCTCGACCGGCACGAGCGCGAAATGCTCTACGGCCCGACGAACGAGGAGATGATCACCGACATCTTCCGGACATACGTTCGTTCATACAAACAGCTGCCGATCAATCTCTACCATATCCAGTGGAAGTTCCGCGACGAGGTTCGCCCGCGCTTCGGCGTGATGCGTGGGCGTGAGTTCCTGATGAAAGACGCCTACTCGTTCGACAACACCGTCGAGGCGGCGAAGCAATCCTATTACCGGATGTTCTGCGCCTACTTGAACACGTTCAGCCGCATCGGGCTCAAGGCCGTGCCGATGCGCGCCGACACGGGCCCGATCGGCGGCGATCTCAGCCACGAGTTCATCGTGCTCGCGGATACAGGCGAGAGCGCGGTGTTCTGCGACAGCGCCTTGGTGGATATGCCGGCGCCGGGCAAGGATCTCAACTTCTGGCAGGACCTGCTGCCTGAGGTCGAGAAGCGTACGAAGCTCTATGCGGCCACCGAAGAGATGCACGATGCGGCGCGCTTCGAAAGCGAAGTGCCAGCCGAACGCCGCCTCTCTGCGCGCGGTATCGAAGTTGGCCACATCTTCTACTTCGGCACGAAATACTCCGCGCCAATGAAGGCCGAAGTCACCGGGCAAGATGGCAAGAACGCGCCGGTCGAGATGGGATCCTATGGCATCGGCGTTTCGCGTCTCGTGGGCGCGATCATCGAGGCAAGCCACGACGACAAGGGCGTGATCTGGCCAGCGGCCGTGGCGCCGTTCGAGGTGGCCGTGGTCAGCCTGCGCAGTGATGATGCAGACGTCACCAAGGTCTGTGAAAGCGCCTATGAGCAGCTGCTGAATGCTGGCGTCGATGTCCTCTACGACGACACGGGGGAGCGACCGGGCGCCAAGTTCTCGACCATGGAGCTGATTGGCGTGCCGGAGCTGATCGTGGTTGGCCCCAAGGGCGTGAAAGCTGGCGTGGTCGAATTCCGCAACCGCGAGGCCGGGTCGAGTGAAGAGATGACGCTCGAAGCGGCCATCAAGCGCTGCCTCGCTTCGAAGGGAGCCTGACCGCATGGATGCGGCCAAGGAGCAGCGGGTCGTACACCGGCCTTTCGGTCCGTTCGAGCGGATGCTGGCGATGCGCTATCTCGGCGCAAAGCGCGAGCATGGCGGCCTTGCCTTTATCTCTGTAGTCTCGGTTATCGGCATCACGCTTGGCGTCTGGGCGCTGATCCTCACCATGTCGATCATGAACGGGTTCCGGCTGGAGCTGGTGTCCAAGATCGTCGGCTTCGAGCCGCATGTGTTCATCGATACACGTGGCGTGCCGCAGGTGCAGGTCGATGCGCTGATGGAAGAACTTCATCTCCGTCCCGGAGTGGAGAGTGTGGAGCCGCTGCACGAGGGTACCGGGCTGGCGTCCGCCTACAATCGCAGCGAGGGCGTCCAGGTTCGCGGTGTGCGGCCGGAGGATATCCGCGCCAACAAGATGATTTCGGCCAGCGTGGCTGGCCACGCCGCTCCGATGCCGACAGAGGTGCCGAAGAACCGTTGCTCAGCCATGTTCGCGCCACCTACCGGTTCTGGATCGCTGGATCGGTTCGGTGACCAGGGCGCGTTGTCGGCCGACATCGTCATGGGCGACGCCTTCGCCTATGCGCTCGGTGTGGGCGTGGGCGACAAGGTCACGATCACGCAGCCAAATGGCGCACGCACGGCTTTCGGAACGTCGCCGCGCACGCGGACCTATACGATCTCGGCCATCTATCACGTCGGCAACGAGCGGTTTGACCGCTATGTTGTGTTCCTTCCCATCGAGTCTTCGAAGAATCTGTTTGGGTATGATGAGGGCTTTCCGCTCATCGGCATCCGGCTGAATGATCCCAATGCGGCAGAAGACTTCGTGCGTAAGCTTGAGCAAGAAAAGCCGTTCCGGATGCAGAGCTGGATTCAGCGGAACAGCACGTTCGTGACGGCGCTGGTGGTGGAACGAAATGTGATGCGTCTCATCTTGTTCATCGTGGTGGTGATCACGGCGCTGAACATTATCACCGGCGTGCTCATGCTGGTGAAGAACAAGGCGCGCGACATCGCCATCCTGCGCACGATTGGCGCAACCCGCGGAGGCGTCGTGCGCATCTTCATGATGACGGGCACAGTGCTCGGTATGGCCGGCGTTGGCACCGGCGTGCTGCTGGGCGTGCTGAGTGCTATCTTCATCGCTGACATCCAGCATTTCCTCGAGAACCTGCTGGGCTTCTGCCTCTTCCCGCCAGATATCTATCAGCTCGACGCGCTGCCTGCGCAGCTCGAATGGGGGGAGGTGGGCTGGGTGGCCGGTCTTGCTTTCCTGGTCACGCTGGTGATGTCGATCATACCGTCCATGTGGGCGGCGCGCCTCAACCCTGTTGAAGCGTTGAGGTTCGAATAATGGAAGCCTCATCCGCCCCGGCGAGCACGCCCGTCCTGTCGCTGAAGAATGTCGAACGCCGCTACAAGTCGGGTGATCGCACGCTTCACGTGCTGCGCGGCATCGATCTTGATCTGCGTCCGGGAGAGATGACGGGCCTGATCGGCCCGTCCGGTTCCGGCAAATCCACACTGCTTCACGTCGCCGGACTGCTGGAGCAGCCTGACTCCGGAGAGGTCCTGTTCAACGGCAAGGACGCGCTGAAGATGAGCGATCGCGACCGCACGGTCGTTCGCCGCCTTCAGATCGGCTTCGTCTACCAGTTCCACCACCTGCTGCCTGAGCTGAGCGCGGTCGACAATGTCGCTTCGCCGTTGATGATCAACGGCATGTCGCGCTCCAAGGCGCGGAAGCGGGGAGCCGAGCTTCTGCGCCAGATGGGCCTCAACGAGCGCGATCATCACCGTCCCGGCCAGCTTTCCGGCGGCGAGCAGCAGCGTGTCGCCATCGCCCGATCGCTGGCCAACAGCCCCAAGGTCCTGATCGCCGACGAGCCCACCGGGAACCTCGATCCCAATACGTCGCGGGTGGTTTTCCAGAACCTTTTCGACATTGCACGGCAGGAGGGGGTGGCGGTGCTCGTCGCAACCCATAACGTGGAGTTGACGACCTACATGGACCGCGTCCTTGCGCTCCATGAAGGCCGGCTTGCCCCCGCTCCCAAGGCGACAGGCGACTCGGTCTAGGATCGTCCCTATCTATCGGGGTGGGGTCCAGGATCGACGCATGATGGAAACGCCCAGATTCATCCACCTTCGCGTCCGCACGGCGTTGTCGCTGTTGCAGAGCATGATCCGTCCGAAAGACCTGGCGAAGTGGGCCGCAGCAAGCGGCGCCCCGGCCGTTGGCGTAACCGACGACAACCTGTTCGCCGCCCTGGAGCTGGCAGAAGCGCTGACGGAAGCCGGGGTGCAATCGATCACCGGCCTCACGCTTGATGTGGTCGAGCCAGGCGTCGCCGGTGAAGTCGGCAAGTTGGTGCTGATAGCGCAGAACGAGGCAGGCTATCGTAACCTCATGGAATTATCGTCATCCTCCTTCCTGACGCCAGCGGGAGACGACAAGCGCGTCGCATTGGCGACTGTTCTGGCGCATGCCGACGGCCTGATCTGTCTCACAGGCGGCCATGGCGGTCTCTGCAATCGCCGGGCGGCTGCAGGGCGCATCGACGAGGTGCGCGGCAGGCTGAAGGAATTGGCGGCGGCTTTCGACAGACGGCTCTATGTCGAGCTGCAACGTCACGGCCGGCCGGAAGAGGCGGCCGCGGAAGGCCCTCTCGTCGATCTTGCATATGAGCTGGGCTTGCCGCTTGTCGCCACGAACGATGCGCGGTTCGAAAAGCCGGAACAGCATTCCGTGCACGATGTGCTGCTCTGCATCGCGAACTCCGCCTATGTCAGCCAGGCCGACCGACCACGCGCTTCTCCGCAACAGTATCTCAAATCGCCGGCGGAAATGGCTGCAACGTTCTCCGATCTTCCCGAAGCGCTCGCTTCCACGATCGAGATCGCGCAACGATGCGCGTACCGTCCCAAGAAGCACAAGCCGATCCTGCCGCCCTTCGACACCAAGCGCGGGCGCGACGAAGCGGCCGAGCTGACGGCGCAGGCAAAGGCCGGCCTCAAAGAGCGGCTGAAGATCGTAATCCCTGCGGCCGAGTGGAAGGTCTACGAAGATCGTCTCGCCTACGAACTCGGCGTCATCGAGAAGATGGGATTCCCGGGCTACTTCCTGATCGTGTCCGACTTCATCAAGTGGGCCAAGGCCAACGGAATTCCCGTGGGGCCGGGCAGGGGCTCAGGCGCCGGATCGGTCGTCGCGTGGTGTCTCACGATTACCGATCTGGATCCCATCCGCTTCGGCTTGCTGTTCGAGCGCTTCCTCAATCCGGAACGCGTTTCGATGCCCGACTTCGACGTGGACTTCTGCCAGGATCGACGCGGCGAAGTGATCGAATACGTGCGCCAGAAATACGGCGTGGATCGCGTCGCCCAGATCATCACATTCGGCACGCTGCAGGCGCGAGCCGTCCTGCGTGACGTTGGGCGCGTGCTGCAATTGCCGTTCTACCAAGTTGACAAGCTCGCCAAGCTGGTGCCGTTCAATCCAGCCAAGCCGCCAACACTCGCTGAATCCCTTGATATGGAGCCCAAGCTCCAGGAGGCGATCGAAGAGGACGAAGCTGTCGCAAGCCTGTTCGAGACGGCGCAGCAGTTGGAAGGGTTGTACCGCAACGCATCGACCCATGCGGCCGGCATCGTCATTGGCGACAGGCCGCTGGTGGAGCTTGTGGGCCTCTATCGCGATCCGCGGTCGGATATTCCGGCGAGCCAGTTCAACATGAAATGGGCCGAGGCCGCCGGCCTCGTGAAATTCGATTTCCTTGGCCTGAAGACGCTGACCGTCATCGATCGTGCAATCAAACTGATCCGTGACAAAGGGGTGGAGGTGGATCTCGCGCGGCTGCCGCTAGATGATGTCAAGACTTACGAGATGCTTCAGCGCGGCGAAGTCGTCGGTGTGTTCCAGGTTGAAAGCCAGGGCATGCGGCGGGCTCTCGTCGACATGGTCCCGGACAGGTTCGAGGATCTGATCGTGCTCGTCGCGCTCTATCGCCCGGGGCCAATGGCGAACATTCCGACATACTGCAACCGTAAGAAGGGTCTTGAAGAAACGACCTACTACAACGATGCACTGACGCCATGGCTGAAGCCGATCCTGGAGCCGACTTTCGGCATCATCACTTATCAGGAGCAGGTCATGCAGATCGCGCGGGAGCTTGCCGGCTATTCGTTCGGCGAGGCCGATCTGCTGCGCCGCGCCATGGGCAAGAAGATCCGCGCTGAGATGGACAAGCAGCGTGTGCGCTTCATGAAAGGTGCGACTGACAACGGCATCTCGGAGCCGGATGCGGACCTGACATTCGAGGCTTGCGCGAAGTTTGCCGACTATGGATTCAACAAGTCCCACTCGGCGCCATATGCGCTGCTTACGTATCAAACGGCGTGGCTCAAGGCGAACCACCCGGTTGAGTTCCTTGCCGCATCCATGAGTCTCGACTCCGGAAACACCGACAAGCTTGCTGTGTTTTTCCAGGAAGCGCGACGCATGGGGATCGAAGTGCGCCCGCCGGACATCAACGCGTCGTGCGCTGACTTCACGGTGGAAGGCTCCGCGGTTCGCTATGCGCTCGGCGCCATCAAGGGCGTCGGCAAGCCAGCAATGCTGTCGGTAGAACAGGCGCGGAGGCACGGCGACTTCCTGGATCTTCAAGATTTTGCTGAGCGCATCGATGCGCGCCTGGTCAATCGCCGCTGCTTTGAAGCGCTCGCCAAGGCCGGTGCGTTTAATTCCGTGGAAGCCAATCGGGCAAAAGCTTTCGCTGCCGCGGGCATGCTGTCTGCGATCGCGACCTCGGCGCAAGAGCAGCGCAACTCCAATCAGGTGAATCTGTTTGGCGACCAGCCTCAACAGAAACTTCGCCTGCCTGACGCCGGAGCGTGGGGCGAGTCCGACAAGCTTGACAACGAGCTGGCGAGCGTGGGCTTTTTTCTGTCCGGCCACCCGCTCGACGATCTGTTGACCGGCAACATGCGTGCGCGGATCACGCTTTCGGCGGAGAAGGAGATTGTCGGCCAGGACCGACAGTTCCTCGACATGATCGGGGTGGTGCGGTCTCGTGTCGAGAAGCCAGCCAAGGCAGGAGGCAAGTTTGCGATCGTCACGCTGTCAGACCCGTCGGGCGAATACGAGTTGTTCGTCAACGACGAGCTTCTTCAGAATGTCCGCGATGTTCTGGGGGTCGGCGAGCGCGTGATATGCCGCGTTCGCGTTCGAAAAGTGGACGAGGAACTCCGCTTCTCAATGGACAGCGTGAAGAAGCTTTCCCAGGTATCCATTGGCTCGCATGAAACACTGCTCATCAGGCTGAGCGCCAACGCCCCTCTGGACAGGGTCGCGAGCGTCGCCAAGGGTCTCCGGAAGAGCCCAAGCCAGAACGCCCTCGGCGAGATCCACATTGAGATTCCTGTCGAGGGGGAGGTGGTCACCATCGCTCTCGAGGGTCGCTATCCGGTCGACTTCGGCGCAATGTCGGCCTTCAAGTCGGTGCCGGGTGTGGATCAGGTGCGTGCTGCGGCCGCCGCGTGAGGCGCAGCCGATGGCGGGTTTAGCCGCTATATATTTGAAATAGTTGCTATTAGAGCGAGAGTCTGGTCGGATGTAGGCGGTCTTCTGTGCGAAGGTGCTTGGTCGAAGCCATCGGTGGTCGGAATCCACGCGAACGACTAATCAGACCGGGCAAAGCCTTGCCTTGCGTCCCAGCGAGAACCCGCCTATATCGCCGCCCATTCCGACACGCGGACCCATTCCGGTGCGGGCGCAAGCTCGTTCTGTCCGCGGCGGCCAACCGGATCAGGAGATACACGTGGCGCTACCCGACTTTTCTATGCGCCAGCTGCTCGAAGCTGGCGTGCACTTCGGACACCAAGTTCACCGCTGGAACCCCAAGATGAAAGGGTTCATCTTCGGCGAACGATCCGGCATTCATATCATCGACCTTTCGCAAACCGTTCCGCTGCTCCACCAGGCGCTTGTCAAAGTGCGCGACACGGCGAGCAAGGGCGGTCGCGTGCTGTTTGTCGGAACTAAACGTCAGGCCGCTGAAGCCGTGGCAGAGGCCGCGGGCCGCTGTGCACAGTACTTCATGAACGATCGCTGGCTGGGCGGCACGCTCACTAACTGGGCCACCGTCTCGAACTCTATTAAACGTCTGCGCGACCTGGACGATATGCTGGCTGCTGGCGAGTCCACCGGTCTCACCAAGAAGGAGCTGCTGAAGCTCCAGCGCGAGCAGATCAAGCTCCAGCGCGTTCTGGGCGGCATCCGGAACATGGGCGGCCTGCCGGACCTGATATTTGTGATCGATACCAACAAGGAAGCGATCGCCGTGAAGGAGGCCCGCAAGCTGGGTATTCCGGTCGTCGCAATCAGCGACACCAACTGCGATCCGCAGGAAGTCGATTTCCCGATCCCGGGGAACGACGATGCAGCGCGCGCGATCCAGCTCTATTGCAGCTTGATTGCTGATGCGGTTCTCGACGGTCTCTCTGACTCCTCGATGTCCGCGGGCGTTGATCCGGGTGCCGCCGAGTCTGTTCGCGAGCCGGCTCTGGCCGCCACGGCGGACGCCGAAGCTCAAGTCTAGCCTTCGTTACGGACGCGCCGGCGGATCATCATCTGTCGGCCGTCCGGTATGGCCGGGAATCTGTTACAACAGGCCCGCGTGTTACCTGGGACAAGCGCCTAGGCGGGCGCGTGCGGACAAGTTCAGGAGGTTACAATGGCCGATATTTCTGCCGCGCTGGTCAAGCAGCTGCGCGACAAGACCGGCGCCGGCATGATGGACGCCAAGAAGGCGCTCATCGAAACCCAGGGTGATATCGAAGCAGCGTCCGACTGGCTGCGCGAGAAGGGCATACTCAAGGCCGCCAAGAAGGCCGACCGCATCGCCGCGGAAGGCCTGATCGGGGTTGCCACTGCCGGAAACGCAGCCGCACTGGTCGAGATCAATTCGGAAACCGACTTCGTGGCGCGGAACGAGAGCTTCCAGAGCGCCGTGCGCGCCGTCGCCGAGATTGCGCTCAAGAATGGCGGCGACGTCGTGAAGGTCGCGCATGCGCCGACGTCGGAGGGCGGCACCGTCAACGAGATGCTGCAAGGCCTCGTCGCCACTATCGGTGAGAACATGACGTTACGTCGCACTGCGGCGATTTCGGTCAACGAGGGCGTTGTTGCGACCTATATCCACAACACGGCGGCCGAAGGTCTGGGCAAGATCGGCGTGCTGGTTGCGCTGGAATCGCCTGGCGACAAGTCGCGTCTTAATGACCTTGGCCGCAAAGTCGCGATGCACATTGCCTCGATGAAGCCGCTCGCGGCGACAACGGCCGAACTGGACCCGGCTGTTGTCGAGAAAGAGCGCCAGATCCTGACGGCCCAGGCCGCCGAATCGGGCAAGCCCGCCAACGTCGTAGAGAAGATGGTCGAGGGCCGGATCCGCAAGTTCTACCAGGAGTCCGTGCTTGTGGAGCAGGCTTTCGTGATGGATCCCGACGTTACGGTCGGCAAGTTCATCGAGGCAGCCGGCAAGAACATGGGCGCCCCGGTAACACTCAAGGGCTTCGTGAAATTTGAGGTTGGCGAAGGCATCGAGAAGGCCACAAGTGACTTTGCTGCTGAGGTTGCGGCCTTCAACAAGCCGAAGGAGTAAAACCTTTGCGAAACCAGCGGTTTCGCGGCTAGAGTTTGACGGCCCGGCGCTTCGGCGTCGGGCCGTTTGTGCAATTGACGAAAGATGCTGAAATGACGGGTGAACCCGCCCTCAGATACAAGCGCGTCCTACTGAAGATTTCAGGCGAAGCCCTGATGGGGGAGCAGGGCTATGGCATCGATGTCGCAGCTTGCATCAAATACGCCGAGGAAGTGAAATCCGCGATCGCGCTCGGATGTCAGATCTGTCTCGTGATCGGCGGCGGGAACATCTGGCGCGGCAAGTGGGGCGTGGATGCGGGCATGGAGCGCGCGCAGGCTGATCATATGGGCATGCTCGCCACGGTTATGAACGCCCTTGTCATGCAGAATGCGCTCGAGAGCATCGGGGTGCCGACACGCGTACAGTCCGGCATCTCGATGATGTCGATCTGCGAGCCCTTTATCCGCCGTCGCGCCATCCGGCACATGGAGAAGAACCGGGTTGTGATCTTTGCGGCCGGCACGGGCAATCCGTTCTTCACGACCGACACCGGCGCTGCTCTGCGCGCCGCCGAAATGAACTGTGACGCCATGCTGAAGGGTACACAGGTCGACGGCGTCTACACTGCGGACCCGAAAGTCGACGCAGACGCCACGCGCTTCGACACGCTTGATTATATGGAAGTGCTTTCGAAGGAGTTGAAGGTGATGGATGCGACCGCCATCAGTCTGCTCAAGGAAAACAAGATTCCGATCGTCGTCTTCCGAATCCGGGAGAAAGGCGCCCTTGCCAAGGTTCTCACCGGTCAGGGTGTTTCGACGACCATTGGCAAGAAGAAGTCTTAAGGGAGGGAACGATGCCGGAGACCTTCGACCTCAAGGCGCTCGAGAAGCGTATGGACGGCGCGCTTGCGTCGCTGAAGACCGAATTCTCGGGTCTTCGCACCGGCCGCGCCTCGATACACCTGCTCGATACGATCCACGTGATGGCGTATGGCGCTTCCATGCCGCTGAACCAGGTTGCATCGGTGAGCGCGATCGATGCGCGTATGCTGAGCGTGAGCGTGTGGGACAAGAGCCTTGTTGGCGCGACAGACCGTGCGATCCGCGAGGCGCCGCTTGGGCTGAACCCCATTACGGATGGCCAGACGCTCCGCATTCCGATCCCGCCGCTCAGCGAAGAGCGTCGCAAGGAATTGCAGAAGCTTGCCGGCCAGTTTGCCGAGAACGCCCGCGTTGCGGTGCGCAACATCCGGCGTGACGGCAACGACCTGCTGAAGCGGCTCGAGAAGGCCGGCGAGCTCAGCGAAGATCAGGTCAAAGGCCGTTCGAGCGACGTTCAGAAGATCACCGACAAGCACGTCGCTGTGGTGGATGACCTGTTGAAACACAAGTCCGAAGAGATCATGCAGGTGTGAGCGAGTCGCAGCCCTCCTCGAGCAATGCCGACGTTGCGACGTTGCGTTCGCCGCCGCGTCACGTCGCCATTATCATGGACGGCAACGGTCGCTGGGCGAAGGCGAGGGGACTGCCGAGAGCTCTTGGCCACAAAGAGGGCGTTGAAGCACTGCGCCGGGCCGTCGAAGCCAGCCGTGATTTTGGTCTAACCCATTTGAGCGTCTTCGCGTTCTCGACTGAAAACTGGAATCGCCCGCAGACAGAAATTGATGCGCTGTTCGACCTACTCCGTGTATTTGTGCGCCGCGATCTCGCGCGTCTTCATAAGGACGGCGTGCGCATCCGGATCATTGGATCGCGTGATGGCCTCAGTGACGACATCCTCTCTCTGATCGACGAGGCTGTTGTGACGACGAAGGATAATGGCCGGCTGACACTCAATATCGCTTTCAACTATGGAGGCCGTGGCGAGATCGTAGCTGCGATGCGCGAGATCGCACGAGCGGTCGAGGCAGGGCGGCTCAAGCCGGACCAGATCGACGAGGCGATGGTCTCACGGATGGTGTGGACGGGCGAGTCGCCGGATCCTGATCTGGTGATCCGCACCAGCGGCGAACTGCGACTGAGCAATTTCCTGCTGTGGAGCGGGGCTTACGCCGAGCTGATGTTCATGGATTTGTGGTGGCCAGACTTCACCAGGGAGAGCCTTGAGAAGGCGATTGATGCGTTCCGACGTCGCGACAGACGGTTTGGCGGCCTTGGCGCCTAACGGCGCGCCCGTGCGCAGCGGCGGACGACGCGAGATAGTTCTTCGCGTCCTCTCCGCCATTGTGCTGGCGCCGCTTGGCCTGTGGGTGGCTTATTCAGGCGGCCTCGCCTTAGTGATTGCAACCGCCGCGACGGGCGCCGTGGCTGCCTGCGAGTGGACGCGGATGGCGGCGCAGACCGAAACTTCATTGTCGAAATACCTGCTCTATGTGGTGATGGCGGCAACTTCGGCCACGGCCGTCTTTCTGGCGCCGCGCGGGATCGAGCTGGTGGCGCTGGCGGCGTTGGCCGGCTGCGCGGTCAGCGCAGGCATCGCTTTCTTGGGTAAGGGCTCAGCGAGTTCCATGGCCTTCGGCGCCATCTATTCGACCCTGCCGTTTGGCTGCTTTGTCTGGATCCGTGAAGCAACGCCCAATGGGCAGCTTTTCCTTATGGCAATCCTCGCTATCGTCTGGACTACTGATATCGCCGCCTACTTCGCAGGGCGGGGCTTTGGCGGCCCCCTCCTGAGCCCGAAAGACAGCCCGAATAAGACGTGGACCGGCGCCATTGGCGCGCTGGTTTGCGCCGGCCTGGCCGGCGCGGCGGTGGCGCGGGGTGCGGGAGGCGACTTCTTGCACTGGCTGGTGTTCAGCCTCGCCCTGTCTGTCGTGGGACAAGGCGGCGACCTGCTAGAATCCCGTTTCAAACGTCTCTACGGCGTTAAGGATACGTCTGGTATCGTGCCCGGGCACGGCGGGGTCCTTGACCGGCTGGATGGCCTGATGGCGGCTACGGTGGCGGCTGCTATCATCGCAAAATTCCTGCCGTCGATTGTGCCGGCTGTGGGTTCGGCGGGGTCCGGATGAACAATCGTGTGCGCGTATCTGTCCTCGGCGCCACAGGCTCTGTCGGCGTTTCAACGCTCGATGTCGTGAACAGCCGCGCGCCGGGCGCGCCGGAGTTCAGCGTTGTCGCGCTGACGGCCAACACCAATGTCGAGGCGCTTGCCGAGGCAGCTATCTACACCCGCGCGGAGATAGCCGTGATTGCGGATATGTCGCTCTATGGCCTCTTGAAGTCCCTGCTTGCCGGGTCAGGCGTGGAGGCCGCAGCCGGGCACATGGCGATTGTCGAGGCCGCCTCAAGGCCGGCCGAGGTCGTGGTCGCGGGAATTGTCGGGATCGCAGGGCTGCCGGCGACCCTTGCCGCCATCAGGCAGGGCAACAATGTCGCCCTCGCCAACAAGGAAAGCATGGTCTGCGCCGGCCCCCTGCTGCGTCAAGAGGCTTTGCTGACGGGCGCCAGACTGCTGCCCATCGATTCCGAGCATAATGCCATATTCCAGGTCCTGGATCGGCCCGAGCGGGTCGAGAAGCTGATCCTGACCGCTTCAGGCGGGCCTTTCCGGACCGCCAGCCTAAGCGAAATGGCTGCGGCTACGCCCGAACAGGCGACCGCTCACCCTAATTGGGATATGGGCGCCAAGATCTCCGTGGACTGCGCAACCATGATGAACAAGGGGCTGGAGCTGATCGAGGCCGCCTATCTCTTCGATGTTCCCGAGGATCGGATCGACGTTCTGGTTCATCCCCAGTCCATCATCCACAGCCTGGTGTCATACGATGACGGGTCTGTGCTGGCCCAGCTGGGCATGCCGGATATGCGGACTCCCATATCGTATGCGCTGTCATGGCCCAACCGGATGCCGTTGCCGGGGCTCGAACGCCTTGATCTCGCCAAGATCGGAAGGCTGGAGTTTGCCCTTCCAGATCCCCAGCGCTTTCCGGCTCTGGGGCTTGCGAGGAGGGCGGTTTCCGCAGGGGGGGGCGCGCCAGTCGTGCTTAATGGGGCGAACGAGGTCGCCGTGGCGGCCTTTTTGCAAAGCAGGATCGGGTTTTTGACGATAGCTCAGGTGGCAGGCGAAGTGCTCAACGAGTTCCTCCATGGCCAACCGGCCGTTGACCCTTCGGGCTTTGACGACGTTTACGAACTCGATCGATGGGCGAGACAGCGCACGATCGAAAGACTGCGCCTCGCGGCGTAGGTCGATGGGGGAGATATCTATGAGAGGCGACCGCTAATGGATGGCATTTTTTCGATATTGGCTTCGCCTTTGCCATTCATCTTGCTGATCTCGATCGTGATCACGGTGCATGAGTTGGGGCACTACTGGATGGGCCGCGTCTTTGGAGCTGCGGTGGAATCCTTCTCAATCGGTTTCGGCCGACCTATCGTCGAAGTCACAGACAAGCGGGGTACGCGCTGGCGCCTGAACTGGCTGCCGCTCGGTGGTTTTGTGAAGTTCGTCGGTGAGCTTCAGGCGCCGACTGATACGCGCGAGCGTGTTGAAGGCGCGCCTGGGAAGGATGACGTCAAGCGGGTGCAACTCGTTGGGAAGCCGTATACCGCGCTTGGCCCGTTCAAACGTCTTGCTGTGTCGCTTGGCGGCCCGCTGTCGAATTTTGTCTTCGCGATTCTTGCTTTTGCTTTCCTGGGTTCTGTATTTGGCGTCGCACAATCTAAAGAGACTATCGTTGGCGGTGTCGTTGCCAATTCTGCGGCGGAAGCAGCTGGCTTCAAGCCGGGTGATATCGTTATCGAAGCAGGCGGCCGCCCCGTCACAATCGCCAGCGACGTCAACCGCGTCACTGAACTCAGCTCTGGAGAAACGGTGACCTACCGAGTCTTGCGGGACGGCGCCCCGGTGGACCTGGTCGCGACACCGGTCGAGACCGAAGAAATGAACCCGGTGTTTCAGATCAAACAGAAAGTGGGTCGTATTGGTCTGCAACTTTCCCAGCGTGACACCGAGGTCCGCAAACTCAATCCCATCGAGGCTGTGGGCTATGGTGTGGCATCCACAAGCGACGCTCTGGCAACCACGCTGAACGTCCTGCGGCGCCTTGTCACCGGCAAGGAGGGCCTCGACAAGCTCAGCGGCCCGGTCGGCATCTTCACGTTGGCGGACAAAGTTACCGACGTGCATATGCAGCAGAAAAACATCGACTACTGGGAGAAGCTTCGCCAGCTGTCCTACAGCCTCCTGCAGCTGGCGGCCCTGCTTTCGATCGGAGTAGGGTTCTTCAACCTGCTACCGATTCCCGTCCTCGATGGTGGCGCAGCTGTGATGTGTCTTGCCGAAGCGGCCATGGGCAAGCAAATCCCAGAAAAAGTGCAGAGAATCGGGCTGACAATCGGCCTTGCATGCCTCGTCAGCTTTGCTCTGTTGATCACGTGGCAGGACATCGCCCGGCTTTGGCCCGGGGGGTCGTGATCCTTCAGTCGACCGCTTGAGCTTTTGAGCGGCATGTTGTCTTAAGACGCCCAAGAGACCGCGTCAGGTGGTCCGACTAGAGTGTGAGGGATAGGTGATGCGGTCTTGGTTCGCGAGCGCGCTGGCGCTGACTGCGTCGGCTGGCGCCATCGTCGCTGCACAAGACATCGCGCGCGCGAACAATGCTTGGGGCCAGCAGCCTCCACCTCAACCTCAACAGTCTCAAATTATCGCCCGGATCGTTGTCGAAGGTAACCAGCGTATCGAGGCGCGCACCGTCCTTTCCTATCTGCTCGTGAAGCCGGGCGATCCGTTTGATCAGGAGCGCATTGGCCTGTCGGTCAGAGCCCTCGGCGTCACCGGTCTTTTCGCCGACATCCAGATCGAAGCCCGCGGAAACGACCTCGTCGTCCGCGTGCTCGAGAACCCGATCATCAATCGCATCATGTTCGAGGGCAACAACGCGGTCACGACCGAACGGCTCGAAGAAGAGACCGAGGCCGAGCCGCGCCAGACCTTTACGCTGTCGCGCGTCGAACAGGATGTGCAGCGCATCCTGGAAGTCTATCGTCGTGCGGGTCGCTTCGCCGCTACGGTGACGCCGCAGTACAAGGTGCTCGAACAGAACCGCGCCGACTTGATTTTCGTGATCGACGAAGGTCCGGAGACCGGCGTTCGCTCGATCAACTTCATCGGCAACGAAGCATTTCCGGACGACCGCCTTCGTCGCGAGATCACGACGCGGCAGTCGCGCTGGTGGCGGTTGTTCGAACAGGCCGACAACTACAACCCGGGTCAAGTGGAGTACGACCGCTCGCAGCTGACCGAATTCTATACCAACCAGGGCTACGCCGACTTCCGCGTCATTTCTTCGGTCGCCGAGCTGACGCCGGATCGTCGCGACTTCTATCTGACCTTCACAGTCGACGAGGGAGAGAAATATACCTTTGGCGATCTCGGGGTCGAAACACAGCTTGAGAAGCTTTCGGGCGAACGCCTCGCCCAGGTGCTCCGCATCAAGAAAGGCGAACAGTTCCGCGCAGAAAGCATTCAGGAGGCAATCGACACGCTGACCTTCGCTGCTGGTATCGCGGGCTATGCGAACGTTCAGATCCGGCCGCGCGAAACGCGCGATCCGGTCAACCACACTATCGGAATCACTTTCCAGGTCGATGAGGGAGCCAGAGTCTACATCGAACGCATCGACATTCAGGGTAACACGCAGACGCTCGACCGCGTCATCCGTCGCGAGATCCGCCTGGCCGAGGGCGACCAATACAACCCGGTTCAACTCGACAACGCCAAGAACCGCATTCGTGCGCTAGGCTTCTTCAAGGCCGACACCGTTGCGGTGGAAAATGAGCCTGGCTCCACGGCCGATCGCGCGGTCGTCAAGGTGAAGGTGGAAGAAGAGGCGACCGGCGAGCTTGCCTTCTCTGCAGGCTTCTCGTCGCAGGATGCGTTCCTCTTCTCGGTAAGCGCCCAGCAGCGCAACTTCCGCGGGCGCGGCCAGTTCCTGTCAGCGCGCATCCAGACAACATCGCGCCAGCAGGACATTGAATTCCGCTTCACCGAGCCGAAGTTCCAGGACCGCAATATGGCCCTGGGTTTTGACCTCTTCGTGACTAAATCGGATTTCTACGACATCTCAGGCTTCGCAAACGCCGTCGTCGGCGTAGGCGGCCGCCTACTTTTTCCACTCTCGGACAACGACCAGATCGGCATGCGCTACAATTTGCGCAGCGACGACCTCAAGCTCGACAGCGACGTGAATTCGGCGACCTACACGGATTGCACCACCGCAGCGTTCTTCCGTTCATCGCTCTGCGATCAGCAGGGCGATCAGATCACGTCGTCGTTCGGCTACACACTGTCGATGAACCGGACCAACGACTACATTGACCCCACGCGCGGTTTCGAACTCAGCTTCAGCCAGGATATCGCCGGTCTGGGCGGCGATGTGAACTACCTGCGTAACGAGTTGCGCGGGGCGATGTATCACGGCTTCGCGCCCGGCTGGACGCTCACCGGCACGCTTGAGGCGGGCTACATCGACAGCTGGGGCGATGAAGGCATCCGCATCAACAACCGCTTCTTCAAGGGCGGCAACTCGTTCCGCGGCTTCGACGTCGCCGGCATCGGCCCGCGCGAGGTGCGATACTATTATGAAAACTCGACGTCCTGCCAGCTGGCCAGCATGGGCACCTGCGCTGTAAAGCCGCTCGCGCTTGACCCGGGGGTAGCTCCGCCGGGCTTCACCACTCCGCGGCTTAACGCCGACGGCACGCAGGTCGTTGATCAAAATGGCCGGCTGATCTTCGATACCGCTGCGAAAGATGCGTCCGGTGAAGTGTTGCCCGGAAAACTGCAGACTTTCAACGCTCTGGGCGGAAAGGCTTATGCAATCGGATCCTTGTCGCTGTCCTTCCCGATACCGTATGCTCCCGAAGAGTTTGGAATTGATGGTGCCTTCTTTACGGAGTTCGGCACGCTCGGTCTTCTGGACGACGCTGACAGAAACCGCCGCGCGGATAGCCTGTTTGAAGCCAACCGCGTTGATGACAGCGCAAGCCTTCGCGCCAGTGCTGGCGTCAGTGTCTTCTGGGACTCGCCATTTGGTCCGATCCGCTTCGACTTCTCGCAGATCCTAGCCAACGAAGAATACGACCGAACCGAGTCTTTCCGGTTCAGCACCAACACAAGGTTCTAGTGTGATGAAATTTCGCAATCTCGCTCTGGCCGCCGCCTTCACGGTCGGCCTCGCCAACATGGCCGGCGCAGCACTCGCGCAGACCAAGATCTATGTCGTCGATGAAGAACGCGTCCGCCGTGAAAGCAAGGTCGGCAAGGAAATCAACCAAACGCTGGTCTCCAACGTCAACGCCGGGGCAGACCAGTTGGGTCTGAAACAGCTCAAGACGGAAATAGACGCCGAAGTTCAGCGCCTGAAGCCGCAGACGGAGTCCTTGACGAAGGAAGCGCTTGAAGCCAACCCAACGTTGAAGGCGCAAGTCGACGCGCTCCGCAAGAAGCAGAATGAATACTATAACAAGGCGGACGCTCTCAATAGCGGTCTCGAACGGGCTGACACCAGCCTCAGCCAGGCGTTGATCATCGTGCTTGCTCCGGCCATTGAAGCGGTGGCGAAGGAGGCCGGGGCCGATATCGTCCTCAACACCGGAATGACCTGGTACGCCAAGGACAGCACCGATCTTACTACGAAAGTCATTGCACGTCTCGACGCGACGGTGCCGACACTGCAGGCCCTGAAGGACGCGCTGCCGAAGCCGCCAGCCCAGCAGACTGGCCAGGCGACTGCGCCGAAGCCCGGCGGCGGTTGATAGTAATCTGGGATAAAGGCCGGGGTGGTGATTGATCCGAGGTTTTACGAGGTCGCAGGACCGCTTACCGCTTCGGATATCGCCGCTCTTGTTGGGGCTTCTCGAATAGTTGGTGATGATGGGCGCAGCGTTTCATCGCTTGCGTCCGCTTCGCTTGCCGGCCCAGCAGATCTGACTTTTCAGGAAACGGCAGACGGCGCCGAGAACATCAGATCAGCGGGCATCGTTGTCGCTTCCCCAGTGGCTGCGGCAGCGATTCCAAGCGGCCCCCTCGTGCTGGAGGTTCGACATGCGCGCCCCGCGTTCGCGCAGGCGGCTGCGCGTCTGGCCAGCCTGAGGCAGCTCGATCCTGGGCAACCGTCCATCCATCCATCGGCCCGCGTCGATCAAACTGCCGTGCTGGAGCCAGGCGCGATCGTTGGCGCAGGCGCTGCGATAGGCCCGCAGGCGCGTGTCGGTGCAAATACGGTGATAGGCCCCGGCGTGCAGATCGGTGCGCGAACAACTGTTGGCCCGAACTCAACCATACGCTGCGCCCTGATCGGGGACGGCGTGAGGATATTCCCCGGAGCTGTCGTAGGCGAAGCCGGTTTCGGACTTGCGGTCGACAGGGACGGGGCTGCTCTCACCCCTCATTTCGGCCGCGTGATCATGCAGAATGGCGTGTCGCTGGGGGCCAATTCCTGCATCGACCGTGGGTTCCTGGAGGACACGGTGATCGGCGAAGGATCACACATCGATAATCTCTGTCATATAGGTCACAACTGTCGCATCGGCGCCCATGTGGTGATGGCTGCCTTTGCGGGCATTTCGGGCTCCAGCACCGTGGGAGACGGGGCTCAGTTCGGCGGGCGTGTAGGCCTCAAGGATCACGTCCACGTAGGCCAAGGGGCGCGAATTGCGGCAGGGGCTGCCGTGCTCAGCGATGTGCCAGCCGGCGAGACTTGGGCGGGCTATCCGTCCAAGCCGATCAGGACATGGATGCGCGAGCTTGCATGGCTGGCGCGCGCAGCGCAAAAGCGTTCCGGCAGAGAGGAATAGCCGGCTCAGGCCGGCTCAGGGCGCCGGAAGACATGGCTGTAACGATCCACCCTACATCGCTCGTTGAAAAAGGCGCCGAACTCGCCGACGGCGTCGAGATTGGGCCATTTTGCATCGTGTCCGGCAAGGCCAAGCTGGGGGAACGGGTCAAGCTCATCTCTCATGTCTCGATAGCCGGTTCGACAACCATCGGCGCACGCACGCACGTGTTTCCTTTCTCGGCGCTGGGGCATCCGCCTCAGGACACCAAGTACAAGGGCGAGGATACCAAGCTCATTATCGGAACGGACAACCTGATCCGCGAAGGTGTTACATTCCATCTGGGCACGGTGCATGGACGCGGGCAGACCGTGGTCGGCAATCGGGGCTTCTACATGAACGGCGCCCACGTTGGGCACGACAACATCGTCGGGAACAACGTTGTCTACGCAACGCACTCCGTAAGCGGCGGCCTCGCGACGATCGAAGATTTTGTCATCCTTGGAGGTAATTCCGCCATTCACCAGTTTGGCCGTATCGGGATGGGCGGCTTCATCGGCGGCTGCGCGCCGGTCGTCGGTGACGTCATCCCGTTCGGGATGGTGAACAATCACGGACAGCTCAACGGCCTTAACGTCGTCGGCCTCAAGCGCCGCGGCGCCACGCGCGAGACGATCCATACGCTGCGCGGGGTCTACAACGATCTCTTTCATGGCGTCGGCTATTTCGAGGACAGGGTCGAAGCAGTGGCCGAGCGCTTCGCCGCCTTGCCCGAGGTAATGCGGATCGTCGATTTCATTCGGGCAGGAGACAAGCGCCCGCTTTGCATGCCGAGGCCGGACTGATGGGTGCTGGCAGGCTCGCCATCGTCGCTGGGGGAGGGGACTTGCCCCGCCGTGTGGCTGACCAAGCGCGCCGCACGGGCCGCAATCCGTTTGTGGTTGGCCTCAAGGGCTTCGCGGAGGCTTCGCTGCTTGACGAGTACAACGGCTCCGAGCTTTCGGTTGGCGAACTCGGCCGACTTATCCAGCTGATGAAGCGGGAAGGCTGCGAGGAGATGGTCTTTGCGGGGTGGCTGAAGCGCCCGGATTTTAGCGCGCTGAAACTGGATCTCAAGGGCGTTCAGTCTCTTCCGAAAATCCTCGCAGCCGCAAAAAAGGGAGACGACGCTCTCCTTCGCGCCGTGATGGATGTGTTTGCGGAGGCGGGCTTCCGTATCATCGGGGCGGACGACGTGCTGAACGATCTTCTCGTTGGTGCGGGGCCGCTGGGGACGATAACTCCAACGCCAGAGCATTGGCAGGACATCCGCCGCGCCGCAGAAGTTGCGAAGATTTCCGGATCGCTTGAGATCGGGCAGGGAGCCATCTCCTGCGCCGGCCTGATCCTGGCAGTCGAGGCGCAGGAAGGCACTGACCGCATGCTCGCTCGCGTGGCTGAGTTGCAGTTCGAGATACGTGGAACGCCGGAAGCCCGGCGCGGCGTGCTGGTAAAGCGGCCCAAGCCGCAGCAGGAACGCCGGATCGATCTGCCCACCATCGGGGTTGCGACCGTCGATGGCGCGGCAAAGGCCGGGCTCGCAGGCATCGCGGTCGAGGCCGGCGCCGCGTTGGTTGTCGATCGCGATGAAGTCGCCGGAACGGCCAACCAGCATGGCCTTTTCATCTACGGCTTCACGGCGGCAGAAATCACGTGAGCCACGTCTTCCTCGTTGCAGCCGAGGACTCGGGCGACGCACTCGGCGCCGATGTGATTGACGAACTGCGTGCCATGGACGCGAACGTAAGTATTTCGGGCATTGGTGGGGAGCGCATGCGGGCGCGCTGCGCCGTTTCCGATGTCGATATGTCCGGCCTTGCTGTGCTTGGGCTTATCGAGGGCCTCAAGGCCTATGGTCGTGTGAAGAAAGCGGTCGAAGACGCCGCCGATGCAATCGTTAAGGCCGATCCCGACAGCGTAGTTCTCATCGACAGTTGGGGTTTCATGTGGCGCGTCGCGCGCGCGTTGCGCCTACGTGGTGCGCGCGCCAAACGCATCAAGCTCGTCGGGCCACAAGTGTGGGCCACCCGGCCCGGCCGCGCGCGCGTGCTCGCGAAATGGGTCGATCACCTTCTGTGTATCCACCCCTTCGAGCAGCCTTTCTACGTGAAGCACGGCCTGCCGACGACGGTGATCGGCAATCCGGCGCTGCATCGCCTGCCCAAGGGCGACGGCGCAGGCTTTCGCCAGCGCCACGGCATCCCTGAGGGCGCGTCTGTCATTGGACTCCTGCCTGGCAGCAGGAAGGCTGAAATGCGCCGGGTCGCCCCCACGCTCATGGAGGCGACGCACATTGCGCAAGTGCGCGACCCGCGCCGCCACGTCGTGTGCATGGTCGCTCCAAGCGTTGCATCCGATGTCGAAGCCTTGGCCAAAGCCCAATCCTTTCCGATCGTGCTGGTGAGGGATGAAGCAGAAAAAGCGGACGCCTACGCCGCCATGACGGTGGCCATCGCGTGCTCGGGCACAGTGACTACCGAACTCGCCGCTCAGGGCGTAGCCGTAGTGACCGGCTACAAGCTCGGCTGGATTACCTGGGCGCTGTTGCGCTTCCTGCTGTTCAAGTCGCGCTTCTCCGCGCTGGTCAATGTGGCCGCCAATCGCGAGGTCATCCCCGAATTCCTGCAGACGCGCTTCAATGTCAGGAACATTGAACAGGCAGTCGAAGCGCGACTGTCCGATCCGACGCTTCTCAAGGCCCAGCAGGACGGTCAGCGTGAAGCCGTGAAAGTCATGGCCGGCGCTGGCCGTCCGGCGGCAGAGATTGCCGCGGAGACGATCCTCAGGCTCTCGGCAAACGAAAAGCGGCCCCCGGATTTGAGAGCCGCTTTTTGAAACAAGCAACAGTTGAAGGCAATTACGATCGCGCGCTGATCGGCACATAGTCGCGCTGCGCGGCGCCAGTGTAGATCTGACGCGGACGGCCGATGCGCTGGGTCTTGTCCGTGGTCATCTCTTCCCACTGCGCGATCCAGCCAACCGTGCGGGCGAGAGCGAACAGGACGGTGAACATGGACACCGGGAAGCCCATCGCCTTGAGCGTGATGCCCGAGTAGAAGTCCACATTCGGATAGAGTTTCTTCTCGATGAAGTACTCGTCCGAAAGCGCGATCTTCTCAAGCTCCATGGCGACTTCCAGAAGTGGATCGCTGACGCCGACTTCCTTCAGCACTTCGCGACAGGTCTGCTGCATGACTTTCGCGCGCGGGTCATAGTTCTTGTAGACCCTGTGGCCGAAGCCCATAAGGCGAACGCCGTCGACCTTGTTCTTCACCTTGTCGACGTGCTTCTTCACGTTTTCCACAGTGCCGATCTCCTGAAGCATTTGCAGCGCTGCTTCGTTGGCTCCGCCGTGCGCGGGCCCCCAGAGGCAGGCGATACCTGCCGCGATGCAGGCGAACGGATTGGCGCCCGACGAACCGGCAAGGCGCACGGTCGAGGTCGAGGCGTTCTGTTCGTGGTCGGCGTGCAGGATGAAGATGCGATCCATCGCGCGGGCGAGAACTGGGTTCACCCTGTATTCCTCCGCCGGCACGGCGAACGACATGCGCAGGAAGTTCGATGCATAGTCGAGCTCGTTGCGCGGGCTCACGAAGGGCTGGCCGGCGTGATACTTGAACGCGCGCGCCGCGATCGTCGGCATCTTCGCGATCATGCGATGCTGGGCGACCTTGCGTTGCATCGGATCATCAACGTTGGTCGAGTCGTGATAGAAGGCTGACAGTGCGCCGACAGCGCCGCACATAATCGCCATCGGGTGCGCATCGCGGCGGAAGCCTTCGAAGAAGCGATCGAACTGCGCATGCAACATGGTGTGGCGCGTGATCGTTTTCACGAATTCCGCGTTCTCGCTGGCGGACGGCAGTTCGCCGTGAAGCAGCAGATAGCAGACCTCGAGGAAGTTGGAGCCCTGAGCCAGCTGGTCGATGGGATAGCCGCGATGAAGTAGAATGCCTTGGTCGCCATCGATGTAAGTGATCTGGCTTTCGCAGCTCGCGGTGGACGTGAAGCCCGGATCGAGAGTGAACATGCCCGTCTGGGCATGAAGCTTGCCAATGTCGATGACGTCAGGCCCTATCGTGCCTGCATAGACCGGCAACTCCACCGTCTTGCCGTTGGCGGTTACCGTCGCCTTGCCGTGCGGTTTGACCTTGTTTTCCATCACCAAGTCTCCTCAAACTTGCGGCTCCCCGCCGTTTATCCCCCGGCGCGAGCATGATCCTTCAATCTCGCGAGAGCTTCATTACGACCTAGCAAAGCGAGCACAAGAGTAATATCGGGCGCCGGAGCCCCTCCGGTAAGAACTACCCTCAAAACCGGGCTTATTTTTCCCATGCTGATGCCGTTTTGCTCGCAATACTGCGTTAGAGCGGTCTTGATTGCGGCCTCGCTCCAGTCCGCCAATTCGTCCAGAACTGCCGACAGCTTGGCAAGACGACCGCGCGCCTCGTCATTGACCTGGTCAATCGCCTTGCCCGCAAGAACGACCGGCCGAATGTTTGTCAGGAAACGGGCCTGCTCGACCAGCGCTACCAGGTTCGCTGATCGGGTCTTCAGGACCGGCATGGCGGCCTGAATTCGGGCTTTTACCTCTTTGTGGAGGTTCATGGCCTCCGGCCGGGCAAGGAACAGGTCGAAGAGCCTCTCATCGTCTGCCAGCGCCATGTAATGCTTGTTCACGAAGTCCAGCCTGGCGAAATCCAGCCGGGCGGGAGCCTTGTTGAGGCCGTTGAGGTCGAACCACTCGATTGCCTGCTGATCGGAGATGATTTCATCATCGCCATGGCTCCAGCCAAGACGGAGCAGATAGTTCCGCATCGCCTCTGGCAGATAACCCAGTTCATCGCGATAGGCGTCGACCGCTGTGGCCCCGTGGCGCTTGGAAAGCTTTTTTCCATCCGGGCCGTGGATCAGCGGGACGTGGGCATATTCCGGTACTGACCAGCCCATACCCTCGAAGATCGGAAGCTGGCGGAAGGTATTGATCAGGTGATCGTCACCGCGGATTACGTGGGTCACCCCCATGTCATGATCATCGACCACAACGGCGAGGAGATAGGTCGGCGTGCCATCGGAACGGAGGAGGATAAGATCGTCCACATCTGCTGCCGGCACTGCGACGTGGCCCTGGACGCGATCAGTATACCCGGTGGGTTTGGACTCATCGATCTTGAGACGGACAGTAGTTGGTGCCCCCGGCGGCAAAGGAAGGTCGCCGTTGCGATAGGGAGAGCGGAATGCGCCCGACACGCTCTTGAGCTCGGCCGCCTCGTCTTCGCTGAGCATGCGCTTGGCCTGTTCGCCGAGAAGGTCATTGAGCCGCGCGCGCCGGGCGCCCAGCTCTTCCTGAGTTACCGCGCAGCGATAGGCGGCGCCCCGCCTGACGAGTTCGTGTGCGACCTCTGCGTGGCGAGCCGCGCGCTCCGATTGCATGACCGGCGGCTCATCCCCGCCCAATCCGAGCCAGTTCAGGCCATCCATGATCGCATTCACGGCCGCCTGGGTCGAACGCTCCCTGTCGGTATCCTCGACCCTCAGCAGGAACTTGCCGCCCGTGTGACGGGCGTATAGCCAGCAGAACAGGGCCGTCCGGGCGCCTCCGATATGGAGGTAGCCGGTGGGCGATGGGGCGAAGCGTGTGACGACCGTCATCGGGTTCCAGTGCAAGCCATATCCCTGCGTTCCTATGGCGGAGCGCGGGCCCTGAAGACCACATCCGCTGCTTTACTGGCAAGTGCCGCAGGCGTCACCGAAAGGCCCGGCTTTCCGGCGCAGTTCGGGCGCTTCCTGAGCGCGCAGCGGTGAACGATCAGGCCCTGCGCTAGCCGTTTCTAGGTTCTTTGGCGCTGACCTCCGGCGCTGCACTCCAAATGACAGCGCTTTCCGAGCCAGGCTGGGACCTGCCAATCGGAGCGCGCCTTCCCGTGATGATTCTTTGGGCCGCGATGCGGAGGCGACGAGTTAGCGGCCTGGCCTTGTTGCCGGGCATGCTTTTCCGCTTCGGGATAGGCGCGCTCGTCGGAGAAATACACACTTCCACTTTTTGCCGCGCTAATCCTCAAAGAACAGATTGGACCCGTCCGCATCGAAAGCGTCGTCGCAGAAATCGACCATGTGAACGCAACCGGCGTGTTCGCATCGATATCAGAGCTATCGAGCGGCTGTAACTTTCGACCTCCAAAGTACCTCAGGCGGTCCGACCGTGCGGCCTCGCGACTTCGTCGGCAAAGGCGGCGCGGCCATCGACTTGTCCGCTTGCAAGCTCACACCCCGTCCTGCCGAAATACGAAGCGGACGTGCATGAGCCCAGCTGCTTCACGTCAAACCAGCGAAACGGAAAACGGCCCCGAAGGATTAGTGATACTTGCGCACCAGCGCGACCAGCTTGCCCTGGATGCGCACGCGATCCGGCCCGAATATCTGAGTGCCAAAGGCCGGGTTCGCGGCTTCAAGCGCGATGGAGCCGCCCTTCTTGCGAAAACGCTTGAGCGTTGCCGTTTCTTCATTGATCAGCGCCACGACGATATCGCCAGAAGCGGCATGCTCTGTCTTCTTCAGGATCACGGTGTCGCCGTCGAGGATACCGGCATTGATCATGCTCTCGCCCGAAACCTCCAGCGCAAAATGCGTATCCGGATCAAAGTCATCATCCGGCGCCGCCACCTTGTGCGTCTCATGCTCTATGGCTTCGATCGCTGTACCCGCCGCGATCCGGCCCATGACGGGAATCATTGAGGAGCGTACGGCCGCTGCGCCCTTGCGCCCCCCTTCGCCGGCAATGACGCTCGGCCTGAACGGGGTACGGCCTGTTCCCTGCGGAACGGCGCTTTCCGGGAGTTTCAGAACCTCCAGCGCCCGGGCCCTGTGGGCGAGACGGCGAAGGAATCCGCGCTCCTCAAGAGCCGTGATGAGCCGGTGGATGCCGGACTTTGACGCAAGATCGAGCGCTTGTTTCATTTCGTCGAAGGAGGGCGAGACGCCTGTCTCCTTTATCCTATCATTGATGAACAGGAGGAGCTCCCGCTGTTTCTTGGTAAGCATCTGGTCTGCTTCGCCTCCGGACTTCATGAGTCGCGGATAGTTCTACTATCGTTCACGTTATGGGTCAATTCGGCTGTGGAGCCATTTACCGAACCTGGACGAGCGACCTGACGGATTCGACAGGATTTTCCGCGCGCATGAGGCTTTCGCCAACGAGAAACCCTCTGGCGCCGCAAGCCCGCAGCCGGCCAATGTCAGCCGCCGACCTGACGCCGCTCTCCGATATCAGGAGTTTACCGAAAGGAATCATATCCGAGAGCCGTTCGGTCACCTTGAGGTCTGTCGTGAAAGTGCGCAGGTCGCGGTTATTTAAGCCGAGCAGGGGAGAAGGCAGCCCCAGCGCCCGCACAAGCTCCCCCTCATCGTGGGCTTCCAGCAGAACTGACATCCCGAGACGGTCAGCCGTTTCATGCAGTTCCTCAGCTAGTGTGTTGTCCACAGCCGCCATGATGATCAAGATCGCATCGGCGCCGGCGGCGCGGGCTTCAAGCACCTGGATCGGGTCGATCATGAAATCCTTGCGCAAGACAGGAAGCGAGATGGCTTCTCGTACGCTGATCATGTCGTCCAGCGAGCCGCCGAAGCTCGGCCCGTCCGTGAGCACCGAAATGCAGGCCGCTCCGCCGGCTTCATAATCGCGCGCAACGGCGACCTGGTCACGGCCCGGGCTGATATCGCCAGCTGACGGACTCTTGCGCTTCACTTCGCAGATTAGAGCGTTTCCGTCAGCCTTGGCGATCGCGAGCAGCGCCTCAGCAAATCTTCGCGGCTTTGAGGCGGCCTTGGCGCCGGCTTCGAGCGAGGCAAGCGTGCGATGTTTCTTCAGCGCAGCAACTTCGTCGCGCTTGTAGTCGATGATTGTCTTCAACCTGTCGGGAACAGTGCTAGCCATTGGAGGCGCGCCTCAGAGCTTCGAGCGCAGCCATCGCCTTGCCGGACTCGATCGAAGCACGCGCCTGTCGCACGCCATCATTCAACGTCTCGGAAAGTCCGGCCACGAAAACGGCCGCGCCTGCATTCACTGCCACCAGATCGGCGAACGGTCCGCGCTCGCCCTGCAGCAATCCTCTAAGCGCCGCTGCGTTCTCCGTCGCCGTGCCGCCGCGCAACTGATCCAGCGTTGCACGCGGAACGCCGAGGCGTTCAGGCGTCAGGTCCTGCTTACGGACGGCGCCATCACGGATCTCCGCAACCAGCGTGGCGCCTGTCGTAGAAATCTCGTCCATCCCATCGACACCGTGGACGACAAGCGCACGTTCCGCGCCGAGTGCGAGTAGGGCCTGCGCGAACGGCTCAACCCATTCCGGCGCGAATACGCCCAGCACCTGACGCTTCACGCCAGCCGGATTGGCCAAAGGCCCAAGCATGTTGAAGATCGTGCGGATGCCCAGCGTCGCCCTCACAGGTCCAACGTGTTTCATCGCAGCATGATGCGCGGGAGCGAACATGAAAGCGACGCCAGCGTCGCGGAAGCTCGCTTCCAGTTGTGCATCCGTGGGCGACAGGTTCACGCCGAGCGCCTCCAGCACATCGGCTGATCCAGCTTTGCTCTTTGAACGATTGCCGTGCTTGGCGACGACCGCGCCTGCGCCGGCAGCCACGAGCGCGACGGCAGTCGATGTGTTCAGGGATGTCCACGACAGCCCGCCCGTGCCGCACGTATCGATCGCGCCATCAGGCGCTCTCACCGTCCGCATGTTGGCGCGCATAACGCGGGCGCCGGCGATGATGTCCTCGACAGTCTCGCCGCGCGTGCGCAGCCCCATGAGGAAGGCGGCAATCAGAGAGACGTCCGCCTCGCCTGCCAGAATGGCTTCGAACGCCGCGCCGATCTCCACCTGACCCGGACGCTCCCCGTCAGCAAGTTTGCTTACTGCTATGCGGACCGCCTCGCTCACCGCTTGACCGCTTTCTTCTGGCCAGCGAACTTCAGGAAGTTTGCTAGCATGACTTTGCCATACTGCGACCCGATCGACTCCGGATGGAACTGCACGCCAAACACCGGCCGCGTCGCATGGCTCACCGCCATGACCTCGCCATCGGATGTTTCGGCGTCCACAGTCAGCCCGTTGGGCATGCCATTCCGCCTGATCGCCAGCGAATGGTAACGCACGGCGTCGAAATGCTCCGGCACGCCTTCGAACAGCGCGCCGCCGAGCACCTTCACATGCCAGACCTTGCCATGAACGATGTCCTTGGCGCCTTCGACGACCCCCCCCAACGCTTGACCAATCGCCTGGTGTCCAAGGCACACGCCAAGGATCGGCATGTCGTCCGGCGCCAGCTTGATGAGCTCAAGGCATATCCCCGCATCGTCCGGCGTGCAGGGCCCCGGCGAAAGCACGATCGCATCGGCGCCCTTCGCCAGCGCTTCCTTCGGCGTCAGCGCATCGTTGCGTACCACCTCGACTTCAACATCAGGGCTGATGTCCTGCAGGTAGTGGACAAGATTGTACGTGAAACTGTCGTAGTTATCGATCAGCAGGACGCGGGTCATCAGCGGTTCCCCCGGTCATATAGCGCAGCTTCCTCGGCGGCGCGGAAGAGGGCGCTTGCCTTATGCACTGTCTCCATGAACTCGCTCTCGGGATCGCTGTCATAAACGACGCCGCCGCCGGCCTGCACGTGAATCCGGCCGCCCCTGAACACCGCAGTGCGCAGCGCAATGCAGGTGTCCATATCGCCGCCCGCGCCGAAATATCCGACGCCCCCGGCGTACACGCCTCTCGCGTGTGGCTCCAGTTCGGTGATGATCTCCATCGCCCGGATTTTCGGTGCGCCGGACGTTGTTCCCGCCGGGAAGCCAGCCGCCAGAGCTGATACCATATCCTCGCCGGGTTTCAGCCGCCCCTGCACGTTGGAGACAATGTGCATAACGTGACTGTAGCGCTCCACGGTGAAGCTCTCAGTCACCTTCACTGATCCGCGGGCGGCAACACGGCCCACATCGTTGCGGCCGAGATCCAGCAGCATCAGGTGCTCGGCGCGCTCCTTTGGATCGGCGAGCAGCTTCTGCTCGTTCGCCAGGTCCGCCTGGGGCGTCGCGCCCCGCGGCAACGTTCCTGCGATCGGCCGAACAGTGACGACGCCATTCCGAACCCGCACAAGGATTTCCGGACTCGATCCTGAAATCTGGAAATCGCCGAAGTTCACGTAGAACATAAATGGAGAAGGATTCAGCCGGCGCAGGGCGCGGTAGAATGCAAATGGCGATCGGTCGAAAGGCGCAGAGAAGCGCTGACTCGGGACAACCTGAAAGATGTCGCCCGCGTGGATGTATTTCTTCGCCTGGTTGACCATCTCCAGATAGCGGGACTTCTCAGTATTCGACGTGAACGCCAGCTTTTCGGTGGGCGCGTCGCTAGGTCGCGACGGCGGCATAGGCTGGTCCAGCTTCGCTTCGACAGCGTCGATCCGCCCAAGCGTAGTTGCTTCGCCGTCACGCTCGGGCGCTGCGATAATTATCTCCTGCTTGACGCCGTCGAAGATCAGCACGACGCTCGGCCGCATCAGCATTGCTTCCGGCAGGCCATTTGGATCCGGCTTCGGCTCCGGCAGGGTCTCGACATAGCGGACCATGTCATAGCCGAGATAGCCGAACGCCCCCGCCGCCATCGGCGGCAGGTCCTCCATACCGGAAACCTGGCAGGCATCGATGAAACTACGCAGAGACCCCATCACGTCATTTGACGTTGAAATGACTTCCTTGAAATCCTGCGTGAACGAAGTCTCGGCCTTGCCGGTCTTCACGCGCCACCACAGGTCCGGCGCCATGCCGATGAAGGAGTAGCGACCGCGGCTTTCCCCGCCCATCACGCTTTCAAACAGCACCAGTCCGGCCGACATCGGATTGAGTTTCAGCATCGCCGAAACCGGCGACTCCGTGTCGTCGACCCGGCGCCGGACGTGAAGCCGGGGCAGGGGCGTCGTCATGGCGCCTCGGGAGAAAGATAGCTTTGGAGGTAGCGCTGGATCGCGACCTCATCTCGCTGGATCGGAACTTCCTTCTGAAGTCCGCGGATGAACACCTCCCGCACGTCGTTCTCCAGCGATTGCGAGACATCGGGCGCCACCTGCGCACGCAAGGCCGCAGCGGCCGCGGCAGTCACTGGCTCGATCGTGTCGACCCGCACAACCCATGGCTCGCCGCCCTGGCCATTCACAACGCCGATCTCGCCTGCCTTGAGTTCAAAGGCGCTCTGCAGTGCGGCTGGATCGATGCTGGGGTTGCCCTGACGCGTCGTTACCAGCGTGGGCAGGACGGTCATCTTCGAAATCGCAGCCGCTTGTTCGAACGTCCGGCCCGCCTTGACGGCATCGACCATATCAGTCGCCGCTTTCGTCGCGGCATTTTTCACCTGCTCGACGAGGTAAAGGGCGCGCACGCGCTCTTTCACCTCTGCGAAAGATTGCGTGTAGGGCGCGACGATTTCATCGAGCCTGTACATCGCCCGCACGTTGTCGCCCTCGAACAGGTTGGTCATCTGACCGGCCTGCAGAGTGAACAGCTCCGGCAGCGCCGGGTTCTTGGCCAGCAATTGCGCCTGGTCGCCACGCAGGGTGCGTCCATCCTTGTCAACAGCCGCCAGCTGGATCACCGGGAAGCCGAACTGCTTGCCGATTTCCTCAAGCGGCTGGCCACCTGCGGCGTCGCGGAATTTCTCGGACTCGTCTTCATAGAGGCGCGTCGCTTCCGGCAAGGCTATGTCGTGGCGCACCTTGCCCGCCACTTCTTCAAAAGGTTGGGGGATACCCAACGTCACTGACCGCACCATTACAGCAAGCCAAGGCGAGCCCTCGCTCAACTGGAACGGGACCGTGTGCACGCGCCCTGCCGGAAGCGCGAAAACGAGTTCGCGATAGCGCTCATCGCTGACCTGTTCAGGCTTCACCGTACTGGGCTGCACCGCCAGCCCGGGCGTGCGCTTCAGCGCTTCATCCGCCGCCACGCCTTGCTGAGCGAGGTCGATGAACGACTGGACGGCGTTGCGATCCGTCGATGAGTATTCGACGATCTCGCGCGTCTCCGGCGTGGAATAGTCGCGGATCCGCTTCGCGTATTCCGCCTTCGCCTGCTCGTCGGTGACCTCGACGCGATCCAGGAAGTCTTCCGGCGAATAGCTCAGTATCGAAATGCGACGGCGCTCGAGCTGAGCAAACTGCACCTTGTGGCTGTCATACCAGGCCTGAAGTTGAGCATCTGTCGGATCGGCCGGCTTGGCGATCGCCGCATCGCTCAGACGCGCGACCATCAACGTGCGCGACTCGCCAATATAATTGATCACCGGCAGCGAGAGAATGTCCGGAACCTTGAGCGCGTTAAACGCGGCGGACGTCACATAACCGACCGTAAGGTCATCGCGCACCGCTTCCTCGAAATCTTTCAGCGACATCTTCTGCGCATCCGCGCGCGCACGAACCGCATCAAGGTTGAAGCGGCCCAGCGCGTCCTTGAATGCGCCCGCACGGTTGATAAGAAGCTCAGCGACGGCCTGCTGGCTGGCGCGGATGCCGACCTTGTCTGCATAGGCGAGGATCATGTTGCGGTATTCGAGTTGGCCAAGCACCTGCTGCGCCAGGCCCTCGCGGATGGCGTCGGCCTGCGTCAGCACGCGTCCATCCTGCTGGCGAATCTGCTCGATTTGCGCGGTGAGTTCGTCATTCAGGTCGCGCGCATGGATTTCGTGGTCGCCAACGCGGCTGAGACCGCCGCCGCTGACGCCACTGAATGGGTCCCGGAATCCGAAGATGCCGAAGCTGACGATCAGGGGGATGAACAGCAGGACGAGCGCCCACTTCGATTTGGCAAACTTGCGGATACCGCCGATCATCGGCGTAACTCCCTGATACTTGGCGGCTCGCCCGAAGGTTGTCCGCTGGAACACGGCTTGCTAGAGCATTTTGCGGCGGAGGGGAAACCGGTTCGCCACACGAAAATGCGACAATACAGCATGGCTATGCGGGAGCTCATCTCCGGCGCCACTTTGCCGCTGTTGCGTCCGGGGGACAGCGTGAATGAGCGTTCGAAAGAAGCTGGTTGCTGGAAACTGGAAGATGAATGGGCTCGCGGCCTCTCTTCCCGAGGTCAGCGCGATTGTGGCTGGTTCGTCCGCCTTGCCGGGCGTCGAGCTGGCGATCTGCCCCCCAGCCACGCTCGCGTCAGCGGTGGGCGCGGCTCTCAAGGGGTCCCGCGTCGGCCTTGGGGGGCAGGACTGCCACGCGGAGAAATCCGGCGCATTCACAGGCGATATCAGCGCTGAAATGTGGGCGGACGTCGGCGCCCGCTACGTCATTGTCGGCCATTCGGAACGTCGGACGATGCACGGAGAAACAGACGCCGGCGTGGCCGCAAAGGCTTCGGCGGTGTTGCGGGCAGGCCTGACGCCGATCATCTGCATCGGTGAAAGCTTCGCGGAGCGCGACGCCGGGAGGACGCTGGAAGTTATCGCCACCCAACTGGCGGGGTCCGTTCCTGCAGCTGCGGGCAATACTCCCATTGTGATCGCCTACGAGCCGGTCTGGGCGATCGGCACCGGCCGCACGCCCACAACCGCACAGGTAGCTGAGGTCCATGGGTTCCTCAGCCGGACGCTGGAGACCCGTTTTGACGCTTCCGGCAATGCGATCCCGCTTCTTTATGGGGGATCCGTGAAGCCTGACAACGCCCGGGAATTGATGACCGTGGCGGGGGTGGATGGGGCTCTGGTCGGCGGCGCCAGCCTGAAAGCCGCCGATTTTCTGCGAATTGCCGAGGGCTGCGCTTAGAGCCGCGTCGAGCCCGAACCCATATGAAAAGCTGACAGGGGGCTTGGCCGCACCCCGCCAACGTGCTTTGACGCGGTTGAATTCACACTGGCGGCCCTCGCATGCTTTCTGTCCTGCTTACCATCCACATGATCGCATGCGTCGCACTCGTGGTTGCGGTTATGCTCCAGAGGTCCGAGGGCGGGGCCCTCGGCATGGGCGGCGGCGGTACGGGCGGCGTCATCTCTGGCCGCGGCGCGGCGGGCGTGCTGGTCAAGGCGACCATGGTTCTGGCGGCCGTCTTCTTCGTCACCAGCATCACGATGACGCGTCTCAACAACGAGGCAAACAGCGCCCCCAGCGTGCTTGAGCAACAGCAGCAGCGCCAAGCTCCGGTCGATCCGTTCCGCCCTCAGCCCACCACACCAGCGCCGGCGACCACCACCGCCCCGGCCGCGCCTGCGCCAGCTCCGGCAATCGATCCTCTGGCGCCTGCCAGCTCCGCGCCGGCCCCGGCCACGACGACTACCACGCCTGCTCCGGCCGCTCCGGCGCCTGCGACAACACCACCCACTGCCCCGGCCCCCGCGCCGAAAAACGGTGGATCGAACAATTAGTCGCCCGAACTAAGGCTTCTGGCTCTCGCCTGGGGCTTGCGAATCGCTGAACTGGTCATCCGTCGTGAAGCGTTTCATCTTCATAACGGGAGGTGTCGTGTCCTCCCTCGGGAAGGGCATTGCCTCGGCAGCGCTCGGCGCGCTCCTACAGGCGCGCGGTTATCGCGTCCGCCTGCGTAAGCTGGACCCCTATCTCAACGTCGACCCCGGCACGATGTCGCCGACGCAGCACGGTGAGGTGTTCGTCACCGACGACGGCGCGGAGACTGACCTCGATCTCGGCCATTATGAACGCTTTACTGGCGTCTCAGCCCGCAAGACTGACAACACGACGACCGGCCGCATCTACAAGGCGATACTGGAGAAGGAGCGCCGCGGTGACTATCTGGGCGCTACGCTGCAGGTGATCCCACACGTCACTGACGCCATCAAAGAATTCATCAAGTCCGACACCGATGACGTCGACTTCGTGCTTGTGGAAGTCGGCGGCACCGTCGGCGATATCGAAGGCCTGCCGTTCTTCGAGGCTATCCGACAATTCAGCCAGGATGTCGGCCGCGAGGCCAGCCTCTTCATTCACCTTACGCTGCTGCCCTACATCGCCACGGCCGGCGAGCTGAAAACCAAGCCTACGCAGCACTCGGTGAAGGAGCTCCGCTCGATCGGCATTCAGCCCGACATACTACTGTGCCGGTCGCCGATGCCCATCCCGCCGGAAGAGCGCCGCAAGCTCGCGCTGTTCTGCAATGTGCGCCCCGAGGCGGTCATCGAGGCGCTGGACGCGCAGCACATCTATGAGGTGCCGCTGGAATACCATGCCCGCGGCCTCGACCACGAAGTGCTTCGTCATTTCGGGTTGGAACGGCAGACGACGCCGGACCTCAAGCATTGGGTGCGGACCTCGCAGACCCTGCGCAATCCGGATGGCGAAGTTCGCATCGCCATCGTTGGCAAGTACGTCGCGCTGCATGATGCCTACAAATCCGTAGTCGAGGCGCTCGGTCATGGCGGGCTGGCTAACAAGGTGAAGGTGAATCTCACCTGGATCCCTTCAGATCGTTATGACGACCCCAACGCCGATCTCTCTGAGCTAGATACCGTCGACGGCGTTCTGCTGCCGGGGGGCTTCGGCGAACGGGGCGCGCTCGGCAAAATGCGAGCGGCTGGTTATGCCCGCCGTCACAAGCTGCCGTGCTTTGGCATCTGCTACGGCATGCAGCTCGCCGTAATCGAGGCGGCGCGGAATCTGGCCGGCATTTCGGGCGCCGGCACGACCGAATTCGGCAAGCCGGACTATCCGGTCGTCGGCTTGATGGGGGAATGGATCCGCGGCAACACCCGTGAAGTCCGCACCGCCGACGGGGATCTGGGCGGCACGATGAGGCTGGGCGCCTATCCCGCGACGCTGGCCAAAGGCTCGCGCGTAGCCAGCATCTATGGTGCGGACCATATCTCCGAGCGCCACCGTCACCGTTACGAAGTGAATACCGACATCATCGAAAAGCTCGCGCCTTATGGCGTTGTCTTTTCCGGCATGTCCCCTGACGGCAAGCTGCCGGAGATCATGGAGCTGACCAACCATCCGTGGTTCATCGGCGTCCAGTTCCACCCGGAGCTGAAATCCCGCCCCTTCGACCCGCATCCGCTGTTCGCCAGCTTCATCGCGGCCGCGCGCGACAAGAGCAGGCTGGTCTAACGCCCGTCTTGCGAGCCTGCGCCAGACAGCGTATTAGGCCCGCTCGCAAGAACGGGCAGGGCCCGTTTTCATACGTTTTCTGCCGATTCCGAGGCAATCATGGCCGTCCCTAAGCGCAAGACATCTCCCTCCAAGCGCGGCATGCGACGGTCGCATGATCGTTTGCCAGGCTCCACTTACGTGGAAGACAAAGAATCGGGCGAGCTGCGTCGCCCCCACCACGTCGACCCGAAAACAGGCCTGTATCGTGGCAAGCAGGTCCTGAAGGCCAAGGACGAAGAGTAGTCCTGCCCTTTCCGGCAAGTCGATCCAGCGACGGCCGCTTCTGCGGCCGTTTGCTTTTGGGCTGGCCACCGCATTGCAAGTGAGGGCGGTTCAAGACATAGCAGGCACGCTTTTCGCCTCTGGGAACGGGTCCTGCGGGCGTGAACTCGCCTATCAGCCATGGGACAGCCAGTGACCGAGATCGTCGACGTTTACGCAAGGGAAATCCTCGATAGCCGGGGCAATCCGACGGTCGAGGCGGAAGTGACCCTGGAGGACGGCTCAGTGGGCCGTGCGGCGGTTCCGTCTGGCGCCTCGACGGGCGCGCACGAAGCGGTCGAACTGCGGGATGGGGACAAATCGCGTTATGGCGGCAAGGGCGTCCAGAAGGCGGTCGCTGCGGTTAACGACGAGATCTTTCCGGAACTGGTCGGCATGGATGCGACTGACCAGCGAGGCATCGATGCCGCGTTGATCGAGCTAGACGGCACGCCGAACAAGTCGCGCCTTGGGGCGAATGCGATCCTCGGTGTTTCGCTGGCGGTTGCGAAAGCGGCTGCGAATGCCTCGGGCCTGTCGCTATATCGCTATGTCGGCGGCGCGAATGCGCATGTCCTGCCCACGCCGATGATGAACATTATCAACGGCGGTGCGCATGCCGACAACCCGATCGACATCCAGGAATTCATGATTATGCCGGTCGGCATGAGTACGTTCGCGGATGCGCTGCGTTGCGGCGCCGAAGTGTTCCACACGCTGAAAAAAGGCCTCGCCGCCGCTGCTCACAACACGAACGTTGGCGATGAGGGCGGCTTCGCGCCCAACCTGAAATCGACCGACGATGCGCTCGGATTCATCATGAAGTCGATCGAGGCGGCTGGTTACCAGCCTGGCGAGGACGTTGTTCTTGCGCTCGATGCAGCGGCGACCGAGTTCTACAAAAAGGGCAAGTACGAGCTGGAGGGCGAGGGCAAGTCGCTGTCGTCAGAACAGATGGCCGCCTACTGGGCAGATCTCGTCGGCCGCTTCCCGATCGTATCGATCGAGGACGGCATGTCGGAAGATGACTGGGAAGGTTGGATCGCGCTGACGAAGGCAATTGGCGACAATTGCCAGCTCGTGGGCGATGATCTGTTCGTCACCAACACGGCCCGCCTTTCCGAAGGTATCCAGCGCGGCGCTGCCAATGCGATCCTGGTCAAGGTCAACCAGATCGGGTCGCTGACCGAGACGCTGGAATCCGTGCAGATGGCGCAGATGGCGCGCTATGGCGCAGTGATGTCGCATCGCTCGGGCGAGACGGAAGATTCGACGATAGCGGATCTGGCCGTGGCGACGAACTGCGGGCAGATCAAGACGGGATCGCTCGCGCGGTCCGACCGGCTTGCGAAATACAACCAGCTTCTGCGGATCGAGGATGAGCTTGGCTCGGCGGCGCGCTATCTTGGCCGGGCTTCGATCCGGGCGTAGGTGCGCGTTCCCGCAGGTGAGTACGGGCTTGAGCGTGGGAATCGGAACGCGGTCACTTAGGCGGCCGCGTTTGCGTTTCGGGCGTGATTTTGACACGCATTCCCGGGGGAGGTAGGGATCCAGAATGCCGCGTGGGCCTCTGGGCGCTTCTCGCTTTTTTGCTCAACACGCTGTGGCGCTTACGCAGCTTCCCTTTCGCCGTACACGACGACGGTGGCGTCGGCGACGTCGAAAGTACGTTCGAAGTCCTTGATGTTGTTCTTCATGAGGTTGAGCCAGGCGAAGGCGAGGGAGGCGGCCCAGAGGAGGGTGCGCGCGGCCCATCCTGTTTTTGCCATCGGCCTAATCTTTTGGCCCAGCGGCGGCAGACGCCGTTGGCGCGGTGGGCGCCCGTGGTGATGCGGGAGCCCCAGGCCTTGTAGTCCATGGAGAGGGAGACGCAGAGCGCTTCCTGATTCTCGACTCGGTGGGGCGCTGGGAGTGGCCAGGTGATGGCTTCGCCGGGGACCACGTCGAAGCGCCATGCGGCGCCGTCCATGATGCGGCTGTAGGTCAGCTCTTCCGTGGTCGCGCGCATGATCACCCTCTCCGGGGCAGTCTGCGGCGGGAAAGCTTCGGTGTTTGGGTAGACCCACATACGCTTTACGCCGCAGATGGAACAGGACGACGCCGGCGGCGACGACGTGGAAAGGAACGCGAGTATTCGGGAAGGACAGGATCAGCTGGCTGGTCATTTTCCGGGCGCCGGCGCTGCAAAGTTGCCGAGCTCGTTGCGAAAATGCACGCTGAAGCTAGGCCCAAAGGCCAGGATGGACTTCTTCGCAAAAGCGAAGGTTGACCCAAAGCCGGCCCGCCTTGACGGCGTTCAGGACCGTGCGGCCAACTGCGCGGCCGCGTGTGCCCGTGGTTCGCGATACCTGTGCGTCCGCCGCCGAAGTCGTAGCAATTGATGTAGAACAGCACACCCGGATAGCGGTCAAGGATGTGGATAAGCGCTTCGTCAGAGGCGAGGCAGCTCGGAATGCCATGCTCGACTATCTTCGGCGCAGTCAGGACGTCGCCGGCGGTCACACTCGATTCAACTGGATGTGTCATATACGACCTCGCAGTCGCTTTGAGAGCGAAATGCAATGGATGGGCCCGACGCGTGAAATCCCGCAATAACAGCGGAACACCACGTAGTTCATGCCTCGTTAACCGTGTCGCGGTCAGGTCTGGCCGTTCAGTTAGGGTGCGTCTGGAGGTTTGAGGCAGGGTATGGAAGCGGTACTGAAGACGGCAAAGGCCATTCTTCTGCCCGGCGCGATTGGCGCGCTTATCCTCTATTTCTCCTATCACGCACTGGCAGGTGAGCAGGGGCTTGCCGCATGGACCGAGCTGCAGAACAAGGAAGCCCGGCTCACGGCTGACCTTGAGCGTCTCAAGGCGGAGAAGGCGACGCTCGAAGCGTCTCTTGTGCGCCTGCGAGATAGAACGATGGACCTCGACTATGTCGAGGAGATCGCGCGTACAAAACTGTCATTTGTCCGTCCTGACGAGCTTCTTGTCGCGGTACGCTGATCCTTTCCCGAATTAGGTGTGGAAGAGGCCATCCGATCTCGCGATAAGCGTGGGACGATGATCGCTTCGTCCCTAACTACCGGGTAGGCAAAGGGAACCAACTGCACCATGGCAGCAAAAAAGGCCGTCGCTAAATCGAGGAAGCCGGTAACGGAGTCGCAGAAGACGGATCTGATCGGCTTCTACAGGGACATGCTGTTAATCCGCCGATTCGAGGAAAAGGCGGGACAGCTCTACGGCATGGGACTGATCGCGGGATTTTGCCATCTCTATATCGGGCAGGAGGCTGTGGTCGTCGGCGTGCAGTCGGTGCTCGATCCGGATGACCAGGTGATCACGGGCTATCGTGACCACGGGCACATGCTTGCGACCGGCATGACGGCACGCGGCGTGATGGCGGAGTTGACCGGCCGCGAGGGCGGCTACAGCCGCGGCAAGGGCGGCTCGATGCACATGTTTAGCCGCGAGAAGAACTTCTATGGCGGCCACGGGATTGTCGGCGCGCAGGTGCCGATCGGGACGGGGCTGGCGTTCTCGAACAAGTACAAGGGATCGGATGCGGTTTGCATCGCTTACTTCGGCGACGGCGCCTCAAACCAGGGGCAGGTCTATGAGGCGTTCAACATGGCGTCTCTGTGGAAGCTGCCGGTCGTCTATGTGATCGAGAACAATCAGTACGCCATGGGGACGTCGATCGCGCGAGCGTCGGCGGAGACCGAGCTGTTCAAGCGCGGGATCTCGTTCGAGATTCCGGGCGAAGAAGTGGACGGGATGGATGTGCTGGCGGTGCGCAAGGCGGCGGCCAAGGCCGTGGCCCGGGCGCGTGATGGCGAGGGGCCGTGTATTCTCGAGATGAAAACGTACCGCTATCGCGGCCACTCAATGTCTGACCCGGCGAAATATCGCACGCGGGAAGAGGTGCAGGAGATGCGGGAGCATCACGATCCGATCGAGATGCTGAAGAAGAGGCTGATCGAAGCCGGGCATGCGACGGAAGAAAGCCTCAAGAAGATCGAAGCGGAAGTGCGTGAGATCGTAAACGACTCGGCGCAGTTCGCCCAGGAAAGCCCGGAGCCGGATCCCGCCGAGCTTTGGACCGATGTGCTGGTGGAGTCGCGCTGTTCATGACCGACATTCTGATGCCTGCGCTTTCGCCCACGATGGAAGAGGGCAAGCTGGCCAAGTGGCTGGTGAACGAAGGCGATACCGTGAAGCCCGGCGATGTGATCGCCGAGATCGAGACCGACAAGGCTACGATGGAAGTCGAGGCGGTCGATGAGGGGGTCATCTCGCAGCTTGTCATTCCTGCGGGGACGGAAGGCGTGAAGGTCAACGCGCTGATCGCCGTCCTGAATGGCGAAGGAGAAGGCGCGCCGAAAGCCAACGGCAAGGGCAGGACGGCGAAGGAAGTCGAGGTGCAGACACGGGCCGATGGCAATGCAGACACGGCGGGCGGAAAGCCTGATGAAGCGCCGGCCGAGCAGAAGGTGCGGAATGATGGGCATCGCCTGCGTGCGCCGGAACAGAAGATCGCCGCAACCGAAGGGCTGCACGATCCTGCGCTGCCTGAAGGCGTGACCTACGCCAAAACAACCGTTAGGGATGCTCTGCGCGACGCGATCGCAGAAGAGATGCGGCGCGACGAGACCGTGTTCCTGATGGGCGAGGAGGTCGGACAGTATCAGGGCGCGTACAAAGTTTCGCGCGGGTTGCTGGAGGAGTTCGGCGACCGGCGGGTGATCGATACGCCAATCACGGAGTATGGCTTTGCGGGTCTCGGCGTGGGCGCAGCGTTTGGCGGGCTAAAGCCGATCGTGGAGTTCATGACATTCAACTTCGCGATGCAGGCCATCGACCACATCATCAACTCGGCGGCCAAGACGCTCTACATGTCGGGCGGCCAAATGGGTTGCGCAATAGTGTTCCGCGGGCCGAATGGCGCGGCGTCGCGTGTCGGCGCGCAGCATAGTCAGGACTTCTCTGCGTGGTATGGCCAGATCCCGGGGCTCAAAGTGATCGCGCCTTACGATGCATCTGATGCCAAGGGTCTGTTGAAAGCCGCCATCCGCGATCCAAACCCGGTTGTCTTCCTCGAGCACGAGCTGATGTATGGCGTTGAGTTCGACGTGCCGCAGGTTGAGGATTTCGTGCTGCCGATCGGCAAGGCGCGGATCCGGCGCGCGGGTACGGACGTCACGCTGGTGGCGCATTCGCGAATGGTCAAGTTCGCGCTGGATGCGGCGGAGGAACTGGCGGGAATCGGCATCGAAGCGGAGGTGATCGACCTGCGCACGTTGCGCCCTCTCGATACGGCGACGGTGATCGAGAGTGTCAAGAAGACCAACCGCATTGTTTGCTGCGAAGAGGGCTGGCGCTTCTTTGGCGTTGGCGCCGAGATCGCTGCGGCGGTGACCGAGCATGCGTTCGACTTTCTCGATGCGCCGCCCATGCGCGTTGCTCAGAAAGACGTGCCGCTGCCGTATGCCGCCAACCTCGAAAAGCTGTCGCTGCCGCATTCGGCTGACATCGTCGCGGCGGCGAAGAAGGTTTGCTACGTGGAGCAGGAATGATGGCGATCTCAATCACCATGCCTGCGCTGTCGCCCACTATGGAGGAGGGGAACCTTGCCAAGTGGCATATGAAGGTCGGCGACAGGATCAAGCCGGGCGACATTATTGCCGAGATCGAGACCGACAAGGCGACGATGGAGGTCGAGGCGGTTGATGAGGGCACCGTCACCAGGCTTCTGGTTGAGGAAGGCGCGCAAGGCGTGAAGGTCAACGCAGTGATCGCGGAGCTTACCGGAGAGGGCGAGGCGCCTGCGAAGAATGGCGGTGGCGCGAAGGCCGAGACGGCCAAGGCCCCTTTGGCGGCAACGGCCGTCAAGGCGGCGCCACCTGCTGCTCCGGCAGCAGCTGCGAGCTCTGCATCCTCGCCTGCCCGGGCCAATCAACCATCCCCGGCGGTTGCCGCAGGGAGTGGACAACGCGTGAACGCATCGCCGCTGGCGAAGCGGCTCGCCAAAATGGAAGGCATTGATCTTCTCGCGCTCAAAGGCTCGGGACCGCATGGGCGGATCATCAAGAGCGACGTTCTGAAAGCGCCGAAGGACGGTGCCGCGAAGCCGGCGCCGGCGGTTGGCGGCGGCGTCACAAGCCTTATCGAACCGGCGGTACTGGATGACCGGATTTATGCGCCGGACAGCTACGACCTGATTCCTCTTGATGGTGTGCGCAAGGTTACGGCGCGGCGGCTGACGCAGTCGTTCATGCAGGTGCCGCACTTTCCGCTCACGATCGATCTTGAAATCGACCATCTGCTGTCAGCGCGGGTGCGCATCAACGAGGCGGGCGAGAAGGCCGGCGTGAAGGTGTCGGTCAACGACATGCTGATCAAAGCGAGCGCGATGGCGTTGATGGCGCATCCGGACGCCAACGCCAGCTTCAGCGACAAGGGTATTGCACAGCACAAGGCGGCGCACGTCTCGGTAGCTGTTGCCATTCCGGGCGGGCTCATCACGCCAGTGGTGCGCGACGCCCAGACGAAGGGCCTGGCGCAGATTGCGGCGGAGATGAAAGATCTGGCGGCGCGGGCGCGGGACAAGAAGCTGAAGCCGCAGGAATATATGGGCGGCACCTTCTCGATCTCGAACCTCGGGATGTTCGGCATCCGGTCGTTCGCCTCGATCATCAATCCGCCGGAAGGCATGATCCTGTCGGTCGGCGCGGGAGAAAAGCGTGCGGTTGTGCGAGGCTCAAATGTCGAAGTTGCCACGGTGATGACGGTGACGCTCACGTGCGATCACCGCGTCGTCGATGGTGCGACGGGCGCACGCTGGCTGCAGACCTTCAAGCAGTTCGTCGAGACGCCGGAAGCGATGCTGCTGTGAGAGTCGCAACAGGTTTCTGCTTCGGACTGGCGTGCTCCGCACCGCAGGCCGGGATGGGAGCGCATCTCACCATGGCCGACATCCAACCGATCATCGAGCCGCTGACCTATCGTGAGCTATGGGGCGCGAAGTGCGACCAAGTGTGCATAGCTGTCAAAACAGCGTTCATCGCCGATCTCAAGGCGACGGGCGCCTCGGAGGCGTTGCTGACGCAGGCTGGCGCCGCGGCTGACAGCATCGTGGCAGCCGAAAGAGACACGCCAGAAGAGTATGTCTGTACGGTGGAACTGTCCGAGAGCACCGAGAAGAACGCCGCCGCTGCACAGGCGGCTTGGACTGAACTCAAGAACCGCAAATCGTGAGCATGTTGAATGGCTGACGCCAAAGCTTCCTATGACCTTATCATCGTGGGCTCAGGCCCTGGTGGGTATGTCGCCGCGATACGGGCGTCACAGCTCGGGATGAAGACCGCGATCGTCGAACGCTCGGAACTGGGCGGCATCTGCCTCAACTGGGGATGCATTCCGACGAAGGCTCTGCTGCGTTCGAGCGAGGTGTTCCATCTCATCAGCCACGCGAAGGATTATGGGTTCTCGGTCGAGAATCCGAAAGTCATGCTGGATGCGATCGTGAAGCGGTCGCGTGGCGTTGCGAAGCAACTGTCGAACGGCGTCACCTTCCTAATGAAAAAGCACAAAATCGACGTGCTGTACGGAACGGCGCGGCTTGAGAAGGGCTCGCCGGCGCCGAAGGTGATCGTCGAGAAGGGCAGGGGCGAGGGAGGGTACACCGCCAAGAATGTGATGCTGGCGACTGGAGCGCGGGCGCGAGAGATTCCGGACGCCGGGCTGAAGGTCGACGGCAAGGTGGTATGGGCATATCGCGAGGCGATGGTGCCGGAGGAGATGCCCAAGCAGCTGCTAGTGATCGGATCGGGCGCGATCGGGATCGAGTTCGCAAGTTTCTATCGCACGCTTGGCGCCGAGGTGACGGTGGTGGAGGCGCTGGATCGTATTCTACCGGTGGAGGATGCGGAGATTTCCGCTTTCATGCTGAAACAGCTGGGCAAGCAGGGAATCAAGTTCCTGACCTCGGCGCAGGTGAGGTCGCTTAAGGTCGACAAGGGCGTTGCGAGTGTGGAAGTGCAGACCAAGGATGGCGCACAGACCCTGAAGGCGGACAAGGTGATCCTTGCGGTTGGGATTGTCGGCAATGTGGAGAATCTTGGGCTCGAGGCGCTGGGCGTGAGGGTGGAGAAGACGCACATCGTCGTCGATGGGCTGGGCAAGACGAACGTGCCGGGGCTCTATGCGATCGGCGATGTGTGCGGAGCGCCGTGGCTGGCGCACAAGGCGATGCATGAGGGCGTGATCGTCGTCGAGGGAATTTCGGGCAGGGTCCCGAGCCACAAGTTCGATCCGTGGAATGTGCCGGGCTGCACCTATTCGCATCCGCAGGTCGCCAGCGTCGGCATGACGGAAGAGAAGGCGAAGGTTTCTGGACGCAAGATCAAGGTCGGCAAGTTCCCCTTCATCGGGAACGGCAAGGCGATCGCGCTGGGCGAGCCGGAAGGAATCGTGAAAACGATCTTCGACGAGACGACAGGCGAGCTGCTTGGCGCACACATGGCGGGCGAGGGCGTGACTGAGCTGATCCAGGGCTATTGCATCGCGCGTCAGGGCGAGCTGACCGAAGCAGAGCTGATGGAGACGGTGTTCCCGCATCCGACTCTAAGCGAGATGATGCACGAGAGCGTGCTGGCCGCTTATGGGCGGCCGCTGCATATCTGAGACTTCATCTGGGTACAACTTTTCGAAAGAGCGCCGCGAACTTCTTTAGAAAACGACGAGAGTCGTCCGGCAGCGGAAGCAATGGCGTGATGTCTCGGCATCTTTGGTCGGATTGTCCAAAAGCGCATTGGAGTTGAACGGCGGCTCGACGCGCCCAGCACTTTGTGATGGGAGCGGCGCCGAAGCCGCACGCGTGAACCAGTCGCCAAGCGGTCAAAGGCAGCGGGTCGTTGATCCGCATTCCGGGAGTTCGAATCTCGTCCGGTTCTTCACATCCTGAAATGGCAGGAAGCCAAACGGCGGAGGCGTTGGGCAG
>CANJIL010000006.1 GCA_947474455.1 Hyphomonadaceae bacterium | reverse complement strand
TTGGGGAACGCATTGGCCGCCGCCTCAATCGCTGCATCCACATCAGCCGTCGACGCCAAGCCAACCTTCGCCTGAACCTCGCCCGTGTTCGGATTGAACACCTCACCCTCCCGGCCTGACGTCGCCTTGACCGATTTGCCGTTGATGAGTCCGTCGATACGCCGCATGGAGCACTCCGTTTTGTGGGGCACGGGATAGCTGTCTCCACACCGCCTGACAAACGGAAGCTGACGCCGTCAGCGGGAATTTACCGCCCCGGGCGCCCCCGTGGGTTCCCCGACCGGGCGTTAGTTAGCCTCGATTTGCCGCCCGGAACTGCCGCATCACACACTGGGCATCATAGCGTTTGTCGGTCAGGGTTTCCGGGTTCCCTTCACTGCGTTCGGCCGCGAAGAAGTCGCCGCCATAGACATGGATCGCCCTGGTCAACCGCTGGATCGGGTTGGTTGCCGATTCGACGATGGCGTAGCTGGGCGCGTTCGGCGGCCCCGAGGCTAAGCGCCCTGGCGCCCGCAGCCGCGTGGCGGTCCGCGACGAATTGCTCAAGTTCGAACGTGCCTGTCATAGCCTTGCCCGCTTGACCCGGCCAGCCAGAACGCCGACCTCACCCCACATGAACGCAGTTTTCCGCCTGCCCCGCCGCCCGAAAGCCGTGGTGTTCGATCTCGACGGAACGCTGATCGATTCAGAGGCGCTGGTTCTGGACGCCTACATGGCCGCCGCCAACCGACACAGCGTACCCTTTACGCACGATCAGTTCCTGTCGCTGGTCGGCCGCCATCGTCAGTACAGCGAAATGAAGATGCGCGAGTATTTCGGCCAGGCCTTCCCGCTCGAAAACTTCTACGCCGCCGTGGGCGAGCATATCGGCGACCGCAGCGCGTCCCTGAAGCCCGGTGTCGGCGCGCTGCTCGACCGGCTTGATGCCATCGCCACGCCGTACGCCCTCGCCACCTCGTCCGGCCCCGGCTGGGTCGAGAAGCATTTCAGGACCCACAATCTCGCGAGCCGATTCCGTGGCATCGTCACTCGCGAGGACGTCACCCACGGCAAGCCGCACCCCGAGCCCTATCTCAAGGCCTCGACCATCCTCGGCTATCCCGCCGGCGACATCCTCGCCATCGAGGACAGCCCGACCGGCGCCGCCTCCGCCCATGCCGCCGGTCTAATGACGCTGATGATCCCCGACCTCATCCATCCCGACGAGGAAACCCGCTCGCGCGTCCTGCATGTCGGGCGATCGCTGGAGGACGTGTTGAAGCTGCTGGACGAGTAAGTCCGCCTACTTCTGCCCTGGCCACCGCTTGTCGGCAGGCAGCGCCGGATTGGCCGTGATCTTCAGGTCGGCGCAGTGGTGATAGGAAAAGTCGCCTTCCTTGTTTGGCCCATGCTCTTCCATGAACTGCATCACCTGCAGTGTGCACAAGGCGCAATTGATGTTGGGCAGCTTGATGTCTGTTTCCCAGAACGCATCCGGCGCGGGCCGCTCGTGATGGACGAACAACCCGTCGGCCAGCACGGGCGGCTTGGGCGCGGGATCGATCTTGGCCGAAACCGAGATAGGTCCGCGCGGAGAATCCTTTGTTTCAGCCACCGGGTCCGGCGGCAGCTCCTTGCGATCCAGCACGGACAGCGCAACCCGATAGTGGCCGGGGTGATAGATCGTTTCCTTGATCTTGATGTGCGCCGTGTCGCCGCCCTTCAATGCGGTCACCTTGCCGGTCGGCTTTCCGGCCGTGATGTCCGACGTGCCACACGGCGCAGCCTTCTGCGGATCGCCCAGCTGGTTCACTTCAACCCACGCGTCTGGCGCCAGTAGTATAAAATGCGCAGAAGCCGGCGCGGCAGCCAGCAGCGCCGCTGAAACAACAAGAGCAGCAGAAACGACACGTTTCATGGAGTGACCTTGCCCACAATCCGCCTCAGGCGCCGATGACGTGAGCATCTATTCACGCCTGACCGAATTGGCGATGGGCGGAGGCAGTGCGAGCTATAAACTCGTCGTGTTGTGGACTAGCCGGAATCTTCGGCGCAGGAACGCGAAGCGTTCCGTATCACCATCGGCGTTCACTTGGCGCACCGTATCGACGAACATGTAGCCGCGCAGGTCTCCCAACCGCATCCGCCCTCGCAACTCGAGGAGCTCTCTGTAGAAATGCGGGGGTTCGTCATACTGCGCGGAATAGAAGCTCCGCTCCCACGCTGCTTCGAATCGGGTCTGCGTGCAGGCAGCGTCGAGCCGACGCCAGACTTGGCGGCGCATAACGATAGCGCGGCGTATCCACTGCTGGCGCCGTCCGGTCGTCTGTCCGAACCGGCGGGACTTCGGGCGGCTGGTCAATCTGGGCGAGCTGTTTTGAACGCGCCGATGCTCCAGCAAGCTGGCGCGCAATATCTTCCATGTCGCGAGCTAGCTCTGCCTGCTGCACGGCTAGATAAGCTGGCCGCACTCCATTCTCCGTTCGACGATTCCATCGCCCGCCGGGACGGTGACACACTGGTGATCGAGCCGATCGGCCTGCCGCGAACGATCGGGTCCGATGCTTCTCCAACCCCCTTGTCGCCACCCACAGCAAGGTGATCGAGCGCTTTACGTGGCCTCTCAGACAATGAACTGCTCTATCAGTAAACGGTCGAGGATCCGAAAGCCTAGACGGCGCCCTGGCTCGCGGAATCCTCGCTCTTCAAGACCAGCCGGGTTCGAACACGCCTGCCATGAGGGAAACTACGCTCTCCGCCACATCCGGCGGGCCGAGCGCGAGAAAGGAGCGTGCGCCGCCGCGAAGTCCAAACCCTGACTTGACCCTTTTCGCGGTCGCTGGTCCTCTCCCTTAAAGCTGGAGAGAGCACCCATGAAAACCCGCGCCGCCGTCGCCTTCGAAGCCAAGAAGCCGCTCGAAATCGTTGAGCTTGATCTTGAAGGCCCGAAAACCGGCGAAGTGCTGGTCGAGATCATGGCGACAGGAATCTGTCATACGGACGCCTACACGCTGGACGGCTTCGACTCGGAAGGCATCTTCCCCTCCATTCTCGGCCATGAAGGCGCGGGCGTCGTGCGGGAAGTCGGCGCGGGCGTGACATCCGTGAAGCCCGGCGACCACGTCATCCCGCTCTACACGCCAGAATGCCGCCAGTGCAAAAGCTGCCTCAGCCAGAAGACCAACCTCTGCACCGCCATCCGCGCCACGCAGGGCAAGGGCGTGATGCCGGACGGCACCAGTCGCTTCAGCTACAGGGGTCAGACCATCTACCATTACATGGGCTGCTCGACCTTCTCGAATTTCACCGTCCTGCCCGATATCGCGGTTGCAAAAATCCGCGAAGACGCTCCCTTCGACAAGGCCTGCTATATCGGCTGCGGCGTCACCACAGGCGTCGGCGCCGTGGTGAAAACGGCGAAGGTGGAGCCCGGCGCGAACTGCATCGTCTTCGGCCTCGGCGGCATCGGCCTCAACGTGATCCAGGGCCTCAAGATGGCCGGCGCGGACAAGATCGTCGGCGTCGACATCAACCCATCCAAGAAGGAGTGGGGCGAGCGCTTCGGGATGACGCATTTCGTCAACCCCAGCCTAGTCACGACCGACCTTGTTCAGCATCTCGTCGCCCTCACCGATGGCGGCGCCGACTACACGTTCGACTGCACCGGCAACACCAAGGTCATGCGCCAGGCGCTCGAAGCCTGCCATCGAGGCTGGGGCACGTCGATAATCATCGGCGTCGCCGAGGCCGGGAAGGAAATCGCCACCCGCCCCTTCCAGCTCGTCACCGGGCGCGTCTGGAAAGGCTCGGCCTTCGGCGGCGCCCGCGGCCGCACCGACGTCCCGAAAATCGTCGACTGGTACATGGACGGCAAGATCGAAATCGACCCGATGATCACCCACACCCTCAAGCTCGAAGAGATCAACAAGGGCTTCGACCTGATGCACGCGGGCGAGAGCATCCGGAGCGTGGTGGTGTTCTGATCGAACGCGGGTGGACAAATGACCAACGGGTATGCTCGCCCGATCCTCCACGTCGCCGACGCGCAGGCGTCAATCTATTTCTACCGCGACAGGCTCAGCTTCTACGGAGCATGGCGCCATGTCGAGAACAGCGAGCTCCTCGTGGCGCAAGTGAGCCGCGACGGTGGCGCCGCCATCGTCTCCGGCTAGTGGGCGGAACAAGCGGCAAGGGCCTGCTGTTCGTGTCCTTGGGCGATGGCAGTCTCGCCGTCTTGAACGCCGCCCGGGCCGATATCGAAGCCCGCGGCGCGCCTGTCACGGACGGCCAGTGAGGCTATCGTCTCTTCGTCGTCGACTATCCGGATGGCAACCACCTTTTCCTCAACTATCTCGACTGATCCGCCGTGATCGCGCGAAATCTCGCGCTTCGCCCTAGCCCGCCATTAATGAACGCTCGCCATAACGGTCCGGCTGAATCCGCCAGGAGCCCGCCGTGAGTTACGACCTGATGGTTTTCGAGCCCGGCGCTCCCCCGGAAGGCCGCCCGGACTTCATCGCGTGGTTCTCAGACGTGGTGCGCCTGCGCGACGGACACATGAGTCCCGACCCCGCCAAGGCCTCGCCGAGCCTTTGCCGCTGGTATCAGGGCATGGACCGCCTCTTCCCCCACCTCGGCACGCCGCGCGCCAACCAGCCCGGCGCGCTGGAGCACGGCCGCGTCGCCGATTATCGCTTCGCGCCCCACGCTGTCTTTGCCACCTTCGAGTGGCCGGCCTGGCGCAAGGCCTATTATGTCGCCATGCGCCTCGCCAAGCTCAACGGTGTCGGCTTCTTCGACGCCAGCGGCGAAAGCGCGACGGTCTTCACATTCGTCAACGACCGCTTCGTCGTCGCCCACCGTAGCGAGCGTCTGCCCGGCGATCAGCGCCGCAGCCGCGCGGTCGCAGGCTGAGCGCCATCATGATCGATCCGCGGCACTCGCGTGTCGAAGCCTTGATGAAACTCTGTTTCCCTGACTTCTGACAGCGCAGGATCCTCTAGGCGGCCTATGATCTCGACGCCTTCGACCTGTTCGCTGCTCCGCCCGACCGTCACGATTTTCTCGAATGGACCAGCCGGACATTCGGACCCATCGATGGCTCGCTCGGCGGCGAGGCCTCCCGCATCACCGCCGCGCCGCAAGGCCGGCATCGCGACATGACGCAGACCTCCCCGGGCAAGCGCGATCCGCATGCCTACAACATTGACCACGTGAACAACGCGAAATTCGCCAGCTACCGCTTCGCCCAGAGCGCTGCGAAGGCGAACTTCGATTGGCAGTCCGCCCACTCCGCCTTGCTGCGCGCCAAGCGATCCGCACGAGCGCTCGGCCTTGGCCTTGGCCTGTTCGAAGCGAGCGGACGCGAAGGCAATGTCTGGATGGTCTCCGGCCGCAGCCGCTGGGAAATCGTGCACAGTCAGAACGACGATATGCGCGGCTTAAACGGAGGTTTATTCATTTGCCTGCAGTCCAACGACAAGGACGTCCAACGCCGCGTCCGACTGCACATCGGGCGCCGGCCCATGTTTTGGGCCTTCCCATCGTGACGGATCAGATTTCCGGACTATACGATCATTAGGCTGGCCTCTGGGCCGTCTATCAGATCGGGAAAAGCACCGTGGCAGCGATCGAAACCGTCAAATCCCATCGCGTCTGCGGCGGAGAGCTGCGCTACTGCAAGCACGCCAGCGGCGTCACGGGCACGCCAATGACCTTTAGCGTCTTTACGCCCGAAGGTCCCGGTCCATTCCCGGTGCTCATCTGGCTTTCGGGACTTACCTGCACAGAAGATAATTTCACCACCAAGGCCGGCGCTTATCCATCCGCCGCCGCGCACGGCCTGATGATCGTCGCGCCGGATACATCTCCGCGCGGTGAAACTGTCGCCAATGATCCCGCCTACGATCTGGGCCAGGGCGCTGGCTTCTACATCGACGCCAAGCAACAACCCTGGAAGCCGCACTTCCAGATGGAAAGCTACATCATCCGCGAACTCGTCCCGCTGATCCGCAATCGCCTGCCGACCGATCCGGTGAAGCTCGGCATCTCCGGCCATTCCATGGGTGGCCACGGCGCGCTCACGCTGGCGCTTCGCCACCCCGACCTGTTCCGCTCCGTCTCGGCCTTCGCCCCGATCTCCTCGCCGATGAACTGTCCTTGGGGCGAGAAAGCCTTCACCGCTTATCTCGGCGCAGACCGCCAGACATGGCGCCAACACGACGCCTGCGAACTCCTTCGCGAGGGCGCGTCACACGGCTACTTCGATGACATCCTCGTGGACCAAGGTCTCGCCGATCCATTTCTCACCGAACAACTGAAGCCGGAATTACTTGAGCAGGCCTGTCGCGACGCCGGCCAGAAGCTGACCCTTCGCCTGCTGCATGGCTACGACCACAGCTATTTCTTCATCGCAAGCTTTATCGCTGATCATGTCGCATGGCACGCGCGCCGCCTCATGTAATTGGACGAGAAGACGTTTAATAGCATAAATTTATAGATATGGACACTCGACTCATGTCCGTATAGTTCACACCGCGGTTAGTATAGATTCGGCTTAAACTCCCCGCAAACATAAAGGTTGGCCATGGCTGCGCGTCTCCCCAATATCGATAATCTCTCGCTGAACGACCTCAACGAACTGGCCACCCGCATCGACAAGGCGATCGCCGCGAAGAAGGACGAGGCCAAGGCGGACACGCTCTCGAAACTCAAGGCGCTCGCTTCTTCGGAAGGCTTCAGCCTGGATGAATTGCTCGGTAAAGGTCCCAACGGCCGCCGCCAGCGCTCTGACAAGGGCGTCAAGCTCAAGCCGAAATACATCGGCCCCAATGGTGAGATCTACACCGGCCGCGGCCCGACGCCGAAATGGCTGAAGTCACTCGAACGCAAGGGCGAAAAGCGCGAGAAATATCTTGCGAAGTAATCCTGCAACCTGCTGAACTCGACGGCCCGGAAACCCTCCGAGCCGTTTGAAGCTGAAGTGGCGGCGAAGCAGATAAAGCGGTCAAAACGGCAATAAAACGCCCGCCTTGCGCTTGCCGAAGTCGGCGCGTATACCCCTGCCCCTCAACCATGGTGGGATAGCTCAGCCGGTTAGAGCGCAGGACTCATAATCCTGAGGTCCCCGGTTCGATTCCGGGTCCCACTACCACTCGCCCGCTGCACCCAATAACAACAAAGGCGCCGGGCGCCGACGCCTTTCCGGATCGGGCCCTGGCTTGCCGGGACAGGCCTTCTCTCCGCGTTGATGGCAAGAAATCCGCGCGCTGTATTTAACGCTTTGTCGCAGATTTGGGACACTTTGGCGCCATAGCTTCGGGCGCATCTAGATCACCCCCGCAACCATCTCGCCGATCGCCAGCGAAGAAGTAAGCCCGGGGCTTTCGATCCCGATAAGGTTCACCAGACCTTCGACGCCATGGACCTCCGGGCCGTCGATCATGAAATCCGCCGACGGCTGCCCCTTGCCCACAATTTTGGGCCGCACGCCCGAATAGTCCGGCGACAGCGCCCCGTCTTTTAGGCCTGGCCAATACCGCCGTACCTCGCGATAGAAATGCTCCGCCCGCGCCGGGTCGACCTCATAGTCGAACGGCGGCTTTGCGCCCTCCGGCAGCCACTCCGCATCGGGCCCCAGTCGCGTGCGCCCGCCAAGATCGATCGCCAGGTGCAGACCTTGCGTCGCCGAATTGTGCATCGGATAGATCAGCCGCGCGAACGCCGCCCGTCCGCTCGCGATGAAGTACGACCCCTTCACCCCGTGCATCCGCACGCCGCTGTATTTCGGCCCGCCTTCGATCGATCGCGCCACCGGCAGCGCCTGATGCCCCGCCGAATTCACTACCGTCCGCGCCCTGATCCGCGATGGCGACGCCCCGCCCGTCTCGATCTCCAGCCCATCCTTCCTCACCGCCCCGCGCACCACCGGCGTGTCGAACACGATCGACCCGCCGCGATCTTCGATCTCGCCCTGCAGCGCAAGGAAGTAAGCATGGCTGTCAAACAGCCCGCTCGTCTCCGAATGTATGGCTACGCGCACATCAGGGCTCAGCGCAGGCTCCAGCCGCCGCGCCTCGGCGCCATCGACCAGCCGGATATTCTCCACCCCGTTCGCCTGGGCGTTCTGCAACAGCGCCGGCGTCGCTGCCGCTTCGCCATCATCCACCGCCACCACCAACTTGCCGCAGCGATGCGTCTCCACGCCATGCGCCGCGCAATACACATACAGCTTCCGGCACCCCGCGACGCACAGCTCCGCCTTCAGAGACCCCGTCGGATAGTACAGCCCCGCATGGATCACCTCGGAATTGCGCGACGACGTCTCCGTCGCAATCGCCCCCGCCGATTCCAGCACCAGCACCTCGCGCCCCCTCAGCGCCAGCGCCCGCGCACAGCCGAGCCCCACGGCCCCCGCGCCAATCACAATGGCATCTGCATCGAAGGATTCCATGCCGAACATGGGTACGAGGAATTCTGGGAAAGTGAAGCCCGACGAGGAAACGGGTTCGCCAGAACCTAGTCTGGATGATGCAGGCTCATGATGTACGCGGCGAGATCCGCAACATCGCCTTCACTGAACATGAAGGTCGGCATGATCGGGTGAGTCGTCCGTATCCAACGCTTTAGCTGCTCGGAAGTTGCGCCGCCCCGACTTGCAACCTCCGGGAACGCAGGAGCATTCACCTGCGTCTCAGGCGGAAGGCCCGCGATGCCGATGTCATGACACTGCACGCAAACCATTTGCGCAATGGCGCTCCCGCGATAGACATCGAGGCCAACTGGCTGCACCGGGCTTGCCGCCTCGGGTGACGATCCGGTCGCAGGCGGAGCGGGTGTGCAGCCCATCAGCAACCCGAAAATCACGACGACCAATTCCGGCTTCATCACACTCCCGCGTCGACGCATCATCCATACTGCAATTATTGTGGCGCCCACCGGTTGATCCCGGTCAAACCGGGTCGCTGGCCCATCACGGACGCTGGCCGCCTCTTCGGGGGTCCTTCCATGGCCCAGATCTTCAAGGACCAGATCGACGTGCAGAGCTCGACGCTGGATGATCCCGATCTGCCCCGTCCCGCAATCGGCGCATGCTAACGCGTTTTGCACAGGGCGCAATATGCCACAAGCAAGCGGTTATTCCGCCGCCATCAGCGGCGCCGGGTTCGGAGCCGGTGAATTCCACTTCGCCATCAGGGCAGCCAACTTCTTCTCCGTCGCCTCGACCGCCTTGTCTTTCACATGGCCATAGCCACGGATGTCGTCCGGCAACGACGCGATCTCAACCGCCAGCGCATGGTTCTGCGCCGTCAATCCTGATGACAACGTTTCCAACCGCGCCAGATATTGGTCCCGCAGCCGGCGCTCCATCTTGCGCTCGTCGGTCTTGCCGAAAATGTCGAACGACGTGCCACGCAGGCCCTTCAGCTTTCGCAGGATCTTGAACCCGGTCATCATCCACGGCCCGAAGCTGGTCTTTGTCAGCTCGCCCTTGTGGTTCCTTTTCGAGATCATCGGCGGCGCCAGCAGGAAGGTCAGCTTGGTCCCCTTCCCGAACGTGTCCTCAACGGCCTGCTGGTACTCCGGACGCATGTAGAGGCGCGCGACCTCGTACTCGTCCTTGTACGCCATCAGCTTGGCCAGGTACGTCGCCGCCGCCGTCGTCAGTTGTTCGGCAAGCCCGAGATTGCTCTCTGCCGCACGGACGCGCGCCACGCGTGCTTCGTAAAGATCGGCATAGGCTTCATTCTGATACTGCTTCAGCAAGTCCGCGCGCCGTGCGATCAGCTCGTCGAGCTTCAGAGGCTCGATCTCCGGCCGCTTCGGCGCCGCCGCCTGCACAAGATCCGGGCTCACCGCAGCGATCCGGCCGAGATCGAATGCGGCCGCGTTCTCCTGCACCTTCACTTTGTTGAGCCGGTTGGCTTCCTTGATCGCGGCTTCCGAAATCGGGATCAGCCCGTTCTGATACGCCATGCCCAGCATGATCATGTTGGTGTAGATCGCATCGCCGAAATGATGCTCGGCCAGCGCTTCCGCGTTGGTCGCCGCAAACGCCTTCGCCCGCGAACGCACCCGCGCCGTCAGCAGGTCGGGATCGAAGCGCACATTGCGGTTCTCGATGATCTCCTTGGTCGGCGTCACGTCATGGTTCGCCACCACCGAAGTCCGCCCTGCGTCGAACATCACCAGCGCATCGCCCGACGCCGCCACGACGAGATCGCACGCAATGACCACGTCAGCCGAAGCCGGCGGCGTCTTCCCCGACTTGATGTCATCGGGCTTCAGCGCAAAGCGAACATGGCTCAGCACCGGCCCGCCCTTCTGCGCCAGCCCCGTCATGTCCAGCGTCTGCGAAGCTTTGCCATCCACGTGCGCCGCCATCGCAAGCACGGCAGCAACCGTTGTCACGCCCGTTCCGCCAACGCCCGTGAACACCACATTCCACGCCTCATGGCCCAGCTCCGGCAGCTTCGGCTGCGGTAGGCCCGATACATCGAACGCAGCTGGCGAGCGCTCCGCATCCGATTTCCTGTCGCCGCCCGTCACCATCACAAAGCTCGGGCAGAAGCCCTCGATGCACGAATAGTCCGTGTTGCAGGTCGATTGGTTGATCTGCCGTTTGCGGCCATACTCGGTCTCCACCGGCTCGACCGAAAGACAGTTCGACTTCACCGAACAGTCGCCACAGCCCTCGCACACCGACTGGTTGATGAACACGCGCTTCGTCGGCGCCGCCATCTTGCCGCGCTTGATGCGCCGGCGTTTCTCTGTTGCGCACACCTGGTCATAGATCAGCACTGATACGCCCGGCGTATTCCGTAACTCGATCTGCACTTCTTCCAGCTTTTTGCGATCGAATATCCGAGTGCCTTCCGGCAGATCGCTCACGCTGGCATAGCGCGTCGGGTCATCCGCCACGATCACGATCGTCTTGACGCCCTCGGCCTCAACCTGCCGCGCAATCTGCGGCACAGTCTGCCCCGACTCCACCTGCTGCCCGCCCGTCATGGCGACCGCATCGTTGTAGAGGATCTTGTAGGTCGCGTTGACCTTGCCCGAGATCGCCGCGCGTATCGCCAGCGAGCCCGAGTGCGAATACGTGCCATCGCCCAGGTTCACGAACACGTGCTTTTCATCCGTGAACGGCGACTGCCCGATCCACGGCGCGCCCTCGCCGCCCATCTGTGTGTGCATGTCCGTCCGCCGCTCCGGCGTGAACGTCGCCATGTAGTGACAACCGATCCCTGCCAGCGCCCGCGATCCCTCCGGCAGCGTCGTCGACGTGTTGTGCGGGCAGCCCGAACAGAAGTGCGGCTTGCGCGTGTTGATCTGGTTCATGCCGGCGACAGCCTGCTGCGCACCACGCACCTTGGTGAAGTAGGCATCAGCCCTCGCCCGATGCGGCCCATCCGGCATTCGCCCCACCAGTGCAGCCGCAATATCAGCCGTCGATAGCGACGCGATATCCTTCAGCAGCCTCGCGCCATCGCGATCCAGCTTGCCCTCGACAATCGGCCGCTCGCTATCCGGCAGGTGATAGAGAATATCCTTGAGCTGCGGCTCGATCAGCGCCCGCTTGTGCTCGATCACCAGCACCCGTTCGAACCCGCGGCAGAAATTCCGGATCGCCGTTGGCTCCAGCGGCCAGGGCATGGCGACCTTGAACATCGACACGCCCAGGTCTGCCGCCTGTTCGGGCGAAAGCCCGATCGCCGCCAGCGCCTCGAACACATCGCGCGAGGCCTGCCCTGCCACGATGACGCCGAGCTTCTTCTGTTTGCCTGTCAGCAGCGCGCGATCGAGACCATTTGCCCGCACGAACGCCTGCGCCGCCGGAATCTTCAGCGTGCGCAGCCTGGCTTCCTTGCCCAGCGGCGTGTCGCCCAAGCGCAGCCCCAATCCGCCCTCGGGGATCACGAAATCCGTCGGGCGCACCGTCGCATATCGATGCAGCCCCACCTCCACCACCGCCCCGCTATCCATCGTGTCCGCAAGGCAGATCATCGACACCCACAGCCCGGAATAACGCGACAGCTCCCAGCCGATCATCCCGTAGTCGAGCACTTCCTGGATCGAAGCCGGCGCCAGCACCGGCATCTCCGCGTCGATCATCGCGAATTCGGATTGCGACGCCAATGTCGACGACTTCGAATTCGGATCATCCCCGCACAGCGCCAGCACGCCGCCCTTGGGATCGGTCCCCGCCATGTTGGCGTGCTTGAACACGTCCCCGGTCCGGTCCACGCCCGGCGCCTTGCCGTACCAGATGCCGAACACTCCATCGAACTTTGCGCCCGGGAAAATATGCGTCTGCTGCGAGCCCCAGACGGCCGTCGCCCCGAGGTCCTCGTTGAGGCCCTCCCACAGCTTCACGTCATGCGCATCCAGCAGCTTCTTCACCGCCATAAGCTGCTGGTCATATCCGCCCAGCGGTGACCCGCGATAGCCCGAGATGAACCCCGCCGTATTCAGGCCCGATTTGCGGTCGAGCCTCTTTCGATCGAGAGGCAGGCGCACCAGCGCCTGAATCCCGGTCATGAAGGCCCGGCCGCTCTCGAGCAGATACTTGTCGTCGAGCGAAACGCCTCCTGATACAGGGCTGCCGTGCTTCAAGTGGTGGCCTCCAGAGGCCTGATATGGCCAGGGCAAATATATTGCTCAGTCCCGGAGGAAGTAATTGCCAATTCGTGCGCAGCTTGGCACAATGGCCGCAATATTAATCTACTAAATAGACTTAGGACGAAAAAACATGGCCGTTGAACTCGACGCCATCGACGCAAAGATCCTTGACCTGATCCAGCGCGACGCCGCCCTCTCCGTGGCCGAGATCGCGGAGAAGGTCGGCCTGTCCTCCAGCCCCTGCTGGCGCCGCATCAAGCGCATGGAGGAGCAGGGCATCATCGCCCGTCGCGTCACTTTGCTCAACTATGACAAGCTGGGTTTGAACTTCGAAGTTGTGGCCAACGTAAAACTTCAGCTCCCCTCGCGCGAAAACCTCGAGAAGTTCGAACAGGCCGTCCGCAAATGGCCCGAATGCATCGAGTGCATGACCGTCACCGGCGCCGTCGACTACGTCATGCGTATCATCACCACCGACATGCACGCCTACGACAACTTCCTGCGCGACAAGATCCTGGCCCTCGGCCTGGTGTCGGACATCCAGTCCCGCATCATCGTCAACGTCGCCAAGCGCACGACCGCGGCCCCGCTGGGCCTCATCTCCCCCTACGTCCCGACCCAGGACCGCTAGGCCGGTCGATCGGGCGCATTCGGAAGCAGCCGCGGAATTTTGCCGGCCAGCTGGGCCTGCGAGTAGGGCTTGCCGAGCCGAGGAATATTTACGCTGACGCCCTTGGGCATTTCGGCAGGCGCCTGATCAATTACCTGCGCAACGGCGGTCGTGATGGCAAAGTAGAGTTCGGCGCGCGTTCCTTTTTCGCCAGTCAAGGTCGCCATCCTCGCCCTCGCCCGGAAGCTCCTCACTGTACGCAACGTCATGCTTCGCGACAAAAGCCACTTCGCATGAAACAAGACAATTGCTCCGTCTCGCTGACTTTGTCAGCGATCCACCTCCCCCCAGTCTTCGACCGGTGGAGGCAACGCACCGTTGAATGGCCTCCCTCTATGCGCAGCGTTGGGGGAGGTGGATCACAAGGCTTCGTCGCGAGACGGAAGGGGCCGGTCGCGAAGCGGCCGGAAAGTCCTGCCCTAATCCGCCGGCGGCAGCATCGCCTCGACGCCCAGCCCGATCTCCGCGTCGCGCAGTTTCTTGACCTCGTCGCGTAGCCTTGCGGCGGCTTCGAATTCCAGGTTTGCGGCGGCTTCGCGCATTTCCTTCTCAAGCGTGTCGATGACGCGGGTGAGATTGTGACCCTTGCCGATGAACTCGAAGCCTTCCTCTTCCATGCCCGGAAGCGTATTGCCCTTCCCGCGCTTGTTAGGGTCGCGCCCCCGCGGCAGCAGGCCCTGCGCCGCCTTCGACGTGACGCCTTCGAGCACGTCCTTCACCCCCGAGATCACCGTGATCGGCTCGAAACCGTGTTCAGCGTTATGCGCCTTCTGCCGGGCGCGTCGGCGGGCCGTCTCGGCCATCGCACGCTCCATCGAGCCGGTGATGTGATCGGCATAGAGCACGACCCGCGCCTCGCTGTTGCGCGCCGCGCGGCCGATGGTCTGGATCAGCGACGTCTCGGAGCGCAGGAAGCCCTCCTTGTCGGCGTCGAGTATGCCGACGAAGGCGCACTCGGGAATGTCGAGGCCTTCGCGCAGGAGGTTGATGCCGACCAGGCAGTCGAACTTGCCGAGCCGGAGGTCGCGGATGATCTCGATGCGTTCGATCGTGTCGATGTCGGAGTGCATGTAGCGCACGCGCACGCCCATCTCGTGCACGTGCTCGGTGAGCTGTTCGGCCATCTTCTTTGTGAGCGTGGTGACAAGCGAGCGGAACCCCTTCGCGGCCGCGGCCTTCACCTCGGCGATGCAGTCGTCCACCTGGTTGGCGTTGTCCCTGTAGACCGGGCGCACCTCGACCGGGGGGTCGATCAAGTGGGTGGGGCGGATGATCTGTTCGGTGAAGACGCCGCCGGTCTGGTTGAGCTCCCAGGGCCCGGGCGTGGCGGAGACGTGCACGGTCTGCGGGCGCATCTGCTCCCACTCGTCGAACTTGAGCGGGCGGTTGTCGAGGCAGCTGGGCAGGCGGAAGCCGTATTCGGAGAGCGTGAACTTGCGGTTGAAGTCGCCGCGGAACATCGCGCCGATCTGCGGGATAGTCTGGTGGCTTTCATCGACGAAGATGATGGCGTTGTCCGGTAGGTATTCGAACAACGTCGGCGGCGGCTCGCCGGGCTTGCGACCGGTGAGGTAGCGGCTGTAGTTCTCGATGCCGGCGCAACTTCCGGTTGCAACCATCATCTCCATGTCGAACTGGCAGCGTTGTTCGAGCCGTTGCGCTTCTAATAGTTTCCCCTGCTTGTTCAGCACGGCGAGCCGCTGGCGCAGCTCCTCCTTGATGCTCTCCACCGCCTGGTTCAGCGTCGGTCGCGGTGTGACGTAGTGGCTATTGGCGTAAACCTTGATCTTCTCCATCGACCGCGTCTGCTTGCCGGTGAGCGGATCAAACTCGGTGATCGCCTCGACCTCGTCTCCAAAAAACGAGATCTTCCACGCCCTGTCTTCCTGGTGAACTGGCCACACATCCATCGTGTCCCCCTTCATCCGAAAGGTCCCACGCCCAAACGCCTGATCATTACGCTTGTACTGCAACGCCACCAGATCCGCCGCCACCTGCCGCGGATCCCGCGCCTCCCCCTGCGCCAATTCAAATGTCATCGCCGAGTAAGTCTCAACACTCCCGATGCCGTAGATGCACGACACCGAAGCAACAATTATCACATCATCCCGCTCCAGAATCGCCCGCGTAGCCGAGTGCCGCATCCGATCAATCGCCTCGTTGATGGATGATTCCTTCTCGATGTACGTGTCCGTCCGCGGGACGTAGGCCTCCGGCATGTAATAGTCGTAATACGATACGAAATACTCGACGGCGTTGTCGGGGAAGAAGCTCTTGAACTCGCCGTAGAGCTGGGCCGCCAGTGTCTTGTTGTGAGCAAGGATCAGGGCCGGGCGCTGCACCGCTTCGATCACCTTTGCCATGGTGAAAGTCTTGCCCGAGCCAGTGACGCCGAGAAGGACCTGGTCCATCTCGTTGTCCTTGATGCCGGCCACCAGATCGGAGATCGCCTGTGGCTGGTCGCCAGCAGGCTCGTACCCCGAGGCGACGCGAAAGCGACGGCCGCCTTCGAATTTTTCCCATGTCCGCTCGGGGCGATGGGGGGTCCAGACCTGGTCGGCCTCCGCCACCGCCACGGCCTCCTTGATCTTGGCAGCGAAGGCCGCGCCCGGCCCTTCGCTCACGCCCTTCCGGGATGCGGCTTTAGACGCAGTTTTCGAGGCGCCCGGTTTAGCGGTCTTGGAGGGAGATTTCGCCATGGCGGCAATATGGGCCGTTCCGTATGCGTTCGCCAGTGCCGGGACAATGTCCGCGGCATGCTGCTGACACTACGTTGGTCAGAGGCGGCTATTTGTTCTTGTCGTCCACGGTGTCGACCACGGCGCCGACAGTTGCACCCACCGCCGCCCCAACAGGACCGGCTATGATGAGACCGGTCGCGGCCCCCGTCGCCGCGCGTTGCTCCATATTCGTGCCGCAGCCCGCCACCAGGGCGGCCGCAATGACTCCGGCCGAAAGGGTCAGAATTTTTCGAAGCGTCATGCCGAACCCCGCGTTTGCTGTCAGCATTCTATCCGTCACCGCCGCCCGCCGCCAGTACCGCAATAGAACTGGCCGGTCGCGGAGATTATCCGCGCCCGGCCTATGCAGCCCACCAACAAAACCCGTCAGAAACTCGCCGGGAAATTACTGTTTGCCATCCGGTTCTTTGGTTTCGTTAACAACCGCACCGACACCCGCGCCGACCGCGGCGCCGACCGGGCCCGCAACGATAAGGCCGGTCGCAGCGCCCGTTGCCGCGCGCTCCTGCATGTTGTGTCCACATCCGGACAGCAGAGCGAAGCCTAGGAACGCCGCTGCGGGGGCGAAAAACATCGTGCGCGTCATTATCAGCTCCGTTGATCCAGGTTTGACTAAAGCACCAACGCCGCGATCCCTAGACGGTTCCGGGAAGTGCGTTTGATCCGCTCCGACGCCGCAACGACGCCACAGTTTGGCTCAACTTGACGGGCGTTGTGGCGTGCTAGAATTCATTCCCATCACATGCCGGGAGTTCCTGCCCATGTCCGGTCTTCAGCTGCGCGCGGGGAGCTTCGCCCTGATCCTGACTGCCATCGCAGTTCCCCTCGCCCTCGGCGCCAGCGCCTGGCAAGGCGCACAATGGAACACCGGGCTGCGGTGGTCAGACGGCCGGGAAGTCCACTGGCGCGCAACTCGGGCGCTGGGATGCGACGGTTCCAACGTCGAGCTTCGTCTGGTCAACAACGCAACTTCTTCCGGTGAGCTGGGCCTCAAGGACATCACCTTCCAGTGTGTTCGCCCTTCAACCTATGTGGCGCCGGCACGCTCCCTTGGCGCCGTGACGCCGGGCGGCACATTCAGTGCGCCCGTTATCAATTGTGCCTGCGCTGAGAAAGGCGGCGTCAGGGAACTCATGTCGGTCGCCGTCGATATCCTGCGTGGTGAGAACGTGGAGACATTCACCAACGGCTGCTCCTACAAGGGCGGTTATGCTGGCGGCATGCGTGAAGGCCGCGGCATCTATTCCTGCCCGGACGGCTATCGCTACGAAGGCAATTATACCGCCGGCGAACGCAACGGCACGGGCAAGGAGACGCTGACGACCGGCGAGGTTTACGAAGGCGCATTCCTGAACGGCGAACGCAGCGGCCTTGGCCGCCAGACCTACACCGATGGCTCTACCTACGAAGGCGACTATGTCCGCGGCAAACGCGAGGGGACTGGCACGCAGACATTCAAGGATGGCTCGGTGTATGTCGGCGAATGGAAGGACGATCGCCGCAACGGCGATGGCGTCTACACTACCGGCGACAAGATCTGGACCTATGACGGCGGCTGGCTCAACGACCGACGCAGCGGTCAGGGCAAGCTTTCGGCCAACGACGGGTCATACGCCTATATCGGCCGCTTCGCCGATGACCGCCGCACCGGCCAGGGCACGGCCACGTTCGGCGACGGCCGAGTGTTCCGCGGCACGTTCGCGAACGACCAGCAAGTTGGCCCTGGCGAACTCACCTTCAAGGACGGCCGCAAGATCGCCGGCCAGTTCCTTGATCATCGCCCGCACGGCGCCGGGGTCGAAGTTTCCAATGTCGCCAAGATCGACGGCACCTGGGTGGAGGGCGTGCTGCAAGGCAAGGCCGTCGTCCAGTATATCGGCGGCGAGCGCTTCGAGGGCCAGTATGTCAACGGCAAGCGCAACGGCCTTGGCGTCGACACCGGCAGGGATGGCTCGAAGGAAGAATGTCGCTGGGTCGAGGATGTGCGCCAGCCCGCCTGCACGCGCATCACGACAGACGGCAAGCGGATCGAATTCCGGTCAGGCAATAGCGGGCGTAACTAGCCCGCCGGGCTTTGCCGCCACGAGCTGAAGCCGAAGGCCTTCCTCGAACGCGGCGGCTTCGTTGTCACGCCGGTCGAGCAGACCGCCGACGCCCGCCTTGTCCTGCCAGATCCTTTTCATGTCGCGGATCTCTCCCGCGACCTTGTCAAACGCCTTGGCTTGCATGTGCGCCGCGATGTTGCGCATCTCCTTCCGAGAGTCGTCGCTTCCCAGACTTGGCCCGCGATTGAACACCAGCGACACAAGCGCGCCCATGCTGATGTCATGCAGGTCGCCGGTGTTCGGGAAGCATTTCTCGGTCTTCAACGTATGCATCGGAAGCATGACGTCCGTAAAAACGGTCGTCGCCGCCTCAAACGAAATCGCAATGTCCTTCAGCGCTGCGGCAGCGAGCTTGCGCTTCGCAAGATCGGGCTCCACCTTTTCACAATAGGGCAGCAACCTGTCGATCACGACGGCAGGCAGCAGCGCCGACCAATGCTCGCGGAATTCGGCAGCCGAGGCATGACGCAGGTCGTAACCCACGCCGATGGTGAGGCCGGACTCCCCGCCGGGCCAGCACGGCGCCTGAAGTTTCGCCTTGTAATGGGCAGGACTCGAAACTTCGAAGCTCGCGATGAAATCCCCGCACTGGCGCGGAAGCTTGCGGTCCGACTTCCTTCCCAGACTTTCGAACCCCGGCTCATCCTCCCATTCCGCATAACCGCGCAGCGCCTGGAATGCGGCCTCGCTGACCGGCGTCGCGGCATGCCCTGAACCGGCCTCCTGCCGCACAGGTTGCGCAGGTGCGGGGGGCACAGCGCCTGCAATCGCCCCCCCACCCAGCGCAGCCTGGAGTGCGAGCATGATCGCACGCAGCGACATGCCCTGATTGGCCTGATAGCGTATCGCGTCGCCGAATGTCGGATCGATCGGCGCGACGGCGCCACGATGATGGATCGCGATCAGTTCGAGCGTATCGGCATCGAACACCGGACTGCCAGACGAGCCAGGCTCTGTCGGCGCGCGATATTGCACCCTCACCGGCTTTGCGCCGAACGGCTGGCCAATCGACGGCCCGTCATGGTCGAGCAGCAGGTTGTTGTTGAACGTTATCTCCAGCGCCCGTCCATCCGGGTGGCCCAGCACCAACACGCGCGGACGCGCGACGTTCTCGCCCACAGCGAAGCGGCACCGCGGCAGGTAGGCCGAAATTCGCGCCGGAGAAACGTCCGCGCCAAACTGCGGATGCCCATCGAGTTCAACTATTGTGCAGTCATGACCGCCCGTAGCGGACGATGACCAGACGGTGCGCAGCGCTTTGAAGCGCTTGGCTGATGGCGCCATCTGGAACTCGATCTGCGCGCTGTCGTGCGGGATGGCTCCGTGTTCGCCCGTCGGCGAGATGACATGGGCATTGGTCAGGAACAGCCATTCGCCAAGACCATGCTTCTTCAGCAGCGCCTCGTCAGCGGGGAGCAGGTCCGCTGACCGCACAAGGAAACCCGTGCCCTTCTGCCGGTCGCCATGCAGAACCTTGCCGACGAAGCAGGACATGCCCAGCGCCTTGTAGGCCGTCTGAACAGAGATGCCGGTCTCGCCGTTGAAGATCGCCTCGAAGCGCGCCTCGTTCGGCGCATTCAGCAGCTGTTGCACGCCCTGTACGCTGAACAACACGCCATTGTCCGCGGCCATCAGCGCCATCTGCAGGCCTTCGACGACGTCGCCGTGCTTGCCGCCAACCGCGACGCCCCACAGCGTAGTGACCTGGCGCAGGGTGGAATTCAGCGAGAAGGCGTCGCGGATATTCTCACGTGCGTATTCATCGAGCCAGCGCCGCGCCTCCGGATAGTCTTCGAGCGCGAGCGCCGCTTCGGCAGCGTTGGCGTAATCCCAGTCCTGGATGTTGGGGTGCTGACCGTCGACATAAGCGCGGACCTGCTCAGCCAGCTTCCTGATGTGCTTTGGCGACAGATCCTTGGGAACTTTCAGCCCGGCGCGGTGTCCTGCAAACGCAAGCGCCATCACGTTCACGGTGTGATAGAGGTTGCTCTCCTTGTTTAGCAGCTTCTTGCCGAGACGGTAGTAGCCAAGGCTCTTGTCGAACGCGAGCTGCCGCGCGCGAATGTGCTTCGGATCGATCTCGACGAAGCGATCCTTGTGGATGCGCCCGAGCGAGCCATAGATATCGAGGAGCTCCACCGAATCGTGCGTGTGCTTCGCTAGGTCTTCCGCCTGCTTGAGCACCAGCTCTGCGGCGGCTCCGTCCTTGAGCTCGATCAACGCCTGGCCGTAGAGCTTCATAAAAAGAGGCTTGCGTTCGCCCTGCGCCAGCAGTTTCTCGCCGACCAGCTTCATGTCGTTGAACCGACGCGCGGCGCGCAGGCATTGCATGATGCGCTTGACCGCCATCTGGGGATAAGGTGGCAGGCCGTACTGGATCGCCGCGACTGCGGCCGCAGAGAACGCACTCACCGCCAGCATGTCGCCCCGATCGACCGCCTTCGGCAGGCGTTCAGAAATCTCTTCAAGAGTCAGCGATTGAGCGGTCACCTCGTCCTTGGGCGCATCGGTCACCGCCTCCACCGTCGCAGCCGCTTCATCCCAGCCGAACCGCGCCTTCATCGCATCCGCCATCACAGTGTCCAGCGTTGGACGGGCCGGCCCGTATTCCGGCGTCACACTTTCGAAGCCGCGGCGGCTTTCGAAGCCCGTGCGCGCTTGGCGAAAAGCCTTGAATTTCTCTCGCGCCGCTTTCACCAGATTATCCTGATCCGCTTTCAGCAGATCGGGCCAGATCGCAGCAAGGCCCGCATACTCCTGGATGAGCGCACGCACCCGTTCCTCGTCGGCGCCCTTCTCGATCTCCTCGATGACCTGGTCGAACTTCTTCCTCAGGCGCGGGATGGTGTGTGCATCATCACGGGTCTCCAGCGCCTCGATAGAGATCACGATGTACGACCGGCGCAGCGCAGCGCCCGTCTTAACATTGATCAGCTTGCCATTGGCGAAGCCGAATATGACGTCCTCGTCTTCCTTCCCGCGATCGTAATAGACCGCATAGACGCCGGTCGCCGGCGCATCCATCGACTTCATCAGCCCAAGTTCGAAATAGTTGCCGTCTGACGTCAGCAGGTCGATCGAACTCGCAACCGCCCCGATCGTCTTCGCCGCCTCGCCAATGAAAGGCGTCGCAGCCTTTTCCGAAAGCTCGGCGACCTTCTTCAGCAATTCCTTCGCGCGGCTCGAGCTGCGCACCGATAACAGCCCCAACGCCAGATTGAGCGCCCCCGCGTACGGCGATGCATTGAACAGTACCACCTCGCCCAGCGTCTCGCGGTCCTCGCCCTTCATGCCTTCCTGGCTGAAGGCGCTCGAGATCGCCTTCGCGAAGCCCGCCGGCTCGTTGGCGATCTCGCCCAGCCCCACGCCCGCATAGACCAGCGGAAACTTCGTGGAGAACACATTGCCCGCATCCGGCAGGCGCGCGGCGAGCATGCGCACGCGCACATATTCCTCGTCCTTCTTCAGCGGGCGCGACGCCGCGACATCGGGCAGGAGCGTCAGCAGCGTTTCCCGGCGCGGCCTGCGCAACGCGCCGACCGCAAGGTCGCCGAGCTTGCCAACGATGTTGCCCTCTGACCCTTTTGCATTGGTCATCGCCACCCCACACTCTCACCGGCCATTCGCGTCTGCGCGCGTTCAGGCCGTGGCGCCGCCCTTCAGGCGCTCCAGCATTTTCTTATCGGAAATAAACGGCGCCGTCCGCTCCTTGCCAAGCGCCACGCCGGGCTTTACGCAGATCGGGCCGTTGAATTGCAACTCTGGCTGTAATTTAAGCCGCTCCGCGCGAAAACTTGGGTTGGCGCGAAGCCGAGCAGGGGTCCATGACGATCAGCTGACTGAGGAAAACTCAGCTCTGCCCGTCCAAAACTGCCTGCACTAGCGCGATCGCATCAGGCGCGTCCCATTTGGCCGGGTAGATCAGCCGTGCCGCTTCCTTGCCGGACCTGTCATAAATGATGGTCGCCGGCAGCGCGCCCGTTTGCGCCTGACCGTTCACTTCCAGTTCGCCGTCGTAATAAAATGGCAGGTCCGAACCCACGAGTTCCTTGAACCTCGCCAGCGTCGTTTCCCGCGTCACGCCTTTGCCGAACCCGAAGGCGACCGGAACCACGACCACATCCTTGCCCGCAAAAGCCTTCTGGAGGCGAACGAGGCTCGGCATCTCCTCCACGCACGGTCCGCACCATTCGGCCCAGATATTGTAGACCACGACCTTGCCGGCATACTGGGCGAAGGTGTGCTCTTTCCCGTCTGCATCCGCGAATTTCGCGGTGGGAAGCGACAGGTCCATGTCGGTGTCCAGCCGCTCGAACTGACCGGTCTTGAAAGCCGCCAGCTGGGTCAGCGCTGACGCAGGCGCATCTGCGGACGCCGCCGCCGGCTCGACAGCAGCGGGAGCCGGCGCTGCAGCCGCAGGCGTCTCGCCCGGCTGGCATGCCGCCGCGAAGAGTGCGAGAAGCGCGGCGGAAAAGGCTGGTCTGAGCGTCATGACGAAGAATCCCGAGAGCAATACCATGTGGGGCGGCCGGTTCTCGGCGCTGCCAGATCAGGTGATGGAGGCGATAAACGCGTCCATCGACGTGGACAAGCGCCTCGCTGAGCAAGACATTGCGGGTTCGAAGGCCCATGCCGCCATGCTCGCGAAAATGGGCGTCATCGCACAGGCCGACGAAGCGGCGATCCAGAAGGGCCTCGACCAGGTCCTTACCGAGATCCGCGAAGGAAAATTCCAGTTTTCCAAGGCGCTGGAAGACATCCACCTCAACGTGGAATCCCGCCTCAAGGAAATCATCGGCGAACCCGCCGGCCGGCTGCACACCGCCCGCTCCCGCAACGACCAGGTCGCGCTCGATTTCCGCCTGTGGGTCAAATCCGCGTGTGAGACGCGCCACGGCCAGATCACCGCGCTGATGAGGGCGCTGCTGGCACAGGCCGCGACGCACGCCGATACCGTCATGCCAGGCTTCACGCACCTGCAGACGGCCCAGCCCATCACCCTCGGCCATCACCTGATGGCCTATGTCGAGATGTTCGACCGCGACCGCGGCCGTTTTGCTGACGCCATCGTGCGCATGAACGAGAGTCCGCTGGGCGCCGCCGCACTCGCCGGCACCGGCTTCCCCATCGACCGCCACATGGTCGCGACGTCGCTCGGCTTCGACCGCCCTATGGCCAACTCGCTCGACGCAGTATCCTCGCGCGACTTCGCACTCGAAGCGCTCGCCGCCGTCGCCATCTGCGCGCAGAACCTGTCGCGTCTCGCTGAAGAGATCGTGATCTGGTCCTCCGCCCAGTTCGGCTTCGTGCGCATGAGCGATGCGTGGTCCACCGGCTCCAGCATCATGCCGCAGAAGCGCAACCCCGACGCCGCCGAACTCGTACGCGCCAAGTCTGGTCGCGCCATGGGCTCGCTTGTCCAGCTCATGACGATCATGAAAGGCCTGCCCCTCGCCTATTCGAAGGACATGCAGGACGACAAGCTTACCACGTTCGAAGCCTTCGACAGTCTCGACCTGTCGCTGCAGGCGATGACCGGCATGATCTCCACCATGGCGCCTAACAAGGAGCGCATGCGCGCCAGCGCGTCTTCGGGCTTCTCGACCGCCACCGACCTCGCCGACTGGCTCGTCCGCGAACTCAACATCCCCTTCCGCGAAGCCCACCACATCACCGGCGCAGCCGTGAAAGCCGCCGAAGCCGCAGGCGTCGCCCTGCCCGACCTGCCCCTCGGCGTGCTGCAGAAACTCGAACCACGCATCACCGACAAGGTGTTCGCGGTTCTGACGGTCGATGCATCAGTAGCCTCGCGCCAGAGCTATGGAGGTACAGCGCCTGCGCGCGTGCGGGAGCAAGTGGCGGCGTGGAAGGCAAAGCTGGCTTAGCGAAATCTGGAGGAGTGAGCCCGTACGCGCGTTCCTGGCGAAGGCCGGGATCCAGCCAGCGCGCCAAGCGCGCTCACCGCCGCCCCACCCAACGTCATTCCCGCCAAGCGGCAGAGCCGCGCAGAGCGGGAACCCAGGGGCGCAAAGCTCGAATGCAACGGCCGGCTTCCCGCTCTCTGCTTCGCTCCGGCGGGAATGACAGCGCATGGGATGGGGCACTTTCCTGACTCCAACAGCGCCACAGCATATCTGTGCGATCAATCTTGACATGCAGGCTTTCGATCGCGGGAATGCAAATCGATGGCGGGAAGTGAGCGGGCTGCTATTGTTGGCGGCATGAGCGATCGAGCAGCCACCTCGCGGACTCGACATCTTGCCTTGATCGCAGCCCTGCTTGCGGCATCCGGCTGCCAAATACCTTCAGCGTCAACGCCAGAGCCTTCCATGGATCAGCATATTATCACCATCGAGATCGCCAAAGGTTGCACAATCCTGCTGAATGGGGAGCATGCAGCAACGCAAGAGCTGAGGCAGCGTCATGAGGCCGTCACCGACCCAAACGCAGACCTCAAGGTCAAACCTGACTCCCCGGCTCGTTATTCAGATGTGGCGGCCGTCATGCAAGTTGCTATGGATGCGGGCCTCGCTAGAAAGTTCGGCGTGCTTGGCAAAACCTACGCGGTCGAGCCAACCCCGCATTGACGCGTCTGCGACGCTTACAGCCATGACCAATTGACATCCGCCGCCCGCCCGCCGATCAGGCGGAAGGGGCAGCAACCCGGAGTTACGCAGTGATCCGCACCGTTCTGGCAGTTGGTCTCGCCGCGACTCTTTTCTCCGCATGCGGCCTGCGCGGCGAACTCGAGCGCCCGGCGCCGCTGTGGGGCAATCCGCCCAACGAAGGCCCGCTTGACCCGCGCACCATCAAGGCCGCCGAGGAAGCCGCAGCGGCCGAAAAAGCCCGGCAGGACGCCGAACGCAAGGCGACAGATGACGCCCGCCGCCAACAGCTGCAGCAACAGGCAACACCGCCGGCCAGACCGCAATAACAAGCTTCCGCGCGCCCTCGTGGTTCGACGGACGGCCCTCCGGGCCTGCTCAGCATGAGGGCTATAGGTAGGCCAGCAGGTTAGCCCTCATGGTGAGCAGCAGCGAAAGCTGGCGCCCGTCGAACCACGAGGGCGTCCGCACAACCCCATCTACAGGGTGACACGCCACCCCGCATCCGCTACCTCGCCACAAACGTGAGCCGGAACCCGAACGATGCATCACTTCGCCTATCGCAATGGCGTCCTTCACTGCGAGGACGTGTCGCTGGAGGCGGTGGCGCGCGAGCTCGGCACGCCGGCCTATGTCTATTCCGACGCCACCCTGCGACGTCACTACAGCGTGCTCGCAGACGCCTTCGCCAATCGCAACGTGCTGATCGCCTATGCGGTCAAGGCCAACTCCAATCTAGGCGTCATCGCGACGCTCGCCGAGATGGGCGCGGGCGCGGACGTAGTCTCGGGCGGCGAGTTGATGAAAGCGATGGAGGCAGGCGTCCCCGCCAACCGCATCGTCTTCTCCGGCGTCGCCAAGACGGCTGAGGAAATGAAGATCGGCCTCACGCGCGGCATCCACCAGTTCAACGTCGAGTCGCTGCCCGAACTCCACCGCCTCTCGAAAATCGCCAGCGAGATGGGCAAGCGCGCACCCATCGCGTTCCGCGTCAATCCGCATGTCGAGGCCGGCGGCCACGCCCATATCTCCACAGGCTCCGCCGAGCACAAGTTCGGGATCGCCTGGCACGAGGCTGACGCCTTTTATGACGAAGCCAGCCGCCTGCCCGGCATCGATCCCGTCGGCATCGCCGTCCACATCGGCAGCCAGATCATGCGCGTCGAACAGTTCCGCGCGGCGTGGGAAAAAGTAGTCGCCCTGGTTCGCCGGTTGCGCGACCGCGGCTTTGCGATTTCGCGCGTCGATTTCGGCGGCGGTCTCGGCGTGCCCTACAAGGACGGCGAAGACCCCGACAGCCCCTTGGTCTATGCAAACCAGGCCCGCGACGTGCTGGGCAGCCTCGACGTCCAGCTTATCTTCGAACCGGGACGGTTAATCGCTGGAAATGCCGGAGTTTTGATCTCGAAGGTGGAGTACATCAAAGAGCGCGACGGCCGGACGTTCGTGATCCTCGACGCCGGGATGAACGACTTGATGCGCCCTGCGCTCTATAGCGCCTATCATGAGGTCCTGCCGGTCAGAACGCCTGCTTTGGGCGCTACCCGCAGTCCCGTGGACCTTGTGGGGCCCATCTGCGAAAGCACCGACCGTTTCGCCAAGGACCGCTCCATGCCCCCCCTGCATGAGGGCGATCTCGTGGCCTTCATGACCGCAGGCGCCTACGGCGCCACATTGTCGTCCCAGTATAATTCGAGACCACTGGTTGCAGAGGCCCTCGTTCGAGGCGATGCTTGTGTTGTCGTCCGCCGCCGGCCGACATTCGACGAGATGATCGCCCTGGAACGGGCCCCAGATTGGATAGCGAGTGGCTGACGGATTTGGCCTCAGACAGAAGCTTGACGCTCGGATAGCTTCCGCGCGCCGAAGCCTCTTCTGGCCCGCCCTCATCCGCTCGACCCTGCCCCCCCTCGTCTGGTTCACAATTTTTGCGGTTTTCTGGCTCAGCGGCCTCTACACGCTCCTGGCGTTGGAAGTGCAGGCGACGATCGGCGTCGTCTTCTGGGTCGGTTTCATCACAACCATGCTGGTCGGCTGGAAAGTCTGGCGCGCGCCGTCCGACGATGAAGCACGCGACCTGATCGACAGCGCCATCGAAGGCCGCCCGCTCAGCGTCTGGACCGACCGGCCCGCCAAGGTGGACGCCCCTGGCTGGACGCTTTGGCAGGAACACCGCGACCGCATGGCCGCGCTCGCCGCAAGGGTCGGCAAGCTCGACGTCCGCCCGCACTGGAAGCAGGCTGACCCGCTCTATCTCCGCCTCGCCGCGCCCACCCTCATCCTCATCGCCGGCGTCTTCGCCAACACCTCCGCGCCCGAGCGGATGGGCAAAGGCCTGTTCCCGGATTTCGGCGCCCTCTTCGGCGCCCACACGCTCAAGATCGAAGCCTGGATCACCCCGCCGGTCTACACCGGCTCCGCGCCCTTCGTGCTCACGCCGGGCCAGTCGGCCAAGGCGCCCGAAGGCTCCGAAGTCACGCTGCGTGTCATCGGCCCCGGCGCACCGCAGATCGTAGTGATGCCCGTCGATGGCGGCACAGTCACGCTGCATCCGCAAGCCGACATCCAGAACGCGTACGAAGCCCGCGTCGTGGTGAAAGAACCGATGACCATCGCGGTGAATTTCTGGGGCACGCGCGCGAGCTTCCCGTTCACCGTCACGGACGACGCATCCCCCACAGTCTCCTTCATCGAACCGCCGAAGCTCGGCGACGGCGACCGCACGGAATTCAAATACAAGATCGCGGACGACTACGGTGTCGACAAACTTGAACTCGTCTTCTTCGGTCGCAAGGACATTCCCGCCTCCGCCGGCGTCATCGAGGACGCAGTTCCCGTCGAGACGGTCGCGCTATCGCCGGTCGAGGAAGAAGGCAATTACTCGCAGGACCTGGTGAAGCATCGCTGGGCCGGCATGGACCTGCAGGCGAAGCTCCGCGCCACCGACGCCGCCGGCCAGATAGCCGAAAGCGAGGTCTTCTCCTATCGCCTGCCCGAGAAGATCTTCCTCCAGCCCAACGCCCGCATGGCGCAGGAAGCGCGGGCGGTTCTGCTGCGCAACTGGGAAGAATACAAACAGGCGCCCGAGGGCGAGGACAATTTCACCAATGTCACCGGCACGGGCTACAACGCCCTGGCCGTCGCGTCGGCCTCACGTCTCCGCTGGGCGCCGAAGGAGATCAAGCGCTCCGTCATGCTGCTCGAGGCCATCACCTGGCGCCCGGAGGACTATTTCCAGGACCCCGTGATCTTCATGGGCCTGCGCAACGCCCACGGCATCATCGACAGCGCGCGCAATCGCGAGGAAGCCGAGAGCGCCGAAGGCCTGTTGTGGGACATCGCCCTGCGCGCCGAATACGGCAGCCTCGCCGACGCCACTTCCGCGCTCGAAGCTGCCCGCCGCGCGCTGGAGGAAGCGCTCCGCCGCGGCGCGTCGGAAGAAGAAATCAAGCGCCTGATGGACATGTACGAACAGGCGATCGAGAACTATCTCGCCGCCCAGATCGCGGAAGCCATGCGCAACGGCAACGTCTCGCAGGATGGCAACCAGCAGCAGAGCGGCGGTGCGCCTGGCCAGCAGATGGGTGACGACGAACTCACCCGCATGCTGCAGGCCCTGCGCGATCTCGCCGAAACCGGCGCCCGCGACCAGGCGCGCCAGCTTCTGAACGACATGCAGAAACTCCTCGAAAAGATGGAGAACATGCAGGTCACGATGGGCCGTCAGGGAAATACCGACGGCCAGCAGCAGGATGGTCCGATGAACCGCGCGATGAACCGCGCGCTCCAGGACACCAACCGCGCCATGAACGACCAGCGCGACCTCAACGACCAGACCGAAGAAGCCCAGCGCGACGGCGCCAGCCCGCAGAAGGGCCAGGAGCTTGCCGACCAGCAGCGGCAATTGCGCGAGCGCCTCGAGCAGCAGATGCGTTCCGGCGGCGGCCAGCCGAAACAACCTGAGGGCCAAGAAGGTGAGGGCCAGCAGCAGGGTCAGAAGGGTCAGGGTAAACAACAGGGCCAGGGCGAACAGCAAGGTCAGGGCGAACAGCAAGGTCAGGGCGAGCAGCAAGGCCAAGGTCAGCAACAAGGTCAGGGCCCCGGCCAGCAACAGGGACAGCAGGGCCAGCAAGGACAGGGACAACAGGGCAATCAGCCCGGCCAGCAGCCCGGTCAGCAATTAGGCGGCGACGGCCCAGGAGGCGATCAGGCCGATCGCGGCGGCCCCGGCGGCCAACCCGGCCGTCCCGGCGCGCAGGGCGACGCTCGCTACGGCCAGGAATCCGAGCGGACACGCCGCCTGCTTGGCAACGCCATTGAGATGCAGAAGCGCGCGGAGGAAGCCCTGCGCCGTGGCGACTTCGCCGCCGCCAAGGAAGCGCAGCAACAGGCCATGTCCTCGCTGGCCGACCGCTCCAGCGAACTCGCCCGCATCAACGACGAGAACGATCCAGAAGCGCGTGAAGAGCGGGATGAACGCGACGTCCTCGGCCGCCTCAACAACGGCGACAGCGGCTATGGCGACAACGTCCAGATCCCCGAGGAGATGGACCGCCAGAAAGCACGTGAAATCCTCGACGAAATCCGCCGCCGAGCCGGCAACCGCGCCCTCACCCGCGAAGAACTCGAATACCTCAACCGCCTGCTCGAACGGTTCTGATCGCATTGCGGGCGACGATTCAATTGCTACGCTGGGTCGCCCAACAAGGCCCCCCTTGAAAAGGGGGAGAGACCAACTCGCAAGATCAGTGCGATCTAGGCGCCCTTGATTGCACCCACGAATGGCAGGCCGCGCAGCTTGCCGGCGTCGTCCATGCCATACCCAACGAGATAGCGGTGCGGCGCATCCCACGCCCAGACGTCCAGCCCGGTGGCCACTGCTTCCGGCTTGCGCGCGAACACGCACGTGAGCACCTCGCGCGCACCCTTGTGCAGCATGTGGTCGCGGGCGAACGAGATCGTGCGGCCGCTATCGAACACGTCGTCGATCAGCAGAATGCCGCGATCCTCCACCGGGCGCGCCACATCCGCGCGCACCAGCATCCGACCGGAGCTTTCGCGCGCATCCGCATAGCTCTCCAGCCAAAGCGCGTCGAAGCCCATGTCGATTCCGCGGCGTGCAAAGGCGCGCATCAGGTCAGCAGCGAAAGGCGTCGCGCCCAGCAGAATGACGACAGCCGTCCACGCGCCCATCGACACCTGCGGCGCCAGCTTGTCCGCCAGCGCCTCGATCCGGGCGTCAACCTCGTCCGCCCTCAGCAGGACGTCGACATCGGCCGGAACTGCAAGGTCAGTGATGGTCGGTCTCCCTGGTCGGTTCGACATGCGCCGGCTCTGCGGGAGCAGCGTCGGCAGCGACATGCTCGCCTGCGCCATCGCCGCCAGACCAGGGCGGCTCTTCATGCGCCTCCGCCGGCTTGGCGCCTGAAGTGTTGTCATCGTGCGCAACGCCGCCGCCTTCAGTGGTCGCCTGGATGTCGGTATCGCCGCCAATCGACTCTTCGCCCTCCGCGCGCGCGAAGCTGACCGTCAGCCGATACGTCTCCACTGGAGGCGCCTCGAACCGCGACGAGAACTCCGTCCGCTCGGCCGGCCCCAGGGACGGCAGGCTGAAATTGTCGGTCCACGTCTGCACAGTATTGCCGGCCTCGTCCTTCAGCTTCACGCGCAGCTGCGGCGTGTCCAGCCGCTCTTCGCCGCTGTTGATCACCGCACCTGTCACGGTCAGCACCGGCGTTGTCCCATCGAAGGTCCGTCGCGCTTCGACATTCTCGAACGTCAGGCCAAAGCGGTTCACCTCTAGCCCGACGAGGCGGTAAATCGTCGCCGCGCGCGGGAAAGCCTCCGCCACCTCGTTGCGGAACAACACCGCCGCGCCAACCAGCGAAACGAAAAGCGCAAAGCCGGTGGCCCAGGCGATGGTCACCGCTCGTCCGCGATGGCGCTTGCGTTTGGCGTGCTCGCGCGCCCGGAATTCCGCGTGCGGGCCCGCACGCGCCTTGGTGTTCTCCGCCGCCGTCTGGCGGAGGCGCTCGACCTGTTCGCGGGTAAGCCCGGTCTCCTCGGCGACAACGGGTTCGCCCTCTTCCTCGGGCAATTTTGCGTGCCAGGCGTGGCCACAGGTGGCGCATCGCACGCGACGCCCCTCCTTACCGATGGAGGCGTCGTCAGCGAAATATCGCGTATCGCAAGACGGACAGACGAGGATCATCGCATTATCGGAATCACAGGACTGGTTAATATAGTCCAATTAGGGCTGGATTCTGAAAGATAAACTGCCCAGGGGAGTCATGCGGGAAAGCAGCCTAACCTCAGATGAACCGGTCATCCGCCTGGACCGTATCGGCCTGTCCTATGGACCGGAAGCCGATGTTCTTGCTGATGTTTCTCTGCAACTTAAGGCCGGTTCGATGACATTTCTTACCGGTCCGTCCGGGGCCGGGAAGTCCACCTTGCTGAGATTGGCCTATCTGGCTTTAAGGCCTACGGCCGGCCGGGTTTCCATGTTTGGGGTTGATACCAGCCGGTTGTCCCGGAAGGATCTGGCCCCGCTCCGCCGCCGCATCGGGGTCGTCTTCCAGGAATTCCGCCTCCTTGACCATCTCAGCGCCTACGAAAATGTCGCCCTGCCGCTCCGCGTCTTGGGACAGCACGAGAAAACCTACCGGAACGACGTCATCGAACTGCTGAAATGGGTCGGCCTCGGCGACCGGCTAGACGCCCGCCCCGCCACGCTGTCCGGTGGCGAGAAACAGCGCGTCGCCATCGCCCGCGCCGTCGTCGTGAAGCCCGACCTCATCATCGCCGACGAGCCCACCGGCAATGTCGACGAGGAAATGGGCGACCGCCTGCTCCGCCTCTTTCGCGAGCTCAACCGGCGTCTCAACACAACGGTGCTGATCGCCACTCACGACCTCGCCATGGTGCGCAAGGCCAGGACAGATGTCCTGCGTCTCGCTGACGGAATGGTCGTTCGCGTGCCCGCACAGCAGGTCGCTGCGCCGGAGACGCCGGCATGAAGCCTTCGCTCGCGCCTCTGTTGCCAAAGGAAGACGCGCGCGAAGCCGCGCTATTCTTCGTCGTCTGCGCACTCTGCTTCCTCGCCGCCCTCTCCGGCCTCGTCGCGCGCTCCGCCTATTCCGCCGCCGATGCGTGGGCCGATCAGGTCACAGGCCAGATCACCATCCGCGTGCGCGGCGATGACGCAGCCACGACGCGCGCCCTCCAACTCATCAAAACTGCGCCTGGCATCGTTTCCGCCCGCGCGCTCGAACGTAAAGAGTCGGAAGAACTGCTCCGGCCCTGGCTCGGCGCCTCCGGCATTCCCGCCGACCTGCCACTTCCTCACCTCATCGCCGCCGAAGCCGCTCCCGGCGGCGCAGCATCAGACGAGCGTCTCTCCGCCATTCTCAAGGCAGCCAGCCTCGATGCCATTGTCGACGACCATGTCGTCTGGTCGCAGGACGTGAAGCGCGCCACTGAACTTGCAGGCCTCGCCGCCCTTATCGCCGTGGGGCTTCTCGGCGCCACCGGTCTCGCCGTCATCGCCTTCGCGACGCACGCAACTCTTCTCGCCCGCCGCGACATCGTGGAGCTTCTCCACCTCACAGGCGCCAAGGATGGCTTTATAGCAGGTCTTTTCGAGCGCCGCTTCCTGATGCTGGGCGTCCAGGCTGGCGCGCTCGGCGCCCTCTTGGCGTTCGGCGCGGCAGCATTCATGCTGTTCCTGGTCAAGCAGGCGGATCAGCAGATCTGGCTCCTCCCACAGCTGTCACTGTCGCTGGCTGATGGGCTCATTCTGGGCGTCTCCCCCCTCGTCGCCGGGATCGCGTCGATGCTAGCCGCGAAAGTGACCGTGATGCGGTCGCTTTCCGACATGGTTTGATTTCATGGTCCGGATGTTGAAAGACCTCCTGACAGCAGATTGGTCCTGATCCTTGCGTTTTGTGCTGCGCGCCTTCGTGATCGTTCTCGCCGCCGCCCTGCTTTTTGCGGGTTGGGATTTTTCGCGCTTCGTCGCCCGCGCCGACCGCGCCGTCTCGCCAGATCCGCCGATCAACGCCCAGGCCGTGGCAGCCCTTACAGGCGCCGCCGACGCCCGCATCATTTCCGCCATCCAGCTTGCGGACTCGCTCGACCTCCCCCTTCTCATCTCCGGCGTCAACATTGATGCAACGCCCGCCGATATCGCCCGCATCGCCAACGTCGGTCTCGACAAGATCGAATGTTGCGTCACGCTCGGAAAGGCGGCCGCTTCGACGGAAGGCAATGGCGACGAAGTCGCTGACTGGGCGCGCCGCAACAATGTAGAGCGCATAATCGTCGTGACTTCGGAATATCACATGGAACGCGCCCTGTTCGAACTGAAGCGGGCGATGCCGGAGGGACATTTCATTCCGCACGCCGTCATGACCACCAAGGTCCGGCCAGCCGACTGGTATCGCGACACCGCCACCGCAAAGACGCTGATCGAGGAGTGGATCAAGTACCGCCTCGCCGGCCTGCGCAATGCGGCGCTCAATTCCGAAAGCGGCGCCTGATGACTTTCATTCGTTCGCTGCTCTACGCCGTCTGGTTCTATGTCACGCTGGTGGTCATTGGCCTCATCTGCATGCCCATCTGCATGTTCTCCCGAGGCGCAGCGATGAGTGCGATTCGCTTCTGGTGTGGTCTGCAGCGGATTGGCTTGCGCGTGCTGTGCGGCATCCGCACCGAATTCCGCGGGCTCGAACACCTGCCGAAAGGCAGCGGCCTCATCGCGATGAAGCACCAGTCGACCTACGACACGATCGCGCCGTTCCTGGTCATTCGGAATCCGGGCTACATCCTGAAGAAAGAGCTGCTGAAGATTCCGGTGTTCGGCGTCTATGCCTCACGCGTCGGCATCCCGATCGACCGTGAAGGCGGCGCGAAGACGATGAAACTCATGCTCGCGGCTGCAAAGGCAGGCCTCGCCTCCGGCCAGCAGATCGTCATATTCCCGGAAGGCACGCGCCAGCTTCCCGACACGCCCACCGACATCAAGCCGGGCGTGGTCTTCATTTACAATGAACTCAAGGTTCCCTGCGTCCCCATAGCGCTCAATACCGGGCTGTGCTGGCAGGGCTCCGGCTTCCTCCGCCAACCCGGGCACGTCATCTTCGAAGTCCTGAAACCGATCGAACCCGGCCTCACTCGCAGGGAACTGACTCAACGCCTCAAGGACGCACTCGACCCCGCGACCGAGCGGCTGGTGGCTGAAGGGCGTGCCGCGCAGGGAAAGCACGCCACACCTCGCGAAGTCGTGAAACCAACTGGCTGACCCTGCTCGTCCCGAAAGTCGGGATGAGTAGAACAAAACTATTTCTTCTCGTCCTTGTCGCGCCCGAAGTTCACCGCCGCCGTATCCTGGCCGGCGTCGATGATCTCACGGCGGATGCGGCGCGATTCGGTAAACGTGTTGAACAGCTTCTGCCCATCCGCATTGCGGATCGCCTTGCGCAGCGCCGTGAGATCATCCTCGAAGCGGCCAAGCACTTCGAGCACGGCTTCCCGGTTATTGAGGAACACGTCGCGCCACATTGTCGGATCGGACGCAGCTATGCGCGTGAAGTCGCGGAAGCCGGCGGCGGAGAACTTCACAACCTCGCCTTCCGTGATGGCTTCCATGTCATAGGCCGTGGCCACCATGTTGTAGGCTATCAGGTGGGGGATGTGGCTGGTGACTGCGAGCACGAGATCGTGCCGCTGCGCGTCCATGCGCTCGACCTTCGATCCCAGCGTAGTCCAGAACGCCGCCAGCCTGTCCGTCGCTGCGACATAGTCCGGCGATCCGGCTGGCTCCGGCGTGATGATGCACCAGCGTCCCTCGAACAGGCTGGCAAAACCCGCGTCCGGCCCGGACTTCTCCGTGCCCGCGATCGGATGCCCCGGGATCACATGAATATCGGCGCGCTCGAGCGACCTGAAATCGCGCGCCACAGTTCCCTTCACCGATCCGACGTCGGTCAGGATTGCACCCGCCTTCATCGCGCCGATGCTGGCTCTTGCGGTTGCCCCCATCGCGCCCACCGGCACGCAGTGGAACACCGCCTCCGCCTCGCGCACGGCATCCTCGATCGTCGCGGCAGGCCGTCCAAACCCGATCTCGGCTGCTCGCCGCAAAGCGTCCGCATTGCCGTCGAACAGCACAACCTCGCCCGCCGCGCCTTTTTCCAGGGCAGCGCGAGCAATAGACCCGCCGATCAGGCCGACGCCGATGATCGCGATCTGCTTGAAAACCGGCCCCGCCATTGAACTATCCGTCCAGGAATTCCGTGAGAAGTTTCAACGCAGCATTGTTGCCGGCGACCGTGCCAACTGAAATCCGCAAGTGGTTCGGCATCCGGTAGCCGCCAAGCCCGCGCACGGTGACGCCACGGTCCTTGAGATAGGCCAGCGCCTCGGCGGCTGGCTTTCCCTTCATTTCCGGGAATTTCACGACGCAGAAGTTTCCAACCCCGTCGATCACTTCCAGCCCCAGCGCCCTGACCTCACGGACCAGCCGCTCAAGCTCGCTGTCATTGTGCGCCAGCGACGCCTCGACGAACGCCTCGTCCTCCAGCGCTGCCATCGCGACAGCCTGCGCCGGCAGGTTGACGTTGAACGGCATCCGCACCCGCTCGATCGCATCGACCACATGCGCCGGCGCATAGCCCCAGCCCACGCGCAGCCCGGCCAGCCCGTATAGTTTGGAGAACGTCCGTGTCATGACCACATTGTCGGACTGCGAAGCGAGTTCGATGCCCGAGGCATAGTCGTTCTTGCGCACGAACTCCGCATACGCCCCGTCGAGCACGAGCAGCACTTGCGAGGGCAATCCCGCGTGCAACCGCTTCACCTCGTCGTAAGGCAGATAGGTTCCGGTCGGATTGTTGGGATTGGCAAGCCAGACGATCTTGGTGCGCGGCGTCACGGCTTTCAGGATCGCATCCACGTCCGCCGTGAAATTCTTCTCCGGAACCTCGACCGCCTTAGCGCCCTGCTGCTGCGCGATGATCGCGTAGATGGCAAACGCGTGCTCGGTGGAGATGCTCTCATCGCCCGGCCCCAGATAGGCGCGCGCCAGCATCAGGAAAATCTCGTCCGATCCAGCGCCGACGACCAGCCGGCTCACATCGAGCCCATGCTTCCGGGCGATTGCGGCCTTGAGATCCTTCGCCGTCCCGTCTGGGTATATTTCCAGCTTGCTGGCCATCTCGGCATAGACGGCCTTCGCCTTGGGCGATGCGCCCAGCGGGTTCTCGTTGGAAGCCAGCTTATAGCTGGGTCCGCCGCAAGATTTCGGCGCTTCGCCCGGCACATAGGCTTTTACGTCCGCGAGTTGCGGCAATGGCTTTGCACGATCGGTCATGACTACGGCCTTGCTTGGGGGGCCCTGTTTCAGGGCCGAGGCCGTACCCCGATAACCCGCAGGCCGTCCAGCCCCGCCTTCCGAGCAAGATCGATCCGTCGGTCGTCTACCGCCACGAATTCCGGGATGCGGATCAGGGCCAGCGAGCGGGCCCGCGCCACCACTTCGGCCCGCAGTCCGACGTCCTGCAGCCGCTTGTCGGCGGTATAGTGGTCGTCATGGGCGGTCGCCAGCGTGTCGTCCTCGCCAGAGCTTTCCATGCTCATCCTGCCGACAATAGCCATGCGCGGCGTTTCGCTTGCCGAACTCGGCAGGCTCGGCCAGCCTGCCACGATGGTGAGGTTTCGGAACTTGTTCTCGTTGAGAATGGGCCACCATTGGCCTGCCCCGGCATGTTCCGGCCAAGGCACACAGGCCAGCACGCCGGGCGTCGAATCTGCCCGCTCCAGCGCGTCCCTTATTCCCACCAGCGGAACAATGCTCGGCGCGAACCCGAAATAGCCCCGGGCCGCCTCAACTGACAGGGTCACGTCCCCACCCGCGACATAAACGGCCTTCAGGCCCCGCGCGACCGCCACATCCCCACACAGGGACCGCCAGATTCTGGCGACGGCGTCCGCAGGCGCTCCGGCCGCCGAAGCGGCCCGGCACATCCGACGCATCTCTGCCGCCTCGCGCGCAGGGCGAAAACCGATGCCGGCAGGCGAAACCGCCGGCGCGTCGCGCAATTCGCGCCATTTCTCGGAGATAGCCGAGGTGAACGCATCGTTCTTGGTGTCGGGCGGATTGTGGAAACTGTCAGCGGCCATCGTGCTCGACTACTCGGTCGCGCCCCCCAGCGCTGCCTGCTTGATACCCGAGTTTGCCCCTCTCCAAAACCCCATTTGCATGCGCCGCGCCACGTTTACCCAGTTAAGGACACGCCTTGAGCAAACGCCCCGTTCCTGCCTATTGCTTCATTCCACACGCGACCTGATCTAGGCTCCGAACGATGATTGCGCCCGCCCGCACCCTGAGCGGCGCGGATGGGCTGAAACGCCTATCCGTAGCCACCCCGGCCCAGCCCCTCCGGCTAGATAGCGGACGCACGCTCGATCACGTCGAAATCGCCTACGAGACCTGGGGAACGCTCGACGCCGAAAAGAGCAATGTCGTCGTCGTCTGCCACGCCCTGACGATGGACCAGTTCGCCGCCAGCCCGAACCCGGTCACGAACCGCCCCGCCTGGTGGCCCAGTGTTATCGGCTCCGGCAAGCCGATCGACACTGACCGCTTCTTCGTCATCTGCTCCAACGTCCTCGGCGGCTGCATGGGCTCGACCGGTCCAGCAAGCCGCAAGCCGGACGGCAGTTACTGGGGCACCGATTTCCCGATCATCACCATCGCCGACATGGTGCGCGCCCAGATCGCGCTGCTCGACCAACTCGGCATCCAGAACATCTTCCTCGCCATCGGCGGCTCAATCGGCGGCATGCAGGTCCTTGAATGGACCATCCAAGCCCGCGACCGTGTCTTCGCCGCCATCCCGATCGCCGTCGCGCCCCGCCAGTCGGCGCAGAACATCGGCTTCTACGAAGTCGGCCGCCAGGCAATCATGGCCGACCCCAATTGGCGCGGCGGCCGCTATCTTGACGAAGGCACGCGCCCCGATCGCGGCCTCGCCGTCGCGCGCATGGCTGCGCACATCACCTACGTGTCCGAATCCTCGCTCAAACAGAAGTTCGACCGCAGGCTGCAGGACCGGCAGACCAAGACCTTCGGCTTCGATGCCGACTTCCAGATCGAAAGCTATCTGCGCCATCAGGGGCAGGTCTTTGTCGATCGCTTCGACGCCAACTCCTATCTCTATATCACGCGCGCTATGGACTATTTCGATCTGCCGAACGAACACGGTGGCGTCCTTGCCAACGCGTTCCGCGGTCTCGCCACCCGCTTCTGCGTCTTCTCGTTCTCATCCGACTGGCACTACACGCCGGAAGAAGCACGTGACCTCGTCCGCGCCCTCAACGCCGCCGGTTGCGAAACCAGCTATGTGTCGATCGACACCGACAAGGGCCATGACGCCTTCCTCTTAGACGAGCCGGAATACGAAGCTGCCCTGCTCGGTTTCATCGACGCGGCCGCCAGCGCGCGCGGTCTGCCGAAGCGGAAGCAGCCATGAAGTCCTGCCCCGGCTCCCAAGGCATGAGGCGCGCGGACCACGTCGCCATCGCCCAGTTCATCAACAAGGGCGAGCTGGTGCTCGACGTCGGCTGCGGCGACGGCCAGCTTATGGAATTGCTGCAGTCCGAGCGCGGCGCACGCACGCGCGGCCTCGAAGTCGAACAGGCGGGCGTGAACCGCTGCGTCTCCAAGGGTCTCGCCGTTGTGCAGGGCAACGCCGATGCCGACCTGCCCGTCTATCCGGACGACGCCTACGACGTCGCAATCCTGTCCAAGACCATCCAGGAACTCGCGCGCCCCAAATTTGTGCTCGACGAACTCTCGCGCATCGCGCGCCGCGTGATCGTGTCTTTCCGCAATTACGGCCATTGGAAGGTGCGCACGAGGCTGTTCACCACCGGCCGCATCCCCAATCTCGGCCACGGCGCAGGCTGGTGGTCCGACGGCGCCCGCCGCCCCTGCACCGCCCGCGACATGGCCGAACTCGCCGACGAAGCCGGCTTAAAGATCGCCGCCGCAACGGCCGTCCACGGTAAGCCCGTCAACGGCCGGTCGCTCACCCGCCTCAACTGGACTGCCGAAGACCTTGTCTTCGTGCTGGAGCGAAAGGGCTGATTTTCGACAGAAGGGCCGCCTGCTGTGTTAGACTTTCTCAGAGAGAAACTCTGCCCAAATGCGGTCCGCCTTTGCAAACGTCAAAGATAGCGATCTGTCACGCATTGAAGTTGAGGCAATTCGAACTCCTCAACGCATCGGCTTCCAAACCAAATTCAAGACGCCGTGCTCAGAAGTTGAACTGGCGAACGTTGCCAGTTTTCTGGTCGCCAAGATCGTTTGCCTGAAAGATCACCTGCGAGCGTGGTGCAGACAAAATGGACGAGTCTTTTGAGAGAGAGAGAGAGAGAGAGAGAGAGAGAGAGAGTTTGGTGAACTCCCAGCGGGCCCTCGCGATCAGTTATGACCAGTGGAATATCGACAAACCCGCGGAGCTGGACAAAATTGCCTTGAGCGCGAACCAGCTGACGCTGCGGCCGGCGCAGAATTCGACATATCCGGTCAACCACTGGCTAACCGCAAGAGCGCACGCTTCGAGGGTAGGCCTGCGGCTTTGGCAGGCCCCGGAGCCTCGCCCATGTCCTTCACGATGACGTCCACAGTCCGCAAAGTCCGCGACCATTTCGAACCAGAAGCCAATCTCGATCCGCAGGAACAGCGTGCCCTTCGCGCCCATCTCGAGCAGATCGATTACACCGCCTTCGCCGCCAACCGCGAAGTACTCGCCAGGGTCATTGGCCACGCCGATCTCAACCGCTTCCAGCGTCTTGCCGTTGCTGCAGCACAGACGCGCGCCCGCTGGGTCGCCGCCGCGATCGCGCTGACGGAAAAGGGCGAAACGCCAGCCCCGCAGAACGTCGCCCAACTCGCCGCCCTGCGCAGCGCCTACGAAGAACTAACCGATGCGTACGAAGCCCTGCGCCGCATGGTCGAACGCGGCTATCTGCCGTACCGCGCCAAGCCATAAGGCGAATGCGCCAAACCGCCGGGAGGGAGCGGCTTCCGGCGGCGCTCGGCTCTTGCGGCTGGATGTGGGGGTGAGACCCGGCGCCGGAGGCGCCATTTGGTCTGGGGCGCCAAATCGAGGAGCCAAACGCTCCGGCAGGGCTCGTGCTGCCAGCGCTCCCGCCTGTTTATGGCGGCATTCTGGCGGGCGAGGCGACGGCCGCGCCCTCCCTAGCGGAGAGCAACGGCCGGATTTTTACAGCTTACGATGTCAGCGCGGCTTCGTTCTTCTCGCCGGTGCGGATGCGCATGACGCCTTCCAGGTCGAGCACGAAGATCTTGCCGTCGCCGATCTTGTTGGTGTTGGCGGCCTGGCTAATCGCGTCGAGGACCTTCTCGACGACCGAGTCAGACACGGCGATCTCGATGCGCACTTTCGGAAGGAGGCGCACTTCGTATTCCGCGCCACGGTAGACTTCCGTCTTGCCTTGCTGACGGCCGTAACCACGGACTTCAGTGACAGTAACGCCCGACGCGCCGGCGGCGGTCACAGCATCCAGAACCGCATCCAGACGGCTCGGTTTGAAAACGGCGGTGATGTACTTCATTGGGCTTCCCTTTCCTGCTCGGACGGTGCGGGGCGTCCCGCTGTCTCGGTGTATATATTACTCTACTTACACATCTTCAACACTTAAATTCGGTTTCTGTCAACAGGCTCCCGCAAAGACCGCTTTTCCTGCACTTTTACGACCCTCCGGCCCCGCGCAGGGACGCCCGGTTCGATATAAAGTCGCTTCATCGCCTCGATCATCAGCACGCCGCCGAACCCGGACCAGGCGAATCTGCCCATCCGCTCCCACGCGTCGCCGGCCGAGGAAATGATCCCCCAGCCAATTGGCGGCGCGTAAAGCGCCCGGGCAGACGCCTGCGGCAGGAACATCGCCTCCTCCAAAAGCCGGTTCAGCTGCGTGCGCGTATAGGGCCGCCCATGCCCGAACGGAGTCGACTCCGCCCGCGCCCAGAGACCCCGTCTATGGGCAACGATGATCAGAATCCGGGCTTCTGGCGCAGCCACGCGCCATAATTCGCGCAGCAGCCGATGCGGACTCTCCGCCTCCTCGAGCGCATGGCAGACGATGATCCGGTCGAACAGCGCGTCGGGGAAAGGCAGCCTTTCGTCCTCGACCAGCGCGGTGAGCCCCCGCCCTTCCGCCGGCCAGCGTTCCGCTCCCTGTTCATCCGGCGCCGCGGAGATCACCCGCCCCGCCCCAGCGCGATAAGGCTCCAGCAGCGCATCGGCATGCCCGAGCCCGAGCACATCCAACCCATCGGCATGCGGCCACAACGCGCTGACGCGCTTGGCGACCAACTCGTGCGCCATGCGCCCGAGGGCTGACCCGTAAAAGGTTTGCAGCCTGTCGATGTCGAAGCGCATGCCCTGATGCAGCCCGTGCCAGTCGCCTGTAATCGAGCCTATATAGGGTGGAAGCCGGCCGGAAAGGTAAACCGCGTGCGCAAACCGATCGTCCACATGTTCCCGTGCCTCAAGGACAATTACGGATTCCTGCTGCACGACCCCGAGACAGGCGAGACCGCGACGGTCGACACGCCAGAACCCTCCCGCATTCTCGCGGAAGCGGACGCGAAGGGTTGGACCATCACCCAGATCTGGAACACGCACTGGCACCAGGACCACGCCGGCGGCAATGCCGAGATCGTCGCCAGAACCGGCGCCAAAGTTGTCGGCCCGCAGGAAATCGACCGCATCGGCCCCGCGCCCGACCGCATCCTCCACGAAGGCGACGCCGTGAGGCTCGGATCAATCACCGCCCGTGTGCACGAAACCCCCGGCCACACGCTCGGCCACATCGTCTACCATTTGCCCGTTGACCACATCGCTTTCGTCGGCGACACGCTCTTCGCGCTTGGCTGCGGCCGCCTCTTCGAAGGCACCCCGCAACAGATGTGGACCAGCCTCGGCAAACTCCGCGCCTTGCCAGAAAACACCACCGTCTACTGCGCCCACGAATACACCGAGGCCAACGCCAGGTTCGCGCTCAGTGTCGACGCAGCAAACCAGGATCTGATCGCCTACTCCGAAGACGTCGCCGCCAAGCGCTCTCACAACATCCCCACCGTCCCCACCACCATCGGCCGCGAGAAAAAAGCCAACCCCTTCCTCCGGGCCGACGACCCGGCCCTCCAGGCCTTCGTCGGCCACCCGGGAGATGTGGTCGCAACGTTTGCCGAAGTGCGCGAGCGGAAGAACAGGTTCTTATGACTCTTGAAGACATCATCCGCATTCTCGGCCTCAAGCCGCACCCCGAAGGCGGCTGGTATGCCGAGATGCACCGCATCCCTTCGCCCGAAGTCCAGCGCTCGCCCGGCACCGCGATCTACTACGCCCTCGGCGCAGGCGACCGCTCTCACTGGCACCGGGTCGATGCGACCGAGATCTGGCACCATTACGCTGGCGACCCGATCGAGCTTTCGCTGTCGCCGGGCCGCGGCGTCTCCACCCATATCCTTGGCCCGGATCTCGCCGCCGGACAGCGCCCGCAGGTCATTGTGGAACCGCACCACTGGCAGGCCGCGCGCAGCCTCGGCGCATGGACACTCGTCGGCTGCACGGTGTCGCCCGGCTTCGATTTCGCAGGGTTTGAAATGGCGCCGCCAGATTGGCTGCCACCAACTTAGCCCGCGTTGCGCGCCTGAGTCAGCGAATTGGTGATCGCCTCGGGCGTCACGCGCCCCGACCAGCCGTCATTCGGATTCACATCCAGCACCAGCTCGCCATCCTTGAAGCTCACCCTCGGCGACTTGCCCCTGCGAACCGTGACCTTCTCCAGCTTCGAGGCCGCCTTGCCAGCCAGCCCGTTGGCGTTCTTCACGCCCAGCACGAGGATGTTCAGCGCATCGGCCGCCCACGCCTCGTCGCTTGCGAAGGACTGGGTCCCCCAAATCGTCACCTCACGTCCGGCCAGCTTCGACAGCTCTGCGGCGGCAGTCGCACGCAGCTTGTCGAGAGAAGCCGTCATCGCTCCGGGAGTGATCGGCGGCGCCTTGGCCATAGGCTCGGCCGGCGAGCCCGAGGCATTGTGGATGTAGGACACCACATTGCCCTGCTGCGTCACGCGCAGAACCATCCGGCCAGCATAATCCATGAAGAAGGTGTCTCCGCGTTGTCCAGGCACCGGCATCAACGTCAGCACATTCTCGCTGCCATCCACCTTCAGCAGCACCATCGACCCGCGCTGCTCAAGCACGAAGCCCGCGTTCTTATCCGAGCCCATGTCGACATACCGCATCCCGCCCGTAGCGGGTCCGGCGGCGCGTGAGCGGGTGGAGGCGAAGGTCGGGGCGGCCTGGGTGTCCTGCGCAAAGGCCGGTGTCGCGAATCCCAAAGCCGCCGCTGCTATCAGGACAAGGACTGCGGCGCGCACCGCAGGGGCATGAAATTCTTTTACCATCATCCCAGCCATAAAGCACGGCAAAGGGGGCATTTCTTTGTTCGAATGCCGAGCCCCGCTGTCCACGATGGGGCCTTTCAGCGGCGGAGGCAAGTCCCGGCGGTTCAGCGAAAACAAGGTAGTAGCTTGCTGCGGCGCACAGTTGCACGGGCGCCGCGCAAACCCTGATTTCCAGTTAAGCGATGTACTGCCCGCCATTGGCCGTCAGCGTCGCTCCAGTTATGAAGGCCGAGCCGGGCCCGGCCAGGAACGAGACGCACGCTGCGATCTCTTCGGCCTTGCCGAGCCGTCCGACGGGGATCGTAGCGATAATGCCTTCCAGAACCTTTTCCGGCACAGCCTGCACCATTTCCGTATCGATATAGCCGGGGCAAATCACGTTCACGGTGATGCCCTTCTTGGCATTCTCCTGCGCCAGCGCCTTGGTGAATCCGATCAGGCCCGCCTTGGCGGCCGAATAGTTCACCTGCCCGATCTGGCCCTTCTGGCCATTGACGGACGAGATGTTGATCACCCGGCCATAATTCCGCTCGCGCATCCCCTCAATGGTCAGGCGGCAAAGGTTGAAGGCCGAGGTAAGATCGATCCGGATCACGTCATCCCATTGCTGCCGGGTCATCCGGTGCAGCGTGGCGTCGCGGGTCACGCCAGCGTTATTGACCAGGATCTCGATAGGGCCAAGTTCACCGGAGATACGCTCAATCCCGGCGGCGCAGGCGTCATAGTCACCCACATCCCATTTGTAGCAGCTGATCCCCAGCTCCTTGCTGCAGCTCGCCGCCGCTTCTTCGTTGCCCGCATAGTTGGCGGCGACCTTGAACCCATCGCGGACAAGACGCTCAGTGATCGCCCTCCCGATGCCGCGTGTTCCCCCAGTAACCAACGCAACGCTCGTCATGCCGCCCAGTCCTTTCGCTTACAAGCTGGTGAAGTCTATAGCTGATTTGATGACATCTTGCCTGTATCACTCACCCCAATGGATGAAAATTTGCTGCAGCCATGCTGCACAAGCCGAATGAGTGTGCAGGTGCGTAAAACTCGTGCTACAAGGCGCCTCAACAGGATTTAATGCGGCCGTAACGGGAGCTGTCGTTGGGGAACCAGACAGCGGCGCCGCAACCCGATGGGAGTGCGTTTTGACTCAGTCGAACGGGCACGACGAGAAGATCGTCATCAAGAAATACGCGAACCGCCGGCTCTACGACACCTCAGCCAGCGCCTACGTCACGCTCGAGCACCTCTCCGAGCTGACCCGCCAGGGCAAGGAGTTCATCGTCCAGGACGCCAAGACCGGCGCGGACCTGACCCGCGCCGTTCTGGCCCAGATCATCTTCGAGCAGGAGAATAAGAAGGAGGGGGTGCTGCCCGTCTCGTTCCTGCGCCAGCTCATCCAGTTCTATGGCGATAACTTCCAGACGATGCTGCCTGCCTACCTCGAACTGTCGATGAAGACGTTCGGGCAGCAGCAGGAAAAATGGCGCGAGTACATGACTACCGCACTCGGCAACGAAGAACGCGCCAAAGCCTTCGACGAACAGGTCCGCAAGAACATGGCGATGTTCGAGGACACTATGAAGTTCTTCGCGCCCTTCGTACCGGCGCCAACAAACATTGATCCGGCGGCTCCCGGCGCCGCCCCGAAACCCGCCTCACCGCCCACCGGCATCGATGCGATACGCGCCCTGCAGCAGCAGATGCTCGATATGCAGACGCAGCTCGCACGAATCGCGACCGGCAGCTACACGCCGACCTCCGAGAAGGACAAGCCGCAGTAGCCAAGCAGCTGCATTAACCACTCTTCTGCAGAGTGCGCGGCTGTAAACGGAACGCGGCGCGGCGCTTGCAGTTGATGACGCATGCGCGTCGAACCCGCACCTTACGTGTTCCGGAATGAGGACCGCCGCCAGCGGTTCGAAGACCGTCGCGCCGCCGCAGCGGACCGTCGCTTCGAAGCAGCACAGGCCGCATCGCGCGCTCGCCACGAGGCGCATGTCTGGTTCGCCCCAGCCTTCGGCGCCCACATCCTCGGCCAGGTCACCCCTGCCAAGGTCTCCCCGTCGCAGGCCCGCCGCGCCTACAACAAGCCCGAATCCCGCACCCCTCTCAGCGCGACTGTGATCCAGTCGGCCTGAAGCAGTCGATCGGCAGTATCGGCGGTGATCACGCCCTCGTCGTTCAACGGGCGCCAGCTTCGCTGGTTGCTCGCACGAGGTGCAACTTGTGCCGGTATGGTAGCCCTCACGGTGAGCAGCCGCCAAAGTCCGCGTCCGTCGACCCACGAGGGCGCGCGAACGCCGCCTGCTACGGTGCTTGATAATCCGCCGCTACCGAAGTCGGTCGACCTTTTGGATCACGACCTCGATCAGCCGCTCCAGACGGTCGAGCCGCTCGTGTATGCCTCCGATCACCTCGCGCGTCACCACGAAGCCGGCAGGCTCCACGCCGCGGGCTGGCCGCAGCAAAGGCGCAGCGGCGGCGGCCCCCGGGTCGGACAGACCCGCCCTGTCGGCGACCTCGCTCGGCTCCACCGACAGGATAAGCGCGATCGCATGCACCTCGGGACCTTCAAGCTCGCGCTGGTCGCGGAACACCATGTCGATCTCATCGATCGTCATGCCCGCAGCCTGAGCCATGGAGGCATGGGTGAGCCCGGCCGCTTTCAGCCGGGCGTCAAACCAGTCCTGGTCAAAGAAGATGCCCATGGCTTCACCCTCGCTCAGGCCCAGTCGTGAAGCACGTCACGCCACCAGGCAAGACGCAGGATCAGCGCGGAACGCCGTCGCCGACCGTGAAGTCGCGACGCGCCGAGATGATCGTCACCACCACGCCCGCCAGCACGTCGAGCAGGCACATGATGGTTAGGATGAAGAATACCGACGTCTGGAAGTTCTTGAGCAGCAGGAACTCGATTAGGCAGACGATGAACACCAGCATCGACACCGCGTGGTTTGCGATGGTCGCAGAACCCGTGGACGTCGATTTGAGGATTTCGACGAAGAAGAACCCCATGGACAGGATAATCAGAATGTCGCCCGAAGTGACGCGCCAGGCACCGAACACCGCCATCCCGCGCGAGGGGTCGGCCAGTTGCATGGCCATAGCGGATACGCCGTTCACGTCTTCACCGCCACCCGTAAAAGCCATCATGTTGTAGATGATGACCGGAATGGCCAGCAGCGGGAAAATCCCGAAGATAACGCGCATTGGTGATCCCCTGTTCGGCCCGCCGGTCGGCCCGCTCCGTTGCCGGGCGCGCTTGTCCATCGCTTCGACACCCAGAGCGGTACCGAAAATCCAGGCCAATTGAAAGCCCTCCGTCCCGCGCTGTCCACTTGCGCTAAGCGCCCCAGGTCTAACCTAGATTTCGTCGGTTCCGCCGGGCGAACGCCGCCGTTTTCTTAGCCACATGACGCCCTGCATGTCCGACCAGGCATCCGCAAGACGGCCGAAATTGGTATAGTTGGACCGTCCGTGCTTGCGCACCCGGTGCCCCACTGCCCGCTCCTCGACCATGAATCCCTCGGACTGCATCAGGGCGGGCAGATAACGGTGCATGTGGTCGAAGTAAGGAAGCTGAAGATAAGCCTCGCGCTTGAACGCCCGCATGCCGCAACCTGAGTCGGCGTTTTTGTCCCGCAGCATGGCGCGCCGGACATTGTTCGCGAATCGCGACCCGAGTTTCTTCCAGCTGCTATCGACCCGCTTGTCCCTCCGGCCCTGCACAAGAGCCAGATCGCCCTGAGCATCCGCCCGATTGAGCTGGCCCAACAGGCCCGCCAGATCGGCCGGATCATTCTGCCCGTCGCCATCCAGCGTCAGAATTACATTGGCCCGCGCCGCAAGCACGCCTGTGCGCACAGCTCGACTTTGTCCCGCATTCTTGCGATGGCCAACGATCCGCAGGTTAGGGATCTTGTCCTTCAAGGCAAACAGCCGCGCCCGCGTATCGTCCTGCGAGCAGTCATCGACGAAAATGATCTCGAATGCGCGGCCAGCCAGCGCCTGCGATATCTCGCGCGCCAGCGCCTCGACGTTGTCCGCCTCGTTGCGAACGGGCGATATGACGCTGAATTCAGGGCGTCCCTCGATTGAGGCCATCATCCGTTCCGTTTGAACACGTGAATCCATGACATGTCCTATAGCCGCCCCTTGGCAAGGTTGCGAGGGCTCGCGTGTAACCGCAAGGTCACCCTGCCGAGAGGCTTCGCGCCGCGGGAGAACAAAACCCGGCGACGCCCGTAAAAAGAGCCGTTATGGTCCCGCCATTCCGGCCAGGGAAGCTTCCGAATCGGCCGGGCTGGGCGGTTTCCCCAGCGGTTCGCCAAGGATTTTTCCACGCGTGATGGCCTCGTTCGACCGGTTGACCGAAAGCCGCTGGGCCTACGCCGTTCTGGCGGGCCTGGTGTTCCTGCTGGCGCTGCCGGGCCTGTTTGCCCTGCCCACGCTCGACCGTGACGAAGGGCGGTTTGCCGAAGCCTCGTCCGAAATGCTGGAAAGCGGCGATTATGTCGTGATCCGCTACCATGACGATCTGCGGAACAAGAAACCGGTCGCGATCCACTGGTTCCAGTCCGCCATTGTCGCCATCACCTCCGGCGCAGCCGAACGCAATATCGCCGACTACCGCATCCCCTCGATGCTCGGCGCCATTCTCGCTGCCGTCGGGACCATGTGGGCAGGCACGGCCCTGTTCAATCGCCGTGCAGCCTTCCTCGGCGCGCTGATCGTGGGCACAACCCTGCTCCTCACCACCGAAGCCAACATCGCAAAGACGGACGCTGCCCAGTGCGGGATCCTTGTGCTCGGCATGGGCGCGCTGGCCCACATGCGCGCTGGAACCGGCGGCAAATGGCACGGCGTGCTGTTCTGGGTGTGCCTGTCCTTCGGCGTGCTCCTCAAAGGGCCCATCGCGCCTCTCGTCTGTTTCTCGACGATCGCCGCGCTGTTCCTGTGGGAGCGCAGGCTCGCATGGGCGCGCCCGCTGCTCTACTGGGTCGGGCTCAGCCTGTTCTGCATCCTCACCATCCCCTGGTACATCGCCGTCCAGATCGCCACGCAGGGCGACTTCCTCTCCGAAGCCGTCCGCGTCGATCTTGCGCCAAAACTGGTCGAAGCCGCAGAAGGCCATAGCGGCCCGCCCGGCATGCACACCGCCGCGCTCCCGCTCCTGTTCTGGCCCGGAACGCTGCTGCTGATCCCCGGGATCTGGCTCGCCGTCTCGAAGCTCTTTCCATCGCGCCGCAACAAGGACAGCGCCAGCACCGCACGCTCCGCCACGGCAGCGGCCTGGGAAGAACGCGAAGCCGCCGCGTGGCGCTTTCTCGCCTGCTGGATCGTGCCGTCCTGGATCGTGTTCGAGATCGCGCCGACCAAGCTCGTCCACTACACCTTGCCCATGTACCCTGCCTTCGCCCTGTTGGCTGGCGCCGCCGCCGACCACTGGTTCTCCACCAACGACTGGAAGCAGGGCCGCTGGCTCTCCCTCGGCCTCTTCGCCGCGGTCACTCTCGTTCTTGCAATCGCGCCCACGCCCTGGGTGCTGGGCGACATCCGCGCCGATGCCGCCAGCGATTTTGGCGCGCTCGCTGACCGTGTCGCCGCCACCTGGCAACAGGCCTGGGATTCGACCTACCTCTGGCTCTGGCCCACCATCCTGATCCTCCTCGCCGCCGGCGGCACGATCTACGCGCTGGTGAAGAAGAATCCGATCGGCCTCATCGCCGGGCTCGTCGCCTGCTCCGTTGTCGGCGGCGTAGGCTATCGCGCCGTGATCCTGCCGAACCAGTCATGGATGCTGTCAACCAACGCTTCGCTCTCAGCGCTGAAGGAGATCTGCGCCCTGCCCGAAGGCTCGCAGCAATGGCGCGCCTCCGGCTGCCAAGGCCGCGCGCCGAAGATAGTCCGCGCCATCTCCTTCGCCGAACCCAGTCTGGTCTTCGAACTCGGCAACAAGATTACCCTGCCCGGCGAGTCCACGCCCGTGATCCCCGCCATAGCCGAAGACAACCGCCCCGCCTGGCTGATCAATGTTGGCGACGCAGACGGCAAGAAGGCCCTGGGCGAACTCGTGCAGGCCGCCGCCGCAGCCGACCGCTGCATCCGTCTCGCGCGCCGCTTCGCCTTCAACTATTCCAACGGCGACCCGTCGGTCCTGGTCGCGGCCGTCGTGGAACCCGGCGGCTGCCCATCCGGCGCCACACCGCCCGATCTGCGGCCATCGACGGACGAGGAAGATGCGGACGCTCCGGAACTTGACCGCTGACGGCGCCGCAACCGCGCCCGTATTGACAGCAATAGGCCAATCATAGGACCCAGCACCCGCGCCGCCAGCTTCTCGCTCGGCGTCTCCGCGAACTTGCGAAAATAGCGGTTCAGCCCCGCGCCCTTGTGGCGCTCGACTTCCAGCAGGGGCGCATCGCTAGTCGCCCCGTAGTGCAGCGCCGCAGCCAGGGGCGTGTAGATCACGGTGCCGCCTTCGGCCTCGGCGCGCCTGCACAGATCGATATCCTCGACGTGCAGGAAGTACCCTTCGTCAAACCCGCCCAACCGCGCGAAACTGTCGCGTGACAGGAACATCAGCGCGCCGCTCACCGCGTCCATCGCCACGGCGTCCGACGGCTCAAGCTCTTCGTTGCGGTTGATGTTGACGAAGCCCGGGTTCAGCGCCTTCAGCCAACCGAGCCCCAGGAACGTCGCCGCCGCTGACCTCATCGTCAGCCGCCGCCTGCGCGAGCCACGCTGCTCCTTGCCATCGCGCCCGAAGATCTTGCCGCCCGCAATGGCCGGGTCAGCCGCCCCCGCCAGCGCTCCCTCGAGTGCAACGACGGCTCCCGTCTGCAGAACCGCATCCGGATTCACGATCAGCAGCCAATGCCCCGTCGCCTGCGCCGCACCGAGATTGACGCCGGCCGCAAACCCGCGGTTCACACCTCCGCCCGTGAGCTTCACCTTGTCCGACCGGCCATACGCATCCTCGACACGTTCAAGAATCTCGACCGGGTTGCCGTTGTTCACCAGCACGATCTCGTTGATCGCCGGATCACGCTCCAGCGCCGCAAGGCAATCGAACAGCACCTCGCCTGTGTGGTAGCTCACCACGATCGCAGAGACGGTGCTCGCGAGCTGCGCGGCGAATGGCTTCGCCGGCTCCTGCAGCAACTCCGCAGCAAACTCCTTCACGGCATGCAGAACCGCCCGCATCTCCGCTTCGACATCGGTGACGGCGCCCTCACCGTGTGACCGCGCCACATGGAAATCCTCCGCCAGCGTCATCGCCGGCTCCAACAGGTCCGGTATTTCACCGCCCGCCGCCTCGATCTCCTTCAGGACAGGATCAAGCGCATGCGCCAGCCGGCTCAACTCCTCCTGCGACTGCTCGTCAACACGCAACGTTCCGAACGCCCGCATCGTATCCAGAGCGGTCGGCGCCCCGCCCACACCCGACAGCAGACGCAACGTGATCCTCTCGCCCGCATTGGTCGCAAGGCAGAGATCCGTCAGGTCCGCATGTGTCCCGCCATCCTCAGCGATCGTCTGGTTGGCCCACGCCTGAATCGCAACAAGATCGGTGAGGCCAAGTCTCAGGCGCACGTTCAATACACGCGCCTGATCCCGGATATGGCGGGAAGCAGTCATAAGACCGGCCTTGTCACGCCCGCCGCAGTCTCGCGCACAAGCCGCAAGTATTTTAGCGCTGTGTTGGCAACGATTTGACTTCCAGCTTCGTCTTCCGTTTCCGGCCAGAAACAACTGAATTGGCGCACACGTCCAAGCGCATCTGAAGCTTCGGAGGCATCGCGCGGGTTGCTGACCTCGATGGTCATCCTTTGCCCCGCCTCAGGTCAGGCGGTAGCGCCTCATCAGCGAGGAACGTCTTGGCATCGTCGAGCAGAACGACTTCGTTCCCTTGCGATCCAAAACGGCGCAGCGCCAGCTTGCGCTCCTCCGCCTCTTTGGCGCCGACCACCGCAATGACCGGAACCTTCTGCAGCGAATGCTCCCGCACCTTGTAGTTGATCTTCTCGTTGCGTCCGTCGAGCTCAACGCGCAGACCAGCCGCCTTGAGCTCGGCAACCGCCTGCTGCGCATACTCCGCCGCCGACTCCGAGATCGTCGCCACGACCACCTGCACCGGCGCCAGCCACATCGGGAACGCACCGGCATAGTGCTCTATCAGAACGCCGATGAAACGCTCCAGCGAGCCAAGGATCGCACGGTGCAGCATCACGGGGCGATGCTTGCCGCCATCCTCGCCGACATATTCCGCGTCGAGCCGATCCGGCAGAACATAATCCAGCTGGATCGTGCCGATCGTCCATTCGCGGCCGATGGCGTCCTTGATGACGAAGTCGAGCTTCGGCGCATAGAAAGCGCCATCGCCCGCCGCGATCACCGGCTCCACGCCCGCCGCCCGTGCTGCAGACAGCATCTGCATCTCGGCCTTGTCCCAGAACTCGTCGCTCCCGGCGCGCAGCTCAGGCCGCGTCGCCAGCTTCACGTGATCCGTGACCAACCCGAAATCCTGATGGATTGAATAGGCAAGCTTGATGAAGCGCGCCGTCTCGCTCTCGATCTGGTCTTCGCGGCAGAAGATGTGCGCATCGTCCTGCGTGAAGGCTCGCACCCGCATCAACCCGTGCAGCGCCCCACTCGGCTCGTAGCGATGGCACGCCCCGAACTCCGCCATCCTCATCGGCAGATCGCGATACGATTTCTGCCCCTGCTTGAAGATCTGCACATGGCCCGGGCAGTTCATCGGCTTCAGCGAGAGAACTTCGTCCTCCGCCGTCTCCGCGATGAACATGTTGTCGCGATACTTCTCCCAATGGCCCGACTGTTCCCAGAACTTGCGATCCAGAACCTGCGGCGTGCGCACTTCGATATAGTCCGCCGCATCAAGACGCCGGCGCACATAGCTCTCGACTGTCCGCCACAGCGTCAGGCCCTTGGGATGCCAGAACACCATACCCTTGCCCTCTTCCTGCATGTGGAAGAGGTCGAGCTCGCGGCCCACCTTACGGTGGTCGCGTTTCTCGGCTTCTTCGAGGCGCTTGAGATAGGCTTCAAGATCCTTCTCGTTCGCCCACGCCGTGCCGTACATGCGCTGCAGCATCTCGTTGCGATGATCGCCACGCCAGTACGCGCCGGCCAGCTTCATCAGCTTGAAGGCCTTCGGGAGTTTGCCCGTCGACGGCAGGTGCGGCCCACGGCAGAGATCACTCCACACGCCGCCATGGCTGTACAGCGTGATCGCTTCTCCTGGCGGAATGATGTCGTCGATGATCTGCGCCTTGTAGTCCTCGCCGATCGACTTGAAGTGCGCAATCGCATCGTCCTTCGACCAGACCTCGCGGTTGATCGGCAGGTCGCGGTCGACGATCTCCTTCATCTTCGCTTCGATCTTGGCGAAGTCCTCCGTCGAGAAAGGCTCGCTGCGCGCGAAGTCGTAATAGAATCCGTCCTCGATCACAGGTCCGATCGTCACCTGCGTGCCGGGAAACAGTTCTTGCACCGCCTGCGCCAACACGTGCGCTGCATCGTGGCGCAGCAGCTCCAGCCCGTCCTTCGAACTGATGTCCAGCAGCTCAAGCGCCGCATCGCCATCCAATGGCCGCTTCATGTCGCGCAGCTCGCCATTGACCACGGCAATTACCGAGCGCCTGGCGAGCGACTTCGAAATGCTCTCCGCAATCGAGAGCGGCGTGGACCCTTCGGGATATTCCCGCTTCGAGCCATCTGGGAATGATACATTGATCATGGTCGCGTCTTTCGTGTTCCGGGGGAGGTGTAGGTCGATTTCGCGTCTCGTTGAACCCACCTTCTCGCCATCATCTCTCCCTCATTCCCGCCAAACCCGAAGCGCGTAGAGCGGGATCTCAGGAGCCCAGAGCGCTGCATTCGCAGCCCCTGGGTTCCGGCTCGCGCCTTCGGCGTGTCCGGAATGACGATGAAGAAGGGGCAGACCCTAACTCCGCACTTGATGCTTCGACTGGTCCAGAGAATTTAAGGGCGGGCGGTTCAGGACCGGTCCACGTTCCAGACGCCATAGCGCCAGGGCGCGAACCACCGCGCGCCGGTGCTAGTGAGGGTCGGCGCCGGGTCCCACCCGTGCGATCCTCCGGGGCGGCAGCGGGCAAACCGCGCCAAACCCATCCACGACCCCGCCCAGGCGCCATGCTTCGACACGCATTCCGCGCAATACTCCGCGCATGAAGGTTCATGCCGGCAACGCACGCCCAGCGCGACAAACGCCGGTGACAACGTCGCCTTGTAGCCCTTCAACAGGGCGCCCATCACGGGCTTGTATGCAGAGGCCTCAGCCATGGGCGGCATATAACAACGGTCAGGCCAACAGGCAAACCGGGCAGAAACCCCTAAAGATCGAGATCCCAGAACTCGCTCGTCGCCTTACCGTGCCAGTCGGCGTGGCTTTCCTCGGCCGTTTTCACGAAGCCGAGCTTGGCGTAGATCGCTCGCGCCACCGTCAGCTCCTTGTGCGTCCACAGCGTTACGCGCCGATAGCCCCTGGCTCTGGAGAACGCGATACACTCCTCCACCAGCCGACGCCCCAGCCCCAGCCCGCGCGCAAACGGCTCGAGCAGCAGCAGGCGTATCCGCGCCACATTCGCCTTCTTCGCCTTGGGGTCATCCTTCACCAGCATCACACAGCCAGCACGCCGCCCGTCCACCTCGGCGATCCAGCACTTCTCCAGCTTCGGATCGAAAGTCTTCACGAAGTCGGAGACGATCCCCGCGCACATCCCCTCAAACGGCCCGCGCCAGCCATACTCCTCGTCATAAAGTTCGCCATGCCGCTGCACCATCCAGCCAAGATCGCCCGGCCCCGGTTCGCGCAACGTATAGCGCGACTCAGCCGGCGCATGATCGCTCAACAAGGCTTCGATTACCCCCATCGCTTCAACCAATTGCTCGCGATCGGCAAGCTTCAACCGCTCCAGCATCCCCGTCGTCTGCTGCACCTGCCGCTCGTTCGCCGTCATAAACTGCTTCCGGCCTTTCGCCGACAGCCCGAGAAAAGTCACCCGCGCATCCGCCTTCGAGCGCGTGCGCGTCACCAGTCCTTCTTGCTCGAACTTCTGCAGCATCCTGCTCAGATAAGCCGCATCGAGACCCAACCCCTTGCCGATATCGCTCGCGGCCACGTCCTTGCCGTTCGCGATCTCGAACAGCACCCGCATTTCGGCAAGCGACCAGTGCGTATCAAGAAAGTTCTTCCGCAACACGCCCACTTCGCGGGTGTAGAACCGGTTGAAGCGGCGAACAGAGGCGATGTGCGATTGTGATGGAGCGGCCATAAAGAAGGTTTCGCCACGTTAGTGGACTTAGTCAATTATATGCAGTCCGATTTTTTACGAGACCGCGCACATGGCCTTCGACAGCAGATCACTCCGCGCTAACATAACGCCATGCCCGCTCCGCGCGCCTTTGCCGATCTTTACGCCCTCGCCCGCCGCGCCTCCCGCCGGCCAGACGAGGCGGACGATCTGTTGCAGACGGTCCTGCTCGCGGCCCTCGAATCCGGCCGCAACGACCTCGCCGCGCCCGAAACGCGTCGATGGCTATCCGGCGTCATCGGCAAGCGCGCCGCGTTCGACGCCCGCTCAGCCGCCTGCGCCGCCGTCGCGAAACCGGCTGGAATGAGGCTCAACCCAATGCCGCGGCCAATGCCACAGCGGCCTCCCCTGAACTCGCCCACCTGTCTCCCGCGCTGCGCGTCACTGCTCTGCTCGCCCTCAGCGGGCACACCCGGCAAGAGATCGGCTGGCTGCTCAACCTCTCCGGCGAGGCCCTGCGCCAGCGCATCTCGCAACTGAAGCGCGCCGGCGCCGGCGCAACGGAAGCAGGCCCCACCGGCGCGCTGGCTTTCGGCCGCATACGCCGCGCCCTGCTTGACTCGACACGCCGCAACGAAGCCTTGCTCGCCAGCCACGATCCCGACGGGCATCTTTTTGTGATCAGCCGCTCACAAATCCCGGGTCTGCGGCAACACACGGGCGGGTAACAGTTCAGGAGAACCCATGCTCGCCAAGCTCAAGATCGAAAACATTGTTTACTTCGTTGCCGACATCGACCGCACCGAGGCCTTCTACCGCGACGTCCTCGGCCTCGATGTCCAACGCACGCCTGACGAGAAGAACGGCGACTTCTTGATGATGCCACGGCGGGCGGCGTCCGCCTGATCTTCTTCAAGAACGCCGATATGAAGCCAGGTCAGACGCCGACCGTCGTCTACACGTTGGAAGAGGGCGGCATCGACGCGGTCGTGGCGGGCCTCGCAACAAAGGGCGCAACCATCGTCACGCCCGTCAGCCACGCGCCCGGCGGTTGGTCCGCAGACCTCACCGACCCTGACGGCCGCCTCTTCTCGGTCTATCAGACAACAGACGCGCCGCGCTAACCCGCGCGCTTATCCAGCGCCTGTTTCATCGCCTCAACCGCGGCCTCGAACGCCAGCAGGGTGGACGTGTGCCGCGGCGGGTAATCCCGCACTGCCAGAAGATGGCGCAATTCCCAGAACGCGCCGTCCGGGGGCTCGCCGCCGTCTTTCAGCATGGCGCGCAGCGCATCGCGCGCCGCCTCGATCTCCGGCAGCGAACGCCCCACCGCATGCCGCGCCAGAATGGATGTCGCCGCCTGCCCCAGCGCGCATGCCTTGGGATCAACGGCGATCTCCGCGATGCGGCCCTCGGCGTCCAGCTTTACATCAACCTGAACAGTCGATCCGCACACGCGCGAGACCTTCAGCGACGATCCCTGCGCGTCCGGAATCTGCCCGACATGTGGAATGTCCGCCGCCAGCTCCAGGACGCGATTGTGATATAGGTCGCCGAACATGGTGATCTAGATCGGACGTATCCGTCCGCCGATCAAGTGCGGTCGGCGGCCGGAGGCTTCATATACGTTCTAACAATGCGTTCTGGCCGTGCGCCGTCGCCGCTAATGCCCCGTCACCTTCGCGAAAAACGCCTTGATGGTCGGGGCGAAGTCAGGATGCATGATCAGGTTGGAATGCCCGCCGCCCTTGAACTCCGTGTAGATGGCATCGACGCCTTCATCCTTCAGCGACTTGCCCACCGAACGGGCGAGCTGCACCGGCAGCGTCTGATCGTTTTCGGCGCCCAGCACCAGTACCGGACCCTTGAAGCCCTTCAGTGCGTCGGCGACGTCGACGTCGCCAAATCCAGGCGCGATCTCGATATTGACGAACAGCGACGCATACCACGGCGTCCACGCCTGCGCGACCTCGCGGGCGTTGCGGGCGGACGTCTCGATGATGACCGCAGAAGTCTCCGGCACCCGCGCCGCCAGCTCGCTGCACACCATGCCGCCGAGTGAATGGCCCCACAGCACGATGCGCCGGTCCGCCGCCTTCTCACGCACCAACGGCGCAAGCTCGTCCGACATGGTCTGGAAACGTTGCGGCGTCGCCTTACCACCCGTCTCGCCGTAGCCCGGATAATCGAACATCAGCACGTCGCCATACGGAACCGTGCTCATGGCGTAGTGATAGCCGCTGTGCTGCCGCGTCGAGGCGTTGCCGCCGCAGCGGACGATCAGCGTGTTGCTCGGCGCTGCGTGCGTGATCGTCGTCCACGCCAGCCCGCCATCGTCGCTGGCGGAACGCCCATGCTCAACCGTTGCCGCCACATAGGGCGCAGGCGTCTTCGGAAACTCGTAATTGGCTGCATGAGAGCGCCACACGCTGCTCCAATCCCCCTCGGACCGGAACGCGACCTCGCCCTGCATGACCTGCCCGGACTCCTGCGCCAGCCTGCTGTCGAACACGACGGGGTCGAACACGGCGGCCTCGTCGATGCGCATCTTCATGCACGCGCCCGCCAGAAGTGCGAGCGCGAGCGCTGCCAGTCGCCTCATCACAGACTCCCGTCCTATTCCGCCAGCACGGGAGGCATAAGCTGGCCCACCCACGCCTTCGGCTTTTCCGCGAACAGGGCCGCGCCCGCTGCGCGCGCGCCCATCACCAGCGCGGTCCGCCGCGCCTTCAGCACATCGGAGAACCCGCGCGGACCTTCCCGCCAGTCCTCCGCGCCTGCCGCCACTACCTCAATGTCCTGCATTTCGCCCAGCAACTCCGCGAGATCACGCACCCCCGCCACACGCTGGTCCAGCAGATCCGGAAAATACGAGCGCATCAGCCGCGCCTGCAGCGCATGATACTTCGCCTGCTTGCGCCATTCGTGCAGCAGCTCCGGCTGCTCGTCCTTCAAGGCATCCCGCATCGCGATCCGCGCCATGCGATAGGTGTCGCCAAGCGCCTCTGTCATGTCCTCCCGGCTGCCCGCCGGCAGTTTAGGGATAAGCGTCTCGCTGCGCTTGTTCATACCCTCGATGAAAGCGCCGATCGCCGCCGCTTCGTCCGTGGCCTGCCGCTGCTGTTCGAACAGCTCGCCCAACTTACGCGTCATCTCCGTCCCGATACGAGCGGCCAGGAACGGCCGCAGCGTTTCGAGCGCCTCAAGCCGCGCCCCCGCATCGCGCAAGTCTGACAGCAGCCGCGCCTGGTCGCGCCACCACATGTTGTCTTTGCGGAACGCCTTGGCGGCCATCATCGGCCTCGCCAGCCGCAACGCGGCGCGTATCCGCTTGCACCGCACGCGCGCTTTGTGGGCGAACGCTGTTGCGTCCTGCACCGCTTCCATGCACTCGACCGACAGCTTCGCAACCTGTTCCTGGATCACGCGCGTCAGCCCGGCGCCGGGCGTCTCGTGAGGGGCCAACACAAAGCTCATGGTCGCTAGTTCCGTTTGTCGTTGTAGTTCTTGGTGGTGTCGCGAACGTGCGTCCGCGAGTAATGCGCGCGCGGCTCGCGCTCATTGGGCCAGAACTGCACCGTCCACGCATGCACGTCATCTTCCACAGAATAGATGCGCTCGCACTCCAGCGTCGGCACAGGCCGCCCGTCCGGCCGGTTGCCGTCCCTGCAGTTGAAACCGTCCGTCTGCAGCGTCGTGCGCGCCGTCGCTTCGTCGGCGGGATCATAGACGCGCGTGACGTACGACCGGAAACTGGCGTCGACCGCGCCTTCGGCGTCACGATCCCAGAAACCGAACTGTGTGCCGCCTGGCCCGGGCCCCTGAGGCGGTCGCGGCCCGCCCTGGATCGGATTAGTGGCGCAAGCTGTCGCGAACAACACCGCGCCTATACCCAGCAACACTCTCATGACATGACCCTCCCTGGACCCGTCCCAAGCATTGCAAGCATAGGCTACGTTGCTGTGCGGTCAAACGTCGTTGGCGCCGCGCCCTCGTGTGCTAGAGGCGCCGCCACGTCGAGCCGTGGGCCCCGTCCATGATCTCGATGCCTTCCGCCGCCAGCTCCTTGCGGATCCTGTCGGCCTCGGCGAAGTCCTTCGCCTTGCGCGCCGCCATACGCGCCGCCACCGCCGCGTCGATTCGGCGGGCGTCCGCCGCATCGCCGCGCGCCCAGTCATCCGGATCGTGCTGCAGAAGTCCCAGCAGTGCGCCCGCCGCCAGCATCTGTCCCTTGATCTGCGGCCAGTCTTGAACCCCAGACTTGTTCGCCTCGCTCGCGAGCGCCGACAGCTCCGCCAGCGCCAGCGGCGTATTGAGATCGTCGCATAGCGCCGACAGGACGCCCTGCGGCGCGCCCGTATCTGCGGGCTCCACATCTTTCATCCGCCGCAGCGCATTGTAGAGCCGGTCCAGGGTCGCCTTGCTTTGGGTGAGCAGCGCCTCCGTCCAGTCCAGCGGCTGGCGATAATGCGCCGACATCAACGCTAGTCGCATCGTCTCGCCGCTATAGAGCTTGAGCAGGTCGTGGATCAGCTTCACATTGCCCAGCGACTTGGACATCTTCTCGGCGTCCATCGAGAGGAAGCCGTTGTGTAGCCAGTAGCGCGCCATCGGCTTGCCATGGGCGCACTCGCTCTGCGCGATCTCGTTCTCATGGTGGGGAAAGATAAGATCGAGCCCGCCGGCATGAATGTCGATCGTTTCTCCCAGCACCGCCTTGGCCATGGCCGAGCACTCGATATGCCAGCCCGGCCGCCCCTCGCCCCAGGGCGAGTCCCAGCGCGCCTCCTTCGGCTCGGCCGGCTTGGCTGCTTTCCAGAGCGCGAAGTCCGCCGGATCGCGCTTCCCCGCATCCACCTCAACGCGCGCGCCCGCCACCATCTCGTCCCGGTTGCGGCCCGACAGCTTCCCGTAATCCGCCATCGACGGCACATGGAACAAGACGCCGTGCTGGCCGGCGTAGGCATGACCCTTGGCCACCAGTTCGCTGATGATCTCGATCATGCCCTGGATATGCTCGGTCGCATGCGGCCTCACATTCGGCTCGATCACGCCCAACGCCCCGATGTCCTCGCGGTACTTTCGCTCGAAATGCGCGGTTAGCTCTGCAATCGGCTGACCCGTTGCCGCCGAGGCGGCAATGATCTTGTCGTCCACATCCGTGATGTTCGCGGCGTAAACTACATGTTCCGCCCCGTATTTTAGGCGCAGCAGGCGAAACAGCACGTCAAATGCGACGGGAGGCCGCGCATTGCCGATATGGGCATAGGAATAGACCGTCGGTCCGCAGACATACATCGTCACCCGCAGAGGGTTTTGGGGCGAAAAGGCCTGCTTTTCGCGTGTCAGTGTATTGTGCAGACGAATGTCCATAAGGCGGTCTTTTCGTTCCGTTAGGAATATTCAATAAGTGTTTTGCGGTCAGACAGGCTGGCGTTTTCGCGAGAGGTGCCTATGTCTCACGCACGCCATACCCAATCAATCCGGGCCTGGCGCGGTTGCGTACAACAAGGGTGTCGTGATGCCCGGGCGTTGAAATCGACTGATTTCCTGCCCCAGTAACGGAAGGATCGGCCATGGACGCCGTGATCAAAGGCAAGGCCAAGGCCGAAACCGAACCCTTCAAGCGCCCCTCAAGGGACGAAGCTGAAGACGCCGTCCGCACCCTGATCGCCTGGGCGGGAGATGACCCCAAGCGCGAAGGCCTGATCGACACCCCCGGCCGCGTCGTCGACGCCTACGAGGAGTGGTTCGAGGGCTACCGCCAGGACCCGAAAGAATTCTTGTCCAAGACATTTGGCGACGTGAAAGGCTATGACGACATCGTCATGCTTCGCGACATCGATGTGGAATCGCATTGCGAGCACCACATGGCCCCCTTCCTCGGCAAGGCGTGCGTAGCCTACATGCCGACCGAAAAGGTGGTGGGCATCTCAAAGCTGGCCCGCGTGGTCGAGATCTACGCCAAGCGCCTGCAGACCCAGGAAACGATGACGTCGCAGATCCTGCACGCCATCCAGAATTCACTCGCCCCACACGGCGTCGCCGTCCTGATCGACGCCAAGCACGAATGCATGACAACCCGCGGCGTCCACCACCCGAACGTCTCCACGATCACTACCCAGTTCTCCGGCGTCTTCAAGACTGACCAGGAGCTGCGTGAGCGCTTCATGCGGCTGGCGGGGCGGTAGGCGTCACGCTTTCAGCAAGGCGCGAAAGCTCAGCGGCCGTGTTGACCTTACCGACTTGAACACGAACGTAAGCTGCACAAACTGGGGCGCCTGTCTTCGTCTCCGCCTCACCCGTCTTTCCCGCCGAAGCCTGAAGGGCCTCGAGCGGGAACCCAGGGACCAAGGCCGCAACCTCTGGCTTCCCGCTCTCCGTTTCGCGCCAGCGGGAATGGTGAAAAACAGCACCCCAAGCACGCCCCCGGGGCTCGATCGCGGCCTTGTGCCGAGAATCCCGGCTGGCCCAGCACGGGAAACGCGAGCTCACCGTTCCGCTCGTCCCGGCGAAAGTCGGGCTGAGCTGGGACAGGTCCGCGCCCACCCCAGCGCCCCAAGGCGCACCCAAACCAAATCCCCCGACACGCCCACCTGCGAGAACGCGCCCGCGCGTCCTACTTGGCCTTCTCCGCCTTCCCGCGCTTCGCCGCCTTCGGCGGCGGCGGGTACAGGATACTCGCAAACGGCTTCAGCGGCGCCGGCTTGTACCGCGGCCTCAGGTCCTTCGCCGCCACCCGCATGCTCACAGTGGGATCAAGCACATGCGCGACATAGTCCGCCGTCGGCTGTTCCTTGCGCACGTTCGCCGCCCAGATGCGCCGCGTATAAACCGGATAGTTCATCGGCGACAGCGAATCCCAGAATTTCGGCTGCGAGATCCGCGCCTTGAACATCTGCCCCGCCTCGCGGACTGCCTGGTCCAACGGCGATTCATCGTCGCCATACCTGGCGTAAAACCGCAGCCCGCATTCGGCCGCGCCTTCCGCGATCCATTTCAGCGGAGCAGCGGACAGCGGCGATCCTTCCCCGCCGCCAATGTCGCCATGCGTCCCCACGAACCAGCGCTGCTGGTAATGGATGCGCCCGGTCACGCAATGCGACCGCTGGTTCGCCTCCTCCACGCCCTCCCACAGCGTCGGGGGAAAGCCCAACCGCTTTTCATCGATGGACACGGCATGGCGCGCCGCCAGTACGTTCGAACCGATCATCATGTCGTGGAAGCCGAAGCGCTTGTTCACCGACAGCGCAAAACCGCCAAGCGCGCTCGGAATGCCGCGTTGGCCAACCGTGTCGAAGATGCCGAGATACGCGACCTTGACCTGCTCATCCGACTTGATGCGGGTCCCATCCGCCGCCCTGACGCCCTTGCCATACAGCCTGCGGAACTCCCGCCGCGCCCGATCATAGTCATCACGCTCGAACTGCTTCGCATTCGGCCCCGGCCGCGAACGATAAAGCCGGAACGCATCCCACGCACGCTCCGCATGCACGCGACTGACGATGCCTGCATTGCTGATCAGGCCGGTGAAACTCCGCGCACAGAACGCACCGCGGCTGAACCCGAACACATAGATCTCGTCGCCCGCTTCGTAGTTAAAAGCGAGCCGCAGATAGGTCTCGACGATATTGTCCTCGAGCCCCTCGCCAAAGACGCCGCCCAGCATCTTGTTGAGCCACTCCGTCATGCCGTCGACGAAGCCGTCCTTGCCAAGCGCGTCGATGTTCGACCCGACGCCGGGGCTGTAAATCACGATCTGTGGAATCTCGCGGCCATCCTCCAGCGTGTTCGTATGCGCCACGCTGCGGGCGATGATCGCGATATTGGTTGGCTTCTCTTGCTTGAGCTTCTGCCACGTGCCGTCGAAGCAGATCACGAAACGCTTCACTCGAACACCCCACGCTGACAGCGCCAGACTAGCAGAGCGGACGAAGGACGCTAGCTCCAGCGACAGAATGACGGCATGGCGTCGGACCATGCCGCCAACGCGATCACCGCTGTAAAACCGGCGCGCGCGTAACGCCTCCGATCCATTCCAAGGGATGATGCTTCTCATCTTCAGGCCACGACCAAGATCCAATCAGCATCAAAAGCCATGGCAGGCCGTAAAGCCACGCGATCAGCAACCAGATTTTCCATCTGTCACGTGGTGCAACGCGTTCATCAGCGAACGCATTCGCGTTTTCCTCGATGCGTTCACGTATCAGCTGTTTGCTCTCAACAGCCTGACTTCTGGGCGCGAAGATCCTCACGCCACCCAGCGCAAGTGCGTAGAACCATTCCATCCCCAGGTGATTGGTTCTCTCAACGAACGCGTCGACTCCATCCGCCCGAAAAGCCGCGGCGACAACTTCCGCCTCCTCGCGCGTCGCGAGCGACAGCAGGAGAACATAGTCATTCGAGCCATCCTCCACAGACCCCTTCCCCCATAAGCACGCGCAAGCCTATGGCATCTTGCGCAGCGCTTCGCCCAAGCCGGATAACATCACGTCGTCCCCTCTATCGTCGCCTAGTGTGACATCGACGTACAGCGCCCTCAGGAACGCCTCTGTATTGTGTTTCCAGGCAAGCCCTTCCTGCGATCCATAAATATCGAGACCTTGTGCTGGGGTCGCCATCGCCTTGAACCACTCGGTCCACTTCGCATCATCCATCACCCCGCGCGCCGCCACGAACAGAATCGGCCGAGCCAGCCGTTCGCTCTCGCCGAACACATAGGCATGTCCTTTCGGCGCCGCCTGCACCCCGACTGCCGACACGATCACCTGTAGCCCTTCCGCATCGATCCGCGGGTTGAGCGTCAGCTGCATCAGCAGGTCAGCCCCATGAGCCACACCATGCCGCCAGCCCTCGCGCCCATCGAGCCCGCGATAGTCCCTCACATTGATGAACCAGTGCTGCGCATCGACCAGCAGCTTCACCAGCTCATCCTCGCTCAGAAACGCCTCGATCCTATCCGCTCGCACCACTTCCGACAGCGCCAGCGCCGCAAACGGCTGCTCGAATCCCGACGGGTCCGGCGCCGCCAGCCGCTTCGTCAGATCAACAAGCAATGCCCGCTTCGTCTCATCGCTCAGCTCCTTCGCGCGCAGCATGTGCGCCAGCGCTTCAAAAGCAATCCCGTCGCGCAACGCCGGATCAGGGTTCGCCAGACATGTCGTGACCGCCCTCGCAGACGCCTGCCGTTCCGCCTCCTTCGCGATTTCGAACCCGTCCGCTTTCAGCCCGTCCAGCCGACCGCGGCCCCACCCCGCATGCGGACACGCGAAACCGCTGGCTGATGACGTCGGCTGAGGCGCCAGCGCGCATGCCGCGAATGGAACCGCTGCTATCCCCAGGATCAACCGTCTCATGGCGATTGCTTACAAGCTTCACGTTCTGAACATCACGTCGTAAGAGACAGCATGACCTACGCACCGCCCCTTTCCAGCTCCGCCCAGGATGAGACCGTCGAGCTTCGCCCGAAGTTCGACGCTGATGGCCTCATCGCCGCCATCGCGCAGGATGCGGATAGTGGCGACGTACTCATGCTCGCCTGGATGAACGCAGAGGCTTTGCAACTCACCATCGACACCCGTCGCGCAGTTTACTGGTCGCGCTCGCGCCGGGCGCTCTGGCGCAAGGGGGACACGTCCGGCCACGAGCAGCACATCGTCGAGATCCGCATCGACTGCGATCAGGACGCCGTCCTCCTGAAAGTCCGCCAGACTGGCGCCGCCTGCCACACCGGCCGCCGTTCCTGCTTCTACCGCATCGCTTCGCCAGCAGGCCTGAAAGAAGGCTGACCATGTGCAGACCGCTCGCCGCACTCGCCGCCGCCCTCGCGGTGTCGGCCTGCGTCGCGTCCGCGCCCGCCGAACACGTTGCGCCAGTCGGCCAATGGAACGCGGCTGCGTTGGAGGAAGTGGTCAGCTATGTCGCTTCATAGAAGACGACCGACTTCCTGATCATCGAGGACAGCCGCACGATCGCCGAGCACAACTGGCCCCTGCCGCCCAACCCCGAAACCTTTCGCGCCAATTTTGTTCACGACAAAACGCCCGAAGACGCCTTGCACAAGGATTTGATCTCGCCTGGCTGTTCATTCAGTCAGGTCCGCGCGACGTGCTCTGCGTAATGGGTGCGCAGGATCGTAGACTGCTCATCGTGCCAAGCCGCAAGCCGCTGTCATCCGCATCGGCCAGGCAACGCTCAATCGCGACTTCAACGAAAAGCTCTGACAAGAGCGATGCCCGCATATTAACGCTGCGCTGTGCAATTAATTTTTCGCCGCAGCTTCACCCCAATTTGCTACCGCAATCCGCCGCACACGGGTGAGATAGTTCATACTCGTAAACGGGGATGACCATGAAGAATGCAATTCTCGCCACTGGCGCTGCGCTCGTCATCGCAGTGCTGCTCTCTTCTCCCACTTTCGCCCAGACCTCGAACCAGCGGACCATAAACGCCGCGCCCGCGCCCGCCCCTATGGTTGCCGAGACCCAGAACGTCCCGCTCAACATGTCCGCCGATGAAACGTTGACGCAGGACGATCATGTGCGCCAACTGCTCCGGTACATTGGACCTCCTCCGCGCGCCCTCCCCACAACGCGCGCCGAGAGCGAGCCCGCAGCTGTCGAGCCCGCAGTCACATCCCGCTAACGCGGCCTATACCGTGGTCGCCGGCGCTCCCGGCGATCACGTCGCATTTTCTGGCAACTATTCTCATCCGCCGCGCACATGCTAACGCAGCACGTCACCCGCGGAGGACTGCGCCATGAAAAGCCAAGCCATCATCGCCTATGGCGAGCCGCTACAGGAAATCACCTCTGACATTCCGACGCCGACCGGAACCGAAGTCCTCGTAAAGATCAGTCATTGCGGCGTCTGTCATTCCGACGTGCACCTGCAGGACGGGCATGTCGACCTCGGCGATGGCGACAAGATGGACTGGACCAAAGGCCGCCCGCTGCCCCACACGCTAGGCCACGAGATCGAAGGCTCGCTCGTCGCTAGCGGTCCGGACGCAAAAGCGCTGCTCGAAGGACGCAAGCCGGGCCTGCGCGTCGTTGTTTTTCCTTGGATCGGCTGCGGGGAGTGCGCAGCGTGCAAGCGTGATCAGGAACACATCTGCTCCAAGCCGCGCCAGATCGGCATCCATGTCGCCGGTGGCTATTCCGAATACGTGCTCGTCCCGCATCCGAAATACCTGCTCGACGCCACGGGCGTGCAGGCAGGCCTCGCCGCCACCTACATGTGTTCCGGCATCACCGCCTTCTCCGCGCTCAAGAAGATCCGCACCGCCTATGAGGGCGAGAGCATCGCCATCGTCGGCCTCGGCGGCGTGGGCATGATGGGCCTGCAATTCGCCCGCGCCCTCTTCCCGAACAACAGGATCATCGGCTGCGATATCGATCCGAAGAAACTCGACGCCGCGATGGCTGCCGGCGCACACGCCGTCTACAATACAAGTGAAGCCGGCATCACGAAGACGTTGAAGGCCGACACCGGCGGCGGTGCAGCCGCGGCGGTCGACTTTGTCGGCGCCACGGCCTCGCTCAGCTTCGCCAACGGCGCCATCCGCCGGGGCGGCGAGATCATTGTGGTCGGCCTTTTTGGCGGCAAATTCTCGGCGCCGATCCCTGCCTTTTCAGGCCGCCCTTTCTCGATCGTCGGCTCCTATACCGGATCGCTCGGCGAAACGCGCGAAATGATGGAGCTTGTCCGCGCCGGCAGGATCGCGCCCATCCCCGTGGAAATGCGCCCGCTCGATCAGGCCGACGCCACGCTCAACCAGCTGCGCGAAGGCATGATCGTCGGACGCGTCGTGCTGAAGCCGTAGAGCCGGCATGTGGACCACGACAAGCACGATTGGGAGATCATAGCCCAGCGCGACCCGTTTTTCGGCGTGCTGTCGAATCCGAATTTCCGGACCGACATCATGACAGGGGAACGCCGCCGCGATTTCTATGCGTCCGGTGTAGGCGACATCGAAGGCCTGCTCGGCAGGTTCGACCAGTATGTCGGCGCGCGCCCCTCGAGCGGCCGCGCGCTTGATATCGGCTGCGGCGTGGGCAGGCTCACTATGGCAATCGCGAAAGTGATGCCCGCTGTAACCGGTTCGCAGGTCGCAGACCCCATGCTGGCCATTGCCCGCTGCGAGGCTGCCGCCCAATGCGAAGTTCTCGACAACACTGCCGCCGGGACCGTTCGCGTGGATCAATTCCTACATCGTGTTCCAGCACATCTCGCACGATGAAGGACGGCGCCAGCTCGAATTTGCCCTGTCACGCACGGGGCCGGACTGCTTCCTCAGCCTGCAGATCACCTTATGGCGCGACGGCGCCGCGCCGAAGAACAGCCTTCTTTCGCATCTGCGCCGCCGCCTGGATCGTCTGACCGATGGCGACGCGGCGCACCTCATCCGCATGTACGATTATTCGCTCAGCGAGGTCATGCGGCGCCTGACAGCTGCCGGCTTCGACCACGTGGTCAAGCGCCACACCAACCATGGCGGCCATCACGGCGGCTGGCTGATTGCGAGACGGGCCTAGTCGTCGATGAAGGCTCTTTGTCTCCAGCTCCCACAGCGCTTGCGCGCAACGATGTCAAACTCCTATTTCTGGAACATCAGCACCTTGTAGCAAAGGAAGTCGCCCGGCTGGGCGAAGTTGACGATCTGCCCCGAACCTCCCAGCACGAAGCGTGCACGCAACGATATCCTCCCTCCAACAGATCCACACAGGTGTGTTTGTCGCCTTCGCCGATCAACGCGTCGGCTGCGTCGAGATTGATCCGCTTGCGTACTATCTGGTTGAGGCCAGTTCACAGCTCATGTCTGACGGGGAAAAAGCCCTCTAGCTTCGATATCAGGTTGCGGCTTGGCATACGTTGGCCGCCAGGCGTCCGCCCCTGCCGTGCGCCCGTCCTTCAATTCAAATTGTTGAAAGCCACATGTCTTGCAGTGAGGGACGAACTGAGTTCCCTCGGGTTCCAGACTCGTACAATTCAGGACTTATCGTGTCGCTAAGCGGCCTGCGCGATCAGCGGCCGCACGCCCATGACGCCTTCGATCTTCGACGTGAGTTCGCGCTGATCGAGCGGCTTGGACACATAATCCGACATGCCGAGAGCCAGATACTTCTCGCGGTCGCCGCTCATCGCATCCGCCGTCAGTGCGATCACTGGCAGGTCGCGCCAAGCCTCGCGGCTCGCACGGATGTGCCGGATCGCTTCCTTGCCGTCCATGACCGGCATGTGCACATCGAGCAGCACGAGATCGAACGCCGCGCCATGCAGGCGGTCGATCGCCTCCTGCCCGTTCACCGCCTCGACGAACACCGGCGAAAGCTGCGCCAGGAACAGTTTCACCACCTGGCGGTTCACCGCGTTGTCGTCCACCAGCAGGATCTTGATGCCGCGCAGGCGCTTGATGGCCGTTTCATTCGGCGCAAGCAACGTCGGTTCATGTTGCGCCGCTGGCGCCGTCTCATTCACCGCATCCGCCATGAACGTCAGCGTGAAGGTCGAGCCTATGCCCGCCTCGCTTTCGACGGCGACGTCTCCGCCCATGAGGTGCGCGAGCTGTCGCGTGATCACCAGGCCAAGTCCGGTGCCGCCGAACCGCCGCGTGATCGTCGCATCCGCCTGGGTGAAGGTCGAGAATAGTCGCGACCGGACGGCGTCGGTCATGCCGATGCCCGTATCGCTGACCGCCACCCGGATCCCCCACCGGCCGGGCATAACTTCCGAGGATGTCACGGCCATCCTCACATGGCCGCGCTCGGTGAACTTGATGGCGTTGGACAGTAGGTTGCCCACGCACTGCCGCACGCGCACCGGATCATAGTTCAGCATCGCCGGCATTCCCGGCGCAATGTCGAGATCGATGTTGAGCCCGCGCTCCACCGCCTTCGAAAGGAACAGCTGGCGCAGGCGCTCGAATGTCTGCACCAGGTCGCCATCGGTGCAGGAGATCTCCATCTTGCCCGCCTCGATCTTCGACAGGTCGAGGACATCGTTCAGCAGCGCTGTCAGCGTCTTGCCCGACTCGAGGATCACATCGACCTTTTCGCGCTGGTCCCTCAGCAAGCCGTCATTCACCAGCGACTGCGCCATGCCGAGCACGCCGTTCAGCGGCGTTCGGATTTCGTGGCTCATCGAAGCGAGGAAGTTCGACTTGGCGACAGTCGCCGCCTCGGCCTGCCGCTTGGCTTCGAGCAGCGCCAGCTCGGCCTGCTTCTCTTCCTGTATATCCAGCATCAAGCCCACGGCCCGCACCGGGACGCCGTGCTCGTTGCGCTGCACGCGCATGAACATACGCACCCACTGCTCGTCGCCGTTCGGTCGGTAGAGCCGCGTATCGATCGACTCGACGCCCTGCGACCGCAGACAGCGCTCCCAGCTTTCGCGCACCGCCGCAATGTCGTCGTCGTGGTACATCCCGAACGGGCGCGTCGAATGGCGCGCCAACGCTTCGGGGCCAGCCAGATCCTGATACTGCGGCGAGGTCCAGCGCTCTGACGAGCGCAGGTCGATCTCATAGACCCCCGCGTTCGCCGCAGACATCGCGATCTCAAGGCGGTCATGCATCACCGCCGCCTGGTCGCGTGCATCGACCAGCTCGGTTATGTTCTGCGACAGCCCGAAGATTTCGAACTTGCCTGAGGGCAGCTTCCGGCCCGATGTGAACTGCACCAGCGTGTGCCGCCATGCGCCATCCGGCTTTCGGCGTCGAAGGTGCAGCGTGGCCGTCCCGCCCTCGGCGGTCAGCCGATCACGCACCTGCGCATCCTTCTCGACGTCGTCCTGATGCAGATCCCTGACACTTTCCTCGAGCCGGGAGACTGGTGGCGGTGCGCCACGCTTCACCAGAGCATCGGAGAAGTGGAAGGTCTTGTCATCCGGGCTGTAGCGGAACATCCCGATATCCGCATCGCGCATCAGCCTGTCGCGTACATCGATCGAGGCGACCAGCTTGCCCAGCATCAACCACTCGGCCGTGACGTCCGAAAAGATGACAACCCCGTGGACCTGCCCCCGCCCGCGCTTCGGCCGCAGCCAGCGGTCGCCCCTGGCATGCGAGAAGCGATAGACGACGCCATCGCCATACGACTTGTGCTCGGCGGACGCGGATTCGAGAAACTCGGTGAGGCTGGCGCCGTTCATTGTCGCGGCGCCCACGCCAGTCAGGTGCAGGAAAGCGTCGTTCGCACCGCGAACCTGATTGTCCTCGTCGACACGCATCGCCGCCAGGCCGAGCGCCCCAAGCTGCTCGAGCAACGCCGCGGCGTCGATCCCGGTGGTATCTGACAAAGTCACAAGCCCCTGGCGCGATGGCGATGGAGAACCCAGGGCGCAGACTATTCCCAGCGCGTTAATGCGGCATTTCCGGTGGGCCGGCAATCACCCGAGATTGCCAGGGTTTCCTGACGTTTATCGGGCAAGATCGCCCAAATCATCCGGACCTGATGCTTGTCGGGCCCAGCACTTTCTGCAGCCCGCCCATGCCACCGACCTCGTTGGGTCGGGCTAGGAAGCGCGCATTGCTTGATGCAAAATAGTCCCGCGATCGTATCGTCGAAACCATGATGAAGTCGGCCTCTACCTGGTCCGCCTTCAGCGTCAGCAGCGTGAAGCCCTTGGCGAAAGCATTGTAGTACAGCACTTCCCTGTTCGCCTCCGGCATCAGCCAGTTCAACTCCTCGAACGGCATGTTGTCGCCTGCGCCCGGCGAAGTGACCGACGTGCAGCCAAACTCAACGCCGCGCCGCTGGCCGGAATTGTCATGCAGCTCGTTTGCCCACGCCGTGTGGGTGTCCCCAGTCAGCGTCACCAGCCGCGCGTTCGCTGCCTTTGCGGCCGCATACAGCCGTTCCCGCGCCAGAGGAAAGCCAGCCCATGCGTCGAGGTTCCATTCAAAGCCATAACGGGCTGTCGAATAGTACCGCTTCGAGGCGTGCGAAACTTTTGCGTATTTCTCCGGCGACAGTCCGGTTTGCAGGTCCGGCATCTGGACCTTGGCCATGGTCACCTGGTTGCCGAGGACCTGCCATTGCCTCTTCGCCGCCGTCGACTTCTTCAGCTCATCCGCCAGCCACGCTTCCTGTTCGGCCCCCAGCATGGTCCGCTGCGGATCGTTGATTTTCGCTTTGAGCCGTTCGACGATCGCAGGACGCTCGACGTCCGGCGCCATGAACATCTCGTCGAACGTCAGATCCTCGCCGCGGCCCACCAGCCGGCTCTCCAGCAGGAACAACGTCGCCAGATCGCCAATGTCGAACTTGCGCCAGATCGCCTCGCGCGGCCTTCCCGGCGCAGGATCGCGCACCGGCATCCACTCTAGGTAGGCCTGCACCGCCGCCGCCTTGCGATCGGTCCAATTGCCCTCGGTTTCCGGCTGATGGTTCTCCGCGCCGGTGCGGTACGAGTTGTTGGCCGATTCATGATCGTCCCAGGTGCAGAACCAAGGCGCGACGCCGTGCGCGGCCTGCAGGTCCGGGTCCGACTTGTACTGCGCATGGCGTGTCCGATAGTCGGCCAGCGACACGATTTCGGTTTCGGGAGAGTGGTTGCGCCCGAGCTCCTTGCCCACCGTCCCGCCATAGCCAGTCACGCCGTACTCGTAGATGTAGTCCCCGAGATGGATGATCGCATCGAGACCGTCCGCTTGCGCGCGTTTGGCGATTTCGCGATACGCGTTGAAGTACCCGAACGGCCAGTTCGAGCACGACACCACTGCCATCCGGTACTCGGCCGTGCCGCTGGCCGGCAGCGTCCGCGTCGCGCCGCCCGGCGACGAAGCCTGCCCCGCCGAGAACCAATAGTAGTATTGTTGCCCCGTTTCGAGGCCATCGACATCCACCTTGACCGTGTAGTCGCGCTCAGGCCCCGTAACGAAAGTTCCGGTCTTCACCACACTCTTCAGGCCGGCCTCGCGCGACACGCTCCATTTCACGGGAATCGCGCCCGCCGCTGCGGGCGTCACCCGCGTCCAGATCACCACGGCCGTCTGTGTCGGATCGCCCGAGGCGACGCCATGCCCGAAAGACGCCTTGCCCCTATAGCCAGCCTCGCCCGTCGTGGTGCAGGCGGCGGCGCTCAACCCGGCTACGCCAAGGCCCAAAGCGCCGCGCCGTGTCAGCCTGGTCATGGATTAATCCTCTGCACTGGGCTAGTGGCCCATACGAATCCCTACCTTGCACCGCGCTGCGACGAAAGCATGACCGCCCAACCGCCTGAGCCCCTGACGATTATCGCCCCCACGGCGGCCGCGGGCGTGCGCCTCGACAAATGGCTCGCCGACGCAGGAACAGGCATGTCCCGCTCGCGTCTCAGGGTGCTGATCGAGGAAGGCCGCGTCACGGCCAACGGCCGGCCCGCCGGCGACGCCAGCGCCAAGGTGCTGCCGGGCGCGACCTACACCATCGATCTTCCCGCCCCCGTCGATGCGCAACCCCAGCCGGAAGACATCCCGCTCGACATCGTCTTCGAGGACAAGCACCTCATCGTCATCGACAAGCCGGCAGGCCTCGTCGTGCATCCTGCTGGCGGATCGGAACGCGGCACGCTGGTCAACGCTCTGCTTTTTCATTGTGGCGCGCAGCTCACCGGCATTGGCGGCGTCGCCCGCCCCGGTATCGTGCACCGTCTAGACAAGGATACGTCAGGCGTGATGGTGGCGGCCAAGAGCGAGGCGGCGCACACCGCGCTCACCGCCATGTTCGCCGCCCACGATATCGAGCGCGCTTATCTTGCTGTCACGCGCGGCGCGCCGCGCCCTCTGGTCGGCCGTATCGAGACCAACATCGCCCGCTCGCCCAGCGACCGGAAGAAGATGGCCGTGATGAAGGACAAGCATTTCCGCGCCGACCACTGGTCTAACGACAACAGCCGCGAGGAAGATGAAACGCCCTCCGGCAAGATCGCCATCACGAATTACCGCGCGCTGGAAACCTTCGGGCGCCTCGACGCAACCGGAACCCAGCCGGCCGCCGCGCTCGTCGAATGCCGCCTCGAAACCGGACGCACGCACCAGATCCGCGTTCACATGGCCCACATCGGCGCACCTGTTCTCGGCGACCAGACCTATGGCAAACACCGCTGGCTGAAAGCCGAAGGCAAAGGCCCCGCCATCGAGCGCGCCGCCGCTACCGCAAAAAACTTCGAACGCCAGGCCCTGCACGCCGCCATCCTCGGGTTCGAACATCCGATCACGAAGAAGCCCCTTCGCTTCGAACGCCCCCCGCCGGCCGACATGGCCGAACTGATCGACGCCCTTCGCGCGATGCCGCAATAGGCGCCGCCTAACGCTGCGTTTCGAACTGCCACTGGTAATCGAAACGATAGCCGCAGATCGCCACGGCCTCGCCGTTGAACTTGGCTGGCTGGTATTTCGCCGTCCTGGCCCACGTCAGCGTCGCATCGTCCAGCGTCTTCGAGCCGGACGACTGCGCGAGGCGGATGTCCACGAGGCGCCCATCCACCGTCAGGCAGGACTCCAGCGAGGTAACGCCCGTCTCGTCTTTGCGCATGGCTGCGGCTGGATATTGGGGCAGCGGCGTGTTCGGCGCTACGCTTGGCCGTTGCGTGATCCCGGGCAGGTCAGGCTTCCACAGAACAAAGAAAGCGGGGCGTTCAGTGCTGACCAGCGGGCCGGCCGGTGGGCTGGTCGGACTGGGCAGGTTGATCGAGCTGGCCGGATTAGCCGCGGGCGCCCGCCCAGGCTCCGGCTCTGCCGGCATTTCTGGCGGCGCAACAAAGCTGGGCAAGGCAGGCAATGTCAGTGCGGAACAGCCGGCAAGAGCCAGTCCCGCGATCGTAAGCCCCCCGGCCCGCGATCCTGCAGCAAGCATGCTGCTCCTCCGTCTCTGGAGCGCATTGTGGTGGAGCGAGTGTGGCACGAACTCGCGCCAGCACCAGCCAGAATCTGGACGCGATTCGCCCGTCAGCCCCCAGAATCGTACTTTTTGGGACCAATCTTGTCGCCGGCGTCGCCAAATCCCCGAAAACCGACTTGAACAGTCACTTAATAGGCGCGCTCTTCGATGCACTGAGAAACCATCGATCCGCTCCCCTCTTTAAGGAGGGTTACCCTCTCCCCATCTGCTGACAACGACGGACCGGGGGCGAGACCACAATCCTGCCAAGAACCTTAGTTAATCAGCGGCGTTGCGGTCCGGAGGACCCTGACGACCGGGGTACAATAAGAGCCGCGAGCCTTCCTCCCCAAAAGGCAGCGCGGACGAAAAGAAAAGAAGGAGACTGACATGGCAAGCCTCGCAATCGCACTCTCCCCCGAACAAGGGTTGTCGCGTTACCTCTCTGAAATCCGTAAGTTTCCGCTGCTCGAGAAGAACGAAGAGTTCATGCTCGCCCAGCGCTGGTCGCAGCATCAGGACAGCGAAGCCGCCGAGAAGATGGTGACATCGCACCTGCGCCTCGTGGCCAAGATCGCCATGGGCTATCGCGGTTATGGCCTGCCCATGGGCGAGGTCATTTCCGAAGGTAACGTCGGCCTGATGCAGGCCGTGAAGAAGTTCGACCCGGACAAGGGTTTCCGCCTTGCGACCTACGCCATGTGGTGGATCCGCGCCGCGATCCAGGAATACATCCTGCGCTCGTGGTCGCTGGTGAAACTCGGCACGACCGCCGCGCAGAAGAAGTTGTTCTTCAATCTGCGCCGCCTCAAGGGTGAAATCTCCGCCATGGAGGAAGGCGACCTGCGTCCGGAGAACCTCACGACGATCGCTACAAAGCTGGGCGTCACCGAGGATGAAGTGACCTCGATGAACCGCCGCATGTCGGCCGGCGGCGACGCCTCCCTCAATGCCCCGATCGGCGGGATGGAAGGCGGCGAAGCCGAATGGCAGGACTGGATCGCCGACGAAACTCCAGGCCAGGCCGAACGCCTTGCCGAAACCGACGAGTTCTCGGCCCGGATGAGCCTGCTCGAACGCGCGATGGAATCGCTCAATGAACGCGAGCGCCACATCATCACCGAGCGGCGCCTGAAAGAAGCGCCCACCACGCTGGAAGACCTCTCGGTCGAATACAATGTAAGCCGTGAGCGTATCCGCCAGATAGAGGTGCGGGCCTTCGAGAAGCTCCAGAAAGCGATGCGCGAAGCTGCACACGAACAAGGACTGGTGGAAGCCAACTAGAATCAAACCCGGCCCGGTCGAAAGACCGGGCCGGGTCGCTTTCGGGACCCGAACGGTCCAGCATCACAATCAGGACGCGCGCGGCTCGCCGGGCGCCAGCCCGCTCTCGGCGCGTGCGGTGGTCCCCGCGCGCCGAGAACGGGCGAAATTTTTGCCGCTGGTTCCTTCCGCCTTCCCGCGCCCGCCAAATTCAAGTACGTGACGCCGTCAGGATGATCGGAGCCCTTGATGGCCAGCGACGTCGCCGCCCTCAAAACCTACAATGATATCCCCATCCTCGACTGGGCGCTGCAGGACCCGGAGGCGTCGTCCTACGCCATGTTCCGTGACCTTCGCGCGAAAACGCCGCTGGTGAAGGTGTCGATGGGCATGGGCTTCATGGTGCTCGCCCTGCGCGCCCGCACGGTCGACCAGATCGTCTCGCCGGAAAACACCCGCCAGCTCGAAACCGAACTCAAACTCCTGCAAGGCATCTTCGAGGGCCCGATCTACGACTTCATCGCCCAGGTCATGCTCTTCGCGAACGGCGACGCACACCAGCGCCGCCGCCAGCCCGTCGCCCGCACCTTCGCCTTCAAGCTAATGGAGGCGATGCGGCCCACGGCGGCCGCCATCGCTGCCGAGATCATCAGCGAACGTCTCGGCAAGGGCCCGTTCGACTTCGTCCGCGAATTTGCCGCGCAGCTCCCCGCCCGCATCATCGCCGACGTGCTGGGCATCCCACGCTCGGACCTGCCCGTCTTCATGAAATGGATTTCCGACACGGCGGAATCGATCGGCTTCGTCAACCTCGATCGCCGCGCGGAGATCGAGCAGAGCCTCACCGACTTTAACGCCTATGTCGACAGGCTGCTCGCTGACCGCCGCGCCAGCCCGCGCGGGGACTTTCTCTCCGACTATGTCGCCGCCACTGCTGCATCAGGCGACATGACCGAAGGCGAGATCCGCGCCCAGATTGTCGGCCTCATCCTCGCCGGATCCGACACCACGCGAAACTCGATGTGCATGACTTTGTCACAGTTGCTGCAACACCCGGCACAATGGGCCGACCTCATCGCCAATCCGGATAGCCTCAAGAAGAAATCCGTTGAGGAGGGCCTGCGCGTCGAACCCGTGGTGTCTGGTATCCCGCGCGTCGCCCTCAACGACATGGAGGTCGAGGGCTTTCTCATTCCCGCTGGCGCTATCATCGCCGTTTCGATCCTGTCAGTCCTGCGCGATCCGGACGTCTACACCGACCCCGAAACCTTCAACATCCACCGCACCGACCAGCAGCGCTGGCATCTCGCCTTCGGCGCCGGCACCCACCGCTGCGCCGGCGAAGCCCTCGCCCGCGTCGAACTCGAGGAAACCTTCGCCGCCATCGCCCGCCTCGCCCCCAACACGCGCATCGTCGGCCCCAACCCCACCCTCAACCCCGGGGCCATCCGCACCGTGGACAAGATGATCGTCGCGTTCGCGTAACCTGGCACTGCAGCGCGCCCGCTGCAAACGCAAGAATAGCCCTCATGGTGTGAGCAGCGGTGCAGCACATAGTCCTGCGCAGCACCCGTCGAACCACGAGGGGGTGCCCGCCAGCGCGCCTTACAACTTGTGAACCGCACCCCCGCAATTTGACCTATCGCTCGCAGCACGCGTTAATGCGTGTGCGCGATCATTCCTGCATGGCAACGGCAGCCGCACAGCCTGTCTTCAAGAGCGCCGCACATCGCCGCGTCGTGATGCAGCACATTGGCGCGACCATCGTGCCATGTGCGATCAGCTACGCCATCGTCGCCCCCCTCGCGGGCCTGGCGCTGGTCTGCGGCAGCGCATTCGTCGCGCTGACTTGCAACGCCATAACCTCGGCGGGCGACGCCGGACCGGCGATAGTCGAGGCGACCTGGAATGCGCTCAGCGCCGCTTACATCGCAACCGCCTTCGCCGCCGCCATTTCAGGCGTTTGGGTCGCTCTGCTCTCGCCCTTCGCGCCGGAAAGCTCACCTTTCCACGCCGGCGCGGCCGCAATCGGCATGGTCAACGCTTTCTTGTTCGCTTCCGCACCTGAAAGCGCCGGCCTGTTCAGCGGCCAGCTCTTCTACGCCATCGTCGGCGGCGTCACCGGCTTCCTCTGCGCCTGGCTGTTCCGCGACAACATATTGCGCCGCGAAGAGATGCGCCGCGACACGCTATCCCGCGACCGCGCCGACCGCATCGCCAAAGCCAGCGCCGCGTCCTGACCTCCGAATTGGGGCATCGGAGCCATTCCCAATTCCTGGGACAGCCCAAAAGCCTTCACCCCTGAGTTCAACCCACAGCGAAGAAAGATGGGGGATAAGGCCCACCAGATTCCAACGGGGCTCGCCTCAAACCCAATCGGCCGAACACTCTTGCCCGGGTCGAACAGCGTCTGGCCGGGAGCCGCAGCGGCGCCGATGCGACAAGCCCTGGCCGACGACGGCGCCGAGACGGCGCGCCGCATGGAGCAATGACGCCCTCTGCTCCCTCCTCAACCATACGCGATAGCCCAGCCCTACCGGGGTGAGCGACGGCGCGGGAGGCGCGAACTGGTCCAGTGGACCAAATCGATGAGCGAACGCCCCAGCGCAAGCGAAGGCCGAAACAGCGCGCTTCTCTAGCGGCGCATCCAACCCCATACCACAACCCAGCACTCGCCTGCGCGATCGCGCCTCACGCCTCGGCGACAAAATCCCCGCTCGCCCCGCCCGACTTCGACAGCAGCCTCACGCCTTCGATCCGCATGCCGCGGTCCACCGCCTTCAGCATGTCGTAGATCGTAAGGCACGCCACCGACACAGCCGTCAGCGCCTCCATCTCCACCCCCGTCGGACCCGTCGTCGCAACTTCCGCAACAACGCCGATGCCCGACCCATCCTCAAGTTCGTCAACCCGTACCTTCACATTCGACAGCGCCAGCGGATGGCACATAGGAATCAGGTCGGAGGTCTTCTTGGCCGCCATCACGCCCGCGATCTCGGCGGTCGCCCGCACATCGCCCTTGCCGCCCTTCGAGCGCGCCAGTTCCAGCGCCCGCGCCGACATCAGGACCTGACCCTTCGCCGTTGCAACACGCTTGGTCGCAGCCTTTTCCGAAACATCGACCATGCGCGCACGGCCGTCGGCGTCGATATGGGTCAACTTGTCAGCCATGGTCATCCTCTTCCACGGCGCTATTGTGCACCAGACACGACGCCCGGGCTACTCTGGAAAGGGACCGCACATGATCCGCATGGCCACCGTCGAACAGGCGCTGGACCTGATCGCTGGCCACGCGCGCGAACACGCCCTGGGCCGCGAAATCGTCCTCCTCGCCGCCGCCGTAGGCCGCCGCCTTGCCGAACCTGTGGTCGCAAGGGTCTCCCAGCCGCCTGCCGACGTTTCCGCAATGGATGGCTACGCCGTTCGACACGCCGACATGAAGGTGGGAGCAACCCTCCTGGTCATCGGCGAGTCCCGCGCCGGAACGCCCTTCTCCGGCCGCCTCAATCCGGGCGCAGCCATCCGCATCTTCACAGGCGCCCATGCGCCGCAAGGCGCCGATCACATCGTGATCCAGGAAGACACGAAACGCGAAGGCGACCACGTCACGATCACGATCGAACAGTCGAAGCCGGAAAATATCCGCCGCGCGGGTCTCGACTTCTCAAACGGTAAGGAACTCGTGCCCGCCGGCTTGATCGTGAATGAAGGCGTGATCTCGCTGGCGGCGGCCGGCAATGTCGCGCGTGTTGTGGTCAGCAAGGCGCCACGGATCGGCGTGCTCGCCAATGGAGACGAACTCGCAGCGCCCGGAAGTGAGCTCGCGACCGGCCAGATCGTGAACTCGATCCAACCCGCCCTTCTCGCCTTGATTCGCCGTTGGGGAGCCATCCCGCTCGACCTCGGCGTGTCGCGCGACACCGAAGAGGATGTGCGTAAACGCATCGCGGCCCCGTGCGATGTCATTGTCTCGATCGGCGGCGCTTCCGTGGGCGACTACGACGTCGTCCGCTCCGCCTTCGCGGCAGAAGGCTTCGCCCCCGTCTTCGAGAAGGTCGCGGTAAAACCTGGCAAGCCGACCTGGTTCTCCGCAAATGCGTCGACCTTAGCGCTCGGCCTGCCGGGCAACCCTGCGGCGGCGATGGTCACCGCGCAGCTTTTCCTGCGCCCTTTGATCGAGAGCCTGACCTCCGCTCCGGCGCCTGCCGCATCCGTCCAGCGCGCCCATACCACCACCGCCGTTCCGAAAACCGGCGGACGCGCCGAATACCTTCGCGCAATTCTCACTCTCGGGCCCGACGGCCGCGCCACGGTGCAGGCGGCTGACAATCAGGATTCCTCTTTGCTATCCCCGTTCCTCACGGCAAACGCTCTGATCCGCCGGCCCGCCAACGCCGCGGCGGCCGCAGCAGACGATCTGGTCGATATCGTGATGCTCGGATAATGGTGCGGGCGGCCGGACTTGAACCGGCACTTCCTTGCGGAAAGCGGATTTTAAGTCCGCTGCGTCTACCAGTTCCACCACGCCCGCCTGACTGTCTGTTCACGCCTATCGGCGCGCAAAAAGCAAGCCTTAGCCATGGTTTTGCGCGAATGGCAGGAGGACGTTAGGATTGTTGATGACTCGTCGAATCTTCTCCGCAGCCGTTTTCGCCTGTCTTGCCCTTGGGCTGTCCGGGCATGCGCAGCAGCCACAGCAGCCGCAGATCCCTGTCGCCCAGGCGCCCATCGAAATGGTGGCCAATCTTGCCGAAGTGCTTGGTCGCGCCCATGCGGTTCGCACGCTGTGCAACGGCGACAAGGATTCGACCTGGCGGAACTACATGCTGAACCTGATGGCGATCGAGGCGCCTTCGGGTTCCCGCCGGGCCGCCCTGACGGACGGCTTCAACCGTGGCTATCGAAGTCAGAACCGCGAAACCACGGCCTGCAACGACAGGATGCCCGGCATCGAAGCCGGCATCGCCCGCCGCGGCCAGGAACTCTCCGACGCCATCGCGCGGAGCTATCTTAACTGACCTGCCGCCCCGCGGCCCGCATCGTCTGTGAACCGCCCCCGCATTCCCACCTTAAGATCCGGCAAGGTTGTCGTAAAATTTTTCTGGCACGCTGGTAACCCACCCGAGAAGGATCAAACCAATCCCAGCCGACCCCGCCATGCAAAGCGCCGTGTTCGGGAGCGCACGCGCAATCATTGCCGCTTTCTTCACCGGCCGGCTGAGGCGGCGCTTCTATGCCGACGTGCGGCAATTCAGCGACGATTCCGACGCCACGCGCCAGGTCGCCGCTGGATATGTGTGCCTCGCCGCCACGATGGGTTGGGCGACAAGCTTCCTCATCCTGCTGATCGTGAATCCAACGCTGATCGAACATCACGTCCTCGCGGCGTTCAACGTTTCCGGCTGCGTTTACGGCTTCCTGCAGATCCGCCGCCGGCGCGACCCGCGCGCCTTGATGGACTGGCTCTTGCTGCTTCATCTTCTCTCGATTGCAATCCTTTCATACCGCCATGGCGGCATCGTTGCGCCGGTCGCAGGCTCACTGCCCTCGGTGATTGGCGTCACGGCGCTCTATGCCCGCGATCGGATGCGCCCGATCATTCTCGTGACTGGCGCGTGTGTGATCCTGTTCTGTGTTTTCACGGCGCTGGGCGTTCTCGGCATTCCCACGACATATTCGCCGCAGACGCACGTGTTGATGGCGTGCATGAGCATGCTGTTCACGTCGGTCACGATCGGCGGCATCGCCTGGATGGCCAACATCGCCCGCGACTATTCACTCAACCAGCTGGAGGAAGCCAACAACGTCATCGTCGAGAACGCATTGCGCAGCCGCGTCGCGCTTGAAGCGGCGCGGGTCGGCCTCTGGGATGTGCCGGATGCGGACCTACGCAGGTTCCACGCGTCGGAAAGCTTCCAGAGCGTGGCTGGCTATTCCGATGACGAGCTTGAGAGCGTGTTCCGCAAACCCGACCGCTTCATCCATCCTGACGACGTGACAACGTTGCGAGAGGCTTTCGGTCTGGCTCGCAGGCGCATGTCCCGCCTGCGCATCGACGTCCGTCTGAAAACCAAGACCCGCGGCTATCGCTGGTTCTCCGTGCGCGCGCGCTATTCTCAGAACCCTGACGGCACGACACGCATATCCGGCTCACTGCAGGACATAAACTTCGTCAAGGCGGCGGAGGAGGCGTTGCGGTCAGGCCGTGACCGTGCGCGCGAAGCGAACAAGGCCAAGTCCGACTTCATCGCCGTGATGAGCCATGAGGTGCGCACGCCCCTCAACGCCATCCTGGGTTCTGTCGAGGTGCTCAAGCGCAGCGGACATGATCGCGAAACGACCGAACTCATCGGTCTGATCGATGACGCCGGCAGGGGCCTGCTGACGATTGTCAGCGACCTGCTGGACGTGTCGAAGATCGACGCCGGCAAGGTCGACATCTCCTATTCAGCCACGGATCTCCGCGCGCTGGTGAAGCGCACGGTCGAGTTCTGGCGGCCACAGGCGGGAAGCAAGGGTCTGGCGCTAGAGGTGGACTGCAATGGCGCTGAGGGTAGCGCGCTCATGGTCGATGCGGGGCGCGTGCGCCAGATCATCGGCAATCTCTTATCCAACGCCATCAAGTTCACGAATACGGGCACAGTCACCGTGGTCGTGACGACCCACGACGCGCGCGATGGCCGCGCCGAGATCGCACTAAGCGTTATTGATACAGGCCCCGGCGTGCCGGATGCGCTCGCCGAGAGGATCTTTGCACCCTTCGAGCAGGCGCCCAGCAACGCCGGCCACGGCGGCACCGGGCTTGGTCTGTTCATTTCCCGCAGGCTCGCTCGCCTCATGGGCGGCGACCTGACGCTGGACCCAGCTCCCCCGAGCGGCGCCCACTTCAGGCTCTCATTGAGCGCAGACCGCGCGAGCTCCTCGGTAGGTAAATCCATTGAAAAGCACGACCACCCGGCGTGGAATCGCAAACGTGTCCTCTGTGTCGACGACAACGAGAACAACCGACGTATCGCCGAACTTCTGCTCGCCAAGTTCGGGATCGACGTCATCACATGCGCATCCGGTGAAGAAGCGCTCGACCTGTGCGCCACCGAGGTCTTCGACGTTATCCTGATGGACATCGTGATGCCCGACATGGACGGCATCGAAACGCTCCGCCGCCTGCGGACCGACCGCGATTGCCCGAACCGGCGGACGCCCGTCATCGCGCTCACGGCCAAGCTCGCGCCCGAAGATCTCGCCGCCTACGCCGCGGCGGGGTTCGAAGGAGTTGTGGGCAAGCCGATCAACGTCCGCGAACTGGCGCAGGCGATCGCGCCTTTCATGGTCGGAACTGCTGTCGGGCAGGTAGGTGAAGAAAAAAGCCGGTCCCGACACTAGCGGGACCGGCTGTTTGGGCGCGCATCCGGGGACGGAGATATTCTCTCCGCGCGCACGAGGCTGGGGCCAGAACCCTTGGGGAGGTGGCCGGCTCCCGATCAAGCGGCGCGCGGTCAGCCCGCCGCTTCCCTGACTGGTCTCGAACGACGAGGGACAGTCCGATCCGTCGCCGGTTCTATTCACAAAATAATCGAACCAATCTCACGAACCTGTGGCAGCGGGGGAGTTACTGCTGCGGCAAGGTCTCGACATCCCCGTTGCCTTCGAACAGTCCGGCGCCGCAACGCTAGCAGTAGGCTGCATCGCGGTCATGCAGCGGGAGACCGCAAGCGGGGCATGGCCAGCGCATCTTGTCCCCGATTGCAATGGCGCGGATCAGCTCCAGGAACGGGGTGAGGCCGAGCACCATGATCGCTATCGTGATCAGGCGTCCAACGGTATCCGGCAGAGTTACCACGCCAAGACCGACGGTCGTCAGCGTCCCGACGGTGAAATAGGGTGCCTCGGGATAACTCCTGATCTCGCGGTTGTGATTGACCCGGGTCACGAAGACAAGGGCGGTCATGAAGAACACAAAGACGATCAGGTTGACGACATTCGAGATCACGAGCGCGTTGCGGTGCGGCCAGGTCGACATGGCGTGTTCGCGAGGTTCGAGCAGGACGTGAAGAACCGCCATTTGCGTCGCTCGATGCACGAGAGGGCCATGGAATCCAGCGCAGCTACCTCCGCGATGACAATGCCGATCCATAGTCACTCGCCCGTCGCGGCCGGGAAACCGTCGCGCCAGAACACCAGCGGGCAGACAAGAAATGCCGCGATCGTGACGAGGTTGAATACCAGCATCGACCAGCGAAAGATCGACGGCCGTCGGCTGTGTCCGGAATAGAGCCAGAACAACGCCCGGTTGAGACCGTTGCGATGCTCGACCAAGTCAGGCGTGCGTCAGCGTTTCGACGAAGCGCACGGGTTCGCCCCTGCCCGGCGCGACCAGGGCGTCGTCACACATGACCAGCGATCCGCGCACGAAGGTTGCAACCGGCCACGCCTTGGCTTCCATGCCGTCGAACGGAGTCCAGCCACAGCGCGAAGCCGTCCATTCGCGGGTGATCGTTCTGCGGGCTTTCATATCCGCAACGGTGAAATCAGCGTCATAGCCCAGCGCGATACGTCCCTTGCCGGCGATGCCGAACACCCGTTGTGGGCCTGCACTAGTGAGTTCGATGAAGCGCTCGAGGCTCAGCTTGCCGTCCGCCACATGCGTCAGCATGACCGGCACGAGCGTTTGCACGCCGGGCATGCCGGACGGAGAGGCAGGATACGGCCGCGACTTTTCTTCTATGGTGTGCGGCGCGTGATCCGAGCCGAGCACGTCAGCCATGCCTTCGTTGACCGCTTTCCACAACGCGGCCTGATGATGCGCATCCCGAATGGGCGGGTTCATCTGGGCATAGCCCTTCAGGCGCACATAATCCTCGGGTCCGACAAGCGTCAGATGCTGGGGCGTGACCTCGCATGTGGCGATGTCCTTCGCGGCGGCAAGCATCTCCATCTCCTCGCCTGTCGTAACGTGGAGTACGTGGATGCGTTTTCCGGCCTTGCGCGCGAGGCGCAGCAGGCGCCGGGTCGACGAGATCGCAGCCTCGGCGTCGCGGACTTCGCAATGAGACGTCCAGTCGCCCTGACGGGCCAGCTTACGGCGCTCGGCGAGACGATACTCGTCCTCGGAATGGAACGCGGCCCGGCGGGAAATCGCGTTCAGAACACGTTCGACGCCCTCGTCGTCTTCGACAAGCAGCTGGCCCGTGGACGCGCCCATGAAAACCTTCACGCCGCACACGCCCGGCATGCGCTCCATGATCGGCAGCAGATCGGTGTTGTCGTGCGTCGCACCGGCGTAGAAGGCGTGGTCCGTGTGCATGCGCCCTTTCGCACGCACCAACTTGTCTTCCACCATTTCCGGCGAGGTGGTGGGCGGGTCGGTGTTCGGCATTTCGAACACGGCAGTCACGCCGCCAAGGGCTGCCGAGCGCGAGCCGCTTTCAAGGTCTTCCTTCCATTCGAGGCCGGGCTCGCGGAAGTGAACCTGGCTGTCGATCACGCCAGGCAATACGTGAAGCCCCGTTGCCTCGAACACTTCGCCTGCCTGCGACGCGTCGAACGATCCGATTCCCGCGATGCGGCCCTTGCTGACGGCCACGTCGGCAACAGCGATGCCGCCCGGCGTCGCAACGCTTCCGCCCTTGAGGATGAGATCGAACGTAGGAGACATCGGACAGCTCCAGGAGATCTGGCGCTGTCTAGACCCGCAGGCTGGATTCTCCAAGCAGACGCAAGGATCGGCCCGAATCAGAAGGGCGGCCTGTAAGGCCGCCCTCCCGTCATCACCCGCGCCTTTGCCGGCGTCTATTCAGAACACGTTTTCGCGGGAGGAGAGGCGAAAGCCTCTCCCGCCTATGCGATCAGGTGTCCAGTTCGTCCTGGTACATATCCCCCATGAGGAGCCCTTCGGCTGAGCTGATAACCTTCACAAGATAGATCAGCACCGCAGCGGCAATCACCGCCCACTGCAGCGCGGGGGTTTGCGCTGCGTCCACCATCAACTCCCACATGTCTCGCTGTTCTCCCGCGACTTGGAATGAAGCTAACCCATGCGAATTAACGAAGCCTCTCGCAAAACTTTCACAGAGGTAAGCGAGCAAGATTTTTGAGAGGTACGCTTTGGCCATTCGGCCTGGCACGCTCATGGAGCGCTGGCGTTCTGCACATGGCGAACGTGATTGCGAGTCTGCGGTTCCGCTTGCAGCCGAAACTATTTCGATGGCAGGTGCTGTCTTATGGGAAAGAGCGGATCCAGCAGCTGGAAAACGACACTTACGCCGGGCTCGCCGCGAGCCTGGCAGCGCATGCTTTCAGGCCGCAGACTTGATCTGCTTGACCCCTCTCCTCTCGACATCGAGATCGAGGATATCGCGCACGGCCTTGCGCGCGTTGCACGCTGGAACGGCCAGACTACAGGCGAGCATGCTTTTTCCGTGGCGCAGCATTCCGTACTGGTCGAATCTCTTGTCGGCCGTCTCTGGTCGACGACTTCCGCTTCCGACCTGCTCGGCGCGCTGCTGCACGATGCGCCCGAGTATGTGATCGGCGACATGATCTCGCCCTTCAAGACGGCGCTCGGCGTCGACTATCGCCAGTTCGAAGCGCGGCTTGAGGCCGCCATCCGTCTGCGCTTTGGTCTGACGCCGCATATGAGCGACGACGCGAAGGCGCGCGTCAAACAAGCAGACCAGTGCGCGGCCTTCTTCGAAGCAACCCGGCTCGCCGGCTTCGATATTGACGAGGCGCTGAACTTCTTCGGCCACCCGCCGCCGGGCGGACCTCCCGACATGACGCCGCTGTCACCGACCGAGGCCCAGACGCTTTTCCTGCGGCGTTTCGCGGCGCTGATAACCGAGGTCGATGCAGCCTCAGCAAAGGGTTAGTCTCGCGCCATGACAATCTGGATCTGCTCTCTCGCAGCCGCTCCCGAAATGGCCAGGAGGCTGAAGCCGTCGCGTGTGGTTAGCCTGCTAAGTCCTTACGATTCGTTTCCTCACTTCGCCGACGTGGGCGGAGATCTCCACCTGCAGATGGCAGTCCACGACATCACGGCCGACATTGGCGACTGGCAGGCGCCCAGCCAAACCGATGCTGAACGGGTGATCCGGTTCGTCGAGGGCTGGGACAGGGTCGCCCCTCTGCTGATCCATTGCTGGGCCGGGATTTCCCGCTCCACCGCGAGCGCCTTCATCACGGCCTGCGTCCACAATCCCAGGACGGATGAAGAGGAGATCGCCTGGACGATCCGCAAAGCTTCGCCCATGGCTTGGCCAAACGCACGGCTCGTTGGCCATGCTGACGATGTTCTCGGGCGCGGCGGACGCATGGCGAAGGCTGTCGCCGCCATCGGGCGGGGCGAGATATCCGGTGAGACGCGGGCCTTCTCGATTCCCTCTTCTTTCAGCAGCCGGCCATGACCACGCCAATTGCTGTCGGCCTGTCCGCTGTGATCGTCGCCGCCGATGCCGATGCGCCCTACGCTCTGGCGACGCGGCATGCGGACGGCGCAACGGGCCTGCCGCACGGCCGGTTTGATCCGGCAGGTCATCGAACGTTCGAACTGGGCCTGCGCGAGTGGGTGCACGCCCAGACGGGGTTTGAGCCGGGCTATGTCGAACAACTCTACACTTTTGGCGACCTCGGCCGTGAGCTGCCACAGGCCGAACTCGACGATGCGCCTTCGGGAGCGAGGCTTATCTCGGTAGGCTATCTTGGCCTGACGCCGGAGCGCACGGATATCTCCGCCTTCGACGCCGTGTGGCGCGACTGGCATCGCTATTTCCCGTGGGAGGACCACCGCAAAGGCCGCCCGGAAATTATTGACCAGGCCATCGCTCCTGCCCTCGTCGAGTGGGCGGATCAAGGCGGTAAAAACGCCAGCGACCGGTTCGCCCGCGTGCACCGCGATTTCGGCCTCGATGGCCAGCCATGGATCGAGGAACGGACGCTGGAGCGCTACGAGCTGCTTTACGAAGCGGGCCTTGCCTCGGAGGCGTCACGCGATAGCGGCCGCAAGCGCTCGAAACTCCCGCCCGCAGCGCTTGGCGAAGCGATGATCTCGGATCATCGCCGCATCCTCGCGACCGCCATCGGCCGGCTGCGCGGCAAGATCAAATACCGTCCGGTGGTCTTCGAGCTTATGCCGGAGCGTTTCACGCTTTCCGATCTGCAGAGAGTCGTCGAGGCAATTCTCGGCCTGCCTCTGCACAAGCAGAATTTCCGCCGCGCGCTTGATCGCGCTGAGCTTGTCGTAGGTCTTGGCGCCTTTACTCAGGCGACTGGCGGCCGGCCTGCCGAACTCTATCGTTTCCGCCACGAGGCGCTGCGCGAGGGGCATGTGTCTGGAGTGCAGACCCCGCACGGCTGACAAACCCGGCAAATTATTCCCCTCGACGAAGTGACAGTTTTATGAGACGCTAGTTATGCTCAAGTTGAGTTTAAGTGGGGCTGACAAACCGGATGCCGCCTTTCGCTTGAAAGGCATTTTTTCGGGCCCATCTTATGCTCACTATGAGTACAATGGCGATCCCCGCCCTGTCGGAGCCGGAAGGACTGATATGGCCCGCGTTATCGAATTCGGTCCCGGCTGCGATATACCCGCCGCCCGCCGCAGGCCCACCGCCGCAGAGAAACGCGGGCTTGCCTACACCGACGAGGTGAAGGCCGCTGTGGACCACCTTTATGAGCAGGTGAAGGACTTCGTGACGCCGATGGAGTGGCCGGCGGTCGCGCCCTTCGTGTTCCACATCAACAAGCTCAAGAAGCAGCGCGGCGCCGTTATCCTCGCCCACAATTACATGACGCCGGACGTCTTCCGTCTGGTCGGCGATTTCCGTGGCGACTCGCTCCAGCTCGCCCGGGAAGCCGCGAAAACCAACGCGAAGGTCATCGTCCAGGCCGGCGTGCATTTCATGGCCGAAACCTCGAAAATCCTGAGCCCTGACAAGACAGTGCTGATCCCCGACATGCGCGCGGGATGCTCGCTGGCGTCCTCGATCACGGGGGCGGACGTGCGCCTGATCCGGAAGGAATACCCCGGCCTGCCGATCGTCACCTACGTCAACACGACGGCTGATGTGAAAGCCGAATGCGACATCACCTGCACCTCGTCCAACGCGACGCAGGTCGTGGAACATGTCTCCAGAGAGTGGGGCGTCGACCGTGTAATCATGGTTCCCGACGAGTTCCTCGCCCGCAACGTCTCCGCCAACACGGACGTGAAAATCATCGCATGGAAGGGTCATTGTGAGGTCCACGAGAAGTTCACGGGCGAGGATGTGCGGCAAATCCGTGACGCCCACCCGGGAACCATTGTGCTGGCGCACCCGGAATGTCCTCCGGATGTCCTTGAAGAAGCCGACTTTGCAGGCTCAACATCGGCCCTGTCGAACCACGTCAAGGAGTCCGGCGCCCGGAAGGTCGTCCTCCTGACCGAATGTTCGATGAGCGATAACGTCGCCGCGGACAACCCCGGCGTGGAGTTCGTGAAGCCATGCAACCTCTGCCCGCACATGAAGCGCATCTCGCTGGAGAACATCTACGACGCTCTCCTGCACATGAAGCACGAGGTGACGGTGCCGGAGGACATCCGCATTCGCGCCAAGGCCGCGATCGACGCGATGCTCGCGCTGAAGCAGCCGAAAGTGTTTCCGAAGTTCAAGGTGGGGCGCGACGTCTTCGTTCCGGTCGAGATCATATGAAGCGCAGCGCGCTCAAACGGCTGGCGGCAATCTTTGGCTGCACCATGGTGCTGACCGCCGCCATGCCGGCGTTTGCGGATGACATCGCGGGCGACTGGTTGTTCGACACGTCGAAGTTCGCTGACAACGACTGCCAGATCACCGGCCGGATGACCTTCACCCAGACCAAGATCAAGAACACCTACACCTGCCTGTTCGTGTCCGAGCAGATCTGCGGGAAGATCAACGGCAATTTGTACATCAAGGTGCAGCAGTCGTGCACCGCGCAGCGCATCGGCAAGCAGGTCGCGATCAAATCGAAAGTCAACAAGGTGATCGAACGCCGCCCGGCGGTTCCAAATCCCGAAGACTGGTATCTCGCTGACAACTTCATTGTGCAGCTGTCTAACAACAAGGCTGAGATGAACGGCGAGCATTACGACGAACAGCGCCACCTGAAGGCGCGGTTCTGGCGCGATGTCGAACTGGTCGGATAGCATGGCGATCGCGGGGACGACATGAAGCGCGCTCGACGTCTCGGCCTCGCGGCCATTCTCGCCGTTGGTCTCGTCTCCGCCGGGCCGGCGTCGGCGCAGATGCAGACGGACATTTCCGGCGCATGGAAGTTCAAGACCGACGTGCTGCCCAACAAGGGCTGCATCATCACCGGCGACATTACGTTCACACGCACTGCGAAGACGAGCGATTATGCGTGCAGATTCGTCAGCCGTGAGGACTGCGCCCGCGCGGAAGGGCCCACCTTCACCAGGGTGCAGCAGTCCTGCACAGCGAAGATGGAAAAGGGCGAGATCGTTATCACCTCGACCATCGATCGCATCCTCGATGCCGGCCCGGCTGATTTCAAAACCTCGATGTTCGCCACGCAGGCCTACGCTCCAGATCATTTCAAGGTGCGCCCGGAGAAGAGCGAGCTGATTGGCGTCTTCCACTCCACCCGCGAGGCGGGCGTCCGTTTCTGGCGCGACCAGGATCTCGTCGGGTGACATGGCGCACCACCATACCCTGCATCGTCGCGGCAACGCTCGCATTGCAAAGCGCCGATGCGCAGATGAAGAAGGCGCCTACGCCTGTCGGCAGCTGGGGGTTCAAGACCAAACCGATGGGCTATGGCTGCACTCTGGATGGCGACATGACGATCACGCAAACGGCGGACAAGGCTTACAAATGCACATTCAAAGCCGTGTGGGCCTGCACGCTTCGCCTGCCGAAGGCAGTACACACCGAGCAGAGCTGCGTCGCCATGCAGACAGGTTACGACGTAACGATCACCAGCCACGTGGACAAGATCGCCAATGTCGAGCCCGCCGATATGCTGGACTTGATGCGCGAACGCTACGCGGCCGACCATTTCTCCGTGAAGATCAACTGGCGGGGCGACGAGATGGATGGGATGTTCAAATCGTATGGTCAGGCTCCCGTGAAATTCCGCAAGCGTCTGGATCTGGTCGGGTGATGATCCCTTGACGTCCACTCGCGACATCCTCATCGTCGGCGGAGGACTGGCTGGCCTTTTCCTCGCGCTCAAACTGGCGCCACGGCGATGCACCGTCATCGCGCTCGCACCCATCGGACAGGCGGCTGCATCCGCCTGGGCGCAGGGCGGCCTTGCCGCAGCGCTGTCGCTCGAGGATGAACCCTCGCTACACGCGTCCGACACGCTCGCCGCAGGCGCAGGCATTGTTGATCCGGTCGTGGCCAAGCTGATCGCGCAGGATGGACCGGCGCGCGTGTGCGACCTGCTGGAGCTTGGAGTCCCCTTCGACCGCACCGCCGATGGCGAGCTGGCGTTGTCGCTTGAGGCGGCGCATTCGCGCGCGCGTGTGGCGCGGGTGTCTGGCGACCTTGCCGGCAAGGCGATCATGGAAGCGCTTGCCTATGCTGTCTCCGCATCCTCCCACATCGAGATGATTGAGGGGGTGAAAGCGCTGGCGCTCCTGCAGGATTCGAATGGGCGCGTGGCTGGCGTGCTGGCGCGTTGGAAGGCCGGCGCCCCTTTCCAGCTTCGTGCAGCAGAGACAATCCTGTGCGCGGGCGGATCGGGCGGACTCTATGCGATCACCACCAATCCAAAATCCTCGCAGGGCGATGCAGTGGCGATGGCCTATAGCGCAGGTGCGCTGATTGGCGATCCGGAGTTCGTACAGTTCCACCCAACGGCAATCGACATCGGTCGCGACCCGGCGCCTCTGGCGACCGAAGCGCTGCGTGGCGAGGGCGCGCATCTCATCGATGCGACTGGCCGCGCCTTCATGGGCGACTATCACAAGCTTGGCGACCTGGCGCCGCGCGACGAGGTTGCGCGCGCGATCCACGCCGAACGGGAAGCAGGACGCGGGGCGTTTCTCGATTGCCGCAAGGCCATCGGCGCGCATTTCCCGGATCATTTCCCCACCGTGTTCGCCGCTTGCAGTTCGGCAGGCGTCGATCCCCGCGTGGCGCCGATACCGGTTGCGCCGGCGATGCACTATCACATGGGCGGGGTGGTGACGGACCTGTGGGCGCGGACCTCGCTTGAGGGCCTGTCAGCCTGCGGCGAGAGCGCTTCGACCGGTGCGCATGGCGCGAACAGGCTGGCGTCGAACTCGCTGCTTGAAGCTGTTGTGTTCGCTGAGCGGGCTGCGCGCAGACTGAAGGGCGCAACGCTGACACCACCGATTGGCGCCAGCGCGATTGCGCCGCCGGAGATGAATGAGCTGTCGATGATCGAGCTGCGCAAGCGGATGCATTCGCAAGTGGGCGTGGTGCGTGAGGCGCGCGGATTGGCGGCGACGCTAGGCTGGATGGAGGCGGCGTTCGCGAATGTGGGGCCGGCGCGGGCCCTGATGGCGGCGCGGCTGATCGCGGCGGGAGCGCTGGCGCGGCTGGAGAGCCGTGGCGGACACTACCGGTCGGATTATCCGGAGACGCTTGCGCCCCATCGCACCTTCATCCGCCGTGGCGATGACGGCGATCCCCTTATCCAGCATTCCGCAATCGCGGAAGGAGTCTGACGTGAGCGACCTCCTGCCCATTCCTTTCTTGCCCGACGTTATCATCGAGCCGCTCGTTCGCCTCGCCCTCACCGAAGACTTCGGACGGGGGGGAGACATCACGACCGATGCGGTGATCCCCGGCGGCGCCCGCATGCGTGCGGTGATGGCGGCGCGGGAGGGGGGTGTCGCCGCCGGCTATGATGCGGCGCGGCTGGCGCTGCGCCTGGTCGATCCGGAGGCGGTGTGGACGACCCTGGTTCAAGAGGGCGTGCCGTTCGCCAAGGGCGATGCACTCGTCCGGGTCGAAGGATCGGCGCGATCGGTTCTGATGGCCGAGCGCGTGATGCTGAACTTTGTCGGCTCACTGTCGGGCGTCGCCACGCTGACATCGCGCTTCGTGGCTGAAGCGAAAGGAACGAATGCCAAGGTCACCTGCACTCGGAAGACGACGCCAGGGTTCCGGGCGCTGGAGAAGCGCGCGGTGCGGCTGGGCGGCGGGTTGAACCACAGGCTGGGGCTGGATGATGCGATCCTGATCAAAGACAATCATATTGCGGCCGCGGGCGGGGTTGCGACCGCCCTCAAGCGAGCGCGGGCGGCGGTTGGGCATCTGCGCGCAATCGAGATCGAGGTGGATGGGCTGGGGCAGCTGCGCGAGGCCCTGCCCTACAGGCCGGATGCGGTGCTGCTCGATAACATGTCTGTGGCGATGCTGACGGAGGCTGTGGAGATCGTTGGTGATATTGCCAAGACCGAAGCTTCAGGCGGCGTTCGGCTTGAGACGGTCAAGGCAATCGCGCTGACCGGCGTGGATTACATTTCTGCGGGCGCGCTGACCCACTCGGCGATCAATCTTGATGTTGGATTGGACTTCGAGAGTTAGAGCGGCCGAGTGTCGGCGACTTGGGTCGCAGGCACGATGGCCGGGATGTCGGCTGGCTCGACCGATACCGGAACGAGCGAGCCGGTTACCGACGCTTCGAGCGTGGCAGGTTCCTCGCCGCCCACCGTGAGTAAGACAGGCGCCGGGACAATGCTTTCCTGCATCTCCTGCGCTTCAAGCGCGATGCGGGCGCCGGTCCACTCTTTGCCGGTCCTCGGGAAGCGGTAGAAGATGTGCGTGCCGACGACATCCGTCTCGACCATGCCCGCCTTCCAGTACGGGTTCACATAGTCGGTGTGATAGTGGGTCGCCTGGTTGGTGACGGGCTTGTTGAGGCCGAGCATCACGTTGAGCGCCACGGCCTTGGCCCGGTCCCAGGCTTCTCGCTCCGGCTTATGCGCGAGGGAGCCATCGCAGGTGAAGGTGAACTGGCAGCCGGTGTCGCGGTACTGGCCCTGATAAACCACGGCGCACACGGTCTTGGGGAAGCGCGGGTCGCGCACGCGGTTCATGACGACTTCGGCGACGGCCATCTGGCCGATCGTGTCTTCCGAGCGGGCCTCGTAGTAAACGGCCTCGGCGAGGCAATCGGCCTCGTCCTGCCCGTTGCGACCATTGCCGAGGTTCTCAAGCGTGAAGCCAACAAGGCCGCGGATGGCGAAACTATCGCGCGAGCGCAAGCTAACGCCGGGGTCGGCGGCGGCTGGAGTGTGGGAGACATGATCGAGAAGCGCTGCCGGGCTGGCCTTGTTGGTGAAGGAGACGAGGCGGACGGGCTGCTGACTGTCGGCTGCGGCTTCGGCGGCGATCGATTGAGCGAGAACGATAGCGTCGGCACGATAGGCCTCCTGGGCCTTCTGGTCGCCGAAACGCTGGGCAATGAGGGGCCCGCCGAAAGCGAACACGGCCGCGCAGGCGCCGATCGTCAGCACGCGCTGACGGGTCTGCCGTTTGTCGGCTACAGACATCCTCGACCACCACGTGACGACCGCTGTTGCCGCGGTCTGCATGTGAGCCAGGATAAGTCCGAGAGCTTTCGGGAGGTTTAACACCCCAGGCTTCCCCTTAATCTTCGTAAACCAACAATGCGGCTTGGACGCCCGCGCGCGTCCGGAAGTGACACTCCAACCGATCCCCGTCGCTGTTCGATTATGTGACTGCGCGACGTCCAGCCGACCTAGATGGCCCTTTGTTACCGGGCAAGCCCGGGGTTTGGTTTGGGGTGTCTCGCAAATCCCGCGCCAAGGGCTGCCGGCTCGGTCCCGGATCTCCTGGCAGGCGAGCTGCGTTAACTTCCGCGTTTACGATTAGCCCCATTTTTGCGGCCGATTGGGTCGACCTGAGGACTCCAGATAGGCTGGGGCAGCCTTTGGGCAACACCCTGTGGAGATTCACAATAACAGCGATTTGAGACGGTGTTTTTTGCAGAAAACGCTGCGGAAACCACGTTCTGTGGATAAGTCCCGTGACGCGAGCTGGGGCAGTCGATGGCCGGCGGCGGCTATCACGCCCGCCCCGCACTGGCGCTTCGGGCGTTGGTCGCTCGCGCCGTCATTTTCGGGCTTGCCCCGAGAGTGACGCCGGGTTGCTGCGGTGGCATTCGTCGCCAGCCCCCCGTTGTCTGATCCTCGGGACGAGCCCGAGGATGACTCCCCTTGTTGCTCGCGTTCGTTACCACGCCCCGGTGGTGAGCAGCACGCGTGAGCGTACGTCCGTCGAACCATGGGGCGGACGCACAGACTTCACGCCACGAATTCAGCCTCAGTTGCGACCTCTCCGCTCGCGGCGACCGAGACATAGTGGCCGAGCGTGTCGCGGCCGAAGTGATCGCGGAGTTGGCCGACCATGTCGATGTCGCGCTCGCCCGTGTCTAGGTTCACGTGGGTGGCGACGCAGCGGACGATGGGTTTGAACATGGCGAGTTCCGCTTCGCCGGCGCGGATCCTCTGGCCGAACGCCCATTCGTCTTCGGCCCATGGCTTGAGACCATCGACATATATGTTGGCGCGTAAGCGGAGCGGATCCAGGAGCTGGCCGACCGCCTGCTCCACCGCACGGACGCTGGCGAGGTTCATCACCGAGACATGGCCCTGCGGGTGATCCATGAAGCGATGTCCGCAGGGACTTTCGAGCACCCGGAGTCTTCCCGACGCATCCTCGCCAAGGAAAGCCTGCAGGAAACGCTCGAGCGCGTCGCGGCCATCAGAGGTGGTGAGTTTCGTCTCGATGCCGAAGCCGTGGGCATCCCCGATATGGAACAGGCCCGTCGCATCATCGAGGCGCGTCTTCACGCGAGCAAGTGAGGGGAAGCGCGCAAGAACAGTGAAGCGCTGTTTCGGGATGTGGGTTGGATTTTCCCGATCGAAGCGCGAGGGGCCAACCTCGATGGCGTATTCGCGGTCGTGCGGGAAATAGGCGCCGGCCTCGAGCCTCACCGAGCGCATCGGTTCGGGCGTGAGACCCTTTACCGGGTGACGATAGATTGAGGCGATGGCTCCGCGCATGGCGGTCGTATGGGGCGCCGCGCTTGTGTGGGCAACGGTGTGTGGTGAGCACGTCCTCGTGGTTGCTAGCCCCTGCCACGGTAGGGCACAGCGCCGGTGTCGGGGACCCAGAGAGCGTCTGGCGCCTTGCCGGTCTGCCAGAAGACGTCGATGGGCATGCCGCCACGCGGGTACCAGTAGCCGGCGATGCGGAGCCAGGTCGGCGCTAGTGTGTCGACGAGGCGTTTGCCGATCGCGACCGTACAGTCTTCGTGGAAGCCGCCGTGGTTGCGGAAGGAGGTGAGATAGAGCTTGAGGCTCTTGCTCTCCACGATCCAGGCAGCAGGCGCATAATCAATGACGAGATGGGCAAAGTCGGGCTGGCCGGTGACGGGGCAGAGCGACGTGAATTCGGGGGCGGCAAAGCGCGCCAGATAAAGAGTGCCGGGGTGAGGATTTGCCACGCGTTCTAGCACAGCCTGGTCAGGTGATGCCGGCTGCGGCGCCAGTCCGCCGAGCTGTGTCAGTCCGGGAGGTTTTGAAGGTGAATTCATGCGCACCAGATGGCTCACGCGGATTGTTTCCGCAATACCGGCCACCGATTCGATCGACGCCGGATCGAGTCTTCCCGGGAGTTTGCTGTAATCACCAGCGAAATCCATCTCGTCTGGCACGAGTTGCCGCCAGTTCACCGCCTAATATTGAGGCGGTTGCCCCAAGGGCTGTCATGAATTTGTGCGCTTGGGAGGGAGGCGGCCCGGGTTTGGCTGATCTGCTTCCTGTGTGTTCCCGCCAATCGCCAAGGTCATCTGCAGAGGACGGGTGCGTGCCCCAGCGCGCCCGGCCTGCATAAAGCCGCGTCTGCGGGTCGGTTCAACGTGAGGGGAAAAGGATCTAATAATGCGCAACCTCTTGGTATCTGGATTTATAGCAGTGGCCGCGGCCGCTCCCGCGTTCGCACAGGACGTCACCGTAACGGGCAACATCGCCCTCACGTCCGACTATGCCTTCCGCGGCATTTCGCAGACGACGGAAGCTCCCGCCGTTCAGGGCGGCTTCGACGTCGCGTTCGGCGGCTCGGGCCTCTATGTCGGCACATGGGCGTCGAACATCAACTTCCCAGGCTATGGCGGCGCCAACATGGAGTTGGACGTTTATGGCGGCTACAAGTTTGCTGCTGGCCCGGTCGCAATGGATATCGGCGTTCTCGGCTATCTGTACCCGAGCGCGGATGACGATGTCGGCGGCGACCTCGACTTCTACGAAGTTTACTTCAAGCCCTCGATCGCCCTGTCCAGCCAGTTCACGCTCGGCGGCAACATTTCCTACTCGCCGGACTTCCAGAACGAGACGGGCGATGCCTGGTACTACGAAGTGAACGGCGCGTTTGTGGCCAGCCCCGAACTCTCCTTCTCTGGCGCGGTCGGCATGCAGAACGTCGATACCCCCGGCTTCTTCGGCGGCGAAGACGAGTACACGACCTGGAACGTCGGCGGCACCTACTCCGCCGCGGGCCTTGGCTTCGACCTCCGCTATGTCGGCACGGACGTGGACAATGTTCCGATCTACGACGATCGCGTGATCTTCTCGATCAAGAAGGTCCTGTAATTTTGGGCTGGCTGCGGCCGGGACTGAAATAACGGTTGCCTGACGGCATGGCCGTCGAAACAGTGAAGCCGCCGCGGATTTCGCGGCGGCTTCTTCGTTTTCAGGCGTTCGCGAAGGCGCCCGTTAAGCAGAGCCGGGGCACAGACAACGGGGCGGTGTAATAGGGAGAGGAGGACGGCAATGACGGCGGTCGAAACCCTCCAGCCGGCGATCATCTATCTGGGCGCAGGGCTCGCCGCAGCGCTGGCCTCGCGCGCCGTGCGGCTGAGCCCGATCGTAGGGTATCTGGTGGCCGGGCTGGTGATCGGCCCGTCGGGCTTCGGGCTCGTCCAGAACAATGAGACCTCGCACTTCCTCGCCGACCTGGGCGTGGTGTTCCTGCTGTTCGACATCGGCCTGCACTTTTCGCTGCGGGAGATAGGCACACGGCGCGACGACATGATCGGGCTGGCGCCGCTGCAGATAATCCTGTGCGGCGGAGCGTTTGCTGCAATCGGGGTGGCGTTCGGGTTTCCCTGGCCAGTGGCGGCGCTAGTGGGCGTGTCGCTCGCCCTCTCATCCACGGCAGTGGTGGCGCGGATACTTTCGGACAGAAACCAGCCGGGATGCCCGATGGGGCGCTCGGCCACGGCGGTGCTGGTGGCGCAGGACATTGTCGCGATCTTCCTGCTCACCTTTGCAGCGTCGCTGGGCGGTGATCCGAACATGCTGGGCATGGAGGCGCTGATTGTGCTGGGCAAGGCGGTGGTGGCGCTGGCGCTCGCGATCCTCGCCGGGCGGTTTGTGGTGCGGCCGCTGTTCAGGTCGCTGGCGGCGACGGACAATCGCGAGACCTTCACGGTCGTGGCGCTGTTCATCGTGCTGGCGGCGAGCGCGGCGAGCGCGCGGGCGGACCTGTCGCTGACGCTGGGCGCCTTCCTGGCGGGCATGGCGGTGTCGGATACGCCCTATCGCCATGTCGTGCAGAGCGAAGTGAAGCCGTTCGCTGGGCTGCTGCTGGGCCTGTTCTTCATGAGCGTGGGCATGGGCGTGAACCTGCCGGCGATGGCCGCGATCTGGCCGGCCGTGCTGCTGACGGCGCTGGTTATCGTGATTCTCAAGACGGTGGTGGTGTTCGCGGCGGCGCGGCTGAATGGCTGGGCGATACCGGGTGCGACGCAGCTCGGCTTCCTGCTGGGCCAGGGATCGGAGTTCACGCTGGTCGTGGTAGGGATCGCGTCGATATCGGGGGCGATGCCAGGCAATTGGGCGGGCGTGATCACCGCGGCGGTGGCAGTGACGCTGGTGGCCGCGCCGATCTGGACGTCGCTCGGCCTGCATATCGCGAAGCTGCTGGCGGAGAGATCGAAGACGATCGCGACTGACGCGGCCGATGCGGCGCAGGAGGAGCCGGTGCTGATCTTCGGCATGACACCCGAGGCGCGGCTGGCGGCGGATGCACTGCGCGATCACCATATTCCCTATGTCGCCGTGGAGGCCGCGCCGGAGCGCTTTGTGTCGGCGGCGTCGGACGGCTACACGATCGTGTTTGGCGATGCGAAGGACGCGCGGCTCATGGAGACAATCGGCGTGGCGCGGGCGCGGGCGATCGTGCTGGGCGGATCAGGCCTTGCGGCGCCGCAGACCGGTCCGGCGGCGGGCGGCAAGCCGCCGCCACGCTTCGTTGCGGTGATGACAGCCGCAGAGCGTGTGCGGCAGGCCGGCCTAGGGTTCCGCGCGCATCTTGCGCATGCTGAGCCGCGCGGTGTTGAATTGGTGACGGACCTGCTGACGGAACTTGGCGTCGAGCAGAAGGTGATTGCAGCGTGGATCGCCGACGAGCTTGAGCGGCGCGGTCTGGAGGACAAGCAGCGCGAGGACGAGGCGGAAACTGAGGCGGCTTAGGTATTGGAGCACGGGTTCTGGTTCTCAGACGTGGTCGCAGGATGTTCGTACGCAGGATCGTTTCTTAGGGTTTGAAGAAGGCCGATCCCTGAGGATGATCGCCGCAAGTGCGAAGAGGCCATCGCAACGCTTGCATAAGCGCATGGCGACCGGATTGCGAGCCTAACGACGTTTCGATCTCGGCAAGGCGAATCCATGCCTGTCGATTTGCTCACAAGTGAGCTGGACGGTGTGCAATTGACGTCACCGCTCGCAAGCCATGTGAGTGTCGGGGGCGATTTGCACCTTCACTTCCTGATGCCGTCGCCCGACTGCGGAACGGGACTTCCTAAAATTTTCTCCTCGTAGCCCGCCGGTCTGAGGAGAGCCAGAAGGGCTCGTCTCGAAGGACGAGGGCGTGCTTACTGACGCCAGATCAATCAACCCTGACCGCGCGCCTTACCCACGGCTCCAGGAGTTTCACCATGGCGACGGCGAGGGCTGATTTCAGGATGGCGCCGGCGAGGAAGGGAGAGACGCCCATGTCCCAAGCGGGTTGCGGACCGAGGAGCGCGACGAGGCGGAGCCAGCCTGCGGTGAGGATGATGACGTGGCCGAGAAGAAAGACGACCATCATGGGGAGCCAGCCGCGCATGGCGGGTTTTTCGGTGAGCCAACCGCAGGCGAAGGCGGCAATGACGAAGCCGGCGAGATATCCGCCGGTTGGGCCTGAGAATGGATCGAGGCCGCCTGCCCCGTCGGCCAGCAGCGGCAGACCTATCGCCGACAGCGCGAGCCAGGTGATGACGCTTGCCGCCGCGAGGCGCGCCCCGGCGAGGCCGGCGACGAGCAGGATCGCGAAGGTCTGCAGCGTCATGGGCACCGGATACATCGGAGTCGAAATCCAGGAGGAAGCGGCGATCAGCCAGCTTCCCGCCAGCACGCCCGCAAGGCCCCATGTCGCTGGCCGGTCCGCAAGGAACGCGCGCAGGGGCGCAACGTGGCCCGGTGACATGCGTCTCTCCAGTTGCCCAGCAACGCGAAAACCCTAGCGCATCGCGAAACGACGGCTCCGCGCCGCGTTGCCGCACATGAGTTATTGGTGCATGGGATCCATAGTGTATCAGTGCGCGGATTGGCTTGACGGAGACGCGGACTGGGCAATCGCGCAAGAGGCATCCTAGTAGCGCTAGCTGGAGCATTCGTGCCTGCCGGGACAATGGCAGCCTGCACGACGCGCGGAAATATCCCATGCCGATCTGACCGTGCGCTACGGTCTTCCGTCCTCACGCACGTTTGAGCCCGAACCGGGCGTCCGCATCCATTACACGGACGAGGGCAATCGTGAGGGACGGGCGTTGATATTGGTGCATGGCTTTGCGGCGTCAATTCACGCCTGGCGACCATGGGTGGAACAGCTGGCGCCTGACTATCGACTGGTCGCAATAGACCTTCCGGGACATGGGCTCACGCAGACATCGGCTGAATACCGGGCGACGCTGGAAAGCAACGCGGCGCTGATAGGTGCGCTGGCGGACGAGACAGGATTGCGCACCTTCGTGCTGACCGGCAATTCCATGGGCGGTGCAGTGGCGCTGGCGTATGCCATGGCATATGGTGACCCGCTCGACGGGCTAGTGCTGGTCGACACGGCCGGATGGCCCCGGAGCGATAGTGGACCCCCACCGCTTGTCGGGCTGCTTAACAAGCCGGTGGGGCGCTGGTTGATCAAGCTGTTCGACCCACGTCTTTTCGCAGGCTGGGGGCTCAGATCGGCTTACCACGACGCATCCTTCGTCACGGATGAGATTGTCGACCGCTATGTCGGTCTTGCGATGGCGGAGGGACATCGCGATATTCTGCTGACCCAGGACACACGCCCAGCGCGGCCCTGGACGCCGCTAGACTTTCACGCATTGCGTATCCCAGTGCTGGTGATGGCGGGCGAAGAGGATGCGATAATCCCGGTTGATGACGCGCGCGCAATCGCGGCTGCGATTCCTGGTGCGCAATTGGTGATCTATCCCGGCGGCGGGCACACGCCGATGGTGCAGTTGTCGAATGCAACCGCGAAGGACCTCCGCGCCTTTCTAACCACGCTAGATGCACGACCAGCGCATGGCCACTGATGCTTTTTTCTATGCAGCGTCTTCCTGCGCACCGAAATGGGCATAACTCACCGCGCAACGCTCTGGCGCTGAAGCGCTGGATTCTGGCATAAGCAGCCCCAACGGCTGAGGAGAGCGGCATGAAGATTGGCGTTCCGAAAGAGATAAAGACGCAGGAATACCGCATCGGTCTCACGCCGGAGAGCGTGATGGAGCTGACGCGGGCCGGGCACGACGTGTTTGTACAGTCAGGCGCCGGGATGGGGCTGGGCGCAACCGACTCGGACTATCTAAAGGCAGGCGCGCAGATGCTGGGCACGGCAGCGGATGTGTTCGCCGCTGCCGAGATGATCGTGAAGGTGAAGGAGCCACAGCCGATCGAGTGCGCGATGCTGAATCCGCACCACACGCTGTTCACCTACCTGCACCTGGCCGCCGACAAGCCGCAAGCCGAAGCGCTGATGAAATCGGGAGCAACGTGCATTGCGTACGAGACGGTGACGAACCGCGCGGGTCGCCTGCCATTGCTGCAGCCGATGAGCCAGGTGGCGGGGCGGATGTCGATCAATGTCGGCGCGTATGCGCTGATGAAGACGAAGCGCGGACGCGGCCTTCTGCTGGGCGGCGTGCCGGGTGTGCCGCCGGCCAATGTGGTCATCCTCGGCGGCGGCGTCGCCGGCGTGCATGCGGCGGAGATGGCGAACGGCGCGCGGGCGAACGTGACGGTTTTCGACCGGTCGATGCCACGGCTGGAGGAACTCGACGTGCAGTTCGCGGGGGCGGTCGACACGGTCTACGCGACGCAGGCGGCAATCGATCGCGCCGTCCTGGAAGCCGATCTCGTGATCGGCGCCGTGCTGATCCCGGGCGCTGCAGCGCCCAAGCTGGTGACGCGCGCGCATCTCAAGGACATGCGACCGGGCGCCGTGCTGGTCGATATCTCGATCGACCAGGGGGGGTGTTTCGAGACGTCGCGGCCGACCACGCACGATGACCCGATCTACGAGATCGACGGCATCCTGCACTACTGCGTGGCCAACATGCCGGGCGCCGTGCCGCGCACATCGACCTATGCGCTAAACAATGTGACGCTGCCGTTTGCACTCGACCTCGCCAACAAGGGCACGCGCGAGGCGCTGAAGACCGATCCTCACCTGGCCGAGGGGCTGAACGTCGCCGATGGCAAGATCACCCATGCCGCCGTGGCGCATGACCTCGACCTGCCCTTCGGCAAGCCGGGCTGGCTGGAGACCTGATGCGAAGGCTTGCTGCACTGGCGGCTCTTGCATCGGCCGCCTGTGGTCGCCCGGCGCCGGTGGACATGAAAGACCCCGCTTCGGTGACGCGCGGGTTCGTCGCTGCCTACAATGTGCGGGACCTATCGCGCATGCTGCCGCTGCTGGATCAGATCAATCTCGATGTGGTGAAGGGCGCACTGGCGGGCGGCGCGGCAAGCGAAGAATACAAAAGCATCTTCGTGCCAGAGATGGTGGAGCTTTTGGCGAGGGATGGCGGCAAGGTCGACCAGCCGCGCTATGAGCGTAACGATGCGATAGTTCGGGTGGGCTATCCGGTGGACGGCGATGTCTACACGATCGAGCTTGGCGAGACGAAAAACGGCGTATGGCTGATAGAGGCATTCTCGACAATGAGCGAGGCGGCCTATCTGGCGCTGCCAACCCAGCCGAGAAAGCGCTAACGTCTCACCACAACGGTCGAACCGCCGCCCAGCAGCCGATCCCGAGCAGGAATCCGAAACCGTACTGGCGGCCGACATTCGGAAAGGCGTACATGTGCGCCGTGTCGGAGAAGAGGCTGAAGACAAAGGAGACCGGCGCCAGCAAGCCGTCGATGACGCCGTTGAAGAAGGCGGGCGAATCCAGCCCGCCCATTGGCCGGGCGGCGCAGGCGACGGTGACGACAAGCGTGAAACCGATGAGGATGGTCCATCGGGCGCGGTTCGACAACTTTAGAAACGGGCGTTGCTGTTGGCGGCGTTTCAGCGCCCGGCCATCAAGCTGCTGTCGTCGATCAGCGGGTCGATAGTCTCGCAGAAGAACAGTGCGAGCGGGAGTTTCGCGGGATCTGCATAGAGCGGCGAAACGGCGGCGCGCGGCGTTGTTCTTCGTTCTTGTCCGCAAGTAGTTTGGCGAGGCCGGAGGTCAAGGCGGGACCGTTGAGCACCAGCGTGCGCCGGGGGCGGCGCGAACTCTCGCGTTTCGTCGAGCTCGTCTGCAGGAAATTCGGGACAGGAGTCCGGCATGCGGGTCGGGCCCGTGCGCTCTGCAAGAAAGGTAAGGCGCCGCTGTGAGGCGAGCAATGCGCCGTGAAAGCCATTGCTCGCCGCAGCTTGACTAACGGCGGCCGTCGAGTCTGCCGAAGTAGCGGAAGAAGTCGCTGTCCGGTGACATCACAAAGGGCGTGCCGGCCTTGATCGCCTTGTCGTAGGCCTCGAGCGACCGGTAGAATGAAAAGAACTCCGGGTCTTTGCCATAGGCGGACGCGTAGATCTTGTTCCGCTCGGCGTCGCCCTCGCCTCGCAGAACCTGCGACTTCTGGTTGGCCTCGGCGAGGATCACTTCGACCTGCTTGTCAGCTTCGCCGACGATCGACAGGTAGAGGCCTTCGCCTTCGGCGCGGTACTGGTTCACCTTCTGTTGGAGCTGGGACTTCATGCGCTCGTAGACGCGCTGGGAGTTCGCTTCGGGCAGGTCGGCCTGGCGGATGCGGACATCTATGATCTCGATGCCGAGCGTCGTCATCTGGGCCTGCAGGGCGGTGCGGATGCGCTGCATCACGCTCGCGCGCTGGCCGGAGATGATGTCGGGCTGACTGACCTTGCCGAGTTCGCCGCGGAGCGCTGCGTTGAAGCGCTGGCGCAGCTGGGCGAGGCCGTTTTCCATGCTGGTCGCGGCGCGGAAGAACTGGGTCGGATCCTTGATGCGCCAGCGGGCGATGGCATCTACGTTGAGACGCTGCTGGTCGGCGGCGATGATCTCCGCCGATTCCAGGTCGAAGCCCATGTTGCGGCGGTCGTAGTAGATCACGTTCTCGACAACCGGCACTTTGAAGTGCAGGCCAGCCTTGCGTTCTGCGCCGTCGGCGTTGACGGCGTATTGGTACTGGCCGAAGCGCAGCACGATGGCCTGCTGGTCCTGCGAGACGATGTAGAAAGCGTTTGCGAGAACGATGATCGCCGCCGCAGCAATGACGCCGCCGATGATGAGGAGCCTCTGCATGGCTATTGCCCCTGCTGCGGTTGTTGGCGTCCGCGCAGCTGGTCGAGCGGCAGAATTGGAACCGCGCCGGACCTGCTGTCGAGGATTGTCTGCTCGGTGCGTCCGACGACGCGCTCCATCGTCTCGATGAACATGCGTTCGCGGGTGACGCGGGGCGCGGCCTTGAACTGTTCGTAGATGAGGTTGAAGCGATCAGCTTCACCGCGGGCGTTGGCGACGGAAGCGGCCTTGTAGCCTTCGGCTTCCTGGATCGTACGCTGGGCCTGACCTTCGGCCTCGGGCACAACCTTGTTGCGGTAGGCGATGGCTTCCGCCTCGCGCTTGGCCTTATCCTGTTCGGCGCTGGAGACTTCGCGCTGGACGCTGACCACTTCTTCCGGGGCCGACGCGCCGCGCAGCGAGATCGAGATGACCTCGATGCCCGCCTTGTAGGAGTTCAGCGTCTGCTGCATGAGGTCGCGCACGCGGGTCTCGACGGTCGTGCGGTCGCTGGTGGTGATGGGCTCGAACGCCGAGGTGCCCACCACTTCGCGCATCGCGCTTTCACCGATCTGCTCGACGAGAACGTGGTTGTCAGGATCGCCGCCTTCGGTGTCGACGACGTTGAAGAGATAGTCGCGTGGTTCGTAGACCCGCCAGTTGATGACAAAGTCGACGTCGATGATGTTCTCATCGCCCGTCAGCATCAGATTGGTGGCCTGGCTGCCGCCGATCTCGGTGCGGATCTCGGTGTTGACCGGCACGACGATGTGGCGCTCGATCGGGTTGGGCAGGCGGATGCGGAAGCCCGGTTCTTCGTAGCGATGGAAGATGCCGAAGCGCATGACGACAGCACGCTCCTGTTCGTTCACCTGATAGATGCCAGTGAACAGCCAGCCGACGATGCCGATGGCAAGAATGATGACGAGGCCGGCCATGCCGAAGCTCCGCCCGCCGCGTCCTCCCAGGCCGCCGCCACCGCCGCGCGATCCGCCGCCCGCGCCGCCCGTGTCCTTACGCTTGAAGCGTTCCTGCATGCGGCGCAGCGTTTCCTCAAGGTCAGGGCGATCCTTGCCGCCGCCACCACTGCCACCCTTGCTGCCGCCGCCCGAACCGCCGCCGGGCTTGCCCCATGGACTGTCCCCACCGCCGCTGCCGCCATTGTTGTTGCCGCCGCCGCCCCAGGGACCACCGCCGCCGCCACTGCCCTTGTTGTCGTTCCAGGGCATAGGCCCGTTCCTCCTGAGTGCACGTGTCTGGAGATTAGTGTCCTCCAGTAGTTGAGCCTGCATTAAAGCGGGTTCAAGACCGATGGATAATACAGTTTCACCCAGCGGGCGACCTGTAGAAGCACGACAAAGCCGTGAGTCAGCGTCATCAGGACTTGGCGGAGAACTTCAACGACCAGATACGGTAACCGGCATTACTTGCCTATGAAGCGTTAAACCCCCGAATCGCCAGTGCTGGCGGCGATCTTGCAGCCCCGACGACCATGCTCGCTCACCCCTCGATCACCTCCGGCTTGAATGCGCCCGCAGGCGTTAACGAACCCGTGCGTCGCCAAGTCACGGTGGTGATCGCCGCCTGGCGGGCCGCGGGAACGATCACCCGCGCCATCGCATCCGCCCTCGCCCAGCCGGAAACGGCTGAAGTGGTCGTGGTGGACGATGCATCAAATGATGACGGAGCGACGTTGACCGCCGCCCGGGCGGCAGACGACGGCACAGGCCGGCTGACCGTTCTGGTCCTGGATGCCAATTCGGGGCCCTCGCGCGCCCGTAACGTTGCGATCCGGGCCAGCAAGGCGCCGTGGATCACAATTCTGGACAGCGATGATTTCTTCGAGCCCGGCCGACTTGGACCCATGATGGCGCTGTCGGACAAGGGTTACGACCTAATCGCCGACGACCTGATGCAGACCCCGGAAGGCCAGTCGGGGGCAGCGGGACGTATGCTCTGGTTCGAACGCAGAAATGCTGCGCCCATCGACGTCGATTTCAGCTTCTTCGTGGGAAACAACATTACCCGAGGCTCGCGCATGCGGCGAGAGCTGGGCTTTCTCAAGCCGATGATGCGCCGCGCCTTCCTTGAGCGGCATGGGCTTTCCTATGACGAGAGCATGCGGCTGGGCGAGGACTACGACATTTACGCCCGCGCACTGAGCCTTGGCGCCAAGATGCGGCTGATTCCGTGGACAGGCTATGTCAGCGTGATGCGCAGCAATTCGCTATCGCTGATGCATAATCGGAAAGACCTTGCCGCGCTGGAGGCCGCCGACAGCCGGCTACTGGCTTCGCGCCGCCTGTCTTCGGCAGAAGCGAAACTGGTGAGACAGCATCGCTTTTCGACACGCTACCGGCTGCTGTGGATTGATTTCATGACCGCGGCGAAGAAGGGGGATATCTTCCGCGCGGGATGGGTCGTGCTAAAGGACCCAAGGCAGGCGCCTAAACTGTTTGCCGCGCTGGGAAGAATGGTTGTTGAGAAGCTGCAGCGCGGAAAGAACGGCTAGGCGCCTCCCGAGCTGGAGCCACCATGTCGTCTGCCCTTGAAACATCTGTACGCGCAGCGCTCGACAGCGTGGTTGATCCTGTTTCCGGCAAGGGGCTCAGTGCGTCAGGGCGTGTGACGGGTCTGGTGGTGCGGCCTGATGGCAAGATAGGCTTTGTGCTGGAGACAGGCGTTGGCGCGGCCGACGAACCGCTGCGCAAGGCGGCGGAAGCGGCGGTCGCACGCGTTGCGGGCGTACATGCTGTGACGGCGGTGCTGACGGCGGAGGCGACGACAGGGGCGCGCACCGTGGCGCCGCAGAGAATTGCACCCTCACCTGCTCCGGCGGCGCCCATGGTTGCGAAGCCGGCCCGCGGGGTGATTGCGGTAGCCTCGGCCAAGGGCGGCGTCGGCAAGTCGACCGTGGCGGTGAACCTTGCGGTTGCCGCGGCCAGATCGGGCCTGCGCGTCGGATTGCTCGATGCGGACGTGTTCGGGCCGTCGCTGCCGACCATGCTGGGCACGGTTGGTCAACGCCCGGAGCTTACGGCGGCGAAGAAGATGAAGCCGATCATGGCGCATGGCGTCGCGTCAATGTCGATCGGCTATCTGGTCGATCCTGACCAGGCCGTTGTGTGGCGGGGGCCGATGGTGATGTCGGCGGTGAGCCAGCTGATCAACGACACGGACTGGGGGGATCTCGATCTGCTGTTCATCGACACGCCGCCTGGCACAGGCGAAGTGCAGCTGACGCTGGTGCAGAAGCTGGCGCTGGATGGGGCAATCATTGTCTCGACGCCGCAGGAAGTGGCGCTGGCCGATGTGCGCCGGGGCGTCGGCATGTTCCGCAAGACGGCGGCGCCTGTGCTGGGCTTGATCGAGAATATGGCGTGGTTCGAACAGCAGGACGGGTCGCGGACCTACATATTCGGCAAGGAAGGCGCACAACGCACGGCCGCCGAGATGGGCGTGCCCTTCCTCGGCGCGCTGCCGATCCTCTCGTTGCTGCGTGAGGGCGGCGATGCTGGAATTCCGGCGGCGGCGGGGACAAGCACGGCGGCTGAAGCGTTCAGGCTGCTGGCCGAAGCGGTAAACGAAGCGTTGGCTGCATCGCCCAACAAGCCTGCGCCGAAGATCATGTTCGAGTAACGACGGCCCGTATCTTGCGGCGCGTCACACGCGGAGCTTCGCCTCCTGCCCGGTTCGCAGTGCGGACCGCTGCATGTCTGCCAGATGCATCACCGTTAACGATTGTGAAGGCCCGGCGCGGCAGCGAACCAGATCTTTATTGGCGCCTCAGCAGATGAATCTTCTTGCAAGCGCGCGTGTCTCACTTAACGTTTTGTTTACGGCAACAGCTGTGCAGGCGCCGGTGCTTCGGCGCAGTTGCACAGAGGTATGGGAGGTTTGGTCCGGCAAACCGATGAGGGAAACCGGGCACGGTCGGGAGTAGCGTATGGGCCACACGGTTCGGTTGCGCGGCGAGTTCTGGCCGCAGGATCACTGGGGTCGGGTAACCAACGCCGCCATAGCGCGCGAACAGATCGCGCAGCCTGCTCTTGAAGCCGCTGAAGAGGCCGCTGATGTCGCCCTTGAACGCTTTGGCGACCGGCTACACTCCGTTTATCTTTCAGGCCCTGCGGCGCGCGGGCGTCCGGGTGGCGCGGCGTTTTTCGTGCTGCTGCGTCTCGGCGCCTCGGATGTGCGCGCCAATGAAAGCTGGGAATCCGCTGTTGGCTCGCAGCTCCGCCGGCGCCATCCGCGCGTCGGCCGCATCGCGGTTGCGGTGTTTAACTGGAAAGACGTTTTCACGACCGACGGCGCTTTCTCGCCTGCGCGCTTCCGCCTGGCTGTGAACTCTGTCTGTGTCGCGGGCCGTAACATGACGCGCATGCTGGCGCCGCAACGCATCGATGCGGCGTCAATGAACGGCGACATTCTCGGCTTCCGTCCGCGCATGCTGAATGCGGCTGGCCGGCTGGCGGCGGCGCGGTCGCCGGATCGCGTGCGGGCGGCGGCGATGGATGCGGGTCATGCCGTTCTGGCGGCGGCGTTTGCGCTGGTGATGGAGCGCGAGCAGATATACACCGAGGATCTCGACCTGCGGCGCGACCTGTTCACGCTGAACTATCCCGGCCGGTCGCGCGATCTTTCGGAAGCCTATGCGATGGCGACACGGCCTTCGCCTGACGCCATGAAGGCGCTGGTGTTCATCGATAGCGCCTGCAACTGGCTGACGCCGATGACGGATGCGTGGCTCAACGCCAACAATCCGCAGCGGACGGAAAGGTTGAAGGCCTAGTCGCCGAAAGGCAGATATTTCGCTAAAATGCCAACGAAGCTGAGTTCGCGCCGCCAAGCATGAACAACGCCAGCTATGGCAGTCGGTCCCAGCGAATATCTTCAACCGAAAGTCCGGGAAAGATTGCGTCGATCGGCACGCCACGAATGACCATTACGTCACCATCGGCGTTGATCTCAAGATCGGGCCGATACTTGGCGAGCTCCTCTGGCGTTTCTAGGACAATGTACGGGTAGCCGACAGGCTCTTCCGAGGCGGTAGCCGTCAGCATTCGCCGCACGGCAGGCGTGAATTGCCCGAGTTGAGTTTAGTTGAACTCCTCGTACGCAAACGCGCGGGTTTCACCTTCGAACAGAGGGTATGCGCTCACATACTCCATGGACTGCGCATCAAGGACGACGAACCAGTACGACTTCCCAAAGTCCATCAGGCGGTTGCGCCATTCCTTCAGCGAACTGCTGACAGCGATACTGTTCGGCGCCGCATTTTTCGCATTTCACGGGGCTGCGGGTGACGATCAGAGTGATCAGCACGGCGGCGGCGACTGCGGCCCTCATGGCCGGCCAGCTGATCCAGCTTGTCGAGCGCGACACAGAAGGCGCGCACATCGATTTTGATTGGGCTAGCATCGCGCCAGGGTCGCCACATCAGCTCTGCGCTTCACTCGCCACACTGAGGGTCGAATATGCGTAAGGCGGACCGTCTTTTCGAAATCATCCAGATCCTGCGGCGGTCCAAGAAACCTGTGACGGCGGATGCGATGGCCGCGGAGCTGGAGACGTCGAAGCGTTCTGTCTACCGCGACATAGCGGCGCTGCTGGCGCAGCGCGTGCCGATCCGGGGCGAGGTCGGGATTGGCTATGTGCTCGAACACGGGCTCGACATGCCGCCGCTGATGCTGACCGCGGACGAGATCGAGGTGGCCGTGCTGGGCGCGCAACGGGTGATCAATCGCGGCGACCCGCAACTGTCGAAAGCGGCGCGCGATCTTCTCGCGAAGATCGAGGCGAGCATACCTGAGCGGCTGCGGCCCTATATCGACGATCCCGCGCATCGCGTGGCGCCAGCGTGGGGTCGCCCGAAGGATACGATCGACCTGGGTGTTGTGCGCAGCGCGATCAACGGCGCGCGGAAGATGAAACTGAACTATCGCGACGTCGAAGGGCGTGCGACCGCGCGGGTGATCTTGCCGATCCTGCTCGGCTATTACGAGACCACGCGCATCATCTGCGCCTGGTGCGAGTCGCGGAAGGATTTTTGATCCTTCCGCTCGGACCGGATCGTCATGGCGACAGTGCTGGAGGAGCGCTATCCCGAGCGGCCCGCCGCCATGCGCGTAAAATGGCGCAAGGCGCAAGTGGAATAGCAGCATGCCATGCAGGCCGGAAGCGCGGCCGAATAGATGGCGGACGGTCGGCACCTGGAACGCTATTTCCTCGATCCGGCCACGCCGGTTCTTTCAGTTGGCGCGTCGGGGATCGCCTGCGCAAACTTGCGCCAAGCTCTCGGTCGCCTCGGATTCGCGCCAGCAGGCCGCGACTTTTCCGACCGCTAGGACGAGGCGCTGGCGGAAGCGGTTTCCAAGCTGCAGCAGCACCGTCATCACACGTCTCACGATGGGAA
>CANJIL010000005.1 GCA_947474455.1 Hyphomonadaceae bacterium | reverse complement strand
CGTCGCCCGAATTGTGGACCTGGACGTTGTCGATCAGCGTGCCCGAACCGACGCCGCCAAGGGTCAGACCGTTAAGGTCATCGCCGGCCGCCGCGGAGGTGAGGAAGGCGCCAGGATAGCGGATTTGCACATACTGCAGGCTGCCGCTGTTATCGGCCGACGTCGCCCCGCCGTAGAGAGCGGCGCGGCCTGTGGCGTTCGTCACGCCTTCAGTTTCCTGCTGGCAGGCCACGGCGCCCGACGTGACCGCCGTATTGCAGCCGCGGATCGGAGCGCGCCCGAGAACGATGACGCCGCCCCACTGACGGTTGGCGACAGAGGGGTCGTTCTGGCCAAGTATGTCTTTGTCGCTGGTGAAGACGATCGGTTGTGTCACAGTTCCGTTGGCGACGATCTGGCTGCCGCGGTTGACGATCAGCATGTCGCCGGCGACCGTGCCGTACATTCTTGCGCCGGGAGCAACCGTCAGGGTCACGGCCTGTCCGCCGACCGCCGCTCCATCGGCGCCGACATCCTTGCCGATATCAACACGGCCGTTGATGCGGTAAACAACGTTAGGAGTGGCAGGCAACGACAGGCTGGCGAGAATTTCACCGGTGAGCTGACAGATCGTGTTGGCGCCCAGGCCGCCCTGGTTGGACGTGCCGGTCGGGCAGGTCGCTCCGCCGCCGCCGCCGCCGCCGCCGCCGCTACCGCCGCCGCCGCTACCGCCCGTTCCCGGGTTTGTCGCGCCAGGAGACGCAATCGACGATCCTTGAGAGCATCCGGCGAGACCGACCGCAAACGCGGCGAACCCGGACAGCAGCAACGCACGCAATCTCATGCAATCCCCTCCAAGCCCAAAACAGGTGGCTGGCGTTTTCGCCGGCCATTTCACTTGATGCGGGGACTCCTAAGGTCCGTACTTACAGTTTTGATGACACTCTTGACGATCGAACCGGCGTTCTCGTCACCTACGCAAATCGCTGGCGTCTATTTCAGGAAGTGAGGCGTGTTCGCCACACACCTGCGAGGAACAGCGCGACACTTGAGAAATCATGGACATGACCAGCGCATGTCGACGCTGCGCATTGCGAATCTCGCGAAGCGATGTAGCTAGCGCACGGCAGAGTGTCGCATGAGGCAGAGCCCGTTGCGTCAGCGCTTCTCGAAGCGGTCGACCGCCGACCGCTTCAAATGAAAGTTTCTGACCGCAAAGTTTCTGACCGCTATGTGACCGTCATAAAAGTGACGTCAGCTCGGGGCAGATCGTTGTGCCTGAAAGACAGAAAAGTCCGGAGCGATGACTCGCAAAGCGCTTCCAGCTTACCGGCCGTTCGCAACGCTTGCCTTGCCGAGCAACAAGGCGAGCCTCGCGCTCGGCATCGGATTCATCGCGGCGCTGGCAGGCGCAGCGATCGGCGCGCCTGGCCTGGCGCTGACCGGTTCGCTCCTCGCCTTCGCTCTCTCATGGGGGGCAATGGTCGATCTTGATCGATTCATTCTGCCCGACGTCCTGACGCTTGGCCTCGTCGTCGCTGGCGTCGTGATCGCGGTGAGCGACGGGTTGCTGGCGGCTCAACCCTATCTGATCGGCGCGGCTGCGGGCTACTTCTCATTGGCCGCAGTCGCGGGCATCTATCGGCGCCTGCGTGGCCGAAACGGTCTCGGCATGGGCGATGCAAAACTGCTTGCGGCCGCGGGCGCCTGGCTTGGCTGGATGGCCCTGCCGTTCGTGCTTCTGATTGCATCACTGGCTTGTCTTGTCCTGCTCGGCTGCCAGGCGATCCTGCGCCGCCAGCCCATCCAGTCCAGCGCCATACCGTTCGGCCCTTACCTCGCCGGCGCCATCTGGATTGTGTGGCTTGCCCAGCTCGGCGGTCGCGCGTGATGCCGTCGACAAGACAGAGGCACGCGCCCGACACGCCGCACGCAACTCCGCGGCGCAAGCCTGGCCGCTCGCTCAAGGCGTCGTCTGTGGCGAGCGAGAGTCAGCAGCTCGCAGTCATCGGAGAGGAGCATGGGGCGCCTTCGGCGCCGCCACAGCTTTCCTTTCTTCCGCCATCGCTTCCGTTTCGCTCGTTCAAGATCGCGCTGTCCGTGTTCAGGGACCAGCCGGTCATACCGAAACGATTCGATCGCAACGCCTGGAGCAACAAGCTCTACAGCATGAATCCGCGCGAAACGCTGGAGTCCTTTCGCTTCCTTGGCCTGGTCGACGATGCGTCCGCGCCGACCGCTGCGTTCAAGGCGCTTCTTGCAGCGTGGGGAACCGCATCCTGGCCGACCGAATTGCGGCGCGTTCTCGAAGCATCGTATCAGCCACTGCTTGCGTGCAGGATTTCGATGCTGACAGACGGGGGCCTGCTCCGCACTGTCCGGACGATCTACGGCACGCAGGGCGAGAACACGCGCAGGTGCTGCAACTTCTTCATACACGCCGCGCGCGAGGCTGCCCTCGACATCGGGCCCTTCCTCCTCGCGAATTCGCGCTCGCGGCGCGCCGATGACCGGCGAGGACATCGCCGGCCCACCGGGGCGCAGTTCAACGGCGATGATAGAGCGTCTGTGGATGACGCAGGCGAAGAGTCCGTCAAGGCGCTGCTGCAACGACTGCCGGCCTATGACGCCAGCTGGTCAGAGGACATCAAACGCCTCTGGTTCGGGGCGTTCAACGAGCTGGTGCAGCGCCTGAGGAACCAGCGCTAGTCGAGGCCAGCTGTCTGCAGGGCAGCCCGCTCCCCGAGCGTCCAGCGGATCTGCATCTTCACCCCGTCAACCGCACTGGCGCGCGGCGCGAAGGCCATCGCCTGCACGGTGGACTTTGCAGCAAGACGGAAGGCCTCTGACGAGCATGAGCTGATGCGAATCGCATCGGCTTCGCCAGCCTGGTTGATCGCGAAACTGACATCGCAGCGGCCGCTGAGATTCCGCGATCCGGCATAGCTCGGATAACGCAGATCGCCATGCGCAACAGGCTTGATGTCGCCGCTGAAAGCAATGGAAAAAGGTTTGGCCGCAGGCGCCTGCTCATCGGCCATAGCGGTCGGCAAAACGCTCGCCACCATAGCCGCAACAACACCATGTATCAGTTTCATGACAGTAAGATGACACATTCATGACGAAGCGCTAGCACGAATACGTGCTGCGCCGCACCAAATCATTACACCTCAATAAGTTGCCTCGATCGGGCCTCCCGGGAGTAGGCAAACGACCGTTTTTGCGCATAGCTAGCGGCGAGGGATGTCAAACGCCGGCAGAGCGAGCTGATGACCTCGGGGGACTGGCCGCATTGCTGCATGATCTTTTCAACTGGTTTCAGACCGTACCCGGCGCCACGGACGGCGATCCTGGCACGTCGTGGGCCGCGCAACTCGTCGGGTCACTGCACCTGTGGGCGGTGCTTGAAGCGACCCACGTCCTGACCCTGATGCTGTTTGCGGGAACGATCATCGTGGTCGACCTGCGCATGCTGGGCGTCATCTTCAGGACCGTGCCCTACTCGACACTCAACAACAAAATACTGCCGCTGACAGTGGCGGGTTTTGGGCTGCTGATCCTCACCGGCACGATCCTGTTCTTCGCCGAGCCTCTCAAATATTATCACTCGGTCTGGTTCCGCCTGAAGATGATCTTCCTGCTTCTCGCCGCGGCGAACATTTTCTGGTTTCACCAGCGGACACACAAGACCATCGCGGAATGGGACGCTCAGGAATCTCCGCCAACGGGCGTTAGAGTTGCGGCAGCTCTCTCCCTCGCGTCGTGGGGGCTGGTCATCATCTTCGGCCGCATGATCGCCTTGAGCTCGTTCAACTGCGAGAACCTGAAGGCGAACCCGGTCGCCTATGCCTTCGCAGAGTGCGAATCGCAGATGCGCGAGGCGATCGAAGCAGAGGAAGCCTACGAGGAAGAAGAAGCGGCGGAGGGGGAAGCGGTCGAGGGAGAAGCGACCGATGACTCAGCGGCGCCGGAAGATCCCCCGCCAGAAGAACCCGCGGAAAGCGCTCCGACTCCCGCGCCCGGCGATGGAGGCTGACCGTGGATTTCCTTGATCTCTTTCCTGGTCTGCAGCCCTGGGTAAAAAGCCTCAGTGAAGGCGGCCTCATAACCCTGTTCCAACAGGCAGAGTGGCTGTTTCCAGTCGTCGAATCGTTCCATCTCCTCGCCCTCGCAACTCTTGGGGGATGCGTTCTCGTCCTGAACCTCCGCCTCATGGGCGTTGGCATGACCAGCGAGAGCCCGGCGTTGATCGAGAAGAACTTGCGTCCTTTTCTGTGGGTCGCGATCGTCGTACTCATTGTCAGCGGCCTTCTGATGGGCACGGTCGTTGCGCAGAGGCTCTACAGCCGCCCCGCCTTCTTCATCAAAATGCTGAGTCTGGCCGCAGCGCTCTTCCTGTCTCTGGGCGTAGTCGGTTCTGTCGCGCGCAACGGCGGACTGATCACCCAGCGGGCGAAGATCATGGCCGGCGTCGCCCTCGCGATCTGGCTGTTCGCAATATCGATCTTCGCAACGACCTACGGTCCAGCGCCCGGCACGCAGCACATCGTCTACGCTGCGTGGCTCATCACGATGGCCTTCGGCTCGAAGTCGACGCGGATCATACTTGGCGCCATCAGCGCCGTCTGGATCGTGGCCCACTTCCTCGCAACCTTCATCATCTGGAACCCGTCCGACGACTATGACCTCGTGATGGAGATCGATCGCTGGTCGCTGCGCTGCTTCGCCCTGACGGTGACGGGCTTCATGCTCTGGGAGTTCGCGGGGCCGAAAAGCGACCAAAGCGTCTCGCCCAAACTGACAAGGCTGATCGGCCTGCTCACGATCCTCGTATGGGTTACCGTCGCCGCCAGCGGCCGCTGGATCGGCCTTGGCGGAGGCGACGGCTGACGTGAAACGGCGGCGGCGACGCTGCCGCTGTTCGCCTAGGCTTGAGCGCGAACCGGCAGGCGCCAGTTGGGCCTGATGAAGTGGCACGTGTAGCCATCAGGATAGCGTTGTAGGTAATCCTGGTGCTCCGGCTCCGCCTCCCAGAAAGGCCCGACAAGCGCAATTTCCGTCACCACCATGCCCGGCCACAGCCCTGATGCGTTGACGTCGGCGATGGTGTCCTCGGCAACCCGCTTCTGCGCTTCGCTCGTGTAGAAGATCGCGGAACGATAGCTGAGCCCGATATCATTGCCCTGGCGGTTCCTGGTCGTGGGATCGTGGATCTGGAAGAACAGCTCCAGCAGCTTGCGATAGCTGATTTTCGAGGGATCGAAGATGATCTCGATCGCCTCGGCATGCGTGCCGTGATTGCGGTAGGTCGCGTCAGGCACATCGCCCCCGCTGTAGCCCACGCGCGTCGACAGCACGCCATCATACTTTCGCAGAAGCTCCTGCACGCCCCAGAAGCAGCCGCCCGCCAGAACCGCTCGCTCTTTAGTGGAAGCCATCGCTTTCTCTCCCTGCCGCTGACCGAGAATATGGGCCCGCCGACGCGCTGTGCAATTGCGACCGGCCGGGCCTTCTGACTGCTTCAGCGCTTCCCGACGCCACGTCCCGGAACAGCCCAGGTCCGCCGTTCTGTGGACCAACAGGTTACAGGAGGAAGCGCCCCGCCTCGCGGCCACAAGTCGAATTACACTGACAGGCAGGAACGTAAGGCCGACCACCTCGAAAAGGGCTGCCAGAAACAGGGCTCGGCGAAAAGCAAGCCGAGCGCCGCGCCTGGGCGACCCTCAACAAGCACGATGGGGGCGCCCAGCAACCCGGCGGCTCGGGTCGCGGCAAGGCGACTGCCGCCCGGAAGCGGCGCGGCCACTAACCTCAGCGCGACCCGGCGACCTGATACACGGCGCGCTCGAACGCGTCGTAGGCCGTCAGCGCCCTGGCGTCCGCGAACGGCAGGTACTGCATCATTATCACGCCTCCGATGCCGCGGCTCGGGTCGATCCAGAAATAGGTGTTGCTGATGCCGCCCCAGCTCAGGCTGCCGGGCGAGCGCTTGCCTGGAACCTGATCGACCGTGATCAGGAACCCAAGCCCCCATTTGTCACGGCCATCAGCAATGAAGGTGAAGTCTTCGCTGTTCGGCATCGCGCTCTTGAGCGCCGGCACCTTTACGTCGCCGATCGCGTTCTGGCCCATCAGAGCAACCGTCTCCGCCTTCAGGATGCGCGCGCCGTCCAGCACGCCGCCATTGAGCAGCGCGCGGACAAAACGTCCGTAGTCGTCCACGGTCGAAGCGAGCCCGCCCCCGCCGCTCGGGTTCGCGACGGTCAGCGAGGGCTGCGGCGACTGCACTGTGATAGCGCCATCCATCCTCTCCCCCGCGCGTCGCTGTCCCGCCACCATGCGCAGAGCCTTCGCCTCCGGCACAGTATAGGAGGTGTCCGCCATCTTCAGCGGCTCGAAGATGTGCTGGCGGAAATAGGCCTCGAGCTTCTGGCCCGAGATCGTCTCGACCAGCCGTCCGACCACGTCGGTGCTCGTGCCATAAATCCATTGCTCGCCGGGATCGAACAGCAGAGGAGCTCCGAACGGATACTTCTCTCCTGCCGTCGGTTTGAAATCGCGCACCGTCGCGCTGGTGAACCCGTAGCCAAGTCCGGACGTGTGCGTCAGCACGTGCCGAACCGTGACCGGCCGCGAGGCGGGGCGAAGCTTGTAGGCGCCGGTCGCCGGATCGAACGATTCAAAGACCTTCAGCCCCGCCATCTCGGGCAGGAATTTCTCAACCGGATCCTCGATCGTCAGCTTGCCCTGCTCGACCAGCTGCATGAGCGCCAGCGAGGTGATCGCCTTGGTCATCGAGGCGATGCGGAACATCGAGTCGACCGCCATCGGGCGCTTGGTGTCGACATCGGCGACACCGAAGGCGCCCTGGTAGAGAACGCCCTCACGATTGGTTACCAGCGCAACCACACCGGGAACCTCGCCGCGCTCGACGGCGCTTCGCAGCGCATTGTCGATCGGCGCGGTCGCCGGTTGCGCCCCCGCAACTGCGATCGGCAGGGCGGTCGAAATCGCGACCGCAACTATGGCTCTCGCCAGCGCAGGCTTCATGGCTGTCCTCCCTTTGGCTCTTCCGGCCTGAGCCGAGGATGCCCGATCACGAGAGCGTCGGCGACCTCGACATTAACAGTTGCCGCAGGCGGAGGATTCCGCCAGATTCCCGCCTCCGGCGTTTGACAGCGCCGGGCCATCCCGTCTATATGCCCGCTTCCTTCCCGCAGCCTGCTGTGGGTGGCATGTATTTTGGTCGCAAGACCCCCTGAAAACAAACGAGAATTCCTATGTTCGCGGTCATCAAGACAGGCGGGAAGCAATACCGGGTCGCCGCCGACCAGGAAATCGTCATCGAGAAGCTCGAGGGCGAAGCCGGCGACACGCTGGTGTTCGGCGAAGTGCTGATGATCGGCGATGGCGACAACGTGAACGTTGGCGCGCCCCTGATCTCCGGCGCCCAGGTTGTCGGCGAAGTGGTCGAACAGACCCGTGGCGCGAAGGTCATCACCTTCAAGAAGAAGCCGCGCAACACTTATCGCCGCAAACTCGGCCATCGCCAGAGCCTGACGGTGATCAAGATCACCGAGATCCTCGCCAAAGGCGGCGCCACGGCCAAGAAGTCGGATCGCGCTCCCGCGCCGAAGGCTGAAACCGCCGCTCCCGCGAAGAAAGCCAAGGCCGCCCCCAAGGTTAAGGCTGAAGCTGCTCCGGCGAAGAAAGCCGCTGCAAAGAAAGACCCGGCCAGGAAGGCCAAGTAAGTTTAGGGCCGCAAGGCCAGTCAGTTTGAACGCGCGGCTCCGGCCGCGGACCAAGGGAGGCCACGTTGGCCCATAAAAAAGCAGGCGGCTCTACTCGCAACGGCCGTGACTCGAACTCCAAGCGCCTCGGCGTGAAACGTTTCGGCGGCGAGGAAGTCCTTGCCGGCAACATCATCGTCCGCCAGCGCGGCACGCAGTACCACCCGGGCAAGAATGTCGGCCTCGGCCGTGACCACACGATCTTCGCTACTGAAACGGGCAAGGTAGAGTTCCGCGAAGGCGCGAAAGGCCGGATGTTCATCTCGATCATCCCGTCGGCCAAGTCCGAGTAGCGGCCAGGCGATCCCGGGCCGCCCCTCGACGAGGCAGCGGTCCGAACCTGACAGAAGATCAGGGGAGGCGGACCGCCTCCCCTTTCTTTTTGTCCTCCCCTGACCGCAACCCGTGAAGGACGGGTGATCGGGACTGAGATGCTGTTGAGGATACAAACCCTGCGACTGACGATGCGGCCATTCGAGCCGGCCGATGCATCACGCATCGTCTATCTCGCCGGCGACTACGACGTTGCGAAAATGTGCGGGCGCGTGCCCAACCCCTATCCCGTTGCCGCCGCCTACTCCTTCTTCGAGATCACGGAGCGTGGCCGCGCGAGCGACCATGAATACGCATTTGCAGTCGCCGCCCCGATCGATGGCCTCATCGGCTCGGCCGGCGTTTCCCGCGTCGGCGATCGGAAGGCGGCGACATGGGAGATCGGCTACTGGTTCGGCATGCCTTACTGGGGCCTTGGCTATGCGTCGAAAGCCGCCCGCGCTCTGATGGACTGGGCCCGCGACCAGAAGGGAGCGAATGTGTTCCTCGCCGGCCATTTCGCGGACAACCCGGCCTCGGGCAACGTGTTGCGCAAGCTGGGTTTTGTCCGAACGGGCACACAGGACCTGTTCAGTCTGGCGCGCCGGCAGACCTCCCCGGCTGAGCGTTACATGTGGCCGGAAGGCGCAACGCCCGTTAGTTTGGCTGATCACCACGGCGGACACGCGGCGCACTGACCATGACCGGCTTTACCATCCACCCGCTGACGCCTGACCGCTGGGACGACTTCGTCGATCTTTTCGACACGGATTCAATCTGCAAGATGTGCTGGTGCGTGCACCATCGTCTGCCCGCAGGCGTGCGCCGCGAGACCGATCCGAAGTCGCGCAAGACGGCGATGGCGAAAATCGTGAAGAACGGCCCGCCGCCCGGCCTTCTAGCCTATCGGAGCAAGGAGGCTGTCGGCTGGCTCGCCATCGCCCCGCGCCCGGCCACGCCCGACTGGAACATTGGCCGCAAGGCCTCTGCCGCCGAACTGCCCGAGCACGGCGAAGACGAAAGCATATGGGCCGCCAGCTGCTTCTTCATCCGCAAGGATGCGCGCGGCGAAGGGCTCACATCCACGCTGCTCGAGGCCGGCGCGGCCTATGCGAAGGAACACGGCGCCGAAACATTAGAAGCCTGCCCCATGACGCATGACGACCGGCGATCTGCCACCGGCATGTTCGTCGGGCCCAAACGCGTTTTCGACCGCGCGGGCTTTGAGACTGTGCTAGAGCGCAAGCCGGGCCGGCCGCTGATGCGGCTTGCCCTCAAGGCGAAAGCCGCAAAAAAGAACCCTGCGCCCGCCAAAAAGCCTGCGCTTCAGAAGAAAGCGCGCACAAGATGAAGTTCCTCGACCAGTGCAAGGTCTACGTGAAATCCGGCGCCGGCGGCGACGGTTGCGTCTCGTTCCGGCGCGAGAAATTCATCCCGTTCGGCGGGCCGGATGGCGGCGACGGCGGCCGCGGCGGGGACGTGATCATCGAGGCTGTCGACGGTCTCAACACGCTGATCGATTACCGTTACCTGCAGCACCACAAGGCTGAGCGCGGCATCCACGGTATGGGCGCCAATCGTACAGGTTCGGACGCACCGACGCTCGTTCTGAAAGTGCCCGTTGGCACTCAAGTGTTCGAGGAAGACCAGGAAACCCTGATCGCTGACCTCGACAAGCTCGGCGACAAGGTCCTGCTCGCCAAGGGCGGTTCGGGCGGATGGGGCAACACCAAGTTCAAATCCTCCACCAACCAGGCGCCGCGCCGCTTCAACCCCGGCCATGACGGCGAAGAACGCTGGATCTGGCTGCGCCTCAAACTCATCGCTGATGCAGGCCTGCTCGGCATGCCGAACGCCGGCAAGTCCACCTTCCTCGCCGCCGTCAGCGCCGCCAAGCCGAAAATCGCGGATTATCCCTTCACCACACTGGTGCCCAACCTCGGCGTCGTCTCGCTCGGCGTCGGCGCCAGCTTCGTGCTCGCCGACATACCGGGCCTGATCGAAGGCGCCGCTGAAGGCGCCGGCGTCGGCACTCGCTTCCTCGGCCATGTCGAACGCTGCGCCGTCCTGCTCCACCTCGTCGACGGCACGCAGGATGATGTCGCCGAAGCCTATCGCGTCATCCGAGCCGAACTGAAAGCCTATGGCGGCGGTCTCGCCGAAAAGCCCGAGATCGTCGCACTCAACAAGATCGACGCGATGACGAGGGAAGAGATCAGCGCGAAAGCCGCACAACTCAAGAAGGCCTGCAAGCAGATCCCGCTGCGCATATCCGGCGCCTCGCAGAAGGGCGTCCCCGAAACCATTCAGAAACTCTTCCAGATCATCCAGGAACACCGCCGCGCCGAACGCGACGCGCAAGTCAAAGCCGAAATGACCCCCGAAGAAAAATCGCAAGGCTGGGCGCCGTGACGTCGCCTCTCTCCACAGCCCGCCGCATCGTCATCAAGGTCGGCTCATCCCTCCTGATCGATCAGGAAACCGGGCAACCGCACGCTGCGCGCTTCACCGCCCTCGCCGCCGACGCCGCGAAACTGCGCGAGCAAGGCAAGTCGATCGTCATCGTCTCCTCGGGCGCCGTCGCCCTGGGCCGCCGAGCGCTCGGCCTCAAGGCCGGCAAACTCCGCCTTGAAGAAAAGCAGGCCGCGGCCGCAGCCGGCCAGCCCAAACTCATGCGCTCCTGGGAAGACGCCCTCGCCCGCCACAACGCTCCCGTCGCCCAGGCCCTTCTAACCTTCGAGGACACCGAGCGCCGCCGCCGCTGGCTCAACGCTCGCGCGACCATGGAAACCCTCCTCGAACGCGGCGCCATCCCCATCGTCAACGAGAACGACACCGTCGCCACGGAGGAAATCCGCTATGGCGATAACGACCGTCTCGCCGCCCGCGTCGCCCAGATGCTCGGCGCCGATGTACTGGTCCTGTTGTCCGACATCGACGGTCTCTACGACGCCGACCCACGCGCCAACCCCAACGCAAAACACATTGCTGAAGTGCGCAAGCTGACGCCGGAGATCGCAGCTATGGCTGGCGGGGCCAACGCCTCCGCAGGCGTAGGATCAGGGGGCATGTCCACCAAAATAGATGCGGCCCGCATCGCGCTCACCGCAGGCTGCTCGACGCTGATCACCCTCGGCGCCAACGCCACCGCCGACGCCGGCCCGCTCGCAGCCCTCGCCTCCGGCGCACGCGGCACCTGGTTCCTGACTGACGTCTCGCCCGAGACCGCGCGCAAGCAATGGCTCGCCGGCGCGCTCCGCCCCGCGGGCTCGGTCCGTGTCGATGCTGGCGCCGCCCGCGCTCTCAAATCCGGCAAGTCGCTTCTTGCGGCCGGGGTCACGGCCGTCGCCGGCCGCTTTGACCGTGGTGATGCAGTCGACGTCATCGACCTGGATGGCGCAACCATCGCACGCGGCGTCTCGGCCTATTCCTCCGAAGACGCGACCAAGCTCATCGGCCGCAAGTCAGACGAGTTCGAAGCTATCCTCGGCTTTCGCGGCCGCCCGGCCCTTATCCACGTCGACGACATGGTTTTGGTCAGCTAGCAACCAGATCGCCGTACTGCTTGCTGGCGCTTAGCCATGCCGCCGCATAGCCGCACACCGGCGCGACACTCCACCTGTTGCGCCGGGCCTCTTCCGAAACCAGCGCCATGAGCTTGCCCGCTGCGCCCGTCCCGCGCAGCGCCGGCGGCGCCTCAACCCAAAGGATCGTCAGCACGCCACCCTGCTTGCGGTATCGCGCAAAGGCCGTTTCGCCGTTGATGTCCAGCTCATACTGGCTGGCCTCGGTATTGTCGCGAAGATCGCTCATCAGAAACTCCTGCCCCGCACCACCTCATGTAGGTGAAACGGGGCCATGTTTCGAGTGTTGTCCCGCCGGCTGGAAAACCTCGTCGATGCCGGCATGCCGGAGCGCCGCCTTTATTGGGAATAAGCCGGAACGGCACGAATACGTCCTCGCCGCCTTCAAGTCCTTCGGCGAACGCCACTACCCCAATCACCGCGCCCGGTTGTAAGTTTCCACCGCCATGCCAGCTGATTTTGTCATACGTCCGTTCGATCCCGTCGCCGACGGTCCGGCGCTTCACGCCATCTTTGGCGACGAGGAAAGCTGCCGCTATCTCGCACGCCCCGCCATGGCGTCGGTTGCCGATACCATCGCCATGATGCAGCAATGGATAGGCAAGGACGACATCAGCTGGGCGCTTGCGCATCATCGCCGACATGGACCCCGACAACGCCGCCTCGATCCGCGTCTTCGAAAACTCGGCTTCAGACCGGAGGCCCGCCTCCGCGGCGAGTGGGAGACGCACATCGGCGTGCGCGACCGCCTGATCTTCGGCCTCATGCGCGATGACCCCCGCCCGTGGCGCAACTGGCCATCGTGAACCCGTTCTGCTAGATCACCGCGCATGACTATACAGCTCCCCCTCTCCGCGCATGACGCGGGCCTCGCCGGCATCATGATGGCCATGGGCGTCGCCGCACGCGACGCATCCGCCGCCGTGGCCACGGCCGGCCCCGAAAAGCGGACAGCCGCCCTCAAAGCCATGGCCGCGCGCATCCGCGCCGCAGCGCCTGCCCTGCTGGAGGCCAACAAGGAAGATATGGCCGCCGCCCGCATTAAAGGCATCAGCGGCGCCATGCTCGACCGTCTGGAGCTGACGCCGAGCCGCATCGAAGCAATGGCCAAGGGCGTCGAAGACGTCGCCGCCCTGCCTGACCCCGTCGGCGCGGTCATGGAAACATGGACCCGCCCCAACGGTCTCGAGATCAGCCGCGTGCGCGGTCCGATCGGCGTCATCGGCATCATCTACGAAAGCCGCCCGAACGTCACGGCGGATGCAGGCGCGCTCTGCCTGCGCGCCGCCAATGCCGCTATCCTACGCGGCGGCTCGGAAAGCCTGAAATCATCCCGCGCGATCGCCGACGCCCTGCGCGCCGGCCTCGCCGACGCCGGCCTGCCTCAGGATACAATCCAACTGGTGCAGACGCCCGACCGCGCCGCAGTCGGTCATCTCCTCACCGGCCTTGCCGGCAAGCTCGACATTGTCGTCCCCCGCGGCGGCAAAAGCCTGGTCGCGCGTGTGCAGGAGGAGGCGCGCGTTCCCGTCATCGGCCACCTCGAAGGCCTGTGTCACACCTACATCCACGCCAAGGCAGATCCTGCGAAGGCTGAGGCGATCATCCTGAACGCCAAGATGCGCCGCGTCGGCGTGTGCGGCTCGACAGAGACGATGCTGATCGACGCCGCCGTCGCGCCCACCCTTCTGCCGCGTGTTGCAAAGGCGCTTGAAGCAGCCGGTTGCGAATTGCGCGGCGATGAGCGCGCCCGCGCCATCCATCCGATGACTGCGGCAACCGAGCAGGACTGGACCACCGAATATCTCGCGCCGATCCTGTCGATCGCGGTGGTTGACGACGTCGAAGGCGCAATGGCCCATATCGCGCGCTATGGCTCGCAGCATACCGACAGCATCGTCACCGAAGACAAGGCCGCGGCCGAACGCTTCCTTGCCGAAGTCGACTCCGCGATTGTCATGCACAACGCCTCCACGCAGTTTGCCGATGGTGCGGAATTCGGCATGGGCGCCGAAATCGGCATCGCAACGGGGCGACTGCATGCGCGCGGACCCGTCGGCGCAGAACAGCTCACGATCTTCAAGTATGTTGTGCGCGGCGCCGGCCAGACGCGTCCCTGATCTCGCCTTCTCCTCGCCCTGAGTCTGGGTGCGAATTCAGGCTCCATCGATCACAACGCCGGAACCCGACGCGTAGATCGCACGCTTGGTCAGTCGGACATTCGTGGGAATACGACGATAAAAAAAGCGACACTGCAGTTCCTCCAGCGCGAACGCGACGAGCTGATCGCTGACATCCGCCTGCTTGAATCAGGCGCACGCGAAGTGATCGAAACAATTGGCGCTGTGCGCCGCAATGTGACGGCCGCTGTGCTGTCGCTGATGATCGATCGCCTCGGTCGGTTCCAAAAAATCATCGCCGCTTACGAGGCAAGACTTGCCTAGGAAGACGCCGCATAAGGCGTTCTGATCCAACCCTGTCAGAATGGTAATTTCACCGCCACATTGCCGCCTCCATCCGACCGGTCATATGCTTCCGGGTGTGATGGCAGGGGCGGGCATAGGCAGCTGAAGGGCTCGCTGTGGAACAACCGCTGGATCCGTCGACGGGCTCCCCGTCGTCCAATGCCGCTATCGATAGCGGCTCTTTTTTTGGTATTCCCTGGTGGGCGGCGATCATCGCCCTCATCCTCGTCATGTGGATGGCGCGCGAACCCTTGCGGCGCGTGCTGTGGCAGATCTTCTTCATCACGGGCCGCATGTTCGGCCGTTGGGGCCTCTGGCTCGGCGAGCATGGCCGCAATGCGCGCGTGAACTGCAGCGAGAAGATCGCCTCGCACCGCGCCGATGAACTCCAGGAACGCATGCTGATGCTCGAAGACCGCATCGGCCATCGCGCCGAGAAGCTTCCAAAGGAGACCGGCCCCATCATCGCGCGGCTCGACAAGAGCACGCACGCACTTGCCGGCACGGCCAGTGAACTTGCCGATATCAATGTCGAGGACGCAGCCGAGCGCGCCTTCCGCGCCGCTATGCCGTCGATCGAAGGGGGCCGCAACCTCTCCAAGCTCGAACGCACCATCGCCCAGCAGACGGCGAAGGCGATGAGCGAACGCCTCACTCCCGTCCGCCCCGCTCTCACGACGCTGAAAACAGAGGCTCCACGCCTCCGCGACATTGCTGAGAAGCTCACCAAGACACAGCAGGAATTCGACAAGCACGCCGAGGACGTCAACAGGGCCTTCCTCGAGTTCGAGCAGATCGTGAGATCAGAGGATCGCGTGGCCGTCGCTGCGAAGGCGTCGATAATCATCCCGTGGCTGATCGCTGTTCTGATCACGGCCATCGCATTGGCGGGCGTGTTCCTGAACTTCTTCCTGATCGAACGCCCGATGTCCGAGATCGTGGGCGAAGGCGCGCGCATCGGCGGCGTCGGCCTTCCCGCCGTCGCGGCCATCGTGGTGATCTTCCTCGAGTTCGTCGCTGGCGTAATCCTGATGGATGCCGCCGGCTTCACCAAGCTGATCCCGGCGTTCCACGCTATGACCCAGAGCAGCCGGCGGATCATGTTCTTCGTCGCTTTCGGCTTCCTGTCAGCGTTCTCGGTGCTCGAGATCACGCTCTCGATCGTGCGCGAGCAGATAATCGAACAGCAACAGGAAACACGCGACATGGCAAACCGCGCTCTGATGGCCCCGGTCGCTCTGGTTCCCGCTCCCGATGCCGCCACGCCTGACCCTGCGCCTACCGAACCAGCTGCGCCCGAGAACCACCGGCCCAACGTCTTCGGCCTTCAGCTCTCGACGTTCGCACAGGTCATTCTCGCCGCTATCATCCCATGGCTTCTTGCCGCTGCCGCCCTGCCGCTTGAGGCGATCGTGCGGAACTCGGTCTTCATGGCGTCGATCGCGACCAGCTATCTGATGCTGCTCATGGCCTTCGTCTTCAAGACGCTGTCCGTGCTGTTCAAGAATGTCGGCCTCTTCGTCCTGGCGGTCTACGATTTGATTATCTTCGCCCCCCTGTGGGTGGAGCGCCGGGTTAAGGGCGTTACCCACAGCAAGGGCGGCGGCAGCCGGGGAGGAGAGGACGAGGAAGAACCGCTCGTCCTGCAGAAGAAGTCGCCGCAATCCGAGCAGCCGCCGAAGCGCGAGCGCGACCGCGATCGTAAGGAACGGGAGCTGCAGCAGGCATGAGCGCCAAGCTTCTGTTGGGGGCCGCCTGCGCGATCGCCATCGCCGCCCTCCCTGCGTGCGGCCTCGTGACTTCCACCAGCCGCTCCGTCTTCTTCGTGTTCGACGTCTCCGGCACCTACGTCAAAGCCGTCCCGGACGCCGCCAAGCTCGCCAACATCACCGTGGCCGAGCTGCTGCCGGGCGACTACATCGCCGCGAGCCAGATCTCCGCCTGCTCCTTCTCGGAGAAGGAGATTTTTCTTAACCGCCAGCTGCCGCAGACGCCGAGTCTCGCCGCCGAAGCCAAGCGCGAAGTTTTTAGCTCCCTCAACACCTATGCCGGCCAGGTGAAGTCCGCGAAGTTCACCGACATCCGCGGCGCGATCGCCCAGGCCGCCTTCGAACTGAAACAGCGCCCCGAAGCCGACCGCTACATCGTCCTGTTCTCCGACATGCTGGAGGACTACAGCAAGACGTGCGATGTCTCCGAAATCCCGCTCGACCTCTCCGGCATCCACGTCGTCGCAGCCAACGTCATCAAGACAAACCCCGGCGACCCTCAGAAGTATTTCGACACGCTCAAGACGTGGGAAGCCACGGTCGTGGCCGCCGGCGGAAAATGGTCGCTCGTGTCCTCGCCCGACCAGCTGCCAAAGCTTGTCACCGGCCAGCTTGAGGAAACCACATGAGGAGGCTCGCTGTCACAGCGCTTCTCGCGGCCCTTTCAGTCGCCGCCTGCTCGAAGCCCACCGACCTTGCGTCAAACGCCAATGGCAAAGGCCGCGAGTCCGTGCCTGCCGCGGCAACCGGGACGCCGCCGCCCGAAATTCCCGCCGATGAGCTGGCCGCCATCAACGCAGAACCGGACGCCGCCGCGCCTGCCTCGCCCGACATCGCCGCCGGCTACACGGCCAAGACAACCCCCGACACTGTGCTCGATTATCGCGCGTCCGTCGCGGGCGACATCAACGCCCTGCCGCCCGTAAGCGACGCCGCCGTCCTCGCCACAGCCTTCGCCGACTGGCGGGCTCGCGCCGCCGCCTCGCCTGGCGCTCAAGAACAGGGTGCGGTCCAGCTTGGCGCTGATCCGCAGGAATACCGCCCATCCGACGCCGAACTGGTCGCCGCCGAAGCCGGCGACCGCCTCTCCGCCGCACTGCAGGGCGCCGACGACACCACGAAGGCAGCCGTCGCCGCCGCACTGGGCGATGCGCCTGAAGCGCGTATCTATCGCCGCTTCGATTACCGCCACTCGGATGTCATGGGGTCGGGCCGCTATTTCTACGCCTCGAAGCCAAAGGGAGCCGCCCTCCCTCTTTAGCGTTTTGCGGCTCTAGCGCCGGCCCGCTTCCGCGCTAGGTTCCCGCGCATGACTCGCTGCCGCCCGCCCTCGCATCTCCGCTTCCCGTCACCGCCGGGCGACCTCGCCATCGGCGTCATGGGCGGCTCGTTCGATCCTCCCCACTCAGGCCACGCCCACGTCATCGAGACCGCCCGCCGCGCTGCAGGCCTCGACCGCGTCTGGGTCTTCGTCGCCGCCGGCAATCCACTCAAGCGAACACAGACCGCCTTCATCGATCGCCTAGCCGCCGCGCAACGCTGTCTCGGCGGCCGCCGGATCACGGTTACAGGCCTCGAGCAGCAGCTCGGCCTGCGCTACACGATCGACCTTCTGCGCCGTCTCAAGCGCTCGGCCCCCGGCGCCCGCTTCGTCTGGATCATGGGCGCAGACAATCTGCGCGATTTCCACAGATGGAAAAGCTGGCAGGCGATCGCGAAGCTCGCGCCTATCCTCGTCATCGCCCGCCCCGGCGCCAGCCCGAAGGCCGGCCTCTCCCGCTTCGCAACGCAGTTCGGCGCCGGCCGCCTCCCCCAGTCGGCGTCGCGCACGCTCGCATACCGCAAGCCTCCCGCCTGGGTCTATATCGCCGCGCCGCTAGACCCGGTTTCGTCCAGCTTGATCCGTGCGCAGACGATGGCCACTGCTATTGCGCCGATCTAGACGTGGCCGGCGTGAACAGCTCGTTCTGGCCGCCACAGCTCGCCACGGTCACGGCCATGGCCCGTCCTCCCGGCTCGTCCGCTACGCCTGCGCCGGCGTGTTGATCGCCCAGGTTACGCCATACGGATCTTTGAGCTGGCCATACCTGTCGCCCCACGGCGCGACCTCGAACGGCATGATCGGCGTGCACCCTGCCTTTACCGCGCGATCCCACCATGTCTGCCCGTCCTTCAGAACCAGCTGCATCGTATAGCTGCTCGACCGCTGCACGCTGCCCATCCCGAATTCCGGGAAGCTGTCGGCCAGCATGAAGGCGCCGCCATTGATCATGAGATGGCAATGCATGATGCGCTGGCCGTCCTGCCCATGCATGCGCGCAACCTCGGTCGCCCCGAACGCCTGCTTGTAGAAATCGATGGCCTCAGCCGCGTTCTCCAGCGTCAGATAAGGCGCCACGCCAAGCGGCAGCTCATTCGCACTGACAGACGCAATCTTCTGCTCCGCTGGCGGATAGAACTGCTTGTACTCGCAGAACTCCACCGTGCCCTCGCCCATGAACTGAAGCTGTTTCGACAGCTCCTTCACCAGCGCATCGCGCGATTCGGCATTGACGATGGAGAACCCGCCCGCCGCCATCCAGCCGCCATCGCCCTGCGGCGGCGTCTCGACAGTGGTCTCGTCACCCGATCGCATCACGCGGCCGCCCGTCGCGGCGCGCAGGCCGATGCCGCCCGTGGTCACCATGACGCCCGCCGCAACCGCCTCCCCAATCTGCTTCCGCATCGCGGCGACGTGTTCGGCCGACGGCGGCCCCGACGACGGCCCGGTGCTGCGGAAAATGGCGATGAAGCGCATGATGTGATCTCCCTCCTTGATCAACATGCCTTGATAGTCGTCAGAGCGTCTGGGCCAGCGCCTCGAGCTGCTTTGCGCAAATCGTCCAACCGGGAATGAAGCCCATCTGCTCGTGCTGGGTTTTCGATTCAGCTGTCCAGTGGCGGGCCCGGGCGGTGTACTTGGTCTTGCCGACGCCGGCGTCTTCGAAAGTGAGTTCGCAGGTGAATACGGGCGCGCCTTCCTTCGGGACCCAGTTGCCGACGAAGGCGTCGGTAAAGACGAGTTTACGGTTGGGAACAACTTCGAGGTACTGGCCGGGGTTCGGAAATTCCTGGCCTTCTGGCGAGCGCATCACGACGAGGCAGGCGCCGCCGGGACGGAGATCGTTTTCGGCGTGGGGCGTGGTCCATGGCGCGGGAGCGAACCACTTCTTCATCAGTTCCGGCTCGGTCCAACCGCGATACAGCTTCTCTTTTGGCGCATTGAGGATGAGTTCGAGAACCAGTTCGTGTGCCGGAGCGGTCATGGCGTTTCTCTACCTTTTTTGTGTGGTTCAGAATCGGGATCAGGTCGGCTGCACGAACGAGGGGTCCATGTAGATGACTTCCCAGATGTGGCCGTCGCGGTCTTCAAACGAGCGGCTGATCATGAAGCCATAGTCCTGCATGGTCGCGGCTCCTTCGCACCCGCCCTCACGGCGGCATCAACCTGCTTGTGCACATCTGCCTTCGAGTCCTGCGAGAGCGCGATCAGGATCTGCGCCGTCTTCGAGGTGTCCGCGATCTGCTTGTCGGTAAACTCGCTGAACTTCTTGTGCGTCAGCAGCATCGCGTAGATGTCGTCTGAAATCACAAGGCTCGCCGCGGTCTCGTCTGTGAACTGCTTGTTGAAGTCCCAGCCCAGCGCGCGAAAGAACCCCATGGACTTATCGAGATTCTTCACGGGCAGGTTGAGGAAAATCTTGGTGCTCATCGGGACGTCCTTTCCTATGCCTCCGGGCTCCCGGCCCTGTTTACCTCCCGAGGACGCGCGGCTCTGCGAGCTTCCGACATTCCCGCAATACTTTCTTGCTCGGGCAATTTCTAAATAGAGGACCTACAGGGTGTTGTTGAGAGCAACTTGCGAAGGCTCGGATTCCCGATCGCGATCATATGGGAATGCACCTTTATGTCCGCTTGCCTGTCTCGCTCTCGGCGATCAGCCGATCGATGTGCATACGGATGTGCGCCGCTTCCGCCGCCGTGTTCGCCAGCGAAATCGCCCGGTCGAAAACCACCCGCGCCTCGCGTCGCCGGTCGAGCATCAGCAGCAGCCTGCCCCGCGCGCCATGAAAATGGAAATAGCCGGACAGCCGCTCCCCCAACGGCTCGATCATGTCGAGCGCCGCCTGCGGGCCCTTCGTCTTCGCCACCGCAACAGCCCTGTTCAACGTGACCACCGGCGATGACTGCAGATGCTCCAGCGTCGCATAGAGCGCATCGATCCCCGCCCAGTCCGTATCCTCGAAGCGCTTTGCCCGCCCGTGCAGCGCCGCGATCGCCGCCTGCACCAGATAGACGCCTGTCCGCTTGTGCCGCATCGCCTTGTCGATCAGCGCCAGCCCTTCCTGAATCAGCTTGTCCCGCCACAGCGACCGGTCCTGATCCTCCAGCAACACCGCTTCACCACTCGCGTCGAACCGCGCAGGTTGCCGCGAATGCTGTAGCAACATCAGCGCCAGCAGCCCCATCGCCTCCGGCTCCGTCTGGAACATCCGTAACAGCAACCGACCGAGCCGGATTGCCTCATCCGCCAGATCCGCCCGCGCCTCGTCCTTCGGCCCTGCCGAATAGCCCTCGTTAAACACGAGGTAGACCATCTGCATCACCGCCGCGAGCCGCTCCGCCCGCTCGGTCGGACCAGGCGCCTCGAACGCCACGCCAGCCACCGCCACCTTGGCCTTGGCCCGCGTGATGCGCTGCTCCATCGCAGCTTCGCCAACCAGAAACGCCCGCGCGATCTGCCTGACGGTGAGCCCCGACACGATGCGCAACGCCAGGGCGATCTGCTGCGTCGCCGGCAGGTCCGGATGACAGCATATGAACATCAGCCGGAGCACGTCATCACGATATTGGCTGTCGTCCAGCCGCTCAGCCATCGGCGTCTCGGCATCCTCCAGATCGGAGAGATGTTCTTCATCCAACATCGGGGCCTGCTTCGATCGCTTGCGCACGCTGTCCAGCGCCGTATTGCGCCCCACCATGATCAGCCACGATGTCGGATCACGCGGCGGCCCATTGACGGTCCAGTTGCTTAGCGCCCTGAGGCACGCCTCCTGATAGGCTTCCTCGGCCACGTCAAGATCGCGGAAATAACGCAGCAACGCCGCCACAGCTCGCGGCCGCGATGTCGTCAGCGCCGTCTCGATCCAGGCCGCATCGGTCACTTCGCGCTCACTTTGTCGCCGGCGTATTCGCGATCGGCCTCGTACACCCCATCAATGGGCGAGCCCGGGTAATAGAGATGGATCGGGCGCAGCTCATACGCGCCGCCAGGATTCGCCTGCGAGAGGTCACGCGCGAAGGCCAGTCCCTCTTCGAGATGCTCGACATCGATGATGTAGAAACCCAGCAGCGCCTCTTTGGTCTCGGCGTAGGGACCGTCGATCACAAGGTCTTTCTGCTTGTGCAAGGTGGTCGCGGCAGACGTCGGCAGCAGGCGTACGGCGGGCTTGAGCTTGCTGGCCTTTTCCCACTTGTCGTGGACCTTGGAGAGGGCCGCCATTACAGCGTCGTCCTGCCCCTTCGTCCAGCCGCAGACCATCTCCTCGTTATTGTAGCAAAGAACCGCATACATCATCGCGCGCACCTCGTTTAACCTAAGGACGCGCAAGGATAGCCCGGCCCGACAGGGCCATGCAAAAAGAGCCGAAGCCGCGGATTTTCGCTAGCGCGGTCGCCGCATCGCCGGGTCCGGCCCGGCGACCCACATCGACGGATCTTCTGCGATCGCTGCTGCAGGTTCGATGCTCAGCTCGACATCGTCCAGTTGAACCCGCCCGCCCCGGCTCATCCGGTCCCGCAGCAGAAGGGCCAGGAATTCGGCGCCTGACGTTTGCTCAAACAGCCAGCCATGCTCATTGCCGCCCGTCTCCAGGGCCAGGACAACGCCAGATCGTTTCGAGGGCTCGTCACGAACGAGCCTCAGCGACGCCGGCGTCTGCTTGCGTCCCGCGCCGTCCTTCTTCAGGGGTTTATCGTCGCCGCGCGCCAAATTCGCGTCCAACGAATCAGACGTAGACTTGGCGCAACCGCGAATGACCCTGGCATTCGCCTGATTCAGGCTTCTATTTGGGACCGGCGCCGTTCTCACAGGCCTCGGGGACAATAAAGGCTCAGAAGCTACCCGACAGACGCAAGGCGAACCAACGCGAGCCGTCAGGCCCGCCTTTCTGCTTGCGCTCTTCGATGCGGCTCAGCACGCCGCTCGCGCGCGAGCCGGCGTAAAACGTCCTTATCCGCGTCTCCTCGGCATGGAACACATTCCAGATCGAGGCCCGGATCGTAATTCCTGCGATCTGTGTGGTCTCATAGAAAAACTCGATGCGGCTCCCCGGCCGGTCGAACGAATTTTCCTCCAGGAACTTGTAATCGAACTGGTCGGACTGGCCGATCCCGCTTCCGCCCACCGCCGATTTTATGTCCGGCAGCTCCTGACGATAGGAGACGTTGTAGGTCCACTCGCGCTCGTTCGAGAACCGCCGCGCCTCGCCCGTCTGCGGATCATTAACGTCCGTCGCCTGATACATGCCAGTGAAGCGCAACTCCGCATTCGGGATCAGAGGCGCAAGGGGAAGAGTTCCGCGCACCTCGATACCCGTTCGCGTGCCATCGCCGATATTGCCCGGCGCATCATAGGTGCGCTGGTTCACAAGCGCGCAGGTCGCCAGCGGCTCGCCGATGGGAGTGATGCAGATCGTGCGCGGGATGAAGTCCTGCACGTCCTCCACCTGATCGTGAAACAGCGCCACCGTCACAGCGCCGCGCTTGCCGAGCCTGTGCTCCCATTCAGCGCGCGCCCGCCACGTCTTCTCGGGTTCGAGCTCCGGGTTGCCGATAAGGCTCGATTCATCGACCACGTTGATCGACGTGGCGAACTGCGCAAAATCGAGCTGGGCGACTTCGCGGGAAACACTGGCGCGCAGCTGATCTGTCTCCGTCGCCTGCCATGTCGCGATCAGGCGCGGCTTGGGATAGGAGAACTCGCGCTCCTTCACTTCATCGCCCGTCTGCTTGATCTTGGAGGCCTCGTAGATGAAGCCGCTTTCAAGCGTCAGCTGCGGCGAGATTTTCCATACGTCGGTGATGAAGGGCTCGACTCGCGCTTCCTCCACCCGCGTATCCGACACCGGCAGGAATTGCGCCACGGGCCCTGCGCCCGTGTCGTTAAAGATGTCGAGTGTTGTGTCGCGGAAGTTGAGCGCGCCTTCGAGGCCGATATCGATCGTATGTACGGCATTGGCCCGCCACGTCACAACGCCCCGCCCTACGCGCTCGCCTCCTTCCGTCGTCCGGTTGATCGTCTGCATCTGCGCAAGCCCGTTCGGACCCGCCGCGCCTGTCGGCGTGAAGAAGTGATAGATGTCGTCCTGGTTGACGCCTGTGAACGTCCCCAGCGCAATGGCTTTCACGGACAGCTCCGGCGAGAAGTGATGCTCCCAGTTGGCGCCTGCTTCGCCTGAATAATTGTCGGTGTAGTCTGTGAAACCATATCTCGCGCGCTCGATCGCGCTCGCGGGCGAGTAGTCCACCGAACCATTGTTGGTGGTGTTCCAGGTCTGCATGTACTGGACGTTGAGCCCAACGGTGTCCTGCGCGGTTGGCCGCCATTTCAGCACGCCGGATCCCTGCCCGCCGATCTGGTTCGGCTGTCCGAACTGCCGGCGATAGCGGGTCAACTGACCGGCCGGATTTCGCACCGATTCAAAACTTTCGACCCGTCCGCGCAGGTTAGGCAGCTGGAAGTCGACCGTCAGATCAGCCGTATCGCCAAGCTTGAATGCCTTCGTCAGCTGGTACTGCCCACCGAGCCGGTCAGAGAACTGGAAGTCCCGCAGATCGAAAACCCAGGTCGTCGGTGAATCGCCCTGCTTCGTCTGCTTAAGGACGACATTCACCAGCTGCGTCTGTCCGCGCACATCGACGTTGGACGCCGAGCCGGAAATCAGTTCAACCTTCAGGACCGAATCCGCTGAGATACGCTTCAACTGTTCCGAGATGAGGACTTTGGAAGACGGGCGCTCGCCATTGACCAGCACATTGCCCGCAGTGGCGCCAAAGCCGCGCAGGACTTCACCATCGTCGATTTCGAACCCGGGCACGCGGCCCACAATGTCCGCCGCAGTCACAGGATTGTACTGCCGGAAGAAAGCGGCGTCGAACGTCTGGACGCCTTCCTGCCCACCCTGGGCCGCGGCAACCCGCTCGGGCGCTACGGGCGTTGGCGCCTGCTGCGCCATCGCGTTGGGGCACAAGCCTGCCACGAGCGCAACAAGACCTGCCGCCCGTTTTACGGGGAGCCTCCTGACGCTGTGCATTGCCGTCCTCCCCCGACGTCATATCAGTTCATTTTATGAACGCAGGGTCGCGTGCTTCCCGCTCGGCGTCAATTGCTGCACGGACGCAAGGGGCCGGACGAACGCGGGAGTTGCGGTTGCGCTGGAGTCAAATCGACGCCGCCCGTCAGCTCCGCCGGCCGCCAGCGCACATCGCAATGAGGCGAAAAGGTCACGCCGGAGACGGTCACGTTCGACAACCTGCCCCGGGCTGCCAGCCTCCGGCCAGCTGGTCGAGGGGCGGGCTGCTGGAGGACGACGGCGCAGCCGCTGATGTTGATACCATTCCGGACGGGGGCCGGGACCGGCAAGCTGCAACCAAGCGCAACCCGCCCCTCTGTCCGCACGCGCACCGGGGAGGCGCGTGGCGGAATTCGTCAGCTCTAGAAGCTCCCTCTCAGTGTGACGCCATAGGTGCGCGGATCGCCCAAGAGACCCGCATAATAGCCCGATGAGCTGCCGCCGGCATTGAGCATCTCGAAGTACTCCTCATCGAGGATGTTGCGGCCCCAGGCGAAGAAGTCCCAACCATCATCGCCGCGGAAGCCGATGCGGGCGTTCACCAGCGAATAGCCGTCGATGTTGAGATAGTCGGACTCTGTGGCGCTCGAGGAGAATTCGGAGCGATAACTGGCGTCGAGGCCAATGAAGTATTCGCCCTGCCGCTTGCCGAACTCGCCTGGCAGCTTGTACTCGCCGCCGATCGAGGCAGCCCACAGCGAGAGGCCGGGCAGGCGCGTGCCTGAAGCGTCGACAAAGCCGATGGCGCCGCCAGAGTCTTCCAGAGCCGGAGGCGCTTGCGTGAAGCGCTCATACTTTCCGTCCGTGTAGGCAAGGTTGCTATAGAGCGAGAAATTGTCGTTGACCCGCCAGGACCCGTCGAACTCGAGGCCCTGGACCAGCACCTCCTCGGCGTTGGCCAGATAGCCGCGGAGCGTACCGGACTGGTTGGAGGAGACGCTGACCTGGTAGTCGTTGATCTTGGTGTGGAAGGCCGTGATGTTGGCCACCACGCCCGGCAGCGGCTCTGTCTTGAGACCGATCTCGATGTGCTGGGTGTCTTCAGGCTTGATCGAGGCGAGTTCGATGACAGGCTGGTTGTTGGCGTCGAGCGGGATGCCATTGTTGTTGAGCCCGAAAGTCTTGAACGCGGTCGAGTAGGTTGCGTAGGCGTTGATGTTGCCGGCGATGTCGTAGGCGACGGTCAGCTGGCCCGAAACGTTGTCGTCTTCGCCCTTCGACTCATAGGCCAGCGGCGTCAGGATGCTGCGCTGAAGCGCGAAGCCCGCAGAACCCGGCGCGTACTGGACGCCGCCATAAGTCTGCGTGCGATAGTAGCCGTCCTTCTCGTCAAAGTTTGCGCGCAGGCCGGGAATGATGCGCAGCTGGTCTGTCACCTGCCATTCAACCTGACCGAAGAGCGCGGCGCTGGTGTGATCCGAACGGATCTGGGCGCGCTGACCGTAGCCGGTCAGCGCCCCTGCAAGACCGAGCGCCTGGTTAGCCGCGTTCGGATTGGTCAGCCAACGCCAGGCGGCCGAGCCCTGCTCTTCGCGGCCGAGCGTCTTGGTCACCTGGTTGAACCAGAATGCGCCGACCACATAGCTCAGGTTCTCGCCAAAATCGCCGGCGTAACGAAGCTCCTGCGACCACTGGTAGGATTTCGACGGGTTCTGCGACAGCGTGCGGATCGGCAGGCCGAGGAAGTCACGGTCGTTTGAAGGATCCCATATCCAGTAACGCCATGCCGAGATCGCGGACAGCGTGCCGCTGCCGACCTCCCAGTCGATGTTGAGCGCGGCGCCGCCAAGGTCCGAGTTGGAGCGGTGCGGTGTGTCGAGATCGGTGACACGGTCAAACGGATTGAGACTCGGCGGAGCATAATTGTAGAATGCAGCCTGCGCCGCATATTGCCGATTGAGCGGACGCAGCGTCGGCACGACGCCGGCGAAGACCTGCGCATACCCTTCCGGCCGCTGCACCGTATTGTCCGCCGACAGCTTCACATCGAGCGTGTCGCTGGGTGTCCACAGCAACTGCAGGCGCCCGCCGATATTGTTGAGGTCGTTGAGGTCGTCCTGGTCGGTTACATTCCACAGGACGCCATCGCGCTGCGTTCCGGAGAAAGACAAGCGATAGGCAAGCGTGTCGGTCAAAGGACCGGTGGTCGTCGCCTTGGCCTGATAATAGCCGATATTGCCGAAGCTGAGCTCAACGTCAGTCGACGGGGTAAACTGCGGCGCCTTGGTCGTCACGTTGACGGCGCCCGCGGTGGTGTTCTTGCCGTAGAGGGCGCCCTGCGGACCGCGCAGCACTTCGACACGCTCGACATCGATGAAGTCCATCACAGCCGCTGCCGGACGTGCAAAATAGACGCCGTCGACATAAAGGCCGACGCCCTGCTCGATGCCGTCATTGGTCAGGCCAAACGGCGCGCCCAGGCCGCGGATGTTGATCTGGGTGTTACGCGGGTTGGTGGAATAGAACTGGACCGACGGGACCAGCTGGTTGAGCTTGCCGACGTTCGAAGCTCCGGAATCGGCCAGCACGGCTGCCGACAGCACGGCGACCGGGATCGGAACGTCCTGCACGTCTTCCTCGACCCGGCGGGCCGTCACGATCACTCGGTCGCCCGGCTGGAGCGGACGGGGGGCCGTATCGGGCGGCTGGTCGTCCACACTGGGCCCGCCCGGATTCGCGAGGGTTTCCTGAGAGGCAGGCGCTTCTAGAGCTTGCTGGGCCAATGCCGGGGCAGCCCATACAAATGCAAGCGCCGCAAATGAAATGCCATACCGAAATTGGTTACCCGACCCATTCCATGTAGTTTTATGCGCGCACGTCATGGCCCGTCCCTTTAAATAAGCGCAGATATTCCCGCGCACCTCAAGGACCAGACAAACCGAAACTCGACTGAATCGGTAGTATTAGTTGGTTTTAGATTTTCTCCTCGTTGTCCGCGCCGTGCGAACAGGTCACGAGAGTCAGCAAGACAGTTCGGAAAAAGCGCGTGGCCCTTTCCCCTCGCGGGTCGGCATCCTACGTGCTAGCCTTCAGCCTCTATTAGAAGCCAAAGGAAACCCGCCCTGCCCGCAGTTCGCAGCTCGAAATCCGGCAAGAGCTCAGATTCGAAACCGGCTCCGCCCGCTCCGGCCACGCCCGACCCGATCGAGTTGGCCCGCCTGGTTGTCCAGCAGCTCGACGACGACAAGGCTGAGAACATCCTGAACATTCCACTCGCCGGAAAATCGCCAATGGCTGACGCCATGGTGGTCGCATCTGGCCGCTCGGCCCGCCACGTCGCGGCGCTGGCCGACCACGTCTCGCGCAAGCTCAAGGAAGCGGGTGCTTCCAAGGTGCGCGTCGAGGGCCTGCCCAATGCCGACTGGGTGCTGATCGATGCGGGCGACGTCATCGTCCATATCTTCCGTCCCGAAGTGCGCGAGTTCTACAATCTCGAGCGCATCTGGGCGTCAGACGCCCCGCCAACCGCCCGCGCCGCCACCGCCGGCTAAGCGCTCCCTTTGCGCATCCGCATCCTCTGCGTCGGCCGCCTGAAGGACGGGCCGGAGCGCGCGCTCGTCGACGACTACATCTCCCGCGCGCAGAAGAGCGGAAAGCCGCTCGGCTATCGCGCCATCGAGGAGATCGAGATCCCGTCTAGTTCCAAGGAGGACGAAGGCCCGCGCCTGCTGGCAAAGCACGGCCAGGGCGTTCTCATCCGTCTCGACGAACGCGGCGAAGCCTGGACCTCGCGGGACCTATCGAGGCGTCTCGCGCGCTGGCGCGATGCGAGCGAAGAAGCCTGCAGCTTCGTCATCGGCGGCGCCGATGGAACCTCGCCCGCCATCGCTGCCGCCGCTCGCCACACGGTCAGCTTCGGTGTCCAGACCTGGCCCCACCGCCTGGTCCGCGTGATGATCGCCGAGCAGGTCTATCGCGCTCTTTCGATCGAAGCCGGATCGCCTTACCACCGCGAATGATGCGCAAGGAGCGCGGAACAGTCCGGTAAGCAACGCGGCCTACAAGGCGGTATGGACCCGAAGAGCAAGACGCATCGCCCTTCCTGGATCCGGGCTTTTGCCGGGGTGAGCGGCCTGTGTGTCGCGCTGCTCGCCGCAACCCTCGCCTCCGCACAGCCCCGCGCCGCTCCCCGCACCTTCTCGCAGGATGATCTCCGCAACGCGGAAAAGGCGCGCGATGGCGCCGTCGCCCGCCTCCGCACGCTCGAAGCCCGCTCCACCGCCGCAGCACGCGCCGTGTCGGAGATCGACGCCGACCTGATCGCCGCCGCCGCGGATTCGACCAATCGCGAGGAAGCCGCCTACGCCGCAGAGGAACAGTTGATGATCCTCGGCGATGAAACCGAAACCGCAACGAAATCCCTCGCAACCGACCAGGCCGCGCTCGACGATCTGCTCGCTGCGCTGATGACCTTCGGCGCCCGCCGCCCGCCGGCCCTGGTCGCCAGCCCGGAAGACTCCGCCTCCGCCGTGCGCGCGGCGATCCTTATGTCAGACGCCGCGCCTGCCCTGTCCAAGCGCGCGAGCGACCTCAGATCGCAGATCGACACGCTCAACCGCCTCGCAGCCGAAACGCGCGACCAGCAGACCTATCTCGCCGCCGCCACGGGCGCGCTGGCCGCCCGCCGCGAGGAAATCGCAGCGCTGGGCGAGGAAAAGCGCCGCGCCTCGGCCGCGCTAAACGCCGAAACCGCAGCCGCACGCGCAGAGTCCAAACGCCTCGCAGCCGAGGCCGACACGCTTCGCGAACTGCTGGAAGGCCTCGCGAAAGCTGCGCCCACCACCCCGTCGGTAAAGACTGCGACGGGCAAGACGCCCGCAAAGCCTGCCCCCGCGGCCAAACCTTCACCAACCACGCCAGCCAAGCCGCCCGCCCTCGCCGCCCGTCCGCCAGCAGCGACCGCCGCACCGCTGCAGCCTGCCGTTGGGACCCGGCTCCATCGTTTCGGGCAGATCGTGGGTGGCGAAAAGCAGGAGGGCCTTACCCTCGCAACGCGTCCGGCCGCCCAGGTCATCGCCCCGCTTGACGCGCGGGTCCAGTATTCAGGCGTTTTCCGCTCCTATGGCCTCATGGCCATCCTGGATGTGGGTGGTGACGTACTCGTGGTCGTTTCTGGCCTTGACGCCCTTTATCCCGAAGCGGGACAGTGGGTGCTGGCGGGAGAACCTATAGGCCGCATGGCTGACCGGAAGTCGCCATCTCCAGAACTTTATCTGGAGGTAAGACGTAAGGGTCAGCCTGTTGACCCTGACAGATGGCTTGGGCCGCGAACCTGAAAAAACGGGACCCAGACGAGCCTGCGACGAACGCTAGTGCGGAAAGTAGCTCCACGCTGCGTGAAAGTATGTTGAACTTCGCACGGATGACGGCAAAGTAAGGGTCAGCGGGACAATGTCAGAGGAGCAGCGCGACATGCGCAAGTGGTTGTTGGGCCCGATCGTCGGTGCGGGCCTTCTGGGAGCTACGCTGGGTTTCTCGGCCTTCGCGGTCACGACCAACCCGAACGCGTCCGAGAAACGCGCGCAAACCTTCCGGCAGCTTGAGCTGTTCGCCGAGATCGTCGCCAAGGCTCAGTCCAACTACGTCACGGAGTTCGACGAGGCCGAAGCGATTGAAGCTGCGATCAACGGCATGCTCGCCTCGCTCGATCCGCACTCCTCCTATCTCGATCCCGACGACTTCAAGGACATGCAGGCCCAGACCTCCGGCGAATATGGCGGCCTCGGCATCGAAGTCACCGCGCAGGACGGCTTCGTGAAAGTCGTCTCGCCGATGGACGGCACGCCCGCCCAGCGCGCCGGCATCAAGTCCGGCGACTTCCTCACCGCCATCGACGGCAAGTCGATCGTCGGCCTGCCGCTCAACGACGCTGTCAAGCAGATGCGCGGCGAAGTGAACTCGGCCATCTCGGTCACCATCGTGCGCGAGAGCGTCGAACCGTTCGATGTCAGCCTCACCCGTGAAGTTATCCGTCCTGAAGTGGTGAAGCAGAAGATGATCGGCGATGTCGGATATATCCGCATCACGACCTTCAACGAACAGACCGTGACGGCGCTCGACCGCGCAATCGAGCAGTCCCGCAAGGGCGCGCTCAAGGGCCTCGTGCTGGATTTGCGCGACAACCCCGGCGGCCTGCTCGAAGCCTCCATCAAGGTTTCCTCGCGCTTCCTCGACGGCGGCGAAGTCGTCTCCACGCGCGGGCGTCACGACACCGACTCCAAGCGCTACAACGCCGACCGCGCCAACCGCTTCCCGGATGGCCTGCCGATTGTCGTGCTGGTCAACAACGGCTCCGCCTCCGCCGCCGAGATTGTCGCCGGCGCCCTCAAGGACCGTCAGCGCGCAGTGATCATGGGCGTTACCTCGTTCGGCAAAGGCTCGGTGCAGACCGTCCTGCCGCTCGGCCCCGACAAAGGCGCCATGCGTCTGACGACGTCGCGCTACTACACGCCGTCAGGCAAATCGATCCAGGGCGCAGGCATCGACCCGGACTTCGAAGTCGCCCAGGTCCGGCTCTCGGACAAGGACATCGCCGAAGTGAAGACGCGCGCCGCACGCTACAGTGAGGCGGCTCTGCCCCACGCGCTGGAAAACGACCAAGGCGCCGAACGCAAGCCGCCGCACGTCCCCGCCGACATGCCGCCGGCTGACTACAAGGGTCAAGATTACCAGCTCGACCAGGCGGTCGCCCTGATCCTCGCCGGCAAGGCCCGGCCGGGCGCAAGCAACGTCGCCGCCGTCATCCCGGCAGCGACCGCTACGGCGAGGCCGTAACCGAATAGTGATCCCAACACGAAAGGCCCGGCGCAAGCCGGGCCTTTTGCTTTGGACGGCCTTGCGCGTAAAATCCTTGCCTGCCGCCCCAAATTCCCCAACCTTTACAGTTCGCTCCGGGGCCAAACCGTCGCAGCCGCGTTACCGCGTTCTTAACGTTACGGGCCCAAGACTCGTCCCTTCGGGCGGGGTGTATGAGAGGACTTGCATGTCTGCGTCACGAGCAGCCGATGGTTCGGCATTGCGCACGGGTCTCAGCCAGTTCGCGTTGAGTATCGCAGCTTTCGGCACGCTCGCTGCCGGCGCTGTCGGCGCGGCCTTCTTCTTCGGCGACGATGATGCGGGCGGACCGCATATCGAGCTCGCTCTCTATTCCGAGCAGAACGGCCCGCCGCCTCTGCTGAAGAACCGTTCCTCGCTCGACGCGCTCGATGCGAACGCCGCCGAACCCAGCCTCGCCGGCGTCGAATACGACGAAGGCCTGCCGGAAGATGGCGGCGACGGCGAGGCCAACATCACCGTCACCGAGATCGCGAGCAATTCCTCCGCCGCGCCCACCGCCCTGCCGCGCTCGCCGATTACCGGCTATTTCGAGCGCACAGCCGCGGGCGACCTGCCCAAGATCGGCCCCGATGGCCGCACACCTGCCGAAGCCTACGCTCGCCCGTTCACCGCCATCCCAGGCACGTCGCGCATCTCGCTGATCGTCGGCGGCCTTGGCATGACGCAGAAGCACACGCTCGCTGCGATCAACGAACTGCCTCCGGAAGTCACGCTCTCCTTCGTGCCCTACGCCAACGACCTGCAGGGCTGGATCAACAAGGCCCGCGCCGCCGGCCACGAAGTCCTGCTCGAACTGCCGATGGAAGCCTACGACTATCCCAACGTCGATTCCGGCCCGCACACGCTGCTGACCAGCGCCAAGCCGGAAGAGAATCTGCGCCGCCTCAACATCTTGATGGGCAAGGCGACCGGCTATTTCGGCGTCACCAACTATCAAGGCGCCCGCTTCGCCACCGACGCCGCCGCGGCGACCCCGGTGATGAAAGCTCTCAAGGATCGCGGCCTCGTCTTCCTGCATGACGGCGCCGCCGCGCGCTCTGTCCTGCCGCAAGCCGCCGACCAGACCGGCCTCAACTTCACCGTCGCCGACCGCATCGTCGACGCCGAACTTTCGGCCGATGCGATCGACCGCGAACTCCTCGCCCTCGAAGCCCTCTCCATCCAGAACGGCAAGGCGATCGGCGTCGGCTTCGCCTACCCGGTCACGATCGAGCAGTTCCGCATCTGGGCCGAAGGCCTCAAGGCCAAGGGCTACCAGCTCGCCCCCGCCTCCGCCTCCGCCGGCGTTGCGCCGCGAGCGCCAAAATCGTGACCTACAACGCCCTGCCTGAACAGGGCGGGCGCGATCCTTCGCTGTACCGGCCCAATGTCGGCCTCGCCATCTTCTCGAAGAAGGGCCTTCTCTGGCTCGGCCGCCGCGCAGGCACGCGCAAGGACGATGCGCACTATGCCTGGCAGATGCCGCAAGGCGGCATCGACCGCGGCGAGACGCCGGCCACTGCCGCCATGCGCGAACTCGGCGAGGAAACCGGCATCAATCCGAAGCAGATCGAACTGCTCGAAGAGCTGGAACCCTGGCTCTATTACGACTTCCCGCCCCCCCTGAAAGCCCGGCTCAGCGGCCCCTATTTCGGCCAGCGCCAGAAATGGTTCGCCTACCGCTTCACCGGCTCGGACACCGACTTCCGCCTCGACGAACACACGCCCGAATTCGACGCCTGGAGATGGACAACGCTCGAAGACGCGCCGGGACTGGTCATCCCGTTCAAGGCCGCAGTCTACGAAGAGGTCGCCAAACGCTTCGCGAAGTGGACAGCGCCAGTCTAGTGCGCCGTTGAGCCGAGCGCTGCGCGCAGAGCCTCCAGATAGACAAGACGCTCGACCGAGCGCTTGCGGCGGGTCTCGTCGCCCGGATCGTTAGCGTCCGACTTCACCTTGGCGATCTCAGCCTCGAGTGCGCCGGCATCCACATCCGACAGCCGCACGGCTTCTTCGGCTAGGATGGTCAGCCCCGCCGGCGTCACGTCGGCAAAGCCGCCGCGCACGAACACAGGCGTCACGCCAGAGGCTTCGTGGATGCGGACCAGACCCGGCTTCAGCACGGTCATGAACGGCGCATGTTTCGGCAGCACGCCGAACTCGCCTTCGACGCCGGGAGCATCGACCTGGTTCACTTCGCCCGAGAACAGCTCGCGCTCGGGCGAAACCAGCGAGAAATTGAGCGTGTCGGCCATAAGAGCAACCCTCTGCTGCGCGCCGGTCTATCAGGCCTGAAACCCCTGTAAAGGCGGCGAAATGGCTAATCCCGCCTGAGGGTTACCACCCCGATTTCCGGCGGCTGCAGGAACCTGACCGGGATGATCGACCCCCCCACCCCGCCGGTCACGTAAAGCTTGCGCCCCCCCTCGGTGTAGAGCCCGCACGGCCATTTTTCGGACCCTGGCGAGGCATGCATCAGCCGCCCGAAGAGCGGCAGGTTTACCTGACCACAGTGCGTATGCCCGGCGAACGTGATCGCCACCCTGTCCGGCGCCGTCGCAAACACGTCCGGCCAATGCGACATGACGATCACCGGATCGCCATCCGGCAGATCATCCAGCGTCTGCCCGTAGGACGGCTGGGCCCGCGTCGACTCATAATCCGCCAATCCGCCCAGCCAGAACGCCCCGCCCGCCCGCTCGATGCGAACCCGCGCATTCTCCAGCACCTTCACGCCGGCGCCCTGCAGCCCCCGCTCGATCGCTGCGCCATCATACCACCAGTCATTATTGCCCATGACGGACCACACGCCCAGCGGTGCGCGCAGCTGCGCCAGCTGCGCCAGCGTCTCCATCACCGCCGCATTGTCCCCCGCGTTGCGGTCTGCCATCGGCTCATAACCCGCCACGAAGTCGCCCAGCAGCAGCACGACGTCCGGCCGCTCCGAATTCATCTGCTCGATAATGGCCCCCAACCGCCCTACGCTCATGTGCGGCCCTGCCCCATGAATGTCGGAGATCACGCCCAGGCGCAGCGGCTCGCCCTTCCACATCGGGCTCACCACCTCCACCCGCCGCACGATCAGCGTCTCCGGCTCCCACAGGAAGGCGCGCACGCCCAGGCCCCACGCCGCCGTCACCAGGAAGATCGCCAACCAGCTGAGCCATCCCGGCCCGCGCCCGGTCTTGATCCCGCGCCACATCCAGAAAGCAAACGCCGCCGGCCAGAGCAGCGCTCCGGCCCAGGCCAGGATCATGATCGTGTTGCTCATGCGCTGTCTGCGCGCTCACACAATTCTACTGCGCGACGAACACCGTCGCCGTCACCACGCTGAAGCGCGACTGGTGTCCCGCCATCCCAGGCTCTGATCCGGCCAGTTGCACCATCAAGCGCCGCCCGCCCGCCGTCATCGTCAGCGTCTGCCCGAGCCCCGGCGGCGCACTCGCCAGGCGCTCGAACCCGGATGAACCCGCAAGGCTCTGCGCAACGCCCTGGATAGTCGCTGCTGCCGAAGGGCCGTAGACGGACACAACACAGCGCCCCGCCTTCTCACGCACAGTGACGACGCCCTTGCCGTCCATCACATCCCACACCGTCTCGTCGGGCGCCGCGCCCGCCTGCTTGCGCGTCTCGGCGTCATTCGTCGGCTGCAGCCTGCCGCGCTGCGCCGCCGAAAGCCCGCTCACGCCGATCCCAATCACCGCGGGAATGCACGCATCCACAACCGCCCGCTGAAACACCTGCCCTGCCACTTCCGGCGACAGATCCGCAGACACCGCCGCCCGCTGGGCGTGGGCGGGCGCTGCGATCAGCAATGTGAAAACAACGGCCGAGACGGCTCTCATCGCACCCCTCCCGAGGATGGACCCAACCTAACCGCCCGTGAGGCGCGCCGCCAGCGGGACACGCACCGCCGTCAGGGCGCCGCCACCATGACGTGCGCCATCAGCGTGCTGAAAGGCGACGCGCCTGCAGCCCCGCTGGGCTCATTGCCCATCAGGATCACCTTCACGGTGCGGCCATTGGCGGTCTTGGTGGTGAGATCGTGGAAAAAGGACTTGGGCGGAGCTGGCTGCGCGGGCTGCAAGGCATAGCCTTTCTCGCGCAGGCCGGCGGCAACGACGTTCAAGGTGTTTTCGACAACCGCGCCATAGGCGGAAACATCGCACTCACCCGGCCCCTCTTCGATCTCAACGACCCCCATGCCAAGGCTGGGCGCCCACGCCTTGGAGCCGGGCTTCGGCGCTCTCGCCGCGCCGCGGGTGGTGTCAGGTATGATTCTGTAGCTTGAGAGCTGCCCAATCGTCCTGCCAGTCTCGGCGGCCTGCGTGCAGCTTTCGACCGCCATGATGAAGCCGGTCGCCACGTCCCCGGAGCTCAAGCCGAACGGCAGTTGCGGAGGAGGTTCGGCCGTCGCACAGGCTGCAAACAGCAACGCCGAGACCGATACCGAGATCGCACGATTCATGTCCGTCCCTCCACCAGCCTCCAAAGCTACAGGAGGGGAGCGACGACACAAGCGCATACCGCAAAACGAAAACAGGCGCGGACATCGCCCGCGCCTGCTCCAAACTTCAGTTTGATCGTGAAGATCAGGCTGCGTCGGCCGCCATCTTCTGGGCCTTCGCGATCACGTCGTCGATCTTGCCGCACATCAGGAAGGCCTGTTCCGGAATGTCGTCGTGCTTGCCTTCGAGGATTTCCTTGAAGCCCGCAACCGTGTCCTTCACGTCGACGAACTGGCCTTCGAGGTTGGTGAATTGCGAGGCCACGAAGAAGGGCTGGCTCAGGAAACGCTCGACCTTGCGGGCGCGCGAGACGACCAGCTTGTCGTCTTCCGACAGCTCGTCCATGCCGAGAATGGCGATGATGTCCTGCAGGCCTTTGTATTTCTGCAGCAGTTCCTGCACGCCACGGGCAACCTCATAGTGGTCCTGACCGACAACGTTCGGGTCGAGAATCCGCGAGGATGAGTCAAGCGGGTCGACGGCCGGGTAGATGCCTTTTTCCGAGATCGCGCGGTTGAGAACGGTCTGCGCGTCCAGGTGGGCGAACGAGGCGGCCGGGGCCGGGTCGGTCAAGTCGTCGGCGGGCACATAGATGGCCTGCACCGAAGTGATCGAGCCTTTCGTGGTCGAGGTGATGCGCTCCTGCAGCGCGCCCATGTCGGTCGCGAGCGTCGGCTGATAACCCACCGCCGAAGGAATACGGCCGAGCAGCGCCGACATTTCCGAACCCGCCTGCGTGAAGCGGAAGATGTTGTCGACGAAGAAGAGAATGTCCTTGCCCTGGTCACGGAAGTTTTCCGCGATCGTCAGGCCGGTGAGGGCCACGCGAGCGCGAGCGCCCGGCGGCTCGTTCATCTGGCCGAACACCAGCGAGCAGCGCGACGTGCCGCCGCCGCCAGCCTGGTTCACGCCCGACTCGACCATCTCGTGATAGAGGTCGTTGCCTTCGCGCGTCCGCTCGCCCACGCCGGCGAACACGGAGTAGCCGCCATAAGCCTTCGCGATGTTGTTGATCAGTTCCTGAATGAGAACGGTCTTGCCGACGCCCGCGCCGCCGAACAGGCCGATCTTGCCGCCCTTGGCGTAGGGGCACAGCAGGTCGACGACCTTAATGCCCGTCGGCAGGATTTCCGGCACCGGCTTCTGGTCGACGAAGGCCGGCGCAAGCTGGTGAATGCCGCGGAGGACGGAGCGGTCAACCGGACCGGCTTCGTCGATCGGCTCGCCGATGACGTTGAGAATGCGGCCCAGCGTGGCCTCGCCCACCGGCACCGAGATCGCGTCGCCCGTGTCGGACACTTCGTGGCCGCGCGTCAGGCCTTCGGTCGAGTCCATCGCGATGGTGCGCACGGCGCTTTCGCCAAGGTGCTGCGCGACTTCGAGAACAAGGCGCGTGCCATTGTTCGTCGTCTCCAGCGCGTTCAGGATCGCCGGCAGGTGGCCGTCAAACTCGACGTCGACAACGGCGCCGATGACCTGGCTAACGCGGCCCTTCACGTTGGTGGCTGTCTTCGTGCTCATGTCTGCCTCTGGTCTGTCGTATCTTGCGTAGGTCGTTAGAGCGCTTCAGCGCCCGAGATGATCTCGATGAGTTCTTTGGTGATCTGCGCCTGACGGGCGCGGTTGTAGCGCAGCTGCAGCGACTTGATCATGTCGCCGGCGTTGCGTGTGGCGTTGTCCATGGCGGTCATCTGCGCGCCCTGGAAGCCGGCCTCGGTCTCCAGCAGCGCCGACAGCAGTTGCGTCGACAGATAGCGCGGCAGCAGCGTCTCGAGGATCGCTTCTTCGCTCGGCTCGTAGATGTAGCGTGCGCCCTGCAGGTCCACCTTCGGCGCGTCCGCCGGCGCCCTGGCCGGGATCAGCTGCAGAGCGGTCGGGATCTGCGTCAGCAGGTTCTTGAAGCGCGCGAAGATCAGCGTCGCCACGTCGAACTCGCCCGCCTCGAAGCGGTCGGTGATCTGGCGCGCGACGCCCCCAGCGCTCTCGGCCGTCACGGCGCGCTCGCCGCGGCGATCGATATGGCCGACGATCAGCGAGCCATAGAGACGCTTCAGTGCGTCATTGCCCTTCTTGCCGACCGTGACGATCTTCACCGTCTTGCCGGCCTGCTGCAGGCGGCGGATTTCCGCGCGCGCCAGCTTGACGATGTTGGTGTTGAAGCCGCCGCACAGGCCGCGCTCTGATGTCATGACCACCAGCAGATGTACGTCGTCCTTGCCCGTGCCCGCGATCAGCTTCGGTCCGCCGCCCGCCGCCGCGCCCGAGGCGAGGTTGGCGATGACCGACGCCATGCGCGTCGCATACGGACGCGCCGCCTGCGCTGCTTCCTGCGCACGCTTAAGCTTGGCCGTGGCGACCATCTGCAGCGCCTTGGTGATCTTCTGCGTGGACTTCACGCTGACGATCCGGAGGCGGAATTCCTTCAAGCTGGGCATGGGCTATGCCTGATCCTCAGACTTGTGCGGGGTTACGCGAATGTTTTCGTGAAGGCTTCGAGCGTCGCCTTGATCGCGTCTTCGATCTTGCCGCCGTCTTTGCCGTTCTTGGAGATGTCTTTCTGGTCGCGGATGTCGGCCAGCAGCGCTTGCTTGTCGGCGCGGACATGGCGCAGCAGCTCAGCCTCGAAGCGCACGACCGCGTCGGTCGGCACCTTGTCGAGATAGCCGCGCGTGCCCGCGTAGATCACCACGACCTGCTCTTCCATCTGCAGCGGCGAGTATTGCGGCTGTTTCAGGAGCTGCGTCAGGCGCGCGCCGCGGTTGAGCTGGCGCTGCGTCGTCGCATCGAGGTCCGAACCGAACTTCGCGAAGGCGGCCATCTCGCGATACTGCGAGAGCTCCGACTTCATCGTGCCGGCAACCTGCTTGGTCGACTTCACCTGGGCCGAACCGCCCACGCGCGACACGGAGAGGCCGACGTTCACGGCCGGGCGGATGCCCGAGTTGAACAGGTCGGTCTCGAGGAAGATCTGGCCGTCCGTGATCGAGATCACGTTCGTCGGAATGTACGCCGACACGTCGTTGGCCTGCGTCTCGATGATCGGCAGCGCCGTCAGCGAACCCGAACCATGGTCCTTGTTCAGCTTGGCCGCGCGCTCGAGCAGACGGGAGTGGAGATAGAACACGTCGCCCGGATAGGCTTCGCGGCCCGGCGGGCGGCGCAGCAGCAGCGACATCTGGCGGTAGGCGACGGCCTGTTTCGACAGATCGTCATAGATGATCAGCGCGTGCATGCCGTTGTCGCGGAACCACTCGCCCATCACGCAGCCGGTGAACGGCGCGAGATACTGCAGCGGGGCAGGCTCGGACGCCGTGGCGGCCACGACGACCGTATATTCCAGCGCGCCACGCTCTTCGAGCGACTTCACGACCTGCGCAACGGTCGACCGCTTCTGACCGATGACGACGTAGATGCAGTACAGCTTCTCGCTCTCATTGCCGCGAGCATTGATGGCTTTCTGGTTCAGGATGGTGTCGATCGCGACGGCCGTCTTGCCGGTCTGGCGGTCGCCGATGATCAGCTCGCGCTGACCGCGGCCAATCGGAACCAGCGTGTCGATGGCCTTGATGCCGGTCGACATCGGCTCGTGCACGGATTTGCGCGGCAGGATGCCCGGGGCTTTCACGTCCACGCGGCGGCGCTCGGCCACGTTCGTGAGCGGACCCTTGCCGTCGATCGGTTCGCCGAGAGCGTCAACAACGCGGCCGAGCAGGCCCTTGCCCACCGGCGCCGACACGATCTCCTGCGTCCGCTTGACGTTGTCGCCTTCCTTGATCCCGCGGTCGTCGCCGAAGATGACGACGCCGACATTGTCGCGCTCGAGGTTGAGGGCCATGCCGCGCACGCCCGATTCGAACTGCACCATCTCGCCGGCCTGGACGCTGTCGAGGCCGTGAACGCGGGCGATGCCGTCGCCGACCGACAGCACCTGGCCAACGTCGGAGACTTCGGCTTCGGCGCCGAAATTCTTGATCTGGGCCTTCAGGATGTCGGAGATTTCCGAGGCGCGAATGTCCATGAGGCTAGGCCCCCTTCATGAGGTTCGTCAGGTTGTTCAGTTTCGTGCGGATCGAGCTGTCCACCAGCTTCGACCCAATCTTGAGTTGCAGCCCGCCGATCAGCGCCGGATCGACTTCGACGTCGACCGACACGGTGCGGCCGAGCGACTTCGAGATGGCGCTTTCGATATCCAGCGTCTGTTCCTTGGTGATCGGCCTGGCAACGCGCGCCACGACACGGCTCGATCCGCGATGCTTGGCTGCCTTCTCGGCGAATGCCGCGGCCATACCGGGAATGTCGCCCGCGCGGCGGTTGAGCGCGGCCACGCCGACAAAGCGCTTGGCCAGGTCCGGCAGGCCCAGCCTGTCGCCCAGTATCGCCAGCACGGCGGCTTTCTCTTCCGACTTGTGCAGCGGCGAGCGCAGGACGCTCGACAGCGTCTTGTCGCCCTCGATCGTTTTCGCCAGCGCCGTCAATCCGTTGTCGACCGCGTCGACGTCCCCCGACGTAACCGCAAGGTCGAACACAGCACCCGCATAGCGCTGGGCAGCTTCGCTTACCGCAGTGATCCGTGAACCGGCCAAATTACTAGCCCCAGCGTCCCGAATCCCCCGCACCGGATCGAGACAAAAATTGATGTAAATCAGCCACATAGATAACGGGTGGCGCCCGGGTCGTCCGTCGCGCGGGTTGCTAGCACGCGGGGGCGCCGTGTGACAACACAAGGACATTGGGAATTTCGCCAGCAAACACGGGCGTTTCGTCGCGGCGCTGGGGGCCGCTCCGTTCCCTCACATCCTGTGTCTGGCCAAGGCCTGTGTTGCAATCCCTGCGCACACGCTGCGCTCGCGGCGGCAGGGTGTGGATAGAGCCCCAGCCCCAACCTGATATGGTCCGCCCGAATCGAAAGGGCTCCCATGACGCCGTCCATCCGCCGCCGCACCAAGATCCTCGCCACGCTGGGGCCCGCCAGCGACGGCGCGCTGAAGATGGAGGAGCTGCTCCGCTCCGGCGTCAACATGTTCCGCCTGAACTTCTCTCATGGCGATCATGCCCAGCATGCCGCCCGCATCGCCGCCGCGCGCGAAGCGGAGAAGGCCCACGGCCATCCCATCGCGCTGCTGGCTGACCTACAGGGCCCCAAGCTCCGCGTCGGCGACCTGCCCAACGGGCAGAGCGAAGTCCGCATGTCCTCCGAACTCCGCCTCATCGCCGCCAAATCGTCGGACAATCCCGAGATCATCCCGATCCCGCATCCCGAACTCGTCGCCTCGCTCCAGCTCGGCGACCGCCTGCTCATCGATGACGGCAAGATGATGCTGATCATAGTGAAGGTCGACGGCTTAGACCGCATCGCACGCCCCGTCGCGCCCGGCCGCATCATGAGCCGCAAGGGCATCGCCGTTCCAAACCGCCCGATCCCGATCCCCGCACTCACCGAGAAAGACATTGCCGACGGCATGTTCGCGCTGAGCCAGGGCGTCGACTACATCGCGCTCTCCTTCGTGCAGCGCGCCGCCGACCTCACCATGGCCCGCGAAACCTTCGGCGCCAATGTGCCGCTCATCTCCAAGATCGAGAAGCCCGCAGCGCTCGACGAACTCGAGAACATCGTCGCGCTGTCAGACGCCGTCATGGTCGCTCGCGGCGATCTCGGCGTCGAACTCTCGCCCGAACAGGTGCCGATCGCGCAACGCCGCATCGTCCGCGTCGCCCGCGCCCACGGCAAGCCGGTGATCGTCGCAACCCACATGCTCGAATCGATGATCGAAGCCCTGGTCCCCACCCGCGCCGAAGCCAACGACGTCGCGACCGCCGTCTATCAGGGCGCCGACGCCGTGATGCTTTCCGCCGAAAGCGCCGTGGGCCGCCATCCCACCGCCGCCGTCGCCATCATGGACCGCATCATCCGCGCCATCGAAGCCGACCGTGACGCCAACCCCTCCGCGCAGGCTGCGCCGTGGACCGCGCCGCCGACCACGGCCGACGCCTGCGCCCGGGCCGCCGCCAAGCTCGCGGATGATCTCGATTGCCCGCTGGTCGTCTTCACGCGCTCGGGCTCCTCCGCTCAGCGCGTCTCCGCCACACGGCCAAAACAGCCTATCCACGCCCTCACGCCCAGCCTGCGCACCGCACGCAAGCTCTCGCTCGTGTGGGGCGTCAATGCCGACGTGGAGCCGCAAGAGCCGAAGAGTTTCGACGACATCCTCGGAGCCGTGAACCGCCACGAAGCCGCCGGCGCCATCAAACGCTTCGTCATCACCGCCGGTTACCCCTATGCCAGCGACAATTCGACAGACACGATCAAGGTCGTCGAACGAAAGTGATCCGTGCGCGCCGTCGCAACGCTTGAAGAGGCCAAGGCCTTCATCCGCGCCAACACGCGGGTTGTCGAAGCGCCAGGGCTTCCCATCCGGATGCATCAGGCCGATGAGCTCACGCCGATCTGGGAGGCGACCGAGAGAGATCTGGCCGAAGCCAACGTCGCCCCGCCCTTCTGGGCCTTCCCCTGGGCGGGCGGACAGGCGCTGGCGCGCTACACTCTCGATCACCCCGAACTGGTGCGCGGCAAGCGCGTGCTTGATCTCGCATCCGGATCCGGCCTGGTCGCGATCGCCGCAGCACTCGCAGGCGCGGCCGAGATCATAGCCAACGACATCGACCCGATGTGCGAGGCGGCTGTCGCGCTCAATGCAGAGCTCAACGCCGTCGCGATCCGCTATCTCGCCGGCAACCTGCTCGATGCGCCGCCGCCAGCCTGCGACATCATCCTCGCCGCCGACGTATTCTACGAACAGACGCCTGCGCGGCTGTTCCGCGCCTTCCTCGAACAGGCCCATGGCGCAGGCATATTGATCTTCGCCGGCGATCCCGGCCGCACCTATTTCCCACGCGAGGCCTTTCGACAGGTTGCCGCGTATTCGGTCGAGACATCGATGGAGATCGAGAACCATCCCGTGAAGACAGCGCGCGTTTGGACCCTCTAGGCGCGCTATCTGGTCGACACCCGTCCTTCGATCATGTGCCGCAGCGCCGCCGTGCGCGAGGCGATGAAATCGTTGAAGGCGCGCACATGGGGCAGGTTCCGCATCTCCTCGCGCGTGATCAGCGTGAGGTCATAGTCCCCCTCGTCAAAGAGAAAGCAGAGCTGCAGCTCGGGGTCGAGTTCGCCCAGCATGCAGGGAATGCCGCCAACCCCGAGGCCTGACCTGATCGCCCCCGCAATGTTGAGGATCGAGGACGACGCCTGCCGGATCACGGCGCCTTTCGCCTTGGCCTCTCTCAGGAAAGCCGGATCAAACCGCGCAAGTTCTCCGGCCCCCGCAATGATCGGATGTTTCGCCAACCCATCAGCATTGGCCGGCGCGCCAAACTCCGCTGCGTATTTTTTGGATGCATAGACGCCCCACTTGCCGGTCGCAAGCCGGCGCATGGTCACCCCCTCACCCTGCGGCGAACCCTTAGACGTGTTCGCCCGCAACGCGATGTCAGCTTCCCCGCGCGATATGTCGAGCCTTTTGTCCGTGATGATCGTTTCGACCTGCACGACGGGAAAGCGCTGCGTGAATTCCCGCAGCCAGGGCGTCAGCAGGCAATCAGCCAGCACGTCGTTCGTGGTGACGCGGATCATGCCGAGCAGTTTCCGGCTGCGCTGGGCGAGCACACGCGCAAACGCATCAACCTCGATTTCGACCCGCTCAGCGTTCTGCACCATCGCAGAGCCGATCTCGGTCAGCCGGTATCCACCCGCCATCTTTTCGAACAGCTTTTCGCCAAGCGCCTCTTCAAGGGCTACAATCCTGCGGGCCACCGTCGTCTGATTAACGCCCAAAATCTTGGCCGCAGACAACGTGCTGCCGCCTCTCGCCACCGCCAGGAAATGCCTCAGGTCGCTCCATTCGAACATGCAGCCTTATGCAAAATTGCAGAACGCTCTGCAATACTTCGGATTGTACCAAGGTGCGACAAGCCATACGCAACCTGCACGGATGAGATGTCAAAGACACCGCCGAAGCAGAAGAAGACTACTCAAGAAGACGAAGCCAAATCGTACGAGCATCCCTCCCCATGACTCCCCCGGCCCCTTCCAGAAACATCCTCCCCCCTCCTCCTTGGAAGGCGCCGGGCGCTCTCCGGCTGCATTACGACCGCGCATCGACGACGTGCCGCCCCGTCATCCTATTTGCATCCGAGAACGGCATCGCGCTGGACTACCAGCTGATCGATTTGTTCTCCGACGAGAACCGCAGCGACTGGTACACGCGGCTAAATCCGAACCAGGCCGTTCCCGTGCTTGAGCACGACGGTTTCCTGCTCAGCGAGAGCTCGGCCATCCTCAAATATCTCGCGGACCTCACCGATTCGCCTGCCTACCCGAAGGAGCTGAAAGCCCGGGCGCGCGTGAACGAGGTCATGGATTTCTTCAACACCTATCTGATGCGGGACTACGTTTATGGCCTCGTCTACACGCGCGTCCTTTCGCACTACCGCCTGCCCGGCGTCGCCCAGCAGCAATTCATCACGCTGCACGAACCGCGCGCGGCCAGGCGGCTCAAGGCGCTTGATGCATGGATCGGCGCGAAGACGTTCATCTGCGGAAACGAGATCACCATCGCCGACTATTTCGGATCGGGCATCGTCTCAGCCGGTGAGCTGATCGGCTACGACCTTCGCCCCTGGGCCAATGTCTCGCGCTGGCTCAACACAATGAAGGCGCTGCCGACCTGGGATGAAGTACACGCAGGCTTCTACGGCTGGCGCAGCGCGGTGGAAGCAAAGAACAAGGCCTCAGCCTGAAGAACAAAAGGGACGAGAAAACGAAAATGAAAACACGAGTTCACAGGCACTGAGCCGCCTGACCGGCCCTCCCACAAAAACGGCCGGCAAAGTCTGAGATGAGCAAAAGTGAAACACGCCAGAGACCGGCGACCAACGCCGGCAAGGAGAAGCATATGACCACGCACACGTACAACATCCGCGCCCACGCGGCCTTCATCGTCATCGCTTGCGCGCTCGCAGCGATCAGCGGCTGCAGCAAGCCAGCCGCCACCGCACCCACCGAAGCCCAAGCGGCTCGCGAAGCGCTTCATGTCGCAGCGACGTCGCAGATCGACGCCGGCCGCTATCTCGTGAAGATCGGCGGTTGCAATGACTGCCATACGCCTGGGTTTGCGATGACCAATGGCGCATCGCCTGCAGAAGCCGATTGGCTCACAGGCGACAGCGTTGGCTTTTCCGGTCCGTGGGGCGTCAGCTATCCGGCGAACCTGCGCCAGTCCGTCCAGAACATGGAGGAAGAGCAATTCCTCGAAATGGCGCGCGCTGGCAAAGGCCGCCCGCCCATGCCGTGGCCAAGCCTGATGGCGATGAGCGACAAGGACCTGAAGTCGATTTACGCCTATATCAAGCCGCTCGGACCGAAGGGTGAAACTGCTCCCGCCGCGCTCTCGCCGGGCGTTGAGCCTGATCGTCCGCACATCCGGTTCATCCCGCAGATGCCGGCGCGCAAGAGCTGATCGTCATCCCGCCAACAAACAAAAAGAGAAGAAGCAAATCTTCCGATGGCGACCGACAAAATCCCCTCCCAGACGAGCGAAGTGCAGAAAATGCACTTCCTCTACCCGCTGGCCGCCATGTGCTTCGCCGCCGTGTCCCTCGCGCCGACATCGGGCGAAGCGCAGGCCGCCTATGACAAGCTCGGTCCTGGCGAAATCGGCGTGTTCCAGCTCGTGATGATGAATGGCGTGAGAGTGAACTAACGATGCACACGTAAAGGGTAGCCGCTCAATCCCCCCGAGTTCTATGCCGCACCAAGCAGGCGGCGGGTTACCGAAAACTTGCAACGCAGGCCGGCTCCAGGCGGCCTGCGTTTTTGTTTCTACATAAAGCTGTAGGGTTCGACATCGAGCGCAACACGCACGTTGGAGTGCAGCTTCACCCGCTCCTTCCACGCCGCGAGGAAGGCAGACAGATCGACATTGCGGTCGGAGCGGACAAGGAAGCGGCGGCGATGGCGGCCGCGCAGGATGGTGATCGGCGCAGGCGCAGGACCCCAGACCTCGATGCCCGTGGCGTTGGGTTGCGCGGCGCCAAATGCAGCCGCGCTTTCATTCGCCTGCTCCGCGCTGCCGGCAGAAAGGATGATCGCCCCAAGACGGCCGAAGGGCGGAAAGCCGACGAGACGGCGCTGGTCCATCTCATGGGCGATGAAGGCGTCGCGATCACCGGCGGCGAGCAGCGAGATGGCAGGGCTCTCGGGCGCATAGGTCTGGATGATTGCCCGGCCCGGCTTGTCGGCCCGTCCTGCACGCCCGGCCACCTGAAGCAGAAGCTGGAATGTTCGCTCGCCCGCGCGCAAATCTCCCCCGCGCAGGCCAGCATCGGCGTCGACAACGCCGACCAGCGTCAGGGCCGGAAAATTGTGACCTTTGGCGACGATCTGCGTGCCGATCAGAATATCGATCGCGCCGCCTTCCATGCGCGCGATCAGTTCCCGCAGCGCATCGGGCGAAGCAACAGTGTCAGACGACAGGACCTCGACGCGGGCGCCATGGAAACGCGTGTGAACTTCCTCCGCCAGCCGTTCGACGCCCGGGCCAACGCCGGTGAGCGATCCCCTCGCACCGCAGCCGGGGCACATCAGCGGCTTGTCCATCGTAAAGCCGGTGAGATGGCAGACAAGCTTGCCGGAATAGCGATGCTCGACCAGCCAGCTGTCCGAATCCGGCGCCTTCAGTCGTTCCCCGCATGCGCGGCAAAGCACAAGCGGCGCATAACCTCGGCGGTTGAGGAACAGCAGCGCCTGCTCCTTCGCCGCGAGCGTCTGTTCGATGGCCGCCGCCAGTTCGGGGCCGATCCAGCGATTTGTCTCCGGCGGCGCCGCGCGCATGTCGGCAAGCATGATCGGGGGCAGCACCGAAAGGCCAGGGCGCGCGCTGAGCTTGAGATGCGAGTACTTACCCTGCTGCGCATTCGCCATCGTCTCGAGCGAAGGCGTCGCGGAGGCAAGAACGATTGCGCAATGCTCGATGGAGGCGCGCAGCACGGCGAGATCGCGGGCGTGATAGATCACGCCTTCCTCCTGCTTGTAGGACTGGTCGTGCTCTTCATCGACTACGATAAGTTTCAGCTTGCGGTAGGGCAGGAACAGCGCCGAACGTGCGCCCACGACGATGCGGGCGCGACCGGCGGCGACCTCCCGCCAGACGCGGCGGCGTGCAGCTGACCCCGCGGCCGAATGCCACTCCGCCGGCGCGACGCCAAAGCGATCCTCGAAGCGCGATGTGACGGCCTGCGTCAGCGCGATCTCGGGCAGCAGAACCAGAACCTGCGCTTCCGGATCGCGGCGGAGCGCTTCGGCGATCGCCTCGAAATAGACTTCGGTCTTGCCTGATCCGGTGACGCCGTCGAGCAGGGCTGCGCGATAGGAATTGTCCCGCACCATGTTGCGCAGATAGGCGGCGGCTTCTTTCTGCTCGCCCGTGAGATCGCGCGGCGGACGATCCGGATCGGGCAGCGGGAATGGCGGATCGAGCGAACGCTCGACATGCATCAGCGCGCCGGCATCGAGCAACCCTTTCACCACGCCGGACGACACGCCCGCGGCGCGCGCCAGGTCTGCGCCGCTGAGCGGGGCGCCTGCTTCGGCGAGCACCTTCTCGCGCGTCGGCGTCATCCGTTCGGGCGACTGACCGGAGGCGACGACCAGCGTTTCAACCGGGGGCTCGTCCAGCGCTTCGCGTGAACGCATCGCCATCGCGAGCAGGTTGCCGGTCGGCGCGCAGACATATTTCGCGGCCCGCTCGACGAAAGTGCGCATATTGGCGGAAAGCGGCGGCGCATTGCTGATGACTTCGAGCACAGGCTTCAGCTTGCGATTGGTCGGAACGGTTCGCTCACCCCAGACGACGCCAATCACTTCGCGGGAACCGAGCGGCACGAGGACGAAGCTTCCCGGCGGCGCGTTGGCGCCTTCGGGCAGTTCGTAGTCGAACGGCTCCGGCAGGGGCTGCGGAAGCAGCACCGAGACGATTCGGGGTTGAAACAGCATGGCCCGCATGGTCGGCGCCGACCCCGGAGTGTCAACCGGGACGACCCATGGCAAAGTCGCAGCCGCATCCAACTGGCCGAAATCAGGCGGATTACGGGTAGGGGCACCGGATTAGATGCTGCGGCTCGCGGGCGTTCTCTTGGAACTGCACGACCATATCGGACGGGCCGAAGTTTATGCGGAAGGTGTCCTCCCCCATTCTGCCCTTCGCCACGCAGTCAGCGATGATCGTATAGGACATCGCGCGGCCGCCCGGATGCTCCTCCTTGATCGACTTTACCGCACAGTTTCCCTCGCCGGCCGGCAGGTTGATCGTCTTGGCGGACAGCCTCACCGTCCGGGCGGCGTCACCACAGGCCGATTCGACCGCCGCCCACGATCCGACGAAGCCGGGATCTATGTTGGCAGGCGGCGGGCCGATTGTCGGCGTCTCGCCTGAAAGAACTGGCGGCTGAGGCGTCGGCTGGGCAGGTTCTGCAGGCCCCGGCAGAGCGACGGGCGGAACGCAGGCGATCAGCGCCGCCAGCGCAATGGCGCCAAACGCCCAGAGCGGGGTGTACCTGGCTGTCATGACTGAGCTCCCTGGCCCCAACTCGTATCCCGGCCAAAGACTCCAACGGCGAACGCCGCAAGCCGTTCCGGTCCGCGACGGGCGCCGCCCTTCGGTTGCGGAACGATGCGAAGGTAGCGCTTGGGCGATGCCCAGCCGCCCGGATACTGCCTGCGTGCATCCTCATCGCTGACCGAACCAGCAATGATCACATCTTCGCCCTGCTTCCAGTTGGCCGGCGTTGCGACCTTGCACTTGGCGGTCCGTTGCAGCGAGTCGAGCAGGCGCAGCAGCTCATCGAAATTGCAGCCCGACGTCATCGGGTAGACCAGCATCGCCTTGATCCCCTTGTCGGGGCCGATGAGATAGACGGTGCGAACCGTGGCCTCGGTTGCAGCCGTGCGGCGCGTAGCGGCGTCGCCAGCTTCGGCGGGGAGCATGTCATAGCGCTTGGCGACGCTGAGATCATGATCGCCGATCAGGGGATAGCCAGGCAGGAAGCCTGTCACTTCCCTGATGTCCGGCAGCCAGCGAGAATGATCGGATACCGGATAGACTGAAAGTCCGATCAGCTTGGCGCTACGCTTTGTGAATTCGGTCTCAAGCTTCGATAGCGAACCCGGTTCAGTCGTGCAGACCGGCGTGAAATCCCTGGGATGGGAAAACAGGACGCCCCAGGAATCGCCGAGCCAATCGTGGAAGCTGATACTGCCTTGCGTGGTTTCGGCCGTGAAGTCCGGGGCCCTGTCGCCAATGCGAAACCCCATGCCTATCTCCTTATTTCCCGACCTTCCCTGCCGATGATCTATACCTCGCAGGAAATGGTCGCCAGTCTTGTGGCTCATTGCTGGGTTAAGGAAACACGGTCTTAACGCGGACCGCCCATCGTCGCGCCCATGAGCACGCCTCACACAGCGCGGGAAGCCCTGCAGGAATTCACGGTCTGGCTGGAGACCGAACGCCGCGCGTCGGAGAAGACGATCGAAGCGTACCAGCGCGACGTCGGTCATTTCATCGGCTTTCTGGTGGACCATCTGGGCGGCGAACCGCACGTGTCGGACCTTAAGCGCCTGTCGCGTCATGATGTTGTCGCATGGCTGGCGCGGCGGCGGAGCGAGGATAATCTCGCGGCGTCTTCGCGCGCGCGCGCCGCCTCTAGCCTGCGAGCGTTCTACCGCTTTCTCGATCGCCGGCTTGATGCTGCGAATGCAAAAGCGATGATGTTTGAGAGCCCCCGTCGGCCGCACCGCCTGCCCCGCCCGTTGCCCGAGAAGCTCGCGGGCGAGGCCATCGAGATCGCGGGCGAAGGCGATGGCCAAGAAGTTCCCGAATGGGTGCTGGCGCGCGACGCCGCAATCCTGTCGTTGCTCTACGGTGCCGGACTTCGTCTGTCGGAGGCTCTTTCGCTGACCGGCAAGGATACGCCCGCGCCAGAAGCGCTGCGTGTCTACGGCAAGGGCCGCAAGGTGCGGATCGTGCCGCTGATCCGCGTCGTGCGCGATGCGATCAACGAATGCAGAAAACACTGCCCCTATCCAGCGGCGCCGGACGAACCGTTGTTTCGCGGCACCAAAGGCGGCCCGCTCAATCCGCGTCTCGTTCAGCGGCTGATGGAGAAGCTGCGTATCCGTCTCGGCCTGCCGGAAACGGCGACCCCTCATGCGCTGCGCCATTCGTTCGCGACGCACCTGCTCGCCAATGGCGGGGACCTGCGCTCGATACAGGCCCTCCTCGGACACGCCAGCCTGTCGACGACGCAGATCTACACCGGCGTTGATGCAGCCAGACTCATGAAGGTCCACGCAGAGGCGCACCCGCGGGCCTAGCGCCTATTGCGGGCCGAACGCGTTTTTGAACGCATTCGCCATGCACTGGCTGAGACCTTGCTGATCCTGCGGAGACATCTTCGCTAGCTCTTCGAGCGCGTTCGGATTGTTCTCCATCTTCTTCTGCATTTGCGTGCACCACTCAGGTGAACCGACAGCCGCGCTGCAGGCAGAAACCAGCGCCGCCGTTGCGGCGAGAAGACCATAGGCTACGACGCGCATGAGATGCCCCCTGTGTGTCCCGTCCGGATGGAACCCTGACGAGGGCGCTTGGCCGAGTCAACCTGCAGCAGGCGCCGGTGCGGCCTTCATTGGCGCGGCGCAGCCCTTGAGCGTCTCGCCCTTCCAGGTGGCGAGGACCGACCAGTGATACTCGCGCTCGCCCAGACCGTCCTCGCACTTGCCCTGGCGCAAGGCCATCACGAACTCGCCTTCCGGCGTCTTGGATGTGAGCACCGTCACATCCTTTTCGCCCTTGGATTTCACCGGAAGCTCGCCCGCTATGTCCTTCGCACCCAGCACGGCGATGGCGGTCCTGTTCTGGGCCCGCGTGACTTTCACGCCCCAGAAAGCCGGCTCCATACCGTTGATCTCCAGATCGCCGTCGAGTTCGGCGTCCGCTGGGGTGCAGGCGGCAAGCAGGGCTGCAAATGCGGCGGCTAAGCAGACGGGTTTCAGCATGGCAATCTCCTTCTCCACCCTGATTAGCGCGACGCAGGCCAAGTCCAAAGACCGAAACTCAAAGTCCGGAATGGCCGCTTTTCGGGTGACGCCGGCAGCCTTGCGCGCTAAACTGCAGACTCGTGAGTCTGGGCGCCAGTCATCTACCGGATGACCGCTGCACAGCTCGCCGCCGGGCTGCGGATAAAGGCTTTCAGAGCACAGGAACTTTGCCGGGCTTCGATCAGCCGGATCGAGGCGCTCGACCCGCAGATCAACGCAATCGTGGTTCGCGACTTCGAACGCGCGCAGTCCGAGGCGCGGATGGCTGACGAAGCGATGGCGAAGGGCCAGCAGAGGGCGCTCACCGGCATTCCGGTCACGGTGAAGGAGAGCTTCGATCTTCGAGGCCATGGGACGACCTGGGGACTTCCTGCGCATAGCGAGCATGTGGCGCGCCAGGATGCGCTTGCGGTGCAGCGGCTGAAGCTGGCGGGAGCGGTGGTTCTCGGCAAGACGAACGTGCCGCAAGTGCTAGGCCACTGGCAGCCGGCCAACCCGATCTACGACCGCACCAATACCCCCCACGACGTCACGCGTTCGCCGGGCGGATCTTCCGGCGGAAGCGCGGCCGCTATCGCGATGGAGTTCTCGGCGCTGGAACTCGGATCGGACACCGGCGGATCGATCCGCGTTCCGGCGGCGTTCTGGGGCATATACGGACACAAACCCAGCCACAGACTTGTACCCACGGGCGGCCATGCTGAAGGCGGCGCACAGATTGCGCCGCAGGCGTTGCGCGTGATCGGACCGCTGGCCCGTTCGGCTGAAGATCTGGCGATGGCGCCGGATGTGGTGGCCGGACCGGATACAGATTCTACGGCAAACAAGCTGAACCTGTCTCCGCCTCGACACGGGCAACTGAGAAGCTTCCGTGTGTTCGTGCTCGACCATCATCCCGCAGCGCGAGCCGACAGCAGCATTCTCGGCGCGCTGGACATGCTGGCTGATCACCTCACGCAGGAAAGCGCGACGGTGGCGCGTCAGTCGGGTCTGCTCCCCGACCTCACGGCGCAATGGAAGACGTACCAGACCCTTCTGCACACGATCATCAGCAGGCGCGATCCGGCGAACGCCCGCGCGCCCATCTCCGCCCATGACTGGCTGGCGCAGCTCGACTTGCAAGCGCAGTTCCGCCGGCAGTGGGCGTATTTCTTCCGGCATTTCGACATCGTGCTGTGCCCGGCCTTCGGCACGACGGCCTTCCCGCATTATGACGAACCGGACTGGCGCAAGCGTTCGCTCGGCATCGATGGCGAGCCCGCGGAATTCGGCGCGCAGCTGGGATGGGCCGGGATTGCGACGGTTGCGAACCTTCCCGCGACCGCGATTCCGTGCGGGCTCGACAAGACAGACCTGCCGATTGGCGTTCAGGCGATCGGGTCCTTCCTCGAAGACAAGACCACGATCGCCTTTGCTGGCATGGTCGGGCGCGAGATCGAACCGCCTGCCCTTGCGCTTTGATCACCAGGTCCGCGCGCCTGCGGTCTGAGTGATCTTCGGTTTGGCGAGCAGCCAGACGCCGAGAATGGTCAGCGCCATCGAAGCGACATGCGGCCAGCCAAACGGCTCACGCAGGATCATGACCGCGGCCCAGGCCGCCACGACCGGACCGACGCCTCCGACAGCGCTCATCAGGCCGGGACCGATGCGGCTGATCGCTTCGGCGATCATGAAGCTCGGGATCACCGTGCAGATCATCGCAAGCACGAGGGCGAGCCAATAGCCATTGGCCGTGACCGGCGGCGGGGAGTGGAACGCCATCTCGACGCCGCTCTGCGTCAGAAAGACGATCGCGGCGGCCGACATGCCGAATGCAGTGAACAGCGTCGATCCCATGCGCGTGATGACGGGCTTCGAGGCCGTGACATAGACCGCATAGATCAGTGCGCCCGCGAAGATCAGTCCCCCGCCAAGCCAGGCATTCGGTCCCTGACGGTCGATCTCGGCGCCGAACAGTATCGCGACGCCTGCATAGGCGAGCAACAGCGCTACAACATGGCGGCTGGTCAGCTTGTCTTTCAGGAAGAACCACGACATCGCCGCGACCATGGTCGGATAGATGTAGAGGATCAGACGTTCGAGCTGGGCCGAGACACTTCGCAGCCCTTCGAAATTGAGCCATGATGACAGGCAATAGCTCATGATGCCGAGTCCTGCGGCGGCGGCGTATGTGCGTAGCGATGGCTGCTGTTTCAGGCGCATCCACGCGAAAACGCCAATCACGAGATAGACCGGCAGCGAGAAGGCCATGCGCAGCGTCAGAAGCTGGGAGACGCCGATGCCTTCGGCAAACGCCAGCTTGATGACCACGCCCTTGAGCGAAAAGAGCGCAGCGCCGCTGGCGGCGAGCGCCACCCCGGTCATGCGGTTGCGGGCTTCCGATTGGGCTGGCAGGGCCTGCGTCGTCATCCTGGTCTCTCCGGCCGCCCCTTCAGTGTGTTACGGAGAGTGCTGATCGGGACGAGGGTCGCCGGCGCTTCTGCCTTCGGCCCTGTCGCTCTAGTCGCGACGCGCCGGCGCAAGCGAAAGTATAGCTCGCTGAAGTGGAAGGGTTTGGGCGCGGGTGATCATGGCTGATTGTTAGGTCTGTTTTTCCAGAGACGCAACAGCGTGACCGCCGCGCCCTCCAGGCACATGCTATTTGGCTATATGTGCAGCAGACCATGCGCCGAGGCGCTGAATAGCCTGGCGGGCTTGCGTGAGCATCGGATATCGGGCCTGGAAGACGTGGAACATATCCGGCCAGATCTCCAGCGTCAGCGGCACGCCAGCGGCGCCGAGGCGCTCGGCCAGCGCGGTTGAATCCGACATCAGGATTTCGGCTTCACCGGTCTGGATGAAGGTGGGCGGCAACCCGCGCAGGTCTGCATCGAGAATGGCGAGGTTGGCGGAAGCTTCGCCGCCATACTGTTTCGCGCGCGTGTTGAGCACGGGGGTGGTGAGGAAGGGATCACGCTGCGCTTTGGCGCCATGGCTCCAGCCGCGATTGGCGAGATCAATCCAGGGGCTCAGTAGAATCATGCCGGCTGGCATGGCGACGCCCAGCTCCTTCAGCTTCATCGCGCACGCCACAGCAAGGCCGCCGCCCGCCGAGTCGCCAGCGAGGATGATGCGGCTGGCCTGCACGCCTTCGCCGAGCACGGCCTGATAGGTGCGCACGCAATCCTCAAGCGCAGCGGGATGGCGATGTTCCGGCGCCAGACGATAGTCGGGCACGATGGCCGCGATCTTCGCGCTGGCTGCAACCTGCGAGGCAAGGCCCTTGTGCGAGCGGGACGAACCCATGGTGAAGCCGCCGCCATGCAGCCAGACGATGACATGATCGCCGCTGCAGCCCTTGGGCAGGAGGCCAAGCGAGGAGACGCCGCCAAGGTCGATTTCGGCGAGCGTCGACATTTCCGGCATCGGATCGTTTTCGGCATAGGCGTCGTAGGCGCGGCGCAGCGCGGCCATATCGCCTGGATCAATGCCTTGCAGGCGTCGCGAGAGTGATTCGCGCACCTGCGCGAGTTCGCCAGTCAGTTCACCTGTATGAGCGGAAACGGTGCTCAACGCGTCTCTCCACGCAGCCTGGCCCCGGGGCGAAGCCAAGCATAAGCGCATCGCAAATGCCATGCCGTTTTGGCCGCGTTAACTGCGGTTTGGCGGCTTCGCTGTCCCGCCGGGCGGAACCTACATCTGCATGGGCCAACCCTCGACCGCCATCGAGGCCTGACGGACAGCCTCAGTGAGCGTGGGGTGGGCGTGGCAAGTGCGGGCGATGTCTTCGGACGCTGCGCCGAATTCCATGGCGATACAGACTTCGGCCACCATTTCGCCAACGCCGACGCCGATGAGGTGGGCGCCCAGGACACGGTCTGTCGTGGCGTCGGCCAGGATTTTGACGAAGCCTTCGGTCTCATGGTTCGTCTTGGCGCGCGAGTTGGCCGAGAATGGGAATTTGCCGGACTTGTAGGAAACGCCTTCAGCCTTGAGTTCCTCCTCGGTTTTCCCCACCCAGGCGATTTCCGGCTTGGTGTAGACGACGCCCGGAATAATTCCGTAGTCGACGTGACCGGCCTTGCCCGCGATGATTTCGGCGCAGGCGACGGCTTCGTCCTCGGCCTTATGGGCCAGCATCGGGCCGGTGGTGACATCGCCGATGACCCAGACGCCCGGGGCGGACGTGCGATAGTGATCGTTGGCGATTGAGCCGCGCTTGTCGGGGACCACGCCAACCGTCTCAAGGCCGAGACCATGCGTGTAGGGACGGCGACCGATGGCGAGCAGGACGATGTCAGCTTCGAGTGCTTCGGCATCTCCGCCAGAGGCGGGCTGCATGGAGAGCTTGAGTTTCGATTTCAGCTTCTCGACGCCGGTGACCTTCATGCCGAGTTTGAAGTCGACGCCCTGCTTGGTGAAGATGCGCTGGGCCTGCTTGGCCACTTCGCCATCCGCGCCAGGCAGGATGCGGTCGAGATATTCGACCACCGTGACTTCAGCGCCAAGACGGCGCCAGACCGAGCCGAGTTCGAGGCCGATGATGCCGGCGCCGATGACGATCATTTTCTTCGGCACGGCTTTGAGCGACAGCGCGCCCGTGGACGAGACAACGCGCTCCTCATCGATCTCGACGCCCGGCAGAGGGCTCGGCTCGGAGCCGGTGGCGATGACGATGTTCTTCGCCTCAAGAACCTGATCGCCGACCACAACGCGGCCGGGGCCGTCGATACGGCCTTGGCCGGTGATGACAGTTATCTTGTGCTTCTTCATCAGAAAGGCGATGCCGCTGGTGAGACCGGACACGGCGTCCGACTTCTGCTTAAGCATGTTGTCGAGGTTGAGCTTGAGGCCGGTGACCTCGATGCCGAGGCCCGCGAAATCCTTCGAGGCGGTCTCGTAGAGTTCGGAAGCGTGGAGCATCGCCTTCGACGGAATGCAGCCGACATTGAGGCAGGTGCCGCCGAGCTTGTCGCGCTTCTCGATGATGGCGGTCTTCAGGCCAAGCTGGCCGCAGCGGATCGCGCAATTGTAGCCGCCGGGACCGGCGCCGATGATGACGACGTCGTAGCTCTCGCTCATTGGAAATGTCCGCCTCAGATCGATCTGGCGCGAGCTATACGCGCCTCGCGCGAGGGGTCAACAAAGGGAATATGGCACGTGATTCTGGGTGGGTTTTAGCCGAAAACTGGTGGAGACCTTCAGTCGCAGCGCCATGACAGGGGCAAGGCCGGTCATTGCAATCGGCGATGTAGACAATAAACGGTCGGCAGACGCCCTAGGCCAGAATTCCCCGGAAAGCCCCCAGCCAGACCAGGATGGCGACCGCGAGGGAGAGCCAGCCTGCATTGACGGTCGCAGCGCTGGGCCGGGCGTGAGCGGCCGCTTCGGCAGACGGAGCGTGGCGGGCGGTATACTCGCGCCAGATGAAATAGGCGCCCTGCCCCAGCACCAGCAGCGCAACCATCCCGGCGGCGAACGGATGCAGCAGGATCATGGCGAGCGCTGTGGCCGTGAGCACGATGGCCTGCGCGGCGATCCAGCCGCGGCGGGCGGCATCATCTCGGTCCATCCAGGCTTCGAGCGCTTTCCCCTGCGGGTCGGCCGGAGTGCGCGATGCGGGACGGTCGGCAAAGCCTTCATCGACGTCGTTCTCGGCGGTGATGCCCTGCTCGGCTGCGTCGGCCTCAATCTCGCGCGCCATCGTCTCAAGCTGCAACGACATGCGGTCCAGCGCCATTTCCATCCGGATCTGGCGGAACAGCATGAATGCGCCGAACAGCCAGAACAGGCCGGCGAACCGGATGATCCATCCGAGGAGGCCGTCGGAAAAGGCCTCCGGCGTCATCAGTGATTAAAGATCGAGCAGCAGACGCTCAGGATCTTCCAGCGCTTCTTTCACGCGGACGAGGAAGGTGACCGCTTCCTTGCCATCGACGATCCGGTGATCATAGCTCAGCGCCAGATACATCATCGGCCGGGCGATGATCTTGCCATCGACGACGACCGGACGCTCCTCGATGCGGTGCATGCCGAGCACGCCGGACTGCGGCGGGTTCAGGATCGGCGTCGACATCAGCGACCCATAGACGCCGCCGTTCGATATCGTGAATGTGCCGCCTTGCAGGTCGTCCATAGACAGCTTGCCGTCGCGGGCCAGCAGGCCAAGGCGGCCGATCTCCGCTTCGATTTCAGCCAATGACATTGTGTCGGCGTCACGCACGACCGGCACGACGAGGCCCTTATCGGTGCCGACCGCGACCGACATGTTGTAGAAATTCTTGTAGATGATGTCCGCGCCGTCGATCTCGGCGTTCACCGAGGGGATTTCCTTCAGCGCAGCGACGCAGGCGCGCACGAAGAAGCCCATGAAGCCGAGCTTCACGCCGTGCTTCTTCTCGAAAGCGTCCTTGTGGCGTTTGCGCAGCTCCATCACTTCCGACATGTCGACGTCGTTGAACGTCGTGAGCATGGCGGCAGTGTTCTGGGCTTCCTTCAGGCGGCGCGCGATAGTCTGGCGCAGGCGCGTCATCTTCACCCGCTCTTCGCGCGGGCCAAGTTCGCGCGGGGCTCGGGGCGGCGCTTCTGCGACAGGCGCGCGCGCGGCAACAGGCGCAGGCGTCGAGGCGACGTAGGCGAGTGCATCGCCTTTAGTCGCACGGCCGCCCTTGCCCGTACCCGGGATGTCGGCGGGATTGACGCCGGCTTCAGCGGCGATGCGGCCGACCGACGGAGCAACCTTGTCGGAGGCGCGCGCGGTTGTGGCGGCAGTGGCAGCTGCGACCGGCGTGGGCGCGGCGGAAGCGGTCAGCTTGGCGGCGGCGGCAGGGGCTGCGCTGGCGCCCTCGGACAGGCGCGCGATGATCTTGCCAATCTGGACAGTTTCGCCTTCCTTGACGAGTTGTTCGGTAATGACGCCCGCGGCAGGCGCTGGAACCTCGACGGCGACCTTGTCCGTCTCGATCTCGGCGATCGGATCGTCCTGTTTCACGGTCTGACCGAGTTTCACGAGCCAGTTTGCGAGCGTGCCTTCAGTAACGCTCTCGCCCATCGCGGGCACCTTGATATCCATGACGTCTCCAACCGGTTTCGAGTCGCCCTTCGCGCGAGCGAGTTGCGGGAGGGTTTAGCCTCGCGCGGCCCGCTTGGGGAGGGTGAAATTGGGGTTTCGGCGGGTAATTGCCGCGATTTGAAGCATTTGGGGTCGCCCGGTCGCCAGCGCGACCCCAACTTCGTCTTTAACCAGTGTTTTCAGCGAGTTGTTGACGGCGCCGGGGCCAGGACAGGGAAAGGCCAAGGAAGCCAGAGGCTGCTTTCTGACCGCGGCGGACCCGATCAACAGATAAACGCTGGCGCGCCCGGAACAGAGACGTTCGCGCGGAGTTGTGTGTGCGCCCTCCTCATAAACAGGAATGCCCCCCCGGCAGACGCATGGCGCGCTTGAAGGGGAGTTTGCGCTGGATGCGGGCGTCACGGGAGCAGAGTGTCAGATGGCCGTGATCCTGATCGTCGAGGACGAGTTGTTCACCCGCGAATTGGCAGGCATCTGCATCGGCGAATGGGGGCATGCCGTGCTTTTCGCAGGCAGCGTCGAAGAGGGACTGAACCTGCTTAAGTCCGACACGCCAATCGACGCGCTCTTCACCGATATCTATCTGAAGGCGGCCGTGTTCGGCGGATGCGACCTGGCGCAACAGGCGATGGTGCTCCGGCCGGGACTGCGCGTGCTTTATACCACCGGAAACTCCGCTAACGCCGACCTGAAATCGCTCTTCGTTACGGGCTCGCACTTCCTCGGGAAGCCATACACGCCCCAGCAACTGCACGCGTCTGTCCACGACATGCTCGAGGCCTGATCGATTTCCTGAACGTTCAGAGGAGCGCAAGAGCTTGTCCGAAATTGCCGCCAGCGAAATCGTCGATACCGTGCCAAGCGCGCTTATCGTACTCAACAAACACCTGATCATCACATCAGCCAACCGGGCTTTCTACCAGACCTTCAGGACCAGCCGCTATGAAACCGAAGGTTGCATGATCTACGACCTCGGCAACCGGCAGTGGGATATTCCGGCTCTTCGCATCCTGCTTGAAAGCGTGATTCCGCACCGTGCATCCGTCGAGGGGTTCGAGGTCGAGCACGACTTCCCGACGATTGGCCAGCGCACCATGCTGGTCAACGCGCGTAAGATCTTCCACCCCGGCGACAATAACGACGGCTCCATCCTGCTTGCGATCGAGGATGTCAGCGAGGAGCGCCTTGCGCGCAAGGAGAGCAAGCGCAGCTGGCAGCTGACGCAAAGCATCGTCGACACGATCCGCGACCCCCTCGTCGTGCTCGAAACCGACATGACGGTGGTGACCGCCAGCAGGGCCTTCCTGACGATGTTCGGCATCACACAGGCTGAGGCGCGCGGCCGGCGCGTATCCGAGCTTGGCCAGCATCAGTGGGACGTGCCGGCGCTACGTCACCTGATGGACAAGGTGTTGCCGGAGAACAAGCCGTTCGAGAATTTCGAGATCGAGGATACGTTCCCGGGCCTCGGCCGGCGCGTGTTCAATCTCAATGCACGGAAGATCTCGCAACCGGGAAACCACGCGCATCGCATGCTGCTGGTCTTCGACGACATCACGGACCGAAAGCAGCGCGAGCGCGACGCCCTCATGCTGACCAACGAAATATCCCACCGGATCAAGAACAACCTGCAGATCATTGTCGGGCTGATCGCCTATGAGGTCCGCTCGACGCCTAAGCCGTGTGTGCAGGGCTACCGGTCGATGCAGACGCGCATTGGCGCGATCGCCCAGCTTTACGACCTGATCTCACACTCCAGCCGCGGCGGAGCTGTTGCGCTGGAGGGCTATCTCAGGGAAATCGCCGCATCGATTTCGGCGAGCCTTCTGGCGAACGCCACGCGGATAAAGATCGACGTTGAAGCAGAGCCGATCGAGATCGACCCCGAAAGAGCCGTGCCTTTCGGCCTGCTGGTCAATGAGCTTGCGACGAACGCCATCAAGCACGCCTTTCCGGGCGGAACGGGGCGCGTCCTGCTGAACGCCAGGACTCATGGCGCCGACGTGGAGCTGACGATCGCCGATGACGGCGTTGGGGTTTCGAAGGTTGAAGTGGCGACGCCGACCGAAAAACGCGGCGGAGACTATGTCGCGATCTTCGTGCGCCAGCTTGGCGGACTGATAGTACCCGCCGAGGCTGCCGGCGCGGGCACGAGCGTCACGATCCGGTTCCCGCTGCACGTGGCGCCGCCGACAAGCGTCGGCGGGCTGGCGGCGTAGTCGGTCGATTCCCCGAGCTACTTCTCGAAGGCAGCGTCGAGGAAGGACTGCAATTCCTTGTTGTGGAGCGCCATCGTGCCGGCGGCGGTCGACGCTGAAGCGGGGCGGCCGACATAGCGGGCGCGCTTGTGCTTGGTGTCGAGCTTCTCCAGCGTCTTCTCGATGTTCCAGTCAACGAAGTTCCACGCACCCATGTTGCGAGGCTCTTCCTGGCACCAGACCATGTCGGCCTGGTTGAACCGGGCGAGTTCCTTCATCAGCGGCGCCACCGGGAACGGATAGAGCTGCTCGACGCGCAGAAGATAGACGTTGTCGATCTTGCGCTTCTCGCGCTCCTCGAAGAGGTCAAAATAGACCTTGCCCGAGCACATCACGACGCGGCGAATCTCCTTGTCGGCCTTGAGTGTGACCTCGGCCTTGCATTCCGGCACCTCGGCGCCGTCCTGCAGGATGCGGTGGAAGGACGTGTTCGGCCCCATGTCCTTGTAGAAGGACACGGCGCGCTTGTGACGCAGCAGGGATTTCGGCGTCATCACGATCAGCGGCTTGCGGAAGTCGCGATGCATCTGGCGACGCAGGACGTGGAAATAGTTCGCCGGCGTCGTGCAGTTGACGACCTGCATGTTGTCCTGCGCGCACATCTGAAGGAAGCGTTCGAGACGGGCGGAGGAATGTTCCGGGCCCTGGCCTTCATAACCATGCGGCAGCAGGCAGACGAGGCCGCACATGCGCAGCCACTTGCGCTCGCCCGACGAGATGAACTGGTCGAACAGCACCTGGGCGCCGTTGGCGAAGTCGCCGAACTGGGCTTCCCAAAGCGTGAGCGTGTTCGGCGCGGTGAGTGCATAGCCATACTCGTAGCCAAGCACCGCTTCTTCCGAGAGCAGCGAGTCGATGACTTCGTAGTTGGCCTGATTGTCGGAGACGTGGTTGAGCGGCGTGTAACGCTCTTCGGTCACCTGATCCACGAAGTGCGAGTGCCGCTGGGTGAACGTTCCGCGGCAGGAATCCTGGCCCGAGAGGCGGACAGGGAACCCTTCATCGAGCAGCGTTGCAAAGGCCATGTGCTCGGCCATGCCCCAGTCGAGATGCTCGCCGGTCTCCGCCATCTTGCGGCGCGCATCGACCGTGCGGGCGACTGTCTTGTGGATGTTGAAGCCGGGCGGGACGGTCGTGATCTTCTTGCCGATCTCTTTCAGCTTGGCGGCGGCGACGCCGGTCTTGCCGCGGCCTTCATCATCCTTGGGCAGACCAAGGCCGGCCCATTTGCCATCGAGCCAGTCGGCGGCGCCCGGCTTGAAGGTCTTGGCCTTCTCGAATTCCGAATCGAGATGCGCTTCCATCTCGGCGATCATGTTGTTGACCGCTTCTTCGGACATGACGCCTTCATCAACCAGGCGGCGCGAGTAGAGTTCGCGCGTCGACGACTGGTCGCGGATCTTGGCGTACATGATCGGCTGCGTCATCGTCGGATCGTCGCCCTCGTTGTGGCCGAAGCGGCGATAGCAGAACATGTCGATGACGACGTCCTTGCCGAACGTCTGGCGATATTCCGTCGCGACCTTCGCGGCGTAGACAACAGCTTCCGGATCATCGCCGTTGATGTGGAAGATCGGCGCATCGACCATCTTCGCCACGTCCGACGGATAGGGCGAGGAGCGCGAGAAGCTCGGCGCAGTCGTGAAGCCGATCTGGTTGTTGACGATGAAGTGGATGGCGCCGCCGGTGCGGTAGCCGGCGAGACCTGACAGCGCGAAGCATTCCGGCACGACGCCCTGGCCCGCGAAGGCGGCGTCGCCATGCAGAAGCAGCGGCATCACTTTAGTACGCCGCTGGTCGCGCTCTTTCGGATCGGTCGCACGCGTGGCGCCCGCCTCAACCTCGTCGAAGAACTGTTTGGCGCGCGCCTTCCCTAGCACGACCGGGTTCACGATCTCGAGGTGGCTGGGGTTCGCGGTGAGCGACAGGTGGACGCTGTGGCCGTCGAACTCGCGGTCCGACGAGGCGCCGAGGTGGTATTTCACGTCGCCCGAGCCATAGTCGTCGCCGCCCTGCGTGTTGCCGCCCTGGAATTCGAAGAAAATCTTGTGATAGGGCTTGCCCATCACCGCCGCGAGGACGTTGAGCCGGCCGCGGTGCGGCATGCCAAGAATTATCTCGTCAACGCCGAGCGCGCCCCCACGCTTGATGATCTGCTCGAGCGCCGGCACTGCGGCTTCACCGCCGTCGAGGCCGAAGCGCTTGGTGCCGGGATAGCGCTTATGCAGGAAGCGTTCGAAGGCTTCAGCCTCGACCAGCTTCTTGAGGATGGCGCGCTTGCCTTGGGGCGTGAACGATATTTCCTTGTCCTTGCCCTCGATGCGGTGCTGCAGCCAGGACTTCTCGTCCGGGTCGGAGATGTGCATGAACTCGACCGCGAACGGGCCGCAATAGGTGCGCTTCAGGATGTCGAGCATCTGGCGCGGCGTCGCGTAGTCGAGCCCGAGCACGTTGTCGATGTAGATGCGGCGGTCCATGTCCTTGGGACCAAAGCCGTAGGTCTTCGGATCTAGTTCGGGCTGCTCCTCGCGCTTAAGCATCGCGAGCGGGTCAAGATGGGCGGCGAGGTGGCCCCGGGCGCGGAAAGCGCGGATCATCATGATCGCGCGAATGGAATCCTGGACCTGCTGGGAGAGATCGGCCGGGGGGATAGTGGGGCCGACCTGCGGGGCCTTCTTGGGCTCCTTCTTGACATCCGGCCCCCAGTTGCCGTCGAGGGCGGAGATGAGGTCGCCATTGCTGTGCTTGAGCGGCTCTTTCCACTCCGGGCCCTTGGCGGCCTTGGTCGCCTGTTCGGCGGTGTCCGCGACGCCGAGGAAGAAGCGCTGCCAGCTCTCGGGTACAGACGAGGGGTCCTCGGCGTACTGCGCATAGAGCTGCTCGATATAGGCGGCGTTGGCGCCATAGAGGAAGGCTGTATCCAGCATGGCTTCGTTGTCCATGCCTCGGACTTCGCCAGGCTTCGCCTCGATGTTCATTTTTGCGTCCTTTTGCGCGGGAATCAGGACCCCCTGCCCTGCGCGCGTTTCGGTGGCACTCAGATGTCGCTTTTTGCGGCCAGACTCAACCCTTAGGGGCGATACAACTGCACATAAGACCGGGACCGATTAGCGCTTCGTTGCGACCGCACAACGGGCGCCAAAAGACCTACCGTTTCAGGACCTCCACCATGGTTTGGCCGAGGCGCGCCGGGCTCGGGGAAACGACGATTCCGGCTGATTCCATGGCGGCGATCTTTGATTCAGCATCGCCTTTGCCGCCTGAAACGATGGCGCCCGCATGGCCCATCGTCCGACCCTTGGGCGCCGTGCGTCCTGCGATAAAGCCCACCATGGGCTTCTTGCGGCCGCGCCTGGCTTCGTCCTTGAGGAACTGGGCGGCGTCTTCTTCGCCCGATCCGCCGATCTCACCGATCATGATGATCGCCTTGGTCTCCTCATCGGCCAGGAACAGCTCGAGCACGTCGATGAAGTCCGTACCCTTCACCGGGTCGCCGCCGATGCCGACCGCCGTGGTCTGGCCGAGGCCTTCATTCGTTGTCTGAAAGACGGCTTCGTAGGTCAGCGTGCCCGAACGCGAGAGGACGCCGATATTGCCCTTGGAGAAGATCGAACCCGGCATGATGCCGATCTTGCACTGGTTCGGCGTAAGCACGCCCGGGCAGTTCGGCCCGATCAGGCGCGACTTCGACTTGGCCAGCCTGTCCTTCACCTTGACCATGTCGATCACCGGCACGCCTTCGGTGATCGCGACGATCAGTGGGATCTCGGCATCGATGGCTTCGATGATGGCGGCGGCGCAGCCCGCCGGCGGCACGTAGACGACGGTGGCGTTGGCGCCGGTGGCTTCCTTAGCCTCGGCGACGGAGTTGAACAGCGGTCGCTCTGCGGTGGAGCCGTCAGGCAGCTTGCCGGTCCACTTCTGGCCGCCCTTGCCGGGCGTTACGCCGCCGACCATCTGCGTGCCGTAGGCGATGCCCTGTTCTGTGTGGAACGTGCCGGTCTTGCCGGTCATGCCCTGGGTCAGGACCTTGGTGTTCTTGTCGATCAGGATGGACATCGCGGAACCCTAGAAGCTGGTCGGAAATGAAAGCGGGCGGACCTGATGGCGCGCCCGAAGCTTATCTGCCCTTGATGGCGGCGACGATCTTCTGCGCAGCGTCGTCGAGATCGTTGGCGGGGACCACGTTGAGGCCCGAGTCCTTGATTATCTTCTTGCCGAGCTCGGCATTGGTGCCTTCAAGTCGCACGACCAGCGGGACCGAGAGGTTGGTTTCGCGCACCGCAGCCAGCACGCCCTCGGCGATGACATCACATTTCATGATGCCGCCGAAGATGTTCACGAGGATGCCCTTCACCTTGGGATCCTTCATGATGATCTTGAAGGCAGCCGCCACCTTCTCCTTGCCGGCGCCGCCGCCGACGTCGCAGAAGTTCGCAGGCTCTTCGCCATAAAGCTTGATGATGTCCATGGTCGCCATGGCGAGGCCAGCGCCATTGACCATGCAGCCTATCGTGCCGTCGAGGGCGATGTAGGCGAGATCCCAGGCGGAGGCCTCGATCTCTTTCTCATCTTCCTCGGTCTTGTCGCGCAGCGCGACGATGTCGGGGTGGCGGAACAGCGCGTTGCCGTCGAAAGAAACCTTCGCGTCAAGCACCCGGACGCGGCCGTTCTTCATGACGATCAGCGGGTTGATCTCCAGCATCGACATGTCCTTCTCAAGGAAGGCTTTGTAGAGGATACGCGACAGGCTGACCATGTCGGAGCGCGCTTCGCCCGAAAGCTTCAGCGCATCGGCAATTTTGTTGGCGTCAGCGTCGGTCACGCCGGCCGAGGGCTCGATCGGAAGGGTCATGATGCGGTCGGGCGTGTCGTGCGCCACAGCTTCGATATCCATGCCGCCTTCAGTCGACACAACGAAGGCGATCTTTCCCGTGCCGCGGTCGACTAGCAGCGACAGGTACAATTCCTTTTCAATGTCCGCGCCGTCTTCGATGTAGATGCGGTTGACCTGCTTGCCGCCAGCGCCCGTCTGGGCCGTGACCAGCGTCTTGCCAAGCATCGACTTGACGTGCTCGAGAGCCTGCTCCTTCGAGAAGCCGAGGCGGACGCCGCCTTTTTCGCCAGCTTCTTTTTCGAGGAATTTGCCCTTGCCGCGACCGCCGGCGTGGATCTGCGACTTCACCACCCAGAGCGGGCCCGGCAGGGCGTCGATCGCGGCCTGCGCCTGATCGACCGACGTTATCGCCACACCCAGAGCGACCGGCGCCCCGAAAGATTTCAGGACTTCCTTCGCTTGATGCTCGTGGATGTTCATGGAAAATCGCCCCTCAAGGGAGAGCCGCCGCCGGCTCCGCGTGGTGGGGTGGCGCTTAGCGCATGGGTGGCTCTTAGGCAACGTGCTTGAGTAGCGGTCCTGGCGACAGGTTTCGAGGGTGTGTTCCCCGGCCTCAGTCGACGGTCGCCGGGCGCTCCGCCTCGTCGGCGACCTTGCCCTGGACGACGCTGGTTGACCCTAACGGCACGAACGGGGAGCGCTGTGCCGCCGATGGACGCTCCCTCGCAAAAAGTCTCCACAGGTTAGCCGCCATGAGCACGAAATAGCCGACCCCGACCGCTGCAAACACGCCTGGCTGGCCCGCCTGTGTATCCGCGACGACCCCGGTCAGCAGCGGCCCCAGAACCGAGCCGCCCGCCCAGATGAACAGCATGCCGGACATGGCCTGCGCAATCTGCCCGGGCTCCGTGCGGTCGGTCGCATGCGAGGCAGACACGGCATAGAACGACAATGCCCCAGCGCCCCACACGGCGCACAGCAGAACCGTGACCGAGAACGACACCTTCCCGGCGGTCAGATAGAGCGCGACGCAGGCGCCCAGGGCAATGGCGGCGAGCGTTGCAACAACGAAGCGGCGGTCGATCCGGTCTGATACCAGACCAGCCGGCCATTGGGTGATCGTGCCGCCCACCATGGCTGCGATGTAGAGCGTCGCCGCGGATGCGCCCGCAGCGCCGGGCTGCAGGTCCTTGGCATAGAGCGGCAACTAGGCGGTGACGCCGGTATTGCAGACGCCGGCGACAATCGAACCAACGAGGGCGGCCGGAGGTACGCGGAAAATCCCGGATAGGCTGAGCGCCTTGCGGTCCGGCAGCACGGGCTGGGCGCGGCGGGTGGCGCAGAGCGGGATGACGGCCAGCGTCATGAGGAGCCCCGCCCAGATGAACGGACGAATGTCGTCGGCTGCATGCTCGACGATAAGGAGCGGGCCGCAGCAGATCGCGACCTTCAGCAGCAACTGGTAGAGACCCATCACCCCGCCGCGCTTGGACCGCGGCGTCGAGTCGGCGATCCAGCTTTCGGCAGCGGTGAACATGACGGCGGACGCCACGCCCTGGAACAGGCGCAGCAACCCCCACGCGACTGGATCGAACGCCAGCCCCATCGACAGGATGCCGGCGGAATAGATCGCCGCGGCTGCGGAATAGGCCCGGATATGCCCGATCTGCCGCACGATGTCCGGAGCGAACCAGGCGCCCAGCATGAAGCCGGCCGAGAACACGGCCGCAACCATCCCCACCCCCAGCGCCGAGGCGCCCATATAACTGAGCGCCAGCGGGGTCGAAACGGCAAGAATGCCAGAGGCGGCCTGCAGCAGCATGACCGCCAGGATCAGGGACGCGACGTTGCGATAGACAGTCATGGGGACAGCGGGCGTCGACGTTTGTTAGAGGTTGTATCTACTCCGCTTCGGCCACATGCGCCTTTTAAATGTTGTTACGAATCGCCGCAAAGCGCGACCGCGCGATTCAACGAATATTCAGCGTTCTAGGGCAGCTTCCGGTCGGGGAGGAATGCCCGACGATACCGAACGCCATGATGCTTCTGATCGAGAAGCTGGCCAGCGATGGTCGGATCAACGACCGCGAAACGCTCGATGTCCGCCGCGCCATCTTCCCCACGGCGCCGTAAGCCTTGGCGAGGCCCAAGCCCTTTTCGCCCTCAACGAACGCGTTGGCGGCGATGATGCGGCGTGGGGCGCCTGCTTCATCGAGGCGATCGCCGACCATCTTCTCTTCGCCGAAGAACCCATGGGCCATGTCTCCGACGAAGGCGCCGCCTGACTGGAAGACCGCATCGGCCGCGACAGCGTTGTCGAGCGCGCGACCGAACTGGCGATGATCCGCCGCGCGCAGTGCTTCTGGAATTTCCAGCTTTCCCGACTCAACGCCGATACCCGAAGCGCGCCTTCGCCTCGGCGTCGCAGGCCCAGAGGCCCCGGCATCGAGAAAGAAGCGCAGCGGCATTAGATCCGGGCGTGTCTTTCCTGCGCCGCCAACTTGTCCACCAGCTCCGCCACGAAGCGGATATGGGCGCGCAGGCGATAGAGATCGTCGGTATAGCTGACTGGCACCTCGACCTTGCCGGTCTCCGCCTGAAGATCGGCCAGCTTGGCGCGGACTTCGGTGCGATCCTCCGGCGTCTCGGCCGCCCTACCCGCCGCCTCCAGCTCGCGTAGATCATTGTACCAGACATAGATCTTGCGGCGGATGCGCCATCGATAGAGCGGGGGCGCTGCGCGAACCAGCGGGATGATAAGCGTCACTAGCGGGATCACCAGAACCCAGGCGCGTTCCAGGAAGTTGGCGACGCTGTAGGGAAAGATGCGGCGCAGAAAGCTGGGCCCGTTTTTGTAATAGCGCTCGGCCTCGTCCGAGATCGCGATGTCGGACAGCTCGGGTGTAGGGAAACGCCCCGCGTCGGCCAGCAGCGAGCCCCCAGCATGTTCACGGAAGGCGGCCTCGATCAGCAGCGACTGGATCGCCGGATGCAGATCCGCGCGCACCGCGATCTGCGCCGCAGGCGCGATCAGTGTGATATCTTCCTTCGGTAGGACCGCCGCGAGATCCATGACGCCACGATAGAGCGCGACCTCATCCAGATAGCCATGACGCCGCGCCAGCGCGTGCGCCTCGCGCATCGACAGCAGCGCAATATTGCCGTCGCCAACCAGATCAGTGATCCAGCCGGTTGTCGGCCCCGACACAACCAGCGCCACGTCGATCTCGCCAGCCTTCAGGGCGATGGCCGCTTCCTGCCCTGCAAGCGGACTGGCGGTGTACTTGTCGGGCGTCACGCCAGCTTCGCGCAGCAGTAGCGTCGCAAGCGCACGCACGCCAGACCCTTCCGGGCCGATGGCGACGCGGCGGCCGGCTATGTCCTGCAACTCGTCCATCGGCGCAGCCGCGCGATGGAAGACCCAGAGCGGCTCGTAGAACACCGCCCCGAGCGATCGCACGCCCTCGCTTCCAAAATCGGCGGCGAGGCCAGTCTGCACGATTCCGATATCGGCCTGTTTCGCCTTGATCTTCGCAAGATTGTCGACCGATCCGGCAGTCGATAGAAGCTCGACCTCAATGTTCTGCTCGCGCAGCGCTTTCGCGTAACTTTCGACCGTAGCCGCATAGGCGCCCCCGGCCGCCCCGCCCGCAATGACGACCTTCTTCGGCGGCGCAGGCGCCATGAACATGAAGGCCACGATCAGCCCTAGCAGCACGATCACGATCGGCGGGCCATAGAAGCGGAGAAACTGTTTCATCGCGGCTGACCTGTCCCCGGCGTAGGCGCTGCACACTAGGCACGGGAATTCGCGCCGTGAAGGGCGCACGGCAGATAGTCGCTAGTCCGCCGCCTTCGGCGCCTCGAACGGCCGTTCCGGATCGTCCGGCAGGATGTTCTCCACATAGTTGCGGACGTGGTCGGTCACCGCCTGCGGATCGCCTGCGAGATGCTCCCACGGGATCTGCCTGCCGAAAGTAAGATGGAACTTGTCGCCCTGCTTGTTGAGCAGTTCGTGGAACAGCGTGATATCGCGCAGTTCGCGATTGAGGTTGCAGAAGCGGTAGTAGAGAGCAGAGTTGCGGCCCTTGATGTGGAGCGGCGTCAGCGGCGCCTTGTTCTTGCGGGCGAGCGTCACCGCGGTTGGCAGCCACGGCTCGTCGATGAGCATGCCATCTCGCATCTGCGCCAGCGCGCCTGACGGAAAGATCATCAGCAGGCGCTCGGCGGCGAAGGCGGCGGCGGCGCGGCGCAAGGTTTCCTTCGTCTTGGCGATGGTGCGCTTGTCCTGCACCCATTCGACCGGGATGATCACCTCAGCGAAGCTCGGATTGATGCGGCAGGCGTCGGCGTTCGCCATAATCTCGATGTCCGTGCGGACGGAGTTGAGCGCTGCGAGTACGATCGATCCATCGGCCAGCCCCGTAGGATGATTGGCGACGATGACGGTGCGTCCCGCGCGCGGCACGCGCCCGAGGCCCGTCGATGTGACGTTGAGGGCGAGCGCCTTGTCGAGATAAGCGAAACAGTCCTTGCCGGAGGGAAGCTTCCTGATCTCGTCCGCCCAGCGAATCGCCTTGCGGTAGCCCAGCATGGAAAACAGCACCGGACGGACGACAGGCCAGGACCAGTGCTTCACCCAGCTGGGGCACCGCTCTTCGATCATGATATCGACGATGTGATCGTGCCGGGTTTCCGGATCGATGAAGGCGTTGAGGCCTCGGTCCGCAACTTCCGCCTTTTCCGCCATTCATATTCCCGTTCGGCCGTCTACTTAGCAGCTTGGCGTGACTTGTTAACCATTCGTAACGGGTAGAGAGTGAAAACCGCCTTGAAGATTTCTCGCGGTTGCGAATCGTACCCGTCGGAAAGCAGACCGCGCGTTCAGAACTCAGGGGATTGCATGAAGGTCTTGTGGGTGGAGGATCACGCCCGCGCCGGGGAGCTTCTGACGGCTGCCGCCGCCGCGGCCTCGCGCAAGCGCTTTGGCATCGACCTTGTCGTCGCGAAATCGCTGATCGATGCCGAACGCAAGCTCAGGCTCGAGCGGTTCGAACTTGTCGTCATCGACCTGATGCTTCCCGATTCAACCGACGAGGACGCAACCGTCACGCGTATCGCCAGCATGGGAAAATTCCGGGTGGCTGTAGTTTCCGGCAGCGACAAGCGCGACGAGGTGGTGAAGAGCTTGGTCCGCGCGGGGGTAAACTGTTCGCCCGCGGCGGTCGGCAAGGAAAACCTGCCGCTGGCCGACTTTGTGCGCCGCCCGGAGCTCTTCCGCGACTTCGTCTATTCGCTGATGCCCGACAAGGGCGCACCGCAGAAAGCCGCCAGCCGCTAGCGTTCCCCCCACTTCCGCCCGGATTCGCCGCATGCCTTTGCGCATGCAAGCGGGGGATTTTTCATGCGTTTCATCGCCCTGAGCCTGCTGGCGCTATCAGCAAGCGCACCCGCATTTGCACAGACGACTGACGAGAGGGCCAGGGTCTTTGCACTGATCGCGGAATGGTATGAGCGCATCAGCCATTTTGAAGCGCGCGCCCTGGGCGCTTATGGCCCCCGGCGGCGGCGACGCCGGACCGGGCTATGCCGAGGCCCCCTAGATTCCCCAGTAGCTGCGCAGCGCCGCCGCCTATTCCGGGCCGCACATCAACACCGAGTTGGCCTCGCAGGCGATGAAGCTCGACTACGACATAGACGCCTTATCCTGAATGCGGACCTCGCCAAGGTCGATGTCTGGGAGCGGGGCTATTTCTTCGCGGCCGCTGCGCAGAAGACTTACGAGCGCGGCGTCGATGTGGTGTTCGTGCTGCAGAAGATGGACACGGGCCAATGGAATATCCTCGCCCACAAAGCCACCTTGGAGGGCATCCCGCCGAACAAGATCACCAATCGGATGCCCGACCCGCGCGACGAATACTAAAGCCGGTTCGGCTCGGCCTGCGATCCTGTGGCGGACGCCAGTAAGGCGGCCGAGTGGTGAGCCTGTCCCGCTGCAGCCTTCGGCGCACAGCCGACCACAATGGCTGCGAGCGTGATTGTCACAACCCGCAAGGCCAGCCGGGAAATTCCGTTACGTGCAAGTGTCGTCATCGCTGGTCTCCCCGCCTTGCTGCGCGGTAGCAGCCGCCTACAGGCATGGGAGGTAGGGCGGGTGCGCCATCCGACGGCATTCGCCAAAAAATCCGGCCCAACCCTGCCCCGCGACGCGAAACCGCTTTCCCGTCGCGTCAAAATCCCGCTATCGCGGGCGGGCATGACCAGGGTCAAACAGCTCTACGCAGCGCGGCTGGCTGCCGGCCAGCTCCTGCCCGATCCGGCGCAGGCCGAAGCGGCTGCGCGGCTGGACGCGCTGGCCAGGCAGCCGTCGACAGCGCGCGGCTGGTTCGGCGGCGCCGCCAGGACGCGCGGCCTCTACATCTGGGGCGCCGTCGGGCGCGGCAAATCCATGCTGATGGACATGTTCTTCGAGGCGGTTTCGCTGAAGAACAAAAGACGCGTCCACTTCCACGACTTCATGCTGGAGACCCATGCCTTTATCTTCGAATGGCGGAAACTGTCCTCCGCCGAGAAGCGCAGGCATCCCGCCCATGTCCGCGAAGCCGGCGATGATCCGATCGCGCCTGCAGCCCGCCGCATCGCGGATCAGGCCAGCCTGCTCTGCTTCGACGAGTTCCATGTCACGCAGATCGCCGATGCAATGATCCTCGGCCGCCTGTTCGAACAGCTTTTCGACCGTGGCGTCACCATCGTTGCGACATCCAACCGAAAACCGTCCGACCTCTACGCCAACGGCATCAACCGCCAGCTCTTCCTGCCCTTCATCAAGCGGCTGGAACAAGAACTCGACGTGATCGAGCTGAAGTCCGCACGCGACTACCGTCTCGACCGCCTCGCCGCCGCACCGGTGTACTATTCCCCGCTAGGCCCGGAAGCCGACGCCGCCATGAACGCCGCCTTTGCGCGCCTGACGGCGGGCGTTGCTCCCTCGCCCGAAAAACTCGAAGTGCAAGGCCGCACCCTGCACGTGTTGAACCAAGCCATGGGCGTCGCCCGCTTCGAGTTCGACGAGCTGTGCAAGAAGCCGCTCGGCGCTGCAGACTATCTCACCCTCGCGCGTCGCTATCCCACCCTCCTCTTGGATCGCGTGCCCAGAATGGGTCTCGACGAACGAAACTGGGCGGCCCGTTTCGTGACGCTGGTCGATGCGCTCTATGAATCAAAGACCAAGCTCGTGATGTCCGCCGACGCCCAGCCCGATGATCTCTATGTTTCGGGCGACGGCGCCTTCGAATTCCAGCGCACCGCTAGCCGCCTGCACGAGATGCGCTCGGCCGCCTATCTCGCCGCCGAGCGCGAGCATGCGCCAGAACCCGCAAAGTGAGCGACCCCGTCCTCGACCGGATCGGCGAAGCGCTCGCCCTGTGCAACGCCGGACTCAAGAATGCAGGACGCGAAGCCTTCGCCGCGATCTGGGCAGAGATCGAATACGACCGCGATCCGTTTCACCAGTGCGTGCTGGCGCACTACATGGCCGACACGCAGGACGATCCCGCCGTCGAACTGATGTGGGATCGCCGCGCGCTCGGCGCCGCCGATCGCATTGGCCGCGAGCGGCCCGACACAGCGAGCCTCAGCGTGCTCAGCCTCTATCCCTCGCTGCATCTCAACCTTGCAGATGTCCTCCATCGCATGGGCGACATCAACGGCGCGCGCTACCACCTTCATCTTGCACAGCAGACCAGCGACGCCCTTGCCGACGACGGCTATGGCCAGATGCTACGGAGCGCAATCGAGCGTCTGGCTGCACGCCTTTCGGCCGCCTGATCCGGAGTAAGCCAGGTCGCTGCCTGGACGCAGCTTTCTCGTCACCGGCGTGACAGATAGGCCGCACCCGTCGTTACACCGGCGCGTTAGCTGGTTGCGCCGCACGATCTCGCCGCCTTTTTCGAATCCTACGCCAACCTCTGCAACCGCGCGCCTGCCGGAGATAATGTGTTCGGCGAGATCATGGACCACTTCTCGCTGCGCTTCATAACTGCGGGACCGGAAGGAATTTCCACAGGCAAGAGGACGCCGCATTCCGCGGCGCGCTGTCCAAGGGACCTGAATTCTACCGCGCCATCGGTACGCGCAAGATGACGGCCAGGCGCGTCGAGACGACGCCCATCGACGCCGTCCACGTGATGACGAGGGTGTTCTCTTGCGCGGATTTCCTGAAGCCGGACGGATCGGACGTCCGGCTGGATTCCGACATCACCTGCTTCCTGGATGACTCGACAACGAACCCGAAGATCTTCGGGTTCCTCGCGGGCGATGAAATCGCGCTCGATCGCCAGCACGGGCTCGTCCCCGAGCGCAGGAGAGGCGGAGAAACACAAGTCGGCAGCAAGACCCGCCCGCGCCGCGAACCTGAGGGCGAAAGACAGCGCCTGCATTGACTCGATCGCCCAGAATGCGGAACCGTGGCCCGGGAACGAACTTGATCGCTTGCATGAATCCGAGAACCTGCCTGAACCTGGCGGCCATTGCCTCCATTACGCTGTTCGCCGCCATTCCTGTCGCAGGCGCAGCCAAGCTGTCGCCGGATTCCACCGCCGAGATCCGCAAGCTGCTCAACATGCTTGGCGACATCTGCGGCAAAGAAGTCGGCGAGACCCGGTTCGGCGAAATGGCGACCGGCGATGTCATTTCGATCCCGTTCGACGCCGATGCGACGGTCGAATACCATTTCAACGTGATCTGCGACGATGACTGCGAAAATGTTGATCTCGCGGCCCAGGAAGCCGACGGCTCGGAAATCGACGTGGATGACGCAGACGACAACGCCCCGGTGCTCAATGTCCACGAGTCAGAATACCGCTCGGCGTCAGACAAGCCCAAGGGCATTCTCCGGCCCATGACCATCGAAATCCGTATGAAGTCCTGCAAGGCCGAAACCTGCGGGTACGGCCTGCGCGTCAGCGCTTCGGAGTAGGCTGCCTCCAAACCGCATTGCCCCGGCGTCCTGCTTGCGCTAACGGTCCCCGCGTTCGAATTCCGGGGTGAGGATGTTCAGCTGGCTGACGGGCGGGAAGAAGGGTGCGACCAAGCCGCCTTCAGCGGCCAAGCCGCCTTCGCCTGACGTTTCGCCTGCGGCGCCCGCCGAACAGCCAGCTCAGCCCAAACCTGTTTCGCAACCTGCGCCTGCCGCACAATCTCCAGGAGACGACCCAATGGCCCGCAAGAAGATCGCCCTCGTAGGCGCCGGAATGATCGGCGGCACCCTCGCCCACATCTGTTCGCGCGAGGAGCTGGGCGACGTCGTGCTGGTCGACATGAAGGGCGGCATCGCCAAGGGCAAGGCTCTGGACATCGCTGAAGCCGCCGCCGTCTACGGCAAGGACGGCAAGCTCTCGGGCGGCTCGCTCGACGAATACTCGGTGATCGCGGGATCGGACGTCGTGATCGTCACCGCCGGCGTGCCGCGCAAGCCGGGCATGAGCCGCGACGATCTCATCGGCATCAACCTCGGCGTGATGAAGTCGGTCGGGGCCGCCATCAAACAGCACTGCCCGAACGCCTTCGTGATCTGCATCACCAACCCGCTCGACGCCATGGTGTGGGCGCTGCAGAAATTCTCGGGCCTTCCCGCCAGCCACGTCGTCGGTATGGCCGGGGTGCTCGACTCGGCCCGTTTCGCCTACTTCCTCTCGGAAAAAACCGGCATCTCGATCGAGGACGTAAAAGCCTGGACGCTCGGCGGCCATGGCGACGACATGGTGCCGATGGTGCGCCACTCCACGATCGGCGGCGTGCCGCTGCCTGAGTGCATCAGCCAAGGCTTCTTCACGCAGGAAGAACTCGACGCGATGGTGAAACGCACGCGCGGCGGCGGCGGCGAGATCGTCGCCCTGCTCGAAACAGGCTCGGCCTTCTATGCGCCGGCTGAATCGGCTGTCGCGATGGCCAAGTCCTACCTCAAGGACAAGAAGCGCGTCCTGCCCGTCGCCGCTAACCTCACCGGCCAGTATGGCGTTTCCGACCTTTATGTCGGCGTGCCCTGCGTGATCGGCGCCGGCGGCGTCGAGCGCATCGTCCAGTTCGAGCTCAACGCCGACGAAAAGGCCATGTTCGAAAAGTCAGTCGGCGCCGTCCGCGGTTTGCTCGATGCTTGTAAGAAGCTGGAGCCGTCGCTGGCCTAAGCCGGCACGCAGGTCAAATACACAAACGCCTCCCGCAAGGGAGGCGTTTTTATTTGTCCGCTACTCCGCGCCCACCAACAGGATTTCGAAAATGAGATCTGCATTGGGAGGTATCGCGCCCGCAGAGCCGCGGGCGCCATAGCCGAGCGCGGAGGGGATGAACACCAGCCAGTGATCGCTGGGCTTCATCAGGGTGAGCGCCTCGGAGAAGCCGGGGACGACGGCCGACACGGGGAAGGTTTCAGTGTCGCCGCGCTCGAAGGCGCTGTCGAATGCGCCGCCGCCTGAGTTGAGACGGCCTTCATAGAACACTTCCGCATCCTGATCGCGCGTTGGCGGCGCGCCGCCGGCCGGGCCGCTGGCCAGCACTACGTATTCGAGACCCGAACCTGTCTTCTTCACATCGGGACTGCTGCTGTTCCACGGAGCGTATTTCGCCCACGCGGCGGAGTTTGAAGGAGGAGGCGTCATGGAGCTCTTCATTTCGATTTCGAACACAAGGTCGGAATTGGGCGGGAGGCCGGGACCCTGACCTTCCTCGCCATAACCCAGCTTGGAGGGGATGAACACCAGCCAGGAATCGCCGGGCCGCATCCTGTTCAGCGCCTCCGCTAAACCGGGGATCACAACCACAATCGGAAACTCTTCCACCTCGTTCCGCTCGAAGGATGAATCGAAATTCTTTGTGCCGGCGACGTTGAGGCGGCCTTCATAGCGGATGGCGGCGCGTGCCTTCGGGCCCGGCAGCAGGCCATCGGCCGGGCCGCTGGCAAGCACGATGTATTCGACGCCGCTGCCCGTCTTCACGACATTCTTGGCAGCGCTGTTCCACGGAATGTAGCGCGCCCACGCTTCGGCATCGACCGCGTCTGCGACGGCCTTCGGCGGCGGTCCGAACCAGCCCGTGACGCCCTCCCAGATGGAGCATCCCGACAGGGATAGGAGAGCGGCCGCTACGACCAAGGACCTGAGCATGAAAGCTTCCTGTTCTGTGACCGCGACCCATAGGTGCGTTTTGTGCGCGCGTCGATGACGCTTGGCCGCGCGCATCCGTTATGCGAGACGGAGGGCATGACCCCGCTGCGCATCGCCTGCATCGGCAAGCACGGACAGACGGCGCAGGCCCTCCACGCCGCCGCCGGCTATGCCTCGATCGAACTCCGCCAGGCCGGCCGCGACGGCGCAGACCTGACCGATCCCGAAGCGCTCGAAGCTTTCCTCCTGCAGAGCAAGCCGCACGTGATCATCAACGCCGGCTCCTACAATTTCCTCGACCGCGCCGAAACCGACGAAGCGACAGCCTTCGCCGTGAATGCCGAAGGCCCGCGCACCCTCGCCCGCCTCTGCCGCCGCCACGGCGTCGAGCTGATCCACATGTCGACCGACTGCGTGTTCGACGGCGCAAAGCCCTCGCCCTACACCGAGGAAGACGACCCCGGCCCCCTCTCCGCCTATGGCCGCTCCAAGCGGGCAGGCGAAATCGCCGTCGCGCAGGAACATCCCGAAGCGATCACGACACGCGTCTGCTGGGTCTTTTCCGAGTTCGCCGACAGCTTCATTTCCAAGGCAATCGGCTGGGCGCGAACCCAAGCGAGCCTGCGCATCGTGTCAGACCAGATCGGCACGCCTACCTACGCGCCCGACATCGCCCTCGCCCTTCTCCGCATCGCGCGAGTGAAGGTGGACGGCGCACACGACCTCCACGGCCTGCTCCACCTCGCCTCGCCCGAAGTTATGACTCGATTGGACATGGCGCGCGCCATCATGGCCGAGTCGCGCAGACAAGGCGGACCGTTCGCGGAGATCGAGCCGGTGACAACAGCGGCGTTCAACGCCCCCGCCAGGCGGCCCCTGAACGCCCGGCTTTCCGGGGCCCGCGCCAGCGAGCGTCTGGGCATCACATGGACGCCGTGGCAGACAGCGCTGGAGCGGTCAGTTGCCGGCGTACTGGCCCGTGGTGGATGGTGACATGCACATGGCCTCCCGCATGGACACCGTGATTGAAACGCCGCGCCTCACTCTGCGCGTCCCCAGCCTCAATGAATTCGACCCCTGGTGCGCCTTCATGGCTGACGAGGACGCCGCCAAATACATCGGCAAGGCCCAGCCGCCATCGGTCGTCTGGCGGGGCATCTGCACCATGATCGGCGCGTGGTACGCCGAAGGCTTCGCCATGTTCTCAGTGTTCGAGAAGGCGACCGGCCGCTGGGTCGGGCGCGTAGGCCCATGGTCGCCGCACCAATGGCCCGGCCTCGAAGTCGGCTGGGGCGTAAGTCGCGACGTATGGGGCAAGGGGTATGCGCTGGAAGCTGCCGCCGCCTCGATGGACTTCGCGGTCAATGTGCTGGGCTGGACCGACATCATCCACTCCATCCACCCCGACAACACGCCCTCGCAGAATCTGGCGATGCGGCTGGGCTCTACCAATCGCGGCCCCGGAACAATGCCGCCGCCCTATCACAACGATCCTGTCGACCTGTGGGGCCAGACGGCGGATCAGTGGAAAGCGCAGCGCGCCGAAATCTGGAAACGCCTCAACCGCTGAGGCCCGCCCCGCCGTTGAGCCGATAAGGATGGATGAAGCCCTGCGCGTCATAGATGCGCCCGCCCCAGTATCCGCCCGGCACATGCCAGACGCGCACCTGCGACCAGTCATTGGCCGCCGAAACATCGATCACCGGCACGTTGATGCTGACCTCGCCATTGTGCATCCAGTTGGCGTGATCGACGCGGATCATGCGCTCCGACACGATCGCCTTCACCACAGCGACGTGACCGCGCTTCTCGTCATTCCAGCCGCGCAGCACGAGCACCGAACCCTCGGCAGGGCGCCCTGAGCGAGCATACTTGTTCTCCGCCTGCGCCCACCACGTGACGGCGTCGCCCCAGATCTGCACGCCCGAGACGGAGCGAGCAAAAGGCACGCATTCGGACGGCGGCGCCTCAGCGACGATAGCAGGAGCAAAAGAAGCGTCGAACGGAACGCTTGTGAGATCGAGCCTGACCGAGGGCGGAACGGCGGATGGCGTTGCTGGCGGCGGGGCGCGTCCATAGACGATCTGCGCAGGACGTGAACTGGCGCAGGCGGATGCGAGAATCGCGACCAGCCCGAAGACCGGCGCCCTTGCCCCTAAAATCCGTCCTCTGCGCGTCATGGGCGTGGAGAATGTGCGCGATTTGGTGAGCGCCAGATGAACGGCGCAGACGGATCGCAGTTGAAAAGTTACCGGAGCGTTTCTGGGTGCAGAGCGTCCGCCGAACGTGGTTCGTCGGGCGTGCAGCGGCGCCCGTCGATCCACGTGGGCGTGTTCACGACCGCAGGCGGAGGCAAGCGCGAACTCATGCCGCCGCGGATGACGTCAGGCGAGGCGATGGGGTCGCCATGATAGTTGCGGATCCGGCGAAGGGCCGTGTCGAAGGCAGCCTGCGCCTCGCGCGAGCGGGTGGAAAGGGCGTTGGCGTAGATGTCGTTGAGCATTGTCCTGGTCCTTGCGGAGGTGTGACGCCGGCTACGGGCAACGCAGGCCTACCTGAAAGCAGGCATGCGCCGCACCGTGTCCGATCAGTCACGGCCGGTCAGGCGCCATCGACCGCATAAGATCCAAGCGTGGCTGTAATCAGGAAAGTGAAGACCGCGCCGAGCGTCGAAAGTTCGACAAGGCGCGGGACAGTTGCGAAGTGCTTTTGCATGGGAAGCTCGGATCTTTTTTGTTATCGGTCCTCTGTGCCTGACAGCTCATGCACCGGTATGAACGATGTAAAGCGAGTGACCGGGCTTCGATAGAAGACACGCGGTGCAGTCGCTGCAGCTTTTGTTTCGGGCGAGAATTCAGGGTGTTGGGTGCAAGCCGCGCGTCCGGTTCTGCAAGTTTGCACAGGTTTCGCGGGCTGACTGTACCTATGGCGCAGCTGGCGCCTGGCTCTGCGGAATGGCGCGATGGGGACGCGTCGCCAGAGATATCAGGCCGTCCTTAACCCTGGGGTCGCGTGATGAAAACGCCGCACGGCGCGCGCTGCGTGTTTTGGGTTTCGGGCTGACAGGGAAGCAGCTAAGCCTTCTCCACGCCGGGGGTCCGCAGCCCGGCCGGATCGGGACCGCGCGACGACGACGTGGACCGCTTGGGGTGGCGAGATGTTGGTACGCATTGTTTACTGCCTGCTCGGCGTTGTTCTGGCCGGAGGTGGAGGCTATCTGGGATGGACCAGCTGGTCCGCCGGCGCGAATATCTTTCCGCCTGCCCCGGACATGCCATGGCTGGCGATTGCCGGCGTGCTGGGCCTTGCCGCCGGCGTCGCGCTGCTGGGCAAAGCAGCGCTCATGGGCCCCGACCAGGCGCAATTGGCGGCGGAGAAAGCCGAGCGGGATGCGACTCTGGGCGCTGCTGAATCCTACTATTCCCAGCGTGCCGCTGACCGCGACTGGCGATCAGGCGAGATTGCTCCACCCGCTGCGCCGACGCCTGCTCCTGCCGCCGAACAGGTCGTCATGGCGCCAGTCGTAGCGGCGTCCGTTGTTGCAGCGCGCATGGCCGAGCCGCCGCCTCCGGCGCCTGTGGCGGCGAAACCCGTTGCGACATCGGCGCCGCCGGCGACGGCCGCCGCGCCGCCATTGTTGACGCCCGCGCCGCCAGCAGCGGCGCTCCCTCCTCTTTTTCCTTCAACCGCCACTCTGGCGCCGATACCTGCCGCATCCACATCTATACCAGCCCCGGCAAAGCCAAGCGCGGCCGCACCCCCGGCCGCCACCCTTCCAGCCGTCACACCCTCGCCCAGCGCCACCCCGCCCGCCACCGCCCACGCTGACCCGTTCGCCCCGATCAAGGCGGCACTCGCAGCCGGTCAGAACGACGAGGCCGAGAAACTGCTGAACGCTGCGCGCGAGACAGCGCAGGGGCTGGCGCTTGCAGAACTCACCGGGCTGGCCGGGGATCACGCCGCCGCAGTAGGGCGCGCCAGCAACGCGAAATGGTTGTGGCGGCTGGCGCTGAAACGCTTCGGCGAATTGAATGCGATGGACACGCCGGCGGCGAAGACAGTTGCGGAAAGCCTGAGGGTGGCGGGCTAGAAACAGGCCGGGCTGTCTCCAGCCCGGCCGGATCCGATCACGCGGGAGTGCTATTTGGAAATACGCAGGCGTGAGATCGATGTGGCGATGTCCTTGAAGGCATCCTCGAGTTCGGCGTTGTCGTCCGCCAGGAAGGCGTGCTCCGGGCTGGAGGCGCACCCCAGCAGGAAGTCGTCGCTGTAGAGCGCGGTGTTGAGTTCGAGGCCGACCGTGTAGATGATGATGTTCTGCTCCTTCATCGCGGTGCAAAACGCTTCGGCCTGCTTGAATGCGGCATGCTTGGAAGCCGTGGTATCCCCGGCGTCGTCAGGGACGCAGATGCTTGAGTTTATCGTACCCGAGGAAACGCCGCTGCAAGTGGCGAAGTTGAACTCACCATCGGTCATCAGAACGACAACCTTGGCCAGTAGGGGCGTCGCATAGGGCATCGGCTGGTTGACCGCTTCCTTGTCCCAGATGCTCGCGAAGTTGGGCGACAGCATGTACCATCCCCATGCCATGCCAAGCTGCCCCGCCGTGGAGCCGCCGGTTTGCAGATCGTCGATCGCGGTGTTGAGGCGCGCCTTGTCGGCGGTGAGCGGCGTTGCGTAGTTGTCCGTTATGCAAGTTCCATCGCCCGTGTACAGAATGCCAAGCGGCGCGTCAGCCGGATCGACATCCGTGTAAGCGTTCTCGCCATAGCGCTCGACCAGGCACTCGCTCGGCCGGTAGACACGCTCGCTGCCGCTCCCGTTGGTGAACCAGAGGCGATTGCAGCCGTAGGTGGTGCATTGAAGCGTGCCGCCGGAGCCGTATGCGCCCGACATGTTGGACAGGGCGGGGCTGGTGTCGGCAAGCGTGAGGACGTTGCCGGCCACCGCCGAAATACGCCACACGAGATTGCTGCCCGAACTGCACTGACCCGAACTCGACAGCGCGCAGGTATTGATGCCGGTCAGTCCCGTGGCGCCCTTGATCTCGACGCGCGCATCCACCGCGAGGCCATGAGACGCCGACGTGATCTGCACATTGCAAGTCGCCAGCGCGCATTCCGCGGCCGAACCGCCCGAGGACCAGTCCTTGTAGTTTTTACCGTTGCCAGGCAGGTAGAAAACCGATCCGGACGGGCTGGAAACGCTCCATGTCGTGTTTGCGTCGCTGTTGCCGTTCGTGCCGCTGCCGGTTTCGGTCATGCCCCAAATGTAGACGTAGTCCGTGGCGGCGAAGCTGTGGGCGGCCGAGGTCGTGACGCGATAGCGGCAATCGGAAACAAGGCATTCGGAAACGGTTCCGCCGCCCGAGTTCATCGTCGCGCCGAAGTTGGGGCCGTTCCAGTTCGCCAGCGTGAAGCGCGTGGTCGACGGCACGTTGGCCACCACCCAGGTGGTTGTCGCCGAGTTGTTGATAGCGTTCGGCGTTTGAGTTCCCGGGAAGCCGCTCGTGCCAGTGATGTTCACGAAGTCGCCCGCGGCGAGCCCCGTGAAGGCCGAGGTCGTGGTAATGCCGACATTGCAGGCGCTGTCATGGCAGCGCTGCGAGGCGCCGGTCGAGGACGTGCTACCCGCGGGCGGCGTGATGTAGGCCGTATCCGCGATATTTCTGAGGTTGAAGGTGGTGTTGGTCTTGTCCGCGACCCGATAGATGTTGTTGTTCAGAGCCGTGTAGCTGCCCGTCGTGATGCCGGTGAAGCGGACGAACTCGCCGTTCGAATAGCCGTGGTTGGCGCTCGTGGTTACCTGGATCCTCGTGCTGCTGGTGACCTTGGCGAAGCCCGTAATGTTACGGGAAGGGCCCCACCGCCAGTCGATCCCGCCGGCGCCGTTTGCGCCCGCGTTGGCGATGGTCTTGGCTCCGGCGGTCGTGCGCCAGCCCGCCTCGCTGATCGTCTTGGTGGTTGTCGAGCCATTGCGCCACCCGGCGGCGGAGATCGAGGTAGAGCCTGTCAGCGTGCCGCGCAGCTCCTCGACAACGCCTGCATTCACGTGCGTCGAGCCCAGATAAACGCTCTGCGACCAGGGCGTGATGGCGATCTTGGAGAAGAACGGCGTCTGGACGGTGTTCACGACCTTATCAATCAGGATCTTGGCGGCGCTGGTGAGCCCAGCCATGCGTGTCGCGTTCATCGAGCCCGTGATGTCGAGCACAAGCGCGACCTCAACGTTGCTGCCGCCGTGCCGCACTTCGCTTTCGGCCGCCACGGTTACGTAAGGCTGCCCGATGATCGGCATGAAGAACGTGCTGATCGTCACATTCCCCTTGAGGGTCAGCGAGTCCTCCGCCCCGGGGACGAGTTCGAGTTCGATCGGCGTGGCGTGCTCTGTCCGGAAGTTGCTGTTGACGAACTTCGCCGCGATGGCGTCGAGGTCAGCGTCATTCTGCAGGGTCGAGCCAACAGCCAAAGCCGCGGCGTCCAGCGCCGAAGCGAGTTCGAAGCGTGCGAGGAAGGCGCGGCCGCCGTCGATGGCGAGGCCCGTGCAGACCGTCAGCGGGATCGCCAGCAGCGCAAACTGCATGGCGAAGGCGCCTCTGGTATTCGCAGCGAATTTGCCGATTGACCTGAACATGGCCGTTCCCATTTTTCGTACGGCGCGATTCTGCGCGCCCTGCCCGCTAGAAATCACTCTGCAGTATCGAAATATGCGACTGCCCCGCCGTCGTCGGTTACGCCGTCAAGCTCAACAAGCCGCTCGACGCGCGGGCGGGCATAGGCGGACCGTTCGATCGCCATGAAGCCGCCGCCAAACAGGTCTGACAGGGTGGACTGGTAATTGTAACGAACGCCGACGCGAATAACCGACTCGTCTTCAAGGCCCATGCCTTCGGCGTCTTCGACGTTGAACGCAACCGGGGTTCCAGCAACGCGGCGCCACAGGAATGCGGGCGTTGCATCGACGCCCGTGAAGCCGATCGAGGAAACGTCGAGGTCGATACTGTCGCTCGTGTCGACCGGCGCCATCATGAAGGTCGCCGCATGGCGCATCTCCTCCAGCGATTCAGTCGTAAGGCTGGCGTCGCGCGAGACGAGGTCGGCGATCTGGTGAACGTAGCGCGTCGCCTCTTCCGCGGCCCTGAAGCGGAACGACATTTCGAGCACGCCCATAACCAAAAAGATAAGAGCGGGCGCGATCAGCGCGAATTCGGCGGCGGCGACGCCGCGAACGTCGCGAAACACGCGCGGCATGAAGGAGGAGATGCGCATGTTCACCACGGCTCGTTTCTGACGATGCAGAAGCTGTTCACGATCGCGGGTTGATCTGGTCCCATCCGGAACAGCTCAGCCATGAATGGCGTGATGAACTCGTGGTGGATGGAAGCGCGCACGACCGAATACTGGTTGGCGTCTCCCGGCTCGAACACGAAGTTGGTCGGCAGACCGTCTTCGTCGTACTCAACAGGAGGGTATTCGATCTCGTTGAGCGCGTCATAGGCGCGCACGTCCCACTGGACCTCTTCGCAGTTCATCAGCGCGCCAGCCGATTCCGCGCACATCTCGTCGAACTTGGCGCGCCTGGCTTCCGCGTCTCCTGCGCTCCAGACTTCCCCGGTCTGGAGATTGCGCGTCGCTTCATAGACGATGTGGTTCAGCGCGTAGGTCTTGTACTGGTAGAGAACGAACTCGATCAGCCCCATCACCAGCATGAAGAACACCGGCGCGAGAAGCGCGAACTCGATCATCACGTTGCCGCCCTCCGCTCCGGAGAGGCGCTTGTGCGTCCTCATGGGTATCCCGCCTTTTACCGCATGACGATTATGCGCCTTCAGGTTTAATTATCCGCTGAAGGGGACCGGCAGTTTGCAAAGAAACTCGCGCGCCGCGTTTACACGGCCTTCACCGCTGGACGCCGTTTCAACACGGCGTTAACTGAACGCATGGCCCGAACAGTAACCGCTGCAGTGATCCTCATCGGAGACGAGCTTCTCTCCGGACGAACGCAGGATTCAAACCTGAAGACGATCGCGGAGTTTCTTCATCCGTTGGGCGTCGATGTCCGCGAGGCGCGCGTGATCCCGGATGTGCACGATACGATCGTCCGGACGGTCGATGTGCTACGCACCCGGCACGATTATGTGTTTACGACCGGCGGCATCGGGCCGACGCACGACGACATTACGGCCGATGCGGTGGCGGCGGCGTTCGGGCGACCCATTGATGTCCGGGCCGATGCCGTGGCGATCCTGAAGCCCTGGTATGAGGCGCGGGGCCAGGACCTTACCGAAGGGCGGATGCGGATGGCGCGCATCCCGGCGGGAGCGGAGCTGATCCAGAATCCCGTGTCGGCGGCGCCGGGGTTCTTGATCGGCAATGTGTTCGTGATGGCGGGAATTCCCTCTGTGATGCGGGGCATGCTGCAGGATGTCGGGCATCGCATACGCGGCGGGGCGGTGGTCTATGCGCACACGGTGCGTGGCGTTGGAATGCGCGAAGGCGATATCGCCGATGCGCTTGGGGCGCTGGCTAAGGCCCGCCCGGAGGTGAGCTTCGGCTCCTATCCGTTCATGCGCCTTAATGGCAAGACGATGGAGTACGGCGTCAACCTGGTGGCGCGATGCCGCGATCCGGATCTTATTGCGGCAAGCCTGGAAGCGCTGATCGAACTCGTGAAGGCCCAGGGCGTAAAGCCCGAGATCGATCCAAAGGATTGAGAACGAACAGTTGAGCTGGTCACGCACATACGATGGCGAGGAGCCCCAGCGCGTCAACAAATGGCTGGCGCAATCGGGCGTGTGTTCGCGGCGAGAGGCGGAGGAGCTGATTGCCGCCGGCGCGGTGTTGATAGATGGCGAACGCGTGACCGATGTCGGCCGCAAGATCGCGGCGGGGCAGACGCTGGTGCTGAACGACCGCGCCGAACTGGGGCTCGCGGCGCAGATCTCGGTCATGATCAACAAGCCGGCGGGGATTGTGTCGGCCCAGCCTGATCCGGGGCAGATTCCCGCCGCGCGGCTGCTGACAGCGGAGAACCAGGTCGGCCTGGGCATTGCGCCAAGTTCGCGCGCGAGCCTCCCCCCATTGGGGCGACTGGACCAGGACAGTCGGGGGCTGCTGTTGCTGTCGGAAGACGGCGTTCTGGCGAAGGCGCTGATCGGCCCTGAATCGCCGATCGACAAGGAGTACATCGTCACGGTGAAGGGCAAGGTGGATCGCGCGAAGATCCAGAAGCTTCGTCATGGCCTGGAGCTTGATGGGCGGCAGCTGAAGCCTGCGAAGGTGACGCTGGAAGACATGCAGGTGCTGCGCTTCGTGCTGACGGAAGGGCGCAACCGGCAGATCCGCAGGATGTGCGAGCTGGTCGATCTCGACGTTGCGGATCTTGTCCGTGTGCGTATTGGCCCGCTGCTGCTCGGCGAGCTGCCCGAAGGCAAATGGCGCCATCTGACGGATGCAGAGCGTGCGGCATTGGTGGCGGCCGCTGGCGGCGGGATTTGACTGGCGTTGCTTGCCGAGCACGGCGCGGCAGATTGCGAGCGCATCCGCGCTGAAGCAACAGAACAGCACGTCAGGCGCGAAGTCTTCGCCCGCGAGAAATTCGCGAGCGGACCGCACGGCAATCTCGGCGGCTGCGGGAAGCGGGTAGCCATAGGCGCCGGTGGAGATGGAGGGAAAGGCAACCGAGCGGCAGGCATGCTCGACCCCCAGTTGCAATGAATTTCGGTAACAGTTCGCCAGCACGCCCCCCTCGCCCTCGCTTCCACCGCGCCAGATGGGGCCGACCGTGTGGATCACGTGGCGATGCGGGAGATTGTAGGCGCCGGTGATGCGCGCCTCGCCGGTGGGACAGCCGCCAAGCGCGCGGCATTCGGCCAGGAGGCCGGGGCCGGCCGCGCGATGGATTGCGCCATCGACCCCGCCGCCGCCCAGCAGGGGGAATTGGCGGCGTTTACGATGGCCTCGACCTTCGTGCGGTTGATGTCGCCCTGCTCTGCTGTGATGTGGGGCATGATGCTGGAGGCCGGCGCATAACTCGCTGAAAAACAGCCATTCCCAGCTTGTTTGAGCGACCACATTGCAGAATCGCCCGCCTCGCGTAAATGACCGCCAGACGCTGGCAGCCCTGCGACGGCGTTGTGATGGCGACTGAGGATATGATGGCTGACCTTTCCGCTCTTCTCGCCCCGCAGGATGAAGCTTCGGCCAGGAGCCACGGCCTGAAGCCCAACGAGTATCAGATCGTCCTCGATCGACTGGGCCGGCCGCCGAACCTTGTCGAGATGGGCATCTTCTCGGTCATGTGGTCGGAGCACTGCTCATACAAATCGACGCGCCGCCATCTGGGAAAATTCCCGACCAAGGGTCCGCGGGTGATCCAGGGCCCGGGGGAGAATGCGGGCGTTGTCGATATCGGCGACGGTCAGGCCTGCATTTTCAAGATGGAGAGCCACAACCACCCCTCCTACATCGAGCCGCGCCAGGGCGCTGGCACAGGCGTGGGTGGCATTCTGCGCGACGTGTTCACGATGGGCGCGCGGCCAGTGGCGCTGGTGAACGCGCTTCGCTTCGGCGATCCGTCGCATCCGAAAACGCGTTCCCTGGTGGCAGGCGTCGTGAGCGGCATCGGCGGCTATGGCAATTGCGTGGGCGTGCCCACAGTGGCGGGCGAGACGCAGTTTCACAAAGGCTATAACGGCAACATCCTGGTCAATGCGATGGCGGTGGGGCTCGCGGACCAGAACAAGATCTTCTACTCGCGCGGCGCCGAACCGGGGAATGCGATCTTCTATGTCGGATCGAAAACCGGGCGCGACGGCATCCACGGCGCCACCATGGCGTCGGCGGAATTTTCTGAAGGCGATGAAGAGAAGCGGCCGACTGTGCAGGTGGGCGACCCCTTCACCGAGAAGCTTCTGATCGAAGCCTGCCTCGAACTGATGGCGACGGACTGGATCCAATCCATCCAGGACATGGGCGCCGCCGGCCTCACCTCCTCCTCCGTCGAGATCGCAGACAAGGGCGGCGTTGGCGTCGAGATGGACATGGACAAGGTGCCGCAACGAGAGACCGGAATGACCGCCTACGAAATCATGCTGTCGGAGAGCCAGGAGCGGATGCTGATGGTGCTTAAGCCGGGGCGCGAGGCGGATGCGAAAAAGATCTTCGACAAGTGGGATCTCGACGCCGAGGTGATCGGCTACACGACGGACACGGGACGTCTGGTGCTTAAGCAGCAGGGCATTGTGGTGTGCGATATTCCGGTGCCGCCGCTGTCGCAGGATGCGCCGAACTATGACCGGCCATGGAATGCGCCGAAGCCCGCGCCCGCGCTGGACATCTCGAAGTATCCCGAGCCCGCGGATTATGGCGAAGTGCTGCTGAAGCTGATGTCGTCGCCGGACATGGCCTCGAAACGGTGGATCTGGGAGCAGTACGACCGCCACGTGATGGGCGATACGATCGACTCCTCGCAATCGGGCGGCGATGCCGCCATCGTGCGCATCCACGGCGCCAACAAGGCGCTGGCGATCTGTTCGGACTGCAACCCGCACTATGTGGCGGCCGATCCCTATGAGGGCGGCAAGCAGGCCGTGGCGGAGGCATATCGCAATCTGAGCGCCGTCGGCGCGACGCCCATTGCGATCACCGACAACCTCAATTTCGGCAATCCCGAAAAGCCCGACACCATGGGCGTGATCGTGAAGGCGATCGAGGGCATGGCCGAGGCGTGCCGGGTTCTGGAGTTCCCGGTCGTGAGCGGGAACGTGTCGCTCTATAACGAGACCGACGGCGTGGGCATTCCGCCGACGCCGGTGGTGGGCGGCATCGGACTGATCGAAGATCTATCTCGTACCGCCACGCTGCGCGGTCTCAAGGAGGGGGATGCGATGCTGCTGATTGGCGACACGCGGGGCCACCTTGGAGCGTCCCTGTATACTCGCGAAGCACTGGGGCTTGACGGTTCCGCAGCTGGCGCGCCCCCGCAGGTCGATCTGGCCGTCGAGAAGCACCATGCGGCCCGTGTGCGGCGCTTCATCGGAATGTACGGCGTCAAATCTGTCCACGACCTCTCTGAAGGCGGACTTGCGGCCGCGGCGGCGGAAATGGCGCTAGCATCGAATATTGGCGTCCGGCTGATTGCGCCACCGCAAGAATTGTCAAAGGCCGGATGGGCCTTCGGCGAAGATCAGGCGCGCTATCTGGTCGTCGTTCCGCAAGATCGGCGGGAAATCGGCGGGAATGACTTCGCTGATTTATTGGCAGGGCGTCCTGCCGACGATTTCCCCTGCATCAAGGTTGGTGAAGTCGGAGGCGACAGCGTTCGCATCGAGGGCGTACTCGACGTCCCACTCTCCACCCTCCGCGCTGCATACGAGGGCTGGTTGCCGAGGTACATGAAGGGCGCTTCTTAAGCAGGCGCCTGCATACAGTCTGCGACGTGAAGATCCCGTCATGCGGGAACCTGACGCATTCGACATGGTGGAACCCGGAACGTGATGCGTATCCCTGGCGTTAGTGAGTGATGGGGTTGGGGCGCCGTCACTTGGAGGAACCTGATGCCCCGTATTCTTTTCATGACCGCTGCAAGCCTTGCCGCACTCTCGCTCGCCGCATGTGGCGACAACATGAGCGGCGACAACGCGCTGATGACCCAGCCCACAGTTGAGACCGCTTCGGTTGCTACGGCCTCAGCCGAAAACACCACGCGTGAAGCGCAGGACTTCGTCAACGCGGCCGGTCAGGCGAGCCTCGTCGAGATCCGCACCAGCGAGCTGGCGCTGGAAAAATCTTCCAGCGCGGACGTGAAGGCGTTCGCGCAGATGATGATCGACAACCACAAGGCCGCCACCGACAGGCTGAAAGCAGCCGCTTCGGCCACAGCCCTGGCGCCGCCAACGGAGATGCTGGATGACTTCCACATGCGGCGCATCAACGACCTGGTTGAAACAGATGGCGACGCCGACTTCGATGCGGACTACGCCGCGTTGCAGATCGATGCGCATAACGACGCGATCAGGCTGTTCGAGGACTATTCCGGGGACCCGGATGCAACAGCCCGGCTGAAAGCGTTCGCGGAGGAGACCCTGCCGACGCTGCACACCCACAAGGCGCAAGCGGAGAAAATCCGCGACGTCGCGACGAAGAGCGACAAATCGGCCACGTAGGCCATTTATCGCACGCTAATCAGTGGACGCAGCGGCCTTGATAAGGGGCGGCTGCGTTCTGCTATTGTGCGTGCCGAAACCGGAACTAGATACAGGATCCGGGACTGTGAACCGGGTCCGACCGCAGGCGTGAACCATGCGGCGACCCTGGGAGGGACGACAGATGGCGATGGATCGAGCGACGCTCGAGGGATATTTGCGCGAGGCTTTCCCGGACGCGGTCCTCGCCCTCAGGGACCTTGCGGGAGACAACGATCACTGGAGCGCGGACATCGTCTCGGAACAGTTCCGGGGCAAGTCGCGCGTTGCGCAGCATCAGTTGGTCTACGCCGCCCTGAAAGGCCGCATGGGCGGCGCGCTGCACGCGCTTGCCCTCACCACACGCGCGCCGGACTGAGGGGCGGTAAGCCGACGTGAGTCAGCCTCTCCACGACAATGCGGTCGGCGTGCGTCGCCTCGGCTTCGGGGTGAGCGGGCCGCATGGAACGCCGCTGGTTCGGCCTGAAGCCACGGTGGCGATGATCATGAACGCCTTCGCGATGGGCGTGCGCGTGTTCGATACTGCCCCGGCCTATGGCGCCGGCGAGGCGGAGCGGCGGCTGGGCGAGGCGCTGGCCCGGCTGCCGACCTATGAGCCGATCGTATCGACCAAGGTCGGCCTTAAATCCTCGGGCCTGATGAAGCGCACTCACGAGTTCGAACCGGAGAATGTGCGCAGGTCGATTGAGGGATCGCTTCGGCGGCTGCGGCGTTCGCGGGTGGACTGGCTATTCCTGCATGGGCCACCGACGTCGGCGCTCACCGATGCGCTTCTGAAAACGCTGGTGGATCTGAAATTCAAGGGCGATATCGGCGAGATCGGCATCTGCTCGCGCGACCATGCGCTTGATGCCGCGCTCGCGACCGGACAGTTCACGCTGTTCATGGCGCCGGTGCACATCGGCCTGCCGCCGAACCATCTGGCGCGGCTGGAGCGGCTGAAGGCGGCGGGCGAACTGATCGCTATCGAAACGCTGGCCCCGGCTAAGCGGCGGTTTCCGGCCCCGGTCAGTGCAGGGGCGACATGGCAGCTGGCGCGCTCGCTTCTCGGCCGGGCAGGCCCCGTCCCGCCGACGCCGATGACGGTCGAGGAAGCCCTGAACTGGGCCCTTCACAAGGGCGGCGCGAACAGGGTGATTACCACGACGACGAGGCTGGATCACCTCGAATTCAATGTCTACGCTGTCACTAGTCCCAGCACCGGACGCTTGATTACGGCGTGATCCGGCCTTAGCTGAGGGACAGACCGCTTCTCTCCTTGGGAAAATCGCCATGAGCGACGTAAACGCACGCATCCAGGGCCTGATCGACGCCAGCCCCGTGTTCCTTTTCATGAAGGGCACGCCGACCTTCCCGCAGTGCGGTTTCTCGGCGACCGTGATCTCGATCCTGGATCACATGGGGGTGCAATACGACAGCGCGAACATCCTCGAGGATGATGAGCTGCGTCAGGGCGTCAAGGATTTCTCGAACTGGCCGACCATTCCCCAGCTTTACGTGAAGGGTGAATTCATCGGTGGCTGCGACATCACCAAGGAGATGTTCCAGTCGGGCGAGTTGAAATCCCTGCTCGTCGACAAGGGCGTTCTGCAGCCGGCATAATGCTACCCCTTAGTCGGGACTGTGTGGCCGGAGCTCCCACCCGAGGCGGCTCTCAAGGTCTTTCGCAATCTGAGACATCTCGCCCACGCCGTTCGCCTCGAGGGCTAACCAAACAGTCCAAACTATTAGGTGCTACTAACACTTGATATCACCCCCAACCTCTGCGGTGGGGTTCGCGTTGGCGCCAAAAGAGCCTATCAACGCTGCGAAAATGGTAGGGTGGTCATGCCTGACGATCTGTCACACGCAGAGAAAGATTCAGGGCCAGAGGCGCTGTTTTCTCCGCTTCATTCCGTGTTTGCGGATGCGCCCGACAGCGTGACGTTCCGCAAGCTGCGCAAGCGGCTGGTGCGGCAGACACAGGAGGCTATCCGCGCGTTCGGGATGGTCAGCCCTGACAAGGCAGGCAAAGGAAAGCGGCCACGCTGGCTGGTCTGCCTGTCAGGCGGAAAGGACAGCTATACCCTGCTCTCGGTCCTGCTGGACTTGAGCTGGCAAGGCGCGCTGCCAGTAGACCTGCTGGCGTGTAACCTGGATCAAGGGCAGCCCGACTTTCCCAAGCACATCCTGCCGCAATACCTGGCGCGCTTGGGTGTGCCCTTCCGGATCATCACCGAGAACACCTATTCGATCGTGACGGACAAGGTGCCGGCGACGAACACCTATTGTTCGCTGTGCTCAAGGCTTCGCCGCGGAATTCTCTATCGGGTCGCACGCGAGGAAGGCTGCGAGGCCGTGGTCCTGGGGCATCATCGCGACGATTCGCTCGAGACCTTCATGCTCAACTTCCTGCATGGCGGGCGATTGGCGGCGATGCCGCCCAAGCTTGTGAACGACACAGGCGATCTCTTCGTGCTGAGACCCTTAATCGGATGCGCCGAAGAAGACATCCGCAGATTCGCAGCGCAGATGCAGTTTCCCATCATCCCCTGCAATCTTTGCGGATCGCAGGAAGGCCTGCAACGCATGCAGATCAAGTCTATGCTCAACGAGTGGGAAATGCGCAATCCGGGCAAACGGCAGGTGATGGCGCGGGCGCTGAGCCATGTGCGGCCCTCGCACCTCGTCGATGGCGAGCTGTTCGACTTTGCGGGGCTCGAGCTGGGCGCGCCGGGCACAAAAGATGATGGTCTTTAAACCAAACCTAGGGGGAGCCGCCTGAGGCGGGCGCAGCAGCTGCAGCGGTCGCGCCAGGGACCACCTTGGGCGCGTCAAACCGCTGCTTCATCGCGGCGGCGAATGCATCGACTTTCGGAGCGTCGGCGAGGCGGCGGACAGCCTCTGATAGCGCCGCGCCAGCGACGTCGGATTGCGAGGTGATGAGATCGAAACTGGCCTTGTTCGGATCGCCAGTCATCGCCGCTGCGTAGAGACGCAGCTGGGCGAGCATGCCCGGGTCCTTCGCCATGCGAGCGGCGATGGCGGTCTTGTAGATCGTATCGCCATCTTTCTTCTGCGCCTGCCCCGCCGGCGGCAGCATGGACATCAGCGCCTTCGAAGCCTCCGGCCATTTGCGGTCACGCCAATGCGCATCAGCAAGAAGCGATTTTGCTTCCACGCCATCGAGCGGTTCGACAAGTTCGATGACATGGTCATAGCGTCCGAGATCGCGATAGGCGGCGGCCTCGAGCAGGCGGCGCTCGAGGGCGAGCTCCTTTGGAAGCTGCGGCTGGCGCGTCGTGTTGATGGCGGAAAGCGCCTTGTCCGGCCGCTTGTCCCAAAGATAGATTGTGGCAAGATCGACCGCGACGGCCGCCTTGCCAACGCCCCGGATGCGGTTGTCGATCTGGTATTGCAGGAGAACACTCGCCGGTTCGAGCAGGTCGAATGCAACGAGACGCTGGGCGAGCTTGCGCACCATCTGGTCGCCGTCGGGACCCACCGGCATGAGATTGTCGTCGAACTCGTAGAACAGCGCCACGGCCTGGATCGGATCGAGCCGGTCGGCCTCGCCATTGAGGAACAGTCGCCGAAAATAATCAGCCAGCTTGATGCGCAATTCGCGCGCACCTGGAGCGGTTGCGTCGCGCAAGGCGGTTGATTGAGCAAGCAGCAGCGCGTCGCGGAAACGCCCGACCCGCATGTACTGATCCGCGAGAATGCCGACGGTCGCCATTTCGACTTCGTCGCCGCGCCAGCGATAGCGCAGTGATTCGAGTTCGCCTGCAGCCTCATTGGCGCTCATCTTGCCGGCGACGACGCCAAGTTCCAGGCGCTTCAGCTCGGCCCGCACCGCGATCGGCTCGACCGCCTTCTTCGCAAGGCTGGCGAACTCTTCATATGCTGCGGCTGGGCCTTCGATAACGGAACGCAGAGTGGCGAGCACCAGCTGGCCGCGTTCCTTTGTTTCGCGATCGCCATTGGCGACAGCTGTGCTGGCCTGGCGGCGGGCCGCATCATAGTCGTTGGTGTGAAGCGCAGCGTCAGCCCATGCAGCCGCGAATTGCGCGGCGCGGACAGATGGATAGGCGTAGATCTGCTTGTCAGATGCGCGGAAGAATTCGAGCGCCCGCTCCCACTCGCCGCGCTCGACCGCAATCATCGCACGCCACAACGCCGCCGAGGGATCGCCACGCAGCACGCCGCGCGCAAGATCATCGTCGGCGGTTCTGAAGCGGCCGGCCATGTAGTTGGCGACGCCGCGCATTCCGACAAAGGTTGAGTCCTGTTCGAGTTCGGGGCGGTCCTGCGCTGCGACTTTCAGGACACCCAGCGCTTCATGACTTTGGTCGTGCCCAAGATAGAAACGAACGAGATCGAGCGCCGCGCTTGCGCCGGGCGGCGTCGAAGGGTCAAGCGCCGCGGCGGCGGATTCAAGGCTGGACAACTGCCCGAAATAGGCATTTCCACGCGCAGCGCCCCAACCCGCGAAATCGATATAGGCGGGATCCGCGGCGACCTTGGCGAGGCCGCTGTCCGCCACGACTTCCGGCGATGACTGTGCATTGGACGACATCGAAACGACAACGCGCTCGCCTTCGATGGTCACGACCACATTGTCGGACTTTGGGGCGATGGCGAGGCCGTGGGCGGTCGCCGGCAGAGACGCCTCGACGAAGTCACGCGGCGTCGGCGAGGCAGACGAAGGACCGTAAGACACAGCCACAGCGACCTGATCGCCAATGACCGGGTCTTCGAACCAGACAAGGCCGGTCGCGCCGATCAGCATTGTTTCAATGCGGGCGCGGCCGCTGTCGCCCGCCCTCCGGGTCGGCGTGAGGAAGCGCTGGGGCCTAGAAGCGCTCGGCGCGAAGCGGAGGAACCAGGAGGCTTCGTCCATTTCGGCGGAGACGGTGAGACCCTTCGGGATTTCGATCCGCAGCAGCGTGGCGTCCTTCACGCGCATCGTTCGGATGCGATAGCCCGCGGGAAGCTGGGTCGGATCAATCTTGAGGTCAGCGTTTGCGGCGAATACAGCCCAGATAGCAGATCCCCGCGCGAACACCGCGGCTGGAGTCGGCGCAGCGAACGGCGCCTGCAGTTCGAGACCGTTCGCCAGCGGCGCAACCTTGATGTTGATCACGCCGTTGCGCGGAGCGGGGTCATGCCAGTTGCTGGACATGGCGGTGACGCGCTCTGGACCGCCCAGCGTGGCCGCGGCTGGACCCGCTGCACTGGCGGCGGGATGGGCCGCTTCCTCACTCGGAAGCTGTTGCTTGGGAGGGGCAAGCAGAATGGCGCCCGACTTTTCAGCGACAGGCCCGGCCTTCGGCGGCGCGGGCTTCGGAGGCGCTGCGGCTTCTGGCGGCAGCGGCTTCGAAATGTCGACAACGAGAACATCGCCCTCGAGAAAATGCTTGATCGGCAGCTTGTCTTTCGACGTGATGGCGACGAGATAGCCCTTGTCCGTGTTCTCGCCCTGGAAGTCGGCAAGATTGGGCGGCGGCGTGATGCGCAGATAAGCAAGGTCCGGCTTGGCGCGGCGGGCGAACAGCAATTTTAGCGCGCCTTCGCTCTGGCTGACGACCTTGTAGCCGACCTTGGCGGGCCAATAGAAGGCGACGCGCGAGGAATCACCGGATTGGCTGCCGCGAACCTCAAGCGGTTCGATCGCGGGCGGCGGCGGGATAGCGGCGATGCGCCTCGCTTCGACCTCGGCGCTATTCCTGGCGACGAGCGGCGACACGAGTTTCGGAGGTGCGGGGCCGTTGGCGGTTTCGGAAATCAGATCGATCGCGGTGAGGTCAACAGACGTGGAGAGAGCGAGACGTGGCGTCTGCTTGAGACCGATGCGGGCCGTCATGCCGTCGGGATCCATGAAGGTGACGGCGGCCCAGTTGGGCAGAGCCTCTCTCAGCTTGTCGAGATTGAGCGTCACTTTCTCGGGAAAGGTTAGGACGAGCACCTGATTGACGATCTTCACGCTGATCTTCGGCGCGGCCTCGTCGCCATCGCCCCATTTGGCGGTGATGCGGGCATAGCCGGACGTCTCGTTGAAGGACATCTGCACGGGTCGATCGGCAAAGGCAGGCATGGCAATGCCCACAACCGCCACTCCAGCCATGGAGAGGCGGATCGCCCAACCCGAGGGAGGGCGCAGGAGACTCACGTCGGCGTTTTCTTCAGAGCTTCGATGCTTGCCGGCGGCTTGGCGAGGCTGGCGAGCATGCGGGTGAGCGCTTCGGCGCGCTTCGGCGTCATGGCGGACATCACGGCCGCCAGGGTGGCGGATTTCATCGACTTGGCAATGTCGAGCAGGATGCCGTCTTCCATCCCGTTGAAGATGTTTGCGGCGTCCTTCGGCTTCATCGCCTCATACGTCTTGACGAGAGCGGTCATGCGCTCGTCGCGTTTGGCGTCCATCGACGTCAGCAAGGCCTGTATTTCGGTTTCGACCGATTTGAGTTCGGCGATCTGTTCCTGCAGGCGGGACTCAGCAGCAGCGGCAGCCTGTTCGCGCGTCTCCAGACCGGTTTCGCGGCCGTCGAGTTCCTCGCGACGCTTCTGAAGGCTGCGGAGAACGAGAATCTCCTGCGACGAGAGCCCCATCTCCTCGGCGGCGGGATCAAGCGTGGAGAGACATTGATCTGCGCTTGGCGGCGCGTCCGCAGCGGCGGACTTGCCCTCATCGGCGGCTGTTGCCTTCTCGCCTTCGGCAGGGCCACTGACGCCGGCCGTGAGCGCGGTCTCGCCGGCAGGCGGGGCGGCGTTCTGTGCTGTCTCGGCCGCGACCGCCTGCGCGATATCCAGGCCCTTGAAAGCCAGCGCGCCGATTGCGACAGCGCAAACGGCGGACAGAACACCGACCTTGGGAGTCATTTGGCTGACCTCCTAAAGCACACTGCGGCGACGCAGCGTGAAGTCGACGTTGGCGCGCTCGGTCGCGAGGGCGCTCTCGCGCGGCGTTTCGCGATAAGATTCACGTGGCATGTCGCGGGCGTCGCGAACCATCGGGATTGCAGCTACGGCCCTGGCTTCATCGATCTTTTGCTGAAGCTCTCGGCCCGCAGCGTCGGCCGAGCGACGCAACGCGGTGACAGCGTTCTGCGCGTGAATGACGGAAGACTGAAGCTCCTTCGCCGCTTCCAGCATCTGCGTGTTGCCGTTGCGCAGCGCTTTCAGCTTGCCGTCAAGGCGCATGCAGTAGGCGATGGCGATAAGCAGCAACAAGGCGAGAAAGCCTTCGAGCACGATCGAGTAGATTCCCGACATCATCATCTGGCTTCCAATACCCTCTTCTTGGCCGCGTTGGTGATCGGCGCCTCGACCCGCATCGCCACGTTCTGGCCTATGCGGCCGACCTGGCCGTGCGTGAGATGGATGTCGCCGCACATCAGGTGCGCTTTGGATTCCGGCGTGGCGTTCATAATCAGCGTATCGCCGACCTGGAGATTCATCATCTTGCCAAGCGGTTGGGTGAACTCGTCGAGCACGACGCGAAGAGTCGTTGGAGCGGACCACAATTCCGTGGCCAGGTGACCTTCCCAGATGTTGTCGCGGCCAAATTTCTCGCCCATGAAATTCTGCAGCAGCATCTTCCGGATCGGTTCGAGGGTCGCGTAAGGCAGCAGCAGCTCGCAGCGCCCGCCGCGATCTTCCATGTCAATGCGCAGCTTCACGAGAATCGCGGCGTTGGCCGGCTGGGCGATAGCTGCGAAGCGCGGATTGGTCTCGATGCGATCGAGTTCGAAATCGACGGCGGTGAGCGGGTCGAACGCTTTGCGGGCGTCGTTCAAAATGACTTCGACAAGGCGCGTCACGAGCACGCGCTCGATCGTGGTGTAGGGGCGGCCCTCGACGCGCATGGCGATGGTGCCGCGACGGCCGCCGAGCAGCACGTCAACGATTGAATATATCAGGTTGGAGTCGACAGTCAGCAGGCCGAAATTGTCCAGTTGCTTGGCCTTGAAGACCGCGAGGATGGCCGGCAACGGGATAGAATTGAGATAATCGCCGAAGCGCATGGACTGGATCGCATCCAGCGACACTTCCACGTTGTCGGAGGTAAAGTTGCGCAGGCTGGTGGTCATCAGGCGCACAAGACGATCGAAGACCACCTCGAGCATGGGCAGGCGTTCATAGGAGACGAGCTCAGAGTTTATGAGCGCGCGGATGCCATTCTTCTTGGCGCCGTTCTCCTCCTCCATCGAGAAGCCGAGAAGGCTGTCGATCTCGTCCTGGTTGAGAATGCGTTCGGAGCCGACGGCTTGCTGGGCAAGCGACTGAGGCGCCGCATCCGCGCCGCCTTGCGGCGTATCGGCGCTCCACGCATCGTCGTCGCCGGCCTTGCCGGAGGCAAGGCTGGCTTCCCAGCCGGCTGCGAGTTCCTCGTCGGTGGTGTCCTGCGCCATCGTTGTCTACTGGATCAGCATGCTTTCGATCAGCACGGCGTCGACCTTCTTCGGGTCCATCACCGTGTTGAAGCGATTGAGCAGCTCGCGGCGCAGGCGATAGGTGCCCGTCGAGCCGTTGAGGTCTTCCACGCGCAGCTCGCGCAGGAATGAATTCAGCTGGTCCTTCAGGCGCGGCATCAGCTCGGGCACGCTCTTGAAGGTCGCAGAGGTGCTCGATTCCAGCGTGAGCTCAAGCTCCATGTAAGCCGTGCGCTGGCCTTCAGCGCCGGCGAGGTTCACGATCAGCTTGGGCATCGCGTAATAACAGGGATCGTCCGCCTGGCATTCGAGCGGGTGACCGACATCGCCTGGCTCGCCAGCTGCAACGGCGCCTTCAGCCGCGCCATGCTCGCCAGCAGCGGCCGCGCCGCCGCCATGATCGTCGGCCTTGGCCTCGCCGTGGCTTTCCTCTTCCGCGCCGTGCGCATCGGCCGTAGCCGCCGGCGGGGCTCCGCCGCCCATCAGCATCATTGCGGCAGCTCCGCCCCCGCCAAGCACGAGAACGGCGGGGAGGATGATGAAGAGAACCAACGTCTTGCCGGCCATCTTCTTCTTGGCGCCGGCGCCATCCTCGCCTTCGGCCGCGGGCTTTTCAGCCTCGGGCGCGTCAGGCTTCTTTGCCTTTTCCTTCTTGGCCATCGAAGGCGGCCCTCATGGAATCACTGGGCCCCGGACAGTCCGGGGCACCCGGCAAATTCGTCCCCCGATGGTTAAGGATTGGTGCAGATGGGCAAAAGCTGCCGGGTGAAGCGCAGCCGGGAAGGCCTGAAAAGCAACACCCCGTTAACCGCCCGGCCTCATGTTGGACCAGTTAATTCCCGTGTCCGCTGCAGAAAACGCGGACCAAGCCCAGCCTGGCTCCGTCGCCGCCAAAGTGCAGCGTGGAGACAAACGGCGGCCCATGGACAATTCCTTCATGGTCGGTCTGTCCGCGCAGCAGGTGCTGCAAAAACGGATGGATGCGACCGCGAACAACCTCGCGAACATGACCACTGCCGGCTTCAAGGTCGAGCATGTCGTGACACGCGACCTGACCGAAAAGCCTGCTTCGGCTTCCGACAGCCCGAATGAAATCGCGTTCGCTGATGCATGGATGCTCCAGCGCGATTTTTCGACCGGGCCGATTGAGCAGACCGGCAACCCGTTGGATTTCGCCATCGAGAATGAAGGCTTCTTCGTGGTGCAGACGACCGCCGGAGAGGCATTCACGCGGGACGGCCGCTTCAACCTGAACGACCAGGGCGAGATCGTGACCCGCAATGGCGAGGCCGTGCAGGGCCAGGGCGGCCCGATCACGCTGAACCCGACGGGTGGGCCGATTTCCGTCTCGCGCGACGGCGCCATCAGCCAGGACGGCCAGATCGTCGGAACACTGCGCGTCGCCAATTTCCAGACGCCCGCCGCGCTCGAAAAGGTCGGGTCCAATCTCTGGCGGGCGACAGACGAGCCGCCGACGGACGTCACGAAACCACGCATCGCGCCCGGCGCGGTCGAAGGCTCGAACGTGAACGCCGTGCAGGAACTTACAGAAATGATCGAGATCAGCCGCGCCTATACGTCAGTCGCCAAGATGCTCGCACAATCGGATGATCTTCGCAGCGCCTCGATCGAGAAGCTGTCGAAAGTCGGATAACGGCCGGACGACCGCCTGAGGAGGCAAGACTCACATGCGCGCTCTCAACACCGCAGCGACGGGCATGCAGGCCCAGCAGCTCAACGTCGAGGTCATCGCGAACAACATCGCGAACATGAACACGACTGGCTTCAAGCGCCAGCGCGCTGAATTCCAGGATCTGCTCTACCAGAATGTCGAACGCATGGGCGTCACATCGTCCGATCAGGGCACTATCGTGCCGACGGGCGTGCAGGTCGGCGTGGGCGTGAAAGCCGGCTCGGTCTACCGCGTCACCGAACAAGGCGGCATGACGCAGACCACCAACCCTTATGACATCGGCATTTCCGGCGAAGGCTATTTCATCATCCAACTTCCGGACGGCCGCGATGCCTATACGCGCGCCGGCAACTTTGCGCTGTCGCCGGATGGTCAGCTGGTGACGGAGGACGGCTTCGTCGTCGCCCCGGGGATCACCGTGCCGCAGGACGCGGTCGGCGTTTCGATCAACCGCCAGGGCGTCGTCCAGGCGATCATGGCTGATGGCAGCGCGCCGCAGGATGTCGGCGCCCTTGAACTCGCGCGTTTCGTGAACCCGGCGGGTCTCGAGGCGATCGGCGACAACTCCTTCGTGGAAACGCCTGCCTCCGGCACGGCTAATCGCGGGCAGCCCGCCAGCGTTGGCTATGGCTATCTGCAGCAGGGCTTTCTGGAAACGTCCAACGTCAATGCGGTGACGGAAATTTCGTCGCTGATCACAGCCCAGCGCGCTTACGAGATGAACTCGAAAGTCATCACTACGACCGACGAGATGCTGCGCTCCGCCAGCAACCTGCGGTAAGCCGCATGATCCGCCTCGCCGCTGCCATTCTTTGCCTGTCGCTCCTCGCGCCCTACGCGGCCGCCCAGCGCGCGGGCGCGACAGTAATCGGCGGCGACTGGATCACTCTGGGCGACGTAACGCCGGTCACGGGCGAACACGCCGGCATTCTTCTCGGGCCTGCGCCGCCGCCCGGACAGACATTGGCGATCGACCCCGCCTTCCTCATCGCCACAGCAAGGAACGCCGGCGTCATTCTGGCCATTCCGCTAGATCAGCCGATCATGGTGACGCGCACAACCGGCAATGCGACCCCCGCGCCCGCAGCGCGCGCGGCGACACCCGCCGCGCGGATCGCCGGCGCGCAACAGGCCATGCAGGTTCTGGTGGTGGCCCGCGATGTTCCGCGTGGCCATGTGCTCTCCTCGGACGACGTAAACTGGGAAGTCGCCAACCCCTCGCGTCCCATTCGCAATGGCGCCGATGCGCAGTTGGCGGTGGGCCTTGAAGTCCGCCGCGCCCTGAAGGCCGGCCAGGCCTTGCTGACAGCAGACCTCAAACAGCCGACCATCATTCGCAAGGGCGAGCCGGTGAAGATCGTCTACGTTTCACCTGGCGTCCGCCTCAGCGTCGACGGCATCGCGCAGAACGAAGCCGCCAAGGGTGAGGCTGTCCGCGTGCTCAACAGCTATTCCAAACGGACCATCGACGCCGTGGCCGAGGCGAGCGGCGAGGCCCGCGTCAATGTCAGGTAGAGCAAGATGAAACACGTCATCACCACCGGAGCTGGCCTTGCCGCGCTGATGCTGGGCGGATGTGCAGGACTGAACGACGCGATCGGGCCGCCACAACTGACGCCGATCGCCAACCCGGCGACGATCGCCGGCTCGCAACGCGTCTCCATGCCGCTGCCCACCCCAATGACCGAGGTGCAGGCCCCGAATTCGCTCTGGCGCGCAGGCGCCAGGTCGTTCTTCAACGACCAGCGCGCCAGCAAGATCGGCGATATCTTGACCGTGAACATCGAGATCTCGGACTCTGCGCAGGTAAACAACACCACAGCGCGCAGCCGCACCAGCGCGACGGAAACGGGCGTGCAGGCTCTGCTAGGCCTTGAAGACACAATGCAGAAAGTTCTGCCCGGCACGCCCTCGCTGGACCCCGCCGTGGGCTTTGACTCGACCTCGTCCTCCAACGGCACAGGCTCTGTGAACCGGCAGGAGACCGTTAACCTGACCATCGCTGCTGTGATCACGGACCGCCTGCCCAACGGCAATCTCGTGATCGGCGGCAGCCAGGAAGTGCGCATCAACAACGAGCTGCGCGAACTGCTGATCTCCGGCGTGATCCGGCCGGAAGACGTGGCGTCCGACAACACCATCGCCCACACCAAGATCGCCGAAGCGCGTATCTCCTATGGCGGGCGCGGCGACATCAGCGCTGTGCAGCGCGACAAGTACGGCAAGCTGATCTACGACCAGATCACGCCGTTCTAGGACACGGGCCTTTCGGTTTTGGGCGTGTTGTCGAGCTTGCCCCCGCGAGCGAGTTTCTTAACGCCCATCCAGGCGCCAAGGCCGCACACGGCGGTGACGCCAAGCATCACCAGCACCAGCAGAATTTCGCGGATTGGCGATCCCATGAAATCGAAGGTGTGCAGGGCCATATGCCAGATGCGGAAACCCTTGGCGCCGTCGTCGGCGATGAACCGCAGCCCGCCGGTATCGGGATCGAGATAGAAACGCGTATCGTTCATAGCCGGCGCGGAAATCCGCACAACCGGCAGATCGGATGAGGATGCGCCGGGATAGTAGTACTCGTCCGCCGCGGACATCAGCTCGAACCGGGCGGCGTTCTTCTGACCGGCGAGTAGATCTGCCGCACGCTCGCGGCTCGCGTCATCGAACGGCGCCGGCTGGCCGTTGGCGTCGAGACGCCGGCGGGCGCCGTCAACAGATTGCCAGATGAACCAGGGGCGGCCTTCAGTCCCGGTGAAGGTCACGAGACTGCGCTCGCGCGAAATGGTCCGCAGCGCGACTGCCTGCGCTTCCAGCGCAGGCTTCGCCACAGCCCAGGTTACCGGCTTGCCAATATAACGATCCGCCGCCTTGCCCGCTGCGGGGCCGGATTCCAGCCAGCCCCAGGGCTGCATCGACGTGAAACCCGAAAAGGAAAACGTCAGCACCAGCACGCCAAAGGCGAGCCCGATCATGTGATGCCAGAACTTGGCGCCGCGATAGGGCGAGGCGAGTTTGCCGGTCGATTTGCGGCGGCGAAGCTGACGGAGACCGGCAAACATCCCGATCACAGTCAGGAAGCAGCCAGCAAGCGACGTCCAGATGATCACCTGAGTCCACAGCGGCGTATCGCGGCGCAGTTCGGTGAAATAGAGCCAGTGCGGGATCGCGCCGAACCATGACCAGAAGCGAAGCGAGGCGGTGGTGCGCTGGGCGATTTGCCCTGTCTTGGACGAGACGTAGAGAACAGTCTGTTCGGGATCGTTGAGCGCGATTTCGTAGAACGGACGTTGCGCGTTGAAATAGCCCGCGACGACAAACTCGTCGCGCTCCATGAGCCGGGTGACGGTCGGCTGACCAGCGAGTTTGTGACGCTCGACATAGGTGCTGGCAACGACCAGAGCGTCGGCTTCGCTAACCTCGTCGATCTTCGCGCCGGTGGTCAGGTCAAACACGCCGCGGCCGCTTTCCTCGCCGTCGCGCCACGCCATGACAATCACCGACCGGTTGGCAAGCATCTCAATGCGGGCGGATGACAACGTCGCCGTGTCGGGAATGGCGGGTAGCGTCATGCGGTCCGGCGCCACGATCGGCGCGAGACCCTCGAGTCGATAGTCGCGATCGCCCAGCGTCACGGCCGGATAGGGGTTCCAGATCATCACCACGCCGGTGACGCACCACAGCAGCATCAGCAGGCCGAGTGTGACGCCCATCCAGCGATGCAGCGCAAAGACGTAGCGGATGAGCCTGGCCTTGATCATGTCCGCCCCGGACGCCTGCCGCCCAGATGCGAGAGCGCCTAGGCTGTATACAAACCGCGCGCGGGAGCGGAAATGATTTCTGGAAGACCGGACGGCTTAGGCTGCGTCCTTCTTCTTCGCCTTCTTGACCTTGTTGATGGCGTAGGAGCGCTTCAACCGGGAAAGGTGGTCAATGAACAGTGTGCCTTGCAGGTGGTCCATCTCGTGCTGGATGCAGACCGCATACATGCCCTCGGCCCATTCCTCGATCTTCTCGCCCTGGTAATTCTGGTAGCGCAGCTTCACGCGCTTGGGACGCTCGACCTCATCATAGAAGTCCGGCACCGAAAGGCAGCCCTCCTCATAGGTCTGCGTCTCGTCGATTGTCTCCAGGATTTCCGGATTCACGAAGTAGCGGGGTTCCGGCTTCTCGCCTTCCTTGGCGAGGTCCATTACGATCACGCGCTGCGGCACGCCGACCTGCACGGCGGCAAGGCCTACGCCGGGGGCCGCATACATTGTCTCGAGCATGTCATCCATCAACGCACGCGTTTCGTCGGTGACGACATCGACGCGTTTGGACACCTGCTTCAGGACAGGATCGGGAACAGTGAGGATGGGACGGATAGCCATAACGGCTAGCTATGGATGAGGCCGCTTTTCGTCAAGTGAACGACCCCGTGAGACCTGCTCAACATGAGGCAAACGCCCCTGACGGGAAAGGCTATTTGCGCTTACCCCCGGCGGCCTGCGGCTGCAAGGCGTCCAGCAACGGCGTTTCGGACTTCACCTCCGCTATCTGGGGCTGCGGCGTCCGCGCCTTCACCCCCAGTTCGGCCGGAGCTTCGACGGCCCTGTCTTCTGTGGGGATCTGCAAGTCCTCGAAGCGGCGGACCTGCGGCATCACTTTACGTTCATAGGAGCCGACCAGCGAGTTGTAGCTGTCGACCGCCTTGTCGAGGTTGGAGCCGACCTTGGACATGTGCTCGGTCATCACAGACAGGCGCTGGTAAAGCTCCCGCCCAAGTTCCACCGCCTGCTCGGCGTTGTGTGCAGCCTGTTCCTGGCGCCAGCCATAGGCGACCGCCTTGGCGAGGGCGATCAGCGTCGAGGGCGTCACGATGATTACGCTGTTCTTGGCCGCGAAGTCGAAAATCTCCCGGTCATGCTCGAGCACGGCGGCGTAGAAATTCTCGCCGGGCATGAACATGGCGACGAAATCGACGCGGTCCGAAAAGCCCTTCCAGTAGTCCTTGCGGGCAAGGCTTGTGACATGGGCGCGGACCTTGGCGGCGTGAGCGGCGAGGAAAGCCTGACGCTTCGCCGGATCGATCTCGTTCGAGGCTGCCAGATAGTCATCCAGCGAGACCTTGGAATCAATCACCAGTTCGCGCCCACCCGGCATGCGCACAATCACATCAGGCCGGATACGGCCCTTGTCAGTCTCGGACGAATTCTGCTCGGTGAAGTCGGCGTAAGGCGACAGGCCTGACATCTCCAGTACGTTGCGAAGCGTCTCCTCCCCCCATCGGCCGCCATGCCGTGTGGTGGACAGCGCGCTGGCGAGCTTGCCGGCCGCGCTTTCCGTCTTGCGCACGCTCTCGCTGACGCCGCGGATTTGTTCTTCCAGCTTGGCGCGGTCTTCCGCGCTGATCTTCTGGATCTCATCGACCTTCTTCTGGAACTGGCCGAACGTTTCCGAGATCGGCTTCAGCATCTTTCCGAGTTCGCCCTCGGCGCCTTCCTTGTGCTTCTTCAGCGTTTCGTCGGCGATCTGCACGAACTGCTGCTGCGACTTCAGCAAGGCGGCGTCGGCCAGCGACTTGAAGCGGGCTTCGCTCTCGGCCTGCATCTTCGCGAGCTGCTCGCGTTCGCGCACCATGCTGGCGTCACGCTCAGCCATCTTGGCGCCGTCTGCTGCATGCGCCCTTTCAGCCGCCTCGGCGCGCTGGCGCAGGCTGTCGCGCTCGCTCTTCAGCGCCGCGACTTCCCGCCCACGCTCCGCAAGCTCTGCAGACAGGTGCGCCGTGTCTGGCGGCTTGCGCTGCGAGAACACAAGCGCTGCCGCGGCGGCAGCCAGCGCGATGACCAGAAGGACGATGTGCAGCGTATCAAGTGTCATGCTTGCGACCATAGGTTCATTATTTGTTCCGATCAACCTGCAGGCGTCGGACGGTCGCGCGATTCTAGCGATAAGAGAAAATCAGTCCCGCGCGCCGCGCCTGGGACGCCAGCCTTCCGGCACATGCGGATAGTTGGCGACGCCCTCAAAGGCGTTGTCGGGAACATCGGTTCCGAACACGTCCAGCGGGTTGTTCGCGCGGTGGGCGTTGTCGCGCACGCTGCCTGCGATTGACCTGATGTGCTCGCGCATCAGCCACATGCCGATACCCACGCCCAGACCCACGGCGGCCACCGTAAGCACTATTGGCGCCTGTTTGCGTTTCACCATTGGACCTTCCAGCCGTCGTTTCTATCGTCTCGACGCCATCGCAGCGGCGATCGTGCCATCGTCGAGGTGATCGAGCTCCCCACCCACAGGCACACCATGAGCAAGGCGTGTCACCCTCACGGGCAGATGCGCCAGCCTGTCTGTGATGTAGTGGGCGGTCGTCTGTCCGTCCACGGTGGCGTTCAGCGCCAGGATTACTTCGCGCACATCTGTGGCGCCGGCGCGCTCCACCAGCCCGGCGATGTTGAGATCCTCCGGCCGGATGCCGTCGAGTGCGGACAGGGTTCCACCGACCACGTGATAGCGCCCCCGGAAGACGCCGGAGCGCTCCATCGCCCAGAGATCCCCCACCTCCTCGACCGCGCAAATCACCGAATTGTCCCGTCCTGGTGCAGCGCAGACCGAGCATGGGTTCACGGTGTCGAAGTTCGCGCAGAGCCGGCAGATCTGGACTTTTGCAGCAGCGTCCGCCAGCGCCGCCGCCAGCGGGCTGAGAAGCTGGTCGCGCCGCTTGAGCAGGTGCAGCGCGGCGCGGCGGGCGGAACGCGGCCCGAGGCCCGGCAGCTTCGACAACAAGTCGATCAGGCGGAGGATTTCAGGACCGGCCGAACGATTGATCATGTGTTGCGTCTGTTCACTTTCATCCACTGGACATAGTCGGCCGAGGCGGTGACAGGTACACCCAGCAGCGCGCTCACGTAACGATACACCCGGCAAGTCACCCGGCGGCCATCATCGCGCAAGACCGGCCCCCGCTCACGGATATAAGCCCCGCGCTGACAGCGGTCGAGCCGGACGAGAAACATCATGTCCCGGATGCGCCAGATCTCACCCCTTACTCGCCCACGGGCGCAAAGGCCCGATACCTGGACGGAGCATAAAGACGCCCCTGAATACTTGTCCGGCCTTGCGCGCCGCGCCAGTCTCAAGAATGGCTTTGACGTGCGCAGCTTCCCGCGAAGCCGGACGGGGCGTCGGAACGCTGCGAGCCGCTGACGAAAATCCGTGCAGTCACTTCTTCCTTCTATCCGCAGCGCGCGCTGCATCCTGCAGCTCCTCGAAGTCCGAGCGCAGGACGTAAGCACGCACGAAATCGACCGCCACGACACGGCTGATGAAGCTGGCGAACATCCAGTCGATATCGCGCTTGGCGACAAGGCCGCGCCGGGTAAGGCCGGAGACAAACTCGAAGAAGTTGAGCAGGTCGATGAGCTCGCCTTCGAGGGCCTGCGGCATGCCCGGCGTCGAGAGCTCGGTGCGCAGCGCGGCGAACTCGGGCGAGCCCGGATTGGCGAGCACGAAACGGATACGGCGATAGCGGTCCGATTCGAAGAACATGCGGTAGAGTTCGCGCACCTGCTCCGTCTGGCGCATCCGCTCCGATCGCAGATAACGGAACAGACCGAAAATGCCGGCGAGCAAAGCCGCGACGAAGGTGAAGGCCGACGCCCAATTGCGCGCAAGTTCGGACCAATAGAGCCCTGCATCCGCCCCGTTCGAAATGATTTCCATCTGCAACTCCACGATGCCTCCCGCGCAGAATCACGACTCGCGGCGCTTGTTCAAGACCCGCGGTTTTGCGGCCAGGCCGCCGTTGCACAGACCGCCGATTTGCGCCGTGTGTCGGGCATGAAGATCAGTCTTCTTTCTGAGCGCGATTGTGCGCGCGTTGGGACATTCGCCGGGTCCGGCGCCTGCATGGCCGCCCAGAAGCGCCAGGACGTTTGATGTTCATCGTGCTCGCGGCCGTCACGGGCGTGGGCGGAGGCACGCTGGGCGACCTGCTGATCAATACGCCATTCTTCTGCGTGCTCGATCCCGGCTAGGTGATCGAGTGTTCGGCCGTGGCCGCGCCCATCCGCCTGGCGCGGGGCGCGAAGTGCACGAAAGACGCTGCTGTGGCTCGATGCGGCGGGAGTGCGCATCTACACCTGCGTAGGTGCAGCTGCAGCGCTGTCGCTGACAGGGCCGGCGGCGTCATCCGCGTCGTACTCGCGGGCGCGCCATCGATCCTGCTGCGGCGAGAGCTCTACATCACGCCCGCAATCGTCAGCGCGGCGGTATTCGTCGCGTTGCGCCCGCTTGGCATGGACGGGATATCGGCGAGCGGCATCGCCGTTGCGCTCGGCTTCATCGCCTGCGCCAACTATCATTGCCCGGCGGGCGCCTAGTAGGCGTGATGCGTGCACCTTGCCCTGGCTGTTGTGGCTTTGCCCGTCGAGTCCACACTCTATGTAATCCGACAGCAAACCGGCTCCTTCGATCTCTCGGAGGAATCAGGACACCTATAGGATTCGCCAAACGTTGCAGATTGCGCCCGGCGGCATGCCGCCCGGCTGCTGTGCGCTGGCGGCGGCGAAAAGCTAGGATCAGTCGTCCCGGATCGTGCGTTCCTTGCGCTCGTGGCGTTCCTGCGCCTCAAGGCAGAGCGTGGCGATCGGGCGGGCGTCGAGGCGCTTCACGCCGATCGGCTCGCCGGTCTCTTCGCAATAGCCGTATTCGCCCATCTCGATCCGACGTAGCGCCGCGTCGATCTTGTTTATCAGCTTGCGCTCGCGGTCGCGCGTACGGAGCTCCAAGGCGCGGTCGGCTTCTGAGGAAGCACGGTCAACGAGGTCCGGAATTGGCGCCACGTTTTCCTGCATGCCGGAAATTGTCTCGCGATTGCCCTGAAGGATCTCCTCCTTCCAGGCGGTCAGCTTTTCCTTGAAGTATTTGAGCTGCTTCTTGCTCATATAGGGCTCGTTCTCGGTCGGCTTGTAGGTGGCCGTCTTGGAACTCATCGCTGTCTGCTCCCTAGGCCGGCCCATCCTCAGGGCCGCCTTAGCTGGGCGGGCTGTATATATGAGCCGCGGTAGCCCGTAAACGGCTCAGATCACACCGGAATCGCCTATGAGGCGTTGTATTTATTACACTTTTCTGACATTTCCCGTTTAGCAGGCTTAAACTGTGAGCATTCGCTCACGCAATAGAGCGATGCCGCGGCGCAGCATTGGTTAGACAGCCCGAGATCAGACCGGCCCGGGCTCGGACCCGCGTTCAAGCTTGGCCGCCTCCACGGCTGCACGCACTTCCGCCCAGTTGAGCGTGTCGTCGAGGCCGATGTCGCCCGTGGCCTGGCGCTCTTCGGAGAGCGCGCCCTTGAGCAGGGCGAGGTGACGCTGCGAGGGACCTTCGCCAAGCATGGCAAGCTGCAGCCGATCGAGCGCGTCGAGCAGCCGACGCCCCTTGCGCAGCGCACGGGCGCGCGCCTCGGGACCGCCCACTCCCTGAAGCGCCATCAGCGCGGAAATTCCCGCTACGCCAGCCGCCGCCGAGACAGTAGCTGCGGGCCCGCGAGGCGCTGCACCATCGGCCGCCAGCAGACGGCTGAAGCCGTCAGCGGCGGGTTTGGCTCCGCTGCTTCCAGCGGACGCGGATGTGGACGAGGTGGAACTGACCTTCATCTCAGCACGTCTCCTGCCCGGCAGATTTGGCCGGGTTGGTTAATAGCGGCTTAAGAAAGTTTCTCCGCGGGAAACCACGCTTAAGGCTTTGTTGCGGATTGCGGGGCGAAACTGCACTGAAGAACGCTGCGGCCAGAACGGTCGGAATATCTCCGTCACCCGTCTCCTGGGATTTCATGCGCGTACTCGCCCGCACTCTGTCCTGTCTGTTTGCCGTCCTCGCGCTCGCCGCGCCTGTGGCCGCCGGCACGCGCCTGAAAGACATCATCGACATCGAAGGCGTGCGGGACAACCAACTTACCGGCTACGGCATCGTGTTCGGCCTGAACGGCACGGGCGATTCGATCCGCAACTGCCCGATGCTTCAGCAGGGCCTCGAATCCATGCTGGAACGGCTGGGCATCAATACGCGCGACTCGACCGTCAACACCAAGAACGTCGCCGCTGTGATGGTGACCGCCAACCTGCCCCCCTTCGCCACCAACGGCTCACGCATCGACGTTACGGTGTCGACCATGTGCGATGCGAAGAGCCTCGAAGGCGGCACACTGCTGGCGACGCCGATGATTGGCGCCGACAGCCAGGCCTATGCACTGGCGCAAGGCTCTGTGGCTGTAGGCGCCTTCACCGCCGGCGGCAATTCGGGATCGTCGCTCACGCGCAACATCCCCACCAATGGACGCGTGCCCAACGGCGCCACGATCGAACGCGAACTCCGCTTCGACATCTCGGCGCAGACCGAGTTGCGGCTGGCGCTGCGCAATCCCGACTTCACCACGGCGTCCCGCATTGCCGGGGCGATCAACACCTTCCTCGGCGTCGATGCAGCCGTCGCCTCGGATCTCGCTACAGTGCGCCTGCGCCGGCCCGCAGGCTTCCGCGACATGTCCGCTCTTATCGCGCAGATCGAGAGCCTTGAGATCGAGCCCGAGCAGCGCGCCCGCATCGTCATCAACGAGACCACGGGCGTCATCGTGATGGGCGAGAATGTGCGCGTATCCAAGGTCGCCATTGCGCAGGGCAACCTGACGATCCAGGTGCAGGAGACGCCGGGCGTCGCCATGCCCAACTCCTTCACCAACGCTCCCCCCGTCCTGGTGCCGCAGTCGAACATCGCCGTCGCCGAAGACGTGGCCAAGCTGGCCATGGTCGGCGGCAACGGCGTGCCGCTGCGCGAGCTGGTCACCGGGCTCAATGCGCTCGGCGTATCCCCACGCGATCTCATCGTCATCCTGCAGGCGCTGAAGACATCCGGCGCGCTGCAGGCCGAGATCGAGGTGATGTAAGATGCCGGACATCGCCCTCGCCTCCCCACCGGTCGATGTTTTGTCACGGACGAAGGCCGGGCTTTCGACCGATGTGTCGGGCGTGAAGACCCGCGCTCAGGCCAAGGAAGTCGCGCAGCAATTCGAGCGCATGTTCATCGCCGAAATGCTTGCTCCGATGTTCCAGGGGCTCGAGACAGATGGCCCCACAGGCGGCGGCAACGCCGAGGCCACCTTCCGGCCGATGCTGGTCGACCAATACGCCGACGCCATCGCGCGGGGCGGCGGCATCGGTATTTCCGACACCGTTCTCAAGGAAATCCTCCGGCTCCAGGGGCTCGAATGACTGCCGATTCCACCGAGCGCGCCACTCACCTGTTGGCCATGACGCAGCGCCTCGTCGCTTTGGTGGCGACGGAAATCGGGGTCGTGAAAGCACGCAAGCTGAACTCGCTTTCGGCCGACTGGAACGAGAAAGAGCGCCTGGTCCACACCTGGCGAATCGAAGTCTCCAAGGTGAAGAACGAACCAGCCCTGCTGGACGGCATTTCGCCGGACCTCAAGGCAAGCCTGCGCCAGGCCGCCACGGATCTGGAGCAGAATCTCGAAGCCCACGCCCAGGCTCTGATGGCGACAAAGACGGTGACCGAAGGTCTGGTGCGTTCGATCGCCACAGAGATTGCCTCCTCTCACAGCGCCCCTGCCGGTTATGGCCGCACAGGGACCGTGAATGCGACGGTCCGGCGAGAAGCCTCCGGCATTGCCGTGGACGCCAAGGCGTAATTTGCGCTTGTTTCGTAATCTACGCGAAAGCATCGCATGACAAATCGGTTATGTGTTTTTTTCGATAAGAGGCGCCTTGCCCACTTGATCTATCGGGCCTCCCGGAAAACAAAGGATGCCTAAGCTGGGGCGCGTAAGTGGACGGATGGGCGGTACGCCCTGTGCGGCCACATATTGATACGGAAGCGGGCTCGATGAATCGCCGTCGTAAGCGCCGGTTGCCGTTCGCGGCTTATGCCGCCCTCATCTTCAACGCAGCCATCTGTGTAACGCCCTTCCTGGCCTCGCACGTCATGTCGACGGCCTATGGCAACAAGCGTCCTGCCTATCAGGCGACCCCCGAAGCCATAACCGCCACGCGGCAGGCGATGGACACGCGCTTCCTGGAGATTTCCACGCGGCCAGACAAGGCCTCGCGCGAAGTGTGGGCCGAGATGGTCCGCACCTCTCTCGAGGAAAAGGAAATGCGCCGGGTGCGAGGCCTGCTGCTTGGCGCGCCAGCCATGCTCGATGGCAAGGACGGCGAAGCCCTGCGCGCGCGCATCGCCGTCGCCGATGGCGCGGGCGAGGAAGCCCTGATTGACGCTGCGGTCGCCTATCTGCCGGAAGACCTGCAGGACGAATACGACCGCCGCACGACCGCGCTGCAGTCCATTTTCACGGCATCCGCACCGGCTTCCGCCGTTCCGGGCGCAGTCCCTGCCGTTGCGACAACCCCCGGCTCGGCTGCGCTGGCCGTCGCGCGCGAGGGTGACTCCCGTGTCGAGCTGAACCGGCTGGGCGACCTGCCCCAGCACACCCGCACCGCAGTCGGCTGGGCCAATGACGACCATACCGACGTCACCTCCTTCCTTCTCTCCGGCATCGGCCTGATCCTGGCGGATCCGGAAGCCCGCGCCGGCGCGTCGGTTGCGATTTCGACCTTCCTCACCCGCAAGGAAGGCGTCGTTCCCTTCAAGCTCTATCTGCAGAACCGGATCGAGGACGTCGTTCCGGTCGCGGAAATGAAGCGTCTGCTTGCCGCCGAATTACAGAACGAAGTCGGCTTCACCCCCAAGAATGCCGAAGTCGTGGCGCGCGTGTTCAAAACCACGATCGACAAGGCGAAGCTTGAGCCGCTGCTTGCCGAATTCCGCATCCTGCGCGAGATCGCGCAGGACACTTCGGATGAATCCGCCGTCGCCATCATCAGCCGCATCAAGGACCGCGCGGACGTGAATCGCGCCCAGCTGGTCGCACGCGCGGGCGGAGACCGGGTCGTGCCGCTGGCCGACTACGACGGCGAGAACCTGCTCGAAACCGCCCGCACCACTGTGACGTGGACCAACGCCCTGCGCATGCAGGTGGCTGGCCTCCTCGCCTGCCTCGCCCTGCTGGCGATTGTGGCGGTTTCTGTGCTGTGGAAATCGGTCACGCGCGACAAGCCGAAGAAAGTCAGCGCCGTCTATCTCATGGACGATTATTCGGCCGCGAGCTGAGTTCAGGCTGCGGGAATCTGCAGACCGAATGCGCCAATAGTCCCGACGATTATCATCTGCACGGCAAGCGCGGAGAGGATCACGCCAAAGATGCGCGTGATCGCGCCGGCAATCTGGTCGCCCATGACCTTCAGCAGCGGCACGGCCACAAGGAAGATCAGGCCAGCAAGAACGAGATTCGCCCCAATGGCGAAGGAGACAATGCTGATGCCGACCGGATCGCCCCCGGCATTCTGCATGTAGAGCATGGCCGTCGCAATTGAGCCCGGCCCCGCAATCATCGGGATGGCCAACGGGAAGACGGAGACGTCATCAAGGCGGCCAGAAGCCTCCTCATCAGCCAGAACCTGATCTGCGCGGGTCTTCTGCCGCGCCTGGCGCTTCTCGAACACCATCTCCAGCGCGATCAGGAACAACAGCACGCCACCTGCGACGCGAAAGGCGTCCAGCGAAATGCCGAGATGCTCGAGCAGCCAGACGCCCGCGAAGGCGAAGAAGAACAGGATCAGCGCCGCAACGAAGACAGACCTGATCGCCATCCTGCGCGCATAGGCCGAGCCGCCCGGCGCTGTCAGGGAGGCAAAGATCGGGGCAACACCGGGTGCATCGATCAAGACGAAGAACGTCACGAAGGCTGCGACCGCCTGTTCGAACTGGATCTCGCTGAGCATCACCGCTCAGACGCGGAAGAGCGCCAACAGCGCCTGCGGGGCCGAGTTGGCGATGCCGATCGCGGAGGCGCTGAGCTCCTGCTTGACCTGAAGCGCCTGGATTAGCGCGCTCTCAGCGGGAAGATCGGCGTCCACCATGCGCCCAACGCCGGCAGCCAACGCATCGGCGAGCCGGGAAACGAACCCCTTCTGCGCCTCGATGCGCTTGCGCTCGGCCGACATGGAGATCAACTGGTCGCCGACATTGGCGATCGACTGCTCAAGCATCGCGTGCGTGTCGGCGGCGGCTTGCGTATTGTTGAGCGCCGTCGTGGACGCTGGCGCAGTGATGACCTGCCCGCCCGGCATGAAATTGCGGCCTTCGAGCGTCAGGGACTGGCTTGCCTCGGCGTCCGCTATGAAGGACACGCCGGCGGGCCTGGAGCCGTCGAGAATGTTCGAATCGTCGAACGACGCATTTCGGATGAAGCTCTGCAGCGTGTTCATCTGGTTCGCATAGCGCTGCGAGAACGCTTCACGCTGATCCTCGCTAAGCCCTCCCGACATCGCCTGCGCCGCTGTCGATTTCATTTCGATCAGCAGTTTGGAGATCGACTCGGCTGCCGAGATCGCCGTGTCGGAGATCGATTCGGCGCGGCCGAGGCTGAGCGTCACAGCGTTGAGCGAGCTGCCCTGACCGCGCATGATCGCGGCCGAATGGAAAGAATTTGCGTCGTCCCTGGCGCGCGTGACCTTCAGGCCGGACGACAGGCGGGTTTCCGCGCCAGAAAGATCGCGGGTCGACGCCTGGAGGTATTTCAGGGCTCCAAGAACGCCCGTCGCGTTGTTCAGTCTTTCGACCATTTTGGCCGTCTCCGCGGACGAAACGTGGTGAACGAATCGTCAATTCGCGGTCAGTCTTCGTTAGTAGACGTTAACGGATGGTTTCCGCCGCGGACTTACGCGCAGTCTTATGTGCAAAGGCCGCCCCGCCCTGCGGCGGAGACGGCCCCTTTTGTTGGGTCAGTAAGGCTTTGCGGCCCCTAGTTGCGGAACAGCGACAGGATGACCTGCGGCGCCTGGTTGGCGATCGACAGGGCCTGGGCGCCGAGTTGCTGCTTGATCTGCAGCGACTGGAGCTTGGCGGATTCCTTGGCAAGGTCGGCATCGACGAGGTTGCCGATCCCGTTCTCGATCTCGTCCGAGAGCTTGGCGAGGAAGTCCTGCTGGGCGTCGAGGGCGGTCGCCTGCGAGCCGAGCGAGGCCAGCGTCACGTTGAGGTCGGTGATCGCCTGCTCCAGCGCGTTGGCGGCCGTGGTGGCGGCGGCGGAGGAGGTCGAGATTCGATCGTGGCGAAGGTCGAGAACATGGCGCTGGCGAGCGTCAGATCCGCGCCCTGCACTACCATCGTGTTCGAGCCGGAGCTCGAGACCGTTGCGGTGGCGACCCCCGCGCCCAGGTTCGAGGCGTCCACGCCGTCGGTCGAGACCGCGAGGTCGTCGAAATTGGTGTCGTTGATCAGGTAGGTGAACTGGCCCGCCACATCGTCAT